>NZ_JBBBBJ010000008.1:0-249581 GCF_037120545.1 Nocardioides sp. CCNWLW216
GAACCCGGAAGTTAAGCCTTTCAGCGCCGATGGTACTGCAGCCGAGAGGCTGTGGGAGAGTAGGACGCCGCCGGACAACTATTCCAATCAGGGCCATCCCTTCGGGGGTGGCCCTGATTGCATTTGTCCTGGTGGTCTGCCGAGGTCGTGGGCCGTCCATCGTGCACAGGCGGTGCTCCGAGACTGCTGTTCCACAGCTTGGCTCCGCCGGAAACAGGGCTGTCGGCGCTCCGCGGCAACGTGTGCGCCCGGAGGTGATGTGCGATGGTCGCGCAGACGAAGGTCGAGGATCAGCCCGCAAGGACGAGGCTGCCGGTCGATCCGGTGAATGAGGTGCAGCTGGTCGGTCGGGTCTCGCAGGATCCCGAACGGCGCGAATTGCCGAGCGGTGACGTCCTGTGGACGTTCCGACTGGTGGTGGGACGCCCTGAGGACCGCCCGGTGTCGCGTCAGACGGTCGACGTGCTGGACTGCGCCGTGTGGTCGGCGCGCGTGCAGCGCTCGGTCGCCGGATGGCGGCCAGGTGACGTGGTCGAGGTCAGCGGGGCCGTGAGGCGACGGTTCTTCCGGGGCGCCGGCGGTACGGCGTCGCGGGTCGAGATCGAGGTGTCGACTGGTCGCATCATCCGTCGCGCAGCGACCGGATGAGCACCCCGAGGCTCGGCTTGGGCTGGAAGGAGGTGGCCTTCTCCGGCAACAGTCGACCGCTGGCCACGATCCTCAGGACCAGGTCGACGTCGGGTGCGGGGAGCAGGACGGCTACGGCGGTGTCCGGGCTGGCCAGCCCCAGGGCGTCCTCCGCGGAGTGGTGGTGGGTGATGCCGCGCGGACCACGAGGCAGGGCGGGAACGACGAGGTCGTGGAGGACCTCGACGGTCGCCCGGTCCTGGGGGACGTCGAGCCGTAGGTTGGCCCAGCCCTCGCCGTCGGTGATCACCAGGGTGGACGGTCCGAGGGCGGCGACGGCCTCCTCCGGGCGTGCGGGCACGAAGTGGGCGCCGATCGTCTCGGCGGCGCGGGCGACGTCCGCGAGCCGGACGCCCGAGAGGACCCGGTGGATGGCACCGAGAAAGAGCGGCGTGTCGTCGTGGTCGACGAGCATGGCCAACCCCAGGTCGGCGGCGCTGCCGGGGCGACGCTGCTGGAGCCGGAGGTAGGCGGCGTAGCGGTGGTGACCGTCCGCGATCAGAGTCCGGGTACCGGCGACAGCCTCCTGGATCACGGCGAGCTGCTCAGGATCGCGCAGGGCCCAGACCCGGTGGTGCTGGTCCGCGCGGTCGGTGAACGAGTGATCGGGGCGGCCGCCGCGGAGCCGGTCGAGGACGTCTCGTATCGCGGGTGCGGCTCGGTGGACCAACAGGATGGGGGCCGGGTTCAGGGCCATCTCGGCCATCCGGTCCGCGAGGTCGTCGGCCTGGGCGGGGTGGATCCCTTCGTGAGGGAGCACCGCGGCGTCCTCGATGCGGGTCGCGCGGTGCGAGAGGTCGAGGAGACCCACGAGACCGCGGATGGTCATTCCGCCGGCGGTGTACTCGTGGAGGTAGAGCGCTGGCTCGGTGTCGTGATGCATCTGTCCACGGGCCTGCCAGCGCGAGAGGCGGCTGGCGACGGAGGTGTAGGGGCGGGCGAACGCGCGGGCCGAGGACGGGTCGCCGATGCGGGACGGGGCGAGCATGAGTCCTCGGAACGGAGTCAGGTGCAGAGGTCCCGCCACGTACGGCGGCGCGACCACGGCACTGGTGTCCATCGTCGCATCGTAGGCTGCAGCGACAACACCACCGTGGAGGAGGCTGCATGCTTGGGTCGTCGAACGTCCCGCTCGCGGAACGCTACGACCTGGCGATGCTCGACCTCGACGGCGTGGTCTACGTCGGAGGCGATGCTGTGCCGGGCGCCCCTGCTCATCTCGGGCGCGCCCGGGAGGCCGGGCAGCGACTCGCGTTCATCACGAACAACGCGGCTCGGCCGCCGGAACGTGTCGCCGAGCATCTCCGTGACCTCGGGGTCGAGGCGGCGACCGAGGACGTCGTGACCTCCGCGCAGGCGGCGGCCCGGGTGCTGGGCGACCGGTTCGGAGCGGGCACGCGCGTCGTGCTCCTGGGGTCCGACGGGCTACGGTCGGCGCTCGCCGAGCAGGGGCTGGTCCCGGTCGGCGTGGACGACGAGGCGGTCGCGGTGGTCACCGGCTACGGGCCCGAGGTGCTGTGGCGCGACATCATGCGTGTGGCCGTGCGGGTGCGGGAGGGGCTGCCCTGGGTGGCCAGCAACCGCGACTACACGATTCCGACGGCCTATGGCGTGGCGCCGGGGCACGGGGTGCTGGTCGAGACGATCGAGCGGTTCAGCGGCATCACGCCGACGACGGCGGGCAAGCCCGAGCGACCCCTGCTCGACGAGACGGTGCGACGCGTCGGTGGACGCCACCCGCTGATGGTGGGCGACCGGTTGGACACCGACATCGAGGGCGCGCGCAACGCGGGGGTCGACTCCCTGCTCGTGCTGACCGGCGTGACCGGGCTGACCGAGCTGGTGGCGGCGAGAGCGGGCGAGCGGCCGACGTACCTGGCGCCGGACCTGGCCGGATTGACCGAACCCTGCGCGGCGCCGGAGGTGGACGGCGCCGCAGTGGCGCTCGGGGGCTGGACGGCCGAGGTGCGCGATGGTGCGCTGGCCGTGTCCGGGGACGGCGCCCCCGCCGACTGGTGGCGGGTGGTCGCCGTGGCCGGGTGGAGCCACCTCGACGAGGCCGGAAAGCCTGCGGACGCCGCCCAGCTCACGCCGCCCGCAGCCCCCGCCGGGGGCACCGACGGGTAGCCTCGGCCCCATGAGCGAGGACGGCGACTTCGGACCCGGGGCCCCGGCGCAGGTGCGCACGGGAGTGCCGCGGGTGGACGCGGTGATCGAGGCCGTCGAGCAGCTCGAGGAGCGGCCGATCGAGGAGCACGTGGGCGTCTTCGAGACCGCCCACGAGGAGCTCCGTCGGGCGCTCGACGCGGAGCCCGACGTACCCGCCGACGAGCCGGCCTGACCGGGCCGTGCCACCGCGTCGCCTACGACTCGACGCCGAGCTGGTCCGCCGTGGACTGGCCCGGTCGCGCGAGCACGCCAGTGAGCTGATCGCGGCAAAGCGGGTCAAGGTCCAGGGCGCCGTGGCCGGCAAGCCGGCCACCGGCGTGACGACCGACGTCGCGATCGTGGTGGCCGACGACCCGGAACGGCCGGACTACGTGTCGCGGGGCGGCCACAAGCTCGCCGGGGCGCTGGGCGCCTTCGGGCCCCTCGGCCTCGCGGTGGAGGGCCGGCGCTGCCTGGACGCGGGGGCGTCGACCGGCGGCTTCACCGACGTCCTGTTGCGGCACGGGGCCGCGCAGGTGGTGGCGGTCGACGTGGGCTACGGCCAGCTGGCCTGGCCAATTCGGCAGGACGAGCGAGTCGTCGTCCACGACCGGACGAACGTGCGCGAGCTGACCCGCGAGCTGATCGGCGGCCCGGTCGACCTGGTCGTCGGCGACCTTTCCTTCATCTCGCTGGAGATCGTGCTCGACGCGTTGCTGGGCGTGACGGGGGACGACGGTGACCTGGCCCTCATGGTCAAGCCGCAGTTCGAGGTCGGCAAGGAGCGGGTCGGCAAGGGAGGCGTGGTCCGCGACCCGGAGCTGCGGGCCGAGGCCGTGACCGGGGTGGCGGACGCGGCCGCCCGGCGGGGCTGGGGCGCCCGGGCCGTGACCGTCAGCCCGCTGCCGGGGCCGTCCGGCAACGTGGAGTTCTTCCTGTGGCTGCGTCAGGGGCCCGCCACGGTGACCGCCGACGACATCCACAGCACGGTGCGGGCTGCCGCCTCCCTGGGGGTGGCGGGTGAGAAGGTGGACCCATGACCGGCCCGAGACGCGTCCTCATGCTGACCCACACGGGTCGCGACGAGGCGCGCGACGTCGCGCTGGCCTTCTGCAAGGCACTGACGGGGCACGGGATCGTGGTCCGGCTGATCGAGTCCGAGGCGCGTGACCTGGGCCTGGACCCGGCGGCGTACGACCCGACGATCGAGCTGACCGCGGCCGAGGTCGGGGCCAGCGAGGGCTGCGAGCTGGCGCTGGTGATCGGTGGCGACGGGACCATCCTGCGCGCGGCGGAGATCACCCACGCGGCCGGCACGCCCGTGCTCGGGGTCAACCTGGGGCACGTGGGCTTCCTGGCCGAGGCGGAGTACGACCACGTCGAGTCGACGATCGACGCCATCGTCCAGCGCCGCTACGGCGCCGAGGACCGGATGACGCTCGACGTCCGGGTCTTCCACGACGGCGAGCAGGTGTTCCGGACCTTCGCCGTCAACGAGGCCAGCGTGGAGAAGGCAGCGCGCGAGCGGATGCTCGAGGTCGTCGTCGAGGTCGACGGACGGCCGCTGTCGCGGTGGGGGTGCGACGGGGTCGTGTGCGCCACGCCGACCGGCTCGACGGCCTACAACTTCAGTGCGGGCGGCCCGGTGGTGTGGCCCGAGGTCGAGGCCCTGCTGATGGTGCCGATCAGCGCGCACGCCCTCTTCGCCCGACCGCTCGTCGTGGCGCCGACCTCGGTGCTCGCGGTCGAGCTGCTCGCACGCGCCGACGGCGCCGGGGTGCTGTGGTGCGACGGCCGGCGGGCGTTCGACCTGCCGCCGGGTGCCCGGATCGAGGTCCGGCGGGGTGAGGTGCCGGTTCGTCTGGTCCGGCTCCACGAGGCGCCCTTCACGGACCGGCTGGTGGCGAAGTTCGGTCTGCCGGTCGAGGGCTGGCGGGGGTCGGCTGAGCGCCGGCGCCGTCCCGAGCTGAGGGAGGACCACGATGCTTGAGGAGATCCGGATCGGCTCGCTCGGCGTCATCGACGCCTCGACGCTGGAGCTCGGGCCGGGGCTGACCGTCATCACGGGTGAGACGGGCGCGGGCAAGACCATGGTGGTGACCGCGCTCGGGCTGCTGCTCGGCGGGCGGGCCGACGCGGGGGCCGTGCGCACCGGCGCGCGGACCGCGCGGGTCGAGGGCGTGGTGCACGTCGCGGGCCTGTCGGCGTTCGCGACCGCCGTGGAGGACGCGGGCGGCGAGATCGAGGACGAGCGGGTCGTGCTGGCCCGCAACGTGTCCGCCGAGGGCCGATCGCGGGCGTTCGTGGGCGGTGCGGCCGTCCCGATCTCGACCCTGGCCGGCGTCGCCGAGCCGCTGGTGGCGGTGCACGGCCAGTCCGACCAGCACCGGCTGCTCCAGGCCCGGGCCCAGCGCGAGGCGCTGGATCGGTTCGGCGGCAAGCCGCTGGCCGCCCTGGCCGCCGACTACTCGGACCTGCACGGACGGCTGGACGCGACGGAGCGCGAGCTCGAGGAGGTCGTGGCGACCGCGCGGGACCGCGCGCGGGAGGCCGACCTGCTGCGCTTCGGGCTGGGCGAGATCGAGGCCGTGGAGCCCGAGCCGGGCGAGGACACGAGCCTGGCTGCCGAGGAGACCCGCCTGGGCTTCGCCGACACCCTGCGTACGGCGGCCGAGCAGGCCCGCGAGGCGCTCTCCAGCGAGCAGGGCTCACCCGATGCGCTCGCCACCACCTCGGCGGCACGCGGCGCGCTTGAGGGGGTCCGCGAGCACGACAGCGAGGCCGGCGAGCTGGCCGACCGGCTGGCCGAGGTGACCTACCTGCTCTCCGACGTGGCGGCCGACGTCGCGTCGTACGCTGCGCGGGTCGACACCGATCCCGCGCGACTCGCCACGGTCTCGGAGCGTCGAGCGGCGCTGACCGCCCTGACACGCAAGTACGGCGACACCATCGACGAGGTGCTCGCCTGGGCGGCCCAGTCGGCCGAGCGGCTGCTCGACCTCGACGGCACCGACGACCGGATCGTCGAGCTCCGGACCCAGCAGGCGACGCTGCGCGACGAGCTGGCCCGGGCGGCCGAGGCGCTGTCGGCGGCGCGGACCGAGGCGGCCGGGCGGCTCGCCGAGGCCGTCACGGGCGAGCTCGCGCTGCTCGCGATGCCGCACGCACGACTGCGCATCGAAGTCCGCCAGAGCGAGCTGCCCCAGCCGGACGGCGTCACGCGCGGCGCGCCCCTGAAGGTCGGGAGGCGCTGGTTGCGCTACGGCGGCTCCGGCGTGGACGAGGTCGAGCTGCTCCTGGCTGCCAACACCGGGGCCGAGCCGCGTCCGCTCCACAAGGGCGCGTCCGGCGGCGAGCTGTCGCGGGTGATGCTCGCCCTGGAGGTGGCCCTGGCGGGCACCAGCCCGGTGCCGACGTTCGTCTTCGACGAGGTCGACGCGGGCGTCGGTGGCGCGGCCGCGGTCGAGGTGGGCCGGCGACTGGCCCAGCTGGCGCGGACCGCCCAGGTGCTGGTGGTCACCCACCTGCCCCAGGTCGCGGCGTACGCCGACCGGCACGTGGTGGTCGAGAAGTCCAGCGACGGCACCGTCACCAGCTCCGGGCTCACCGTGCTCGACGACACCCAGCGGATCAGCGAGCTGTCGCGGATGATGGCCGGCATGGCCGACTCCGACTCGGCCCTGGCCCATGCCCGCGAGCTGCTCGAGGTGGCAGGGCCGGCGCGCGCCCTGGGGTGACCTGGCCCACGCCGACGCGCCCGGCCGCGCGGGGTTCCCGGACGGGCCGGAGCGGTTTGTGACACTGGACCGGCCATGAGACTCAGCTCCCGACAGCGCACCGAGACCGACCTGCCCGGGATCGTCGGGACCGTCCGGGTCGGCCGGCGCGCCGACCTGCTCGCCCCCCGGCTCCGACCCGGCGACATCGCGGTGATCGACCACACCGACCTGGACCGGGAGAGCGCCCGGGCCCTGGTGGACAGCGGGGCCGTCCTCGTCGTCAATGCCCAGCCGATGATCTCCGGGCGGTTCCCGAACCTCGGTCCCGAGGTGCTCGCGCGGGCCGGGATCGACCTGGTCGACGGGATCGGGGCCGACGGCTTCGCGGCGATCGCGGACGGCCGGCAGGTCCGGGTCCACGAGGGCCGCGTGCACGTCGGCGACGCGGAGCGGGCCGCCGGTCGCGTGGTCGACCTCTCGACGGTCGAGGCCGAGATGGACGCGGCGCGGACCGGGCTGGTCACCCAGCTGGAGTCGCTCACCCGGACCAGCACCGAGTTCCTCCGACGCGAGCAGGACCTGCTCCTGCACGGCAAGGGCCTCCCGGTGACCGCGACGCGGTTCGCCGACCGGTCGGCGGTGGTCGTGGTCGCGGGCCCTGAGCACGAGGCGGAGCTTCGGTCGATCAAGCCGTACCTGAAGGAGCAGGAGCCGGTGCTGGTGGCGGTCGGTCGGGTGGCCGACCGGCTGCGCGAGCGCGGCTACCGGCCCGACGTCGTGGTGCTCGACGCCGACGACGACGCCGACCGCCCCAGTGCCGCGGTGCTGAAGGCAGCCCGGGACGTGGTCGTCCGCACCGGCCCGGGCCGGCCATCCGGCGCCGAGGGCCTGGAGCGGATGGGCGTGCGACCGCTGGTCTTCGAGACCTCGGCCACCGCCGAGGACGCCGCGCTGCTGATCGCCGACGCGGGCGACGCGAGGATCGTGATCGGGGTCGGGCTGCACGCCAGCCTCGAGGAGTTCCTGGATCGGCAGCGCGGCGGGCTGGCCAGCACCTACCTGACCCGGCTGCGGCTGGGGTCCCGCCTGGTCGACGCGGCCGCCGTACCCCGGCTCTACTCCGGGCGGGTCCGCCCGCACCACCTGCTCCTCGTGATGCTGGCCGGCTTCGTCGCTCTCGCCGCGTCCGTGTCCGTCACCCCCGTCGGTCAGGACTGGCTCGACCAGCTGGCCGACCTCCTGCCCCTCGTCTAGGACCCTCCCTGTGATCACCTACCGGCACCACATCGCCTCCCTCGTCGCCGTCTTCCTCGCTCTGGCGGTCGGCGTCGTGCTCGGCGGCGGCCCGCTCAGCGAGCTGGGCCGCGCCGAGGAGGGCCCCAGCACCTCGGCGGCGGAGCGTCAGCTCGCCGAGGCGCGGCGCGCGGCCGCCCTCGGCGACGACTTCGCGACCGAGTCAGCCGCGACCCTGTACGGCGGGAAGCTGCGTGGCCACCCCGCCGCGCTGGTGACGCTGCCCGGCGTCGACGAGGACGACGTCCAGGCCCTGACCGCACAGGTCGAGGCGGCCGGAGGCGCCGTCTCCGGGCGGTACGACGTCCGTGAGTCCCTGCTCGACCCCGGCGAGCGGAGCCTGGTCGACTCGCTGGGCAGCCAGCTGATGACGCAGCTGCCCGACGGGTCGGTCGACCTGGAGGCGCCGACGTACGTCCGGATGGGTCAGCTGCTGGGGGTCGCCGCGGCCACGACGGCCGCCGCGGGCGCGCCCGCAGATGCCGACACCACCGCGGTGCGCGAGAGCCTGGCCGCGGGGGAGCTGCTCACCACCGTCGACGACGACGCCGCCAAGGCACCGCTGGTGCTGGTCGCGGTCGGCGACGAGCCCGACGCGGCCGTGCTGGCCGGGCTGATGTCCGGTCTCGCCCAGACCTCCGCCGGGGTCGTGGTGGCCGGTGACACGGCCTCCGGACGCCCGGGCGGCGCGCTCGCCCTGTTGCGTTCCGACCCGGCCGGCGAGGAGCTGGCCACCGTCGACGCGGCCGACACGCCGCTCGGCCAGGTGAGTGTCGTCCTCGCCCTGCTGCGGCAGCTGGGCGGCACCGGAGGCGCTTTCGGGGCGTCGGGTGCAGAAGGTGCCGTCCCACTCGGATAGGATGGAGTTCCGTGAAGCCAGGCGCCCCCACCAAGCACATCTTCGTCACCGGAGGCGTTGCCTCCTCTCTCGGGAAGGGGCTCACGGCGTCCAGCCTGGGTCGACTGCTCCGCTCGCGCGGACTGCGGGTGACCATGCAGAAGCTGGACCCCTACCTGAACGTCGATCCCGGGACGATGAACCCGTTCCAGCACGGCGAGGTCTTCGTGACCAACGACGGGGCCGAGACCGACCTCGACATCGGTCACTACGAGCGGTTCCTCGACACCGACCTCAACCAGATCGCCAACGTCACGACCGGACAGGTCTACTCCAGCGTGATCGCCAAGGAGCGCCGCGGCGACTACCTCGGTGACACCGTGCAGGTGATCCCGCACATCACCAACGAGATCAAGGACCGGATCCGGGCGATGGCCGGCACCGGTGAGGACCAGGTCCACGTCGTGATCACCGAGGTCGGCGGCACGGTCGGCGACATCGAGTCGCTGCCGTTCCTCGAGGCCGCCCGCCAGGTCCGCCACGACGTCGGCCGCGACAACTGCTTCTTCATCCACGTCTCCCTGGTGCCCTACATCGGGCCGTCCGGCGAGCTGAAGACCAAGCCCACGCAGCACTCCGTCGCCGCGCTGCGCCAGGTCGGCATCCAGCCCGACGCCATCGTCTGCCGCGCCGACCGCGAGCTCCCGGACAGCATCAAGGCCAAGATCGCGCTGATGTGCGACGTCGACACCGAAGCGGTGGTCACGGCCGCGGACGCGCCGTCGATCTACGACATCCCGAAGGTGCTGCACCGCGAGGGCCTGGACGCCTACGTCGTACGCCGCCTCGACCTGCCCTTCCACGACGTGGACTGGGAGGTCTGGGACGACCTGCTGCGCAAGGTGCACCACCCCCAGGAGGACGTCACCATCGCGCTGGTCGGCAAGTACGTCGACCTGCCGGACGCCTACCTGTCCGTCGCCGAGGCGCTGCGGGCCGGCGGCTTCGCGCACGAGGCGAAGGTGCACCTGCGCTGGATCCCCTCCGACGAGTGCCGGACGCCGCAGGGCGCGGCCAAGCACCTCAGCGACGTGGACGCGGTCTGCGTCCCGGGTGGCTTCGGCATCCGCGGCCTCGAGGGCAAGCTCGGCGCGCTCACCTACGCGCGGACCCACAAGATCCCGACCCTCGGACTGTGCCTGGGCCTGCAGTGCATGGTCATCGAGTACTCCCGCAGCGTGCTCGGCCTGACCAAGGCCGGCTCGACGGAGTTCGACCCGGACACCCCGGAGCCGGTGATCGCGACGATGGCCGAGCAGAAGGCGTACGTCGAGGGTGCGGGCGACCTGGGCGGCACCATGCGGCTGGGTCTCTACCCGGCCGAGCTGGCCGAGGGCTCCGTGGTCCGTGAGGCGTACGGCGCGGGCTCGATCGAGGAGCGCCACCGGCACCGCTACGAGGTGAACAACTCCTACCGCGACCAGCTGACCGAGGCCGGACTGGTGTTCTCGGGCGTCTCGCCCGACAACAACCTGGTCGAGTTCGTCGAGCTGCCCCGCGAGGTACACCCCTACTACGTGTCGACGCAGGCGCACCCCGAGCTGCGCTCGCGGCCGACCCGCCCGCACCCGCTCTTCGCGGGCCTGGTCGGCGCGGCGATCGAGCGGCAGCGCGAGCTGCGGTTCCCGATCGACGAGAGCGGCCTGCGCCGCGAGCCCGTCGACGAGGACTGACCGGGTCCCGAGGGGCTAGGCCGACCGCGCTCGCAGCATCCGGGCGAGCCGGTCGGCGCCCATCACCAGCATCGAGCGCACGGGCGCCGGGACGCCGTCGGCCGCGGCGGCGTCCCGGGCTCGCGCGAGGACGGCGTCGTCGCCGATCGGCGGGAAGGTCATCCGGACCAGCGACATCGTCGACAGCAGCCCACCCGGCGGCATGGCCGCGACCTGGTCGAACCAGCGGTGCGCCCAGGGCAGCAGCAGCTCCTGCTGGCCGGGCCGCCAGAACCGGCTGGCGACCTCGCGGACCGCTCCGCCGGCCGGGACCTCGCGGTCCACGAGCAGGGCGGTCCAGGCCTCGGCCTTGCCGGCCTCCGCCGGCGCGGAGGCCCGTACGGCGAGCGCCCGGAACCGGGCCTCCGGGTCGGGGTCGCGCTCGAGCACGGCGGCGACCCCGTCGTCGACCGGCTCGCCGAGCTCGGCGCGGCGGGCGAGCAGCCGCCAGGCCAGGTCGGTGTCGTCGGCCGCCGCGGCGTCGAGGAGGGCGCGATGGGCGTCACCCGCGGCGGTCCCGGCGACGGTGCGCAGGGCGGAGCCGCGCAGGCCCGGGCGCTCGGCGACGCGGGCGGCCACGTCGGCGAGCCGGGCCCGCACCTCGGGCTGGGCGGCGCTCGGCAACCACCGCTCGACCAGCGCGAAGGCGCGGTCCAGGAACGGCTCGACGACCGCCGGGGAGTCCTCCCTCTCGAGGACGTCGAGCAGGCAGCCGGCGACGTCGGTGGCGGCCGCCTCGCCCCGGACGAGCAGGTCCCAGGCGGTCCCGACGGCGACCGCCCGGGACAGTGCGTCGGGCAGGGCGCCGGCCGAGGCGAGCAGGGTGCGGGTGGACGCCGGGTCGGTGCGGACGGCGGCGTACGTCAGGTCGCCGTCGTTGAGCAGGTGCAGGTCGGCATCGGGGAGCGTGACCGCGACCCGGTCGCCGCTGAGCTCGACCGGGACGCGGGCGACCCGCTCCAGCCGGTCTCCGGACCAGGAGAAGCAGCCGACGTCGAGGCGGTGGGGGCGGGGGACGCCGCCGTCGGGGGCGGTGCCGACCAGCTCGCCGCTGCCGAGGCTCAGGGTGTCGGCGCCGGAGCGGTCCAGCCAGTCGACCGTCCAGGCGTCCAGGTCGCGTCCGGAGGCCTCCGCGATCGCGCGGACCAGGTCGGCCAGGACGGTGTTGGCGTAGGCGTGCCGCGCGAAGTAGGCCTGCAGACCCGCCACGAAGGCCGGCTCGCCGACGTACTCGACGAGCTGGCGGAGCACCGCCTGACCCTTGTAGTAGGTGATCCCGTCGAAATTGGCCGTCGCGTGCGCGACGTCGGGCACCTCGCTGCGGATCGGGTGGGTCGCCGGCGACATGTCCTCGTCGTACGCGACGAGCTTCTCGGCGATCAGGAAGGTGGCCCACGCGTCGGTGAACTCGGTGGCGTTCGCCATCGCCCAGGTCGACGCGAACGACGCAAAGGCCTCGTTGAGCCAGAGGTCGTCCCACCACCGCATGGTCACCAGGTCGCCGAACCACATGTGGGCCATCTCGTGCAGCACGAAGACGGCCACCCAGCTGCGGTCGTCCGGGGTGGGCTCGGAGCGCGGCAGGATGCCGTCGCCGTACGTCACGCAGCCCCAGTTCTCCATCGCGCCGCCGAGGTTGGGCACGAAGACCTGGTCGTAGCGGGCTTGGGGGAACGGGGAGCCGAACCGCTCCCCGAAGAACGCGAGGCCCTGGGCGGTGACCCGGAACAGGTCCTCGGCGTCGCGCTCGAGGACGGCGCGGATGGACTGGCGGCTGTAGAGACCGAGGTCGTAGCCGTCGCGCTGTGCGCGGATCTCGTGGAAGGGGCCGGCGTTCACCACGACGACGTACGTCGACAGCGGCGGGGTGTCGGCGAACCGCCAGGTCCGCCCGCCGTCCTCGGCGTCGACCACCGAGTCCGGGGCGGTGCAGCTGGTGACCGTCCACGCCGCGGGCGCGTGCACCGTGAAGGCGTGCGGCGCCTTGAGATCGGGCTGGTCGAAGCAGGCCCACGCCCGGCGTGCCTCGTCGGGCTCGAAGGACGACCAGACGTAGACCAGGCCGTCGGTGTCGACGGTGCGCAGGATGCCCTGGCCGTCGGCGGTCTCGTCGGTGTCCATCGCGACGACCAGCACGTTGTCGGCGGCCAGGTCGCGCAGCGGCAGCCGGCCCTCCGTGACGTCGGCCGGGTCCAGGGCGACACCGTTCAGCGTCGCCCGTCGTACGACGCCGGCCGCGTCCACGAAGGTCGACGCCCCCGGCTCGTGGCACTGGAAGGCGATGGTGGCCACCGAGGACCAGCGCTCGCCGTCGAGCAGACCGCGCAGGTCCACCTCCAGGTCGTAGCGGTCCACGGTCAGGAGGGCGGCACGCCCCTCGGCCTCGGTGCGGGTCAGGCTGCGGTCGCTCACGCTCGCCACGGTAGCGTCCGCGACATGCCCGACGACCGCCCCGAGCTGCGCGACGTACCCGTGACCTGGCCGGTCCTGGCCACCCAGGACCTGCACCGCGACGACTGGGTGATGGCGCTGCGGTCCGACACGGTCCGCCGTACGCCGGAGGAGGAGCCGTTCACGCGACTGGTGCTGGAGCACCCGGGCGCGGCGATCATCCTCGCGGTCGACGAGCAGGAGCGGGTCTTCTGCCTCTGGCAGTACCGGCACCCGGCCGGGCGGCGGTTCGTCGAGCTGCCCGCCGGGCTCTGCGACGGCGACGACGGCGAGTCGCCGCTCGACGTCGCCCGTCGCGAGCTGCGCGAGGAGGCACTGCTCGAGGCCGACGAGTGGACCCACCTGACCTCGGTGTGGTCCTCGCCGGGGATCATCGCGGAGGTCCAGCACCTCTACCTCGCGCGCGGGCTGCGGGCGGTCGACCGCGGCGACTTCGTGCTGCGGCACGAGGAGGCTGACATGGACACCGCCTGGGTGCCCTTCGACGAGCTGCTGGAGGCGGTGCTGGCGGGTCGTGTCACCGATGCGCCGCTGGTCACGGCAATACTGATGGCGCAGGCACGGGGTCTCGTGCCCTCGGACCGGTCGACGAGCAGAGGAGACGCACGGTGAAGGTCGGCATCCCGAAGGAAGTCAAGAACCACGAGTACCGCGTGGCGATCACGCCGATCGGGGTGCACGAGCTGGTCGCGCACGGCCACCAGGTCTTCATCGAGACCGGGGCCGGGGTGGGCTCGTCGATCACCGACGAGGAGTACGTCGCCGAGGGCGCCACCATCGTGCCGGACGCCGACGCCGCCTGGGGCACCGACGGCAGCATCGACCTGGTGCTGAAGGTCAAGGAGCCGGTGGCTGAGGAGTACCACCGGATGCGCGAGGGCCTGACCCTCTTCACCTACCTCCACCTCGCCGCCGACAAGCCGCTGACCGAGGAGCTGCTGGCCCGCAAGGTCACCGGCATCGCCTACGAGACCGTCCAGCTGCCGAGCGGCGGGCTGCCGCTGCTCTACCCGATGTCGGAGGTCGCGGGCTGCCTCGCGCCCCAGGTCGGGGCCTACTCGATGCTCAAGGCCCAGGGCGGCCGCGGCGTGCTGATGGGCGGGGTCGGTGGCGTCGCGAACGCCAAGGTCGTCATCATCGGCGCCGGCGTCAGCGGTCAGAACGCCGCCAACATCGCGCTCGGCATGGGCGCCGACGTGACCCTGCTCGACACCGACCTCGACAAGCTGCGGATGTCGTTCTGGCGCTACAACAACCAGGTGCACGGCCTCGCGTCGTCGAAGCTGGCCATCGAACAGCACGTCACCGAGGCCGACATGGTCATCGGCGCGGTGCTGATCCCGGGCGCGGCCGCGCCGAAGCTGGTCTCCAACGAGCTCGTGAGCGCGATGAAGCCGGGCTCGGTGCTGGTCGACATCGCGGTCGACCAGGGCGGGTGCTTCGAGGACACGCACCCCACCACCCACGCGGACCCGACGTACACGGTCCACAACTCGACGTTCTACTGCGTGGCCAACATGCCGGGCGCGGTGCCGAACACCTCGACGTACGCCCTGACCAACGCGACGCTGCCGTACGCCGTCGCGCTGGCCGACAAGGGCTGGGCCGCGGCCTGCGCCGACAACGACGCGCTCGCGCTCGGCCTCAACACCTACGACGGACTGCTCACCAACGAGCCGGTCGCCGACGCGGTCGGCCTGGAGGCCACCGACCTCGACACCGTGCTGCACAGTGCCCTGGGTCGAGCCCTTGGCTGAGGCGGTGGCGGTCCGGACGGACGGCGTCGCGCGCGCCGTCCGCACCTACCTCGACCACCTCACCGTCGAGCGCGGGCTGGCGGCCAACACGCTGACGTCGTACCGGCGCGACCTGCGGCGCTACCAGGAGTACCTCGCCGAGGTCGGGGTCGAGGACCTCTCGGCGATCGCGGAGGCGACGGTCTCGGCCTTCCTGGTGCGGCTGCGCGAGGGCGACGCCGACCACCCGCCGCTGAGCTCGACGTCCGCGGCCCGGACCGTGGTGGCGGTGCGCGGCTTCCACAAGTTCGCCGTGGCCGACGGCCTGGCCGACCTCGACCCGGCTGGTGCGGTGAAGCCGCCGACGCCGGCGAAGCGGCTGCCCAAGGCGCTGCCGCTCTCGGACGTCGAGGCGATCCTGGAGGCCGCCGGCTCTCCGGGTACGACGCTCGCGCTGCGGGACCGCGCGCTGCTGGAGGTCCTCTACGGCACCGGCGCGCGGATCTCGGAGGCGGTCGGGCTCGACGTCGACGACCTCGACGTCGAGGCCACGCAGGAGGTCGGCACGGTGCTGCTTCGCGGCAAGGGCAGCAAGGAGCGGATCGTGCCGGTCGGGTCCTACGCGCGGGAGGCGGTCGACGCCTACCTGGTGCGCGGGCGCCCCGAGCTGGTCGCCACCGGGAAAGGCACCCCGGCGCTGTTCCTCAACGCGCGCGGTGGCCGGCTCTCGCGGCAGTCCGCGTGGGCGGTCCTGCAGCGTGCCGCCGACCGGGCCGGCGTGACCCGCGACGTCTCCCCGCACACCCTGCGGCACTCGTTCGCCACCCACCTGCTCGACGGCGGCGCCGACGTCCGCGTCGTGCAGGAGCTGCTCGGCCACGCCTCGGTCACCACGACCCAGATCTACACGCTCGTCACCGTCGATAACCTGCGCGAGGTCTTCGCCACGGCCCATCCGCGGGCCCGGTAGCCCTGTCGGGGAGGATGGGGCCGTGAGCGCCGACGACCTGCTGGACCAGATCACCTCCGCGGTCGCCGAGCGCGGGTTGGAGCTCTACCCGCACCAGGAGGAGGCGATCCTCGCCCTGCTGGCCGGCGACAACGTGGTCCTCGCGACGCCGACCGGCTCGGGCAAGTCGCTGGTGGCCGAGGCGGCGCACCGGGCCGCGCTGGCCGACGACCGGGTGTCGTTCTACACCGCACCGATCAAGGCGCTGGTGAGCGAGAAGTTCTTCGCACTGTGCGAGGTCTTCGGCGCCGCGGACGTGGGCATGCTCACCGGGGACGCGGCAGTGAACCCGGACGCCCCGATCATCTGCTGCACCGCCGAGATCCTGGCCAACATCGCGCTGCGCGAGGGCGACGGTGCGGACGTCGGCCTCGTGGTCATGGACGAGTTCCACTTCTACGGCGAGCCGGACCGCGGCTGGGCCTGGCAGGTGCCGCTGCTGGAGCTGCCGCAGGCTCAGTTCCTGCTGATGTCGGCGACGCTGGGCGACGTCACCGAGCTGGCCGCGGACCTCACCCGCCGCAACGGCCGTGACACCACCGTGGTGGACCAGGCCGAGCGGCCGGTGCCGCTGTCGTTCGACTGGTCGTTGGAGCCGATGCCCGAGCGGCTCGAGGAGCTGGTCACGACCGGCCAGGCTCCGGTCTACGTCGTGCACTTCACCCAGGCCGCGGCGGTCGAGCACGCCACCGGGCTGGCGACGGTGAAGTGGATTCCGAAGCCCGGTTTCGAGGCTCGCTCCGCTCACACCTCAACCACCGAGTTCTCACGGATCCTCGACGAGGTCCGCTTCGGCGCCGGCTTCGGCAAGACCCTCTCGAAGCTGCTGCGCAAGGGCATCGGCGTCCACCACGCGGGGATGCTGCCACGCTACCGGCGGCTGGTGGAGCAGCTGGCCCAGCAGGGACTGCTCTCCGTCATCTGCGGCACCGACACCCTCGGCGTCGGCATCAACGTGCCGATCCGCACGGTGCTGTTCACCGGGCTGGCCAAGTTCGACGGCAACCGGCAACGGGTGCTGCGGTCGCGCGAGTTCCTGCAGATCGCCGGCCGGGCCGGGCGTGCCGGCTTCGACACCGCCGGGTACGTCGCCGTCCAGGCGCCCGAGCACGTCATCGAGAACGAGAAGGCCAAGGCCAAGGCCGACGCCAAGAACGCCGCGATGAGCGTCGAGAAGCAGGCCAAGCGCAAGAGCAAGGCCCAGCTCAAGAAGGCTCCCGAGGGCGCCGTGGTGTGGACCGAGCAGACCTTCGACAAGCTGGTCGCCGGCACTCCCGAGCCGCTGGTCTCGCGGATGCGGGTCGACAACTCGATGCTGCTCAACGTGCTGGTGCGCGAGGAGGACGCCTTCCCCGTCCTGCGCCGGCTGCTGACCGACAACCACGAGGACCGGCGCAACCAGCTCCGGCTGTCGCGACGGGCGCTGCGCCTGGCCCGGTCGCTGGTCCACTCCGGGGTGCTGACCCGGCTCGAGGAGCCCGACGAGTTCGGTCGGCGCTACGTGGTGACCGAGGACCTGCCCGTGGACTTCGCGCTCAACCAGCCGCTGGCGCACTTCGCGCTCGCGGCCCTGGACGTGCTCGACGTGGAGGCGGACGAGCACACGCTCGACATCCTCTCGGTGATCGAGTCGGTGCTCGAGGCGCCCCGGCAGATCCTGTTCGCCCAGCAGCACGCGGCCCGGGGTGAGGCGGTCAACGAGATGAAGGCCGACGGGATCGAGTACGAGGAGCGGATGCGGCTGCTGGAGGAGATCACCTGGCCGCAGCCGCTCGCCGAGCTGCTGGGGGCGACGTACGAGATCTACCGCGGGCGGCACCCCTGGCTGCCCGAGGACGCGCTGTCGCCGAAGTCGATCGTGCGGGAGATGTACGAGCAGGGGATGTCGTTCACCGACTTCGTCTCGCGCTACCAGCTGGCGCGGTCCGAGGGGCTGGTGCTGCGCTACCTCACCGACGCCTACCGCACGCTGCGCCAGACCGTCCCGGAGTCGCACCGCACGCCCGAGCTGGAGGAGCTGGGGGAGTGGCTGGGCGAGACCATCCGTCAGACCGACTCCTCGCTGCTCGACGAGTGGGAGGCCCTGAGCGACCCGGCGGCAGCGCTGGCGCGTCGCAGCGGCGAGCTCGCGCACCACGAGCCGCCGCCCCCGCCGCGGCCGCTCTCGAAGCAGGACCGGGCCTTCAAGGTGATGGTCCGCAACGCGATGTGGCGCCGCGTCGAGCTGGTGGCCCGCGACGACCTGACCGGGCTGATGGCGCTCGAGCGGGCCGCGGCCGACCGCACCGAGCCGGCGCGGGAGGTCGTGATGACCCGGTCGGCCTGGGACGCGGCGATCGAGGACTACTACGCCGAGCACGACACCGTCCGCACCGACGGCGACGCCCGCGGCCCGGCCCTGCTGGAGATCGAGCCGGCCACCGGCACCCCGGCCGGCGCGGACGACGCGGACGGGCCGCTCGCCGTACGGCTGTGGCGGCTGCGGCAGACGATCCACGACCCCGAGGACCACCACGACTGGGTGATCGACGCGATCGCCGACCTGGACGCCACCGACGCGGCCGGCGAGCTGGTGCTGGCCACCACGGCCTTCCACCGGCTGGGTGGCTAGGCTCGACCCATGAGTGACGTGGAGGTCAGCAACAACAGCGACGAGTCCCGCTACGAGGCGCTGGTGGACGGCGAGCTTGCCGGCGTCGCCGTCTACGTCCTGCAGGGCACCGAGTCGATCATCTTCACCCACACCGAGGTCGCCGACGCGTTCGAGGGCAAGGGCGTCGGCTCTGCGCTGGCCCGGTTCGCCCTCGACGACGTCCGACGTGACGGCACGCGCAAGGTCGTCCCGCGCTGCCCGTTCATCAAGGGCTGGATCGACAAGCACCCCGACTACGCGGACCTGGTGCGCGCCTAGTTCTCCACAGATTGGTGCACAGGCGGACCTCGACCTGTGCACCAGCACCGGGGCCGAGTGCACAGGCGGGCCTCCCGACCGGTGCACTCAGCCCGGCATGACGGACCCGGGTTGTGGGTCGTCGGACCCCGGTCCTAGGCTCGCGCGGAAGCCGCCGCCGTGTCGCCGTGTCGACAATTGCCGGCGTGGCGGGACAGGCACACTGGTACCACCAGGACGGTGGTCCGACACGTGAGGGGAATCGGTCGCATGGAGGACAGCAGTGCGCCGGAGATGCCCCCGCGGACCCGGGTCCCGGTCCCGTCGACACCGTCCACTGCACAGCACCCCACCCGCGACACCGGAGAAGAGCACCCCTTGAGCGACCCCCTGCCGTTCGAGCGCCCCGCGAACGCCGACGTGAAGCTCGGCCCGACCGGACGCCCGATGCCCGAGCTGCCCGAGCCGCGGGCGCTCACCGAGCACGGCAACGCGCGGGTGGTGTCGATGTGCAACCAGAAGGGCGGCGTCGGCAAGACGACGACCACCATCAACCTGGGTGCCTCGCTGGCCGAGCTCGGCCGCAAGGTGCTCCTGGTCGACTTCGACCCGCAGGGCTCGCTCTCGGTCGGGCTGGGCCTGAACCCGCACGAGATGGACCTGTCCATCTACAACCTGCTGATGGACCGCGAGGTCGGGGTCGAGGACGTCATCGTCCCGACCGGGGTCGCCGGCATGGACCTGCTGCCCTCCAACATCGACCTCTCGGCCGCCGAAGTGCAGCTGGTCCACGAGGTCGCGCGCGAGCAGACCCTGCAGCGGGTGCTCGCCCCGGCCATCGCCCAGTACGACGTCATCCTCATCGACTGCCAGCCGTCGCTGGGCCTGCTGACCGTCAACGCGCTGACCGCCTCCGACGGCGTGATCGTGCCGCTGGAGTGCGAGTACTTCGCGCTGCGCGGTGTCGCGCTGCTGAAGACCACGATCGACAAGGTGCGCGAGCGGCTCAACCCGCGCCTGGAGATCGACGGCGTCCTCGGCACCATGTTCGACGGCCGCACCCTCCACAGCCGCGAGGTCATGGACCGGCTGGTGCAGGCCTGGGGCGACAAGGTCTTCCACACCGTCATCCGCCGGACGGTGAAGTTCTCCGACTCGACCGTCGCCGGCGAGCCGATCACGTCGTACGCCTCGACGTCGGCGGGCGCCGACTCCTACCGCCAGCTGGCCAAGGAGGTGCTCGCCGCGTGGCCCGACGCGTGAGCATGCCGGCCGCCGACGACCTGTTCCGTCCCACCGTCGAGGCGGAGCAGCCGAAGTCGGTGCGCGCGGTCCCCGACGAGCCCGAGGCGCCCGAGACCCCCGAGGGCCGGCGCAAGCCCAGCGGCCGGGTGCGCCACGACGAGAAGATGACGGTCTACGTCACCTCCGACGAGCTCCTCGAGATCGAGCACGCCCGGCTCGCGCTGCGCCGGGGCCAGGGGCTCGCGGTCGACCGCGGTCGGCTGGTGCGCGAGGCGATCTCCCTGGTGCTGGCCGACTACGAGGAGAACGGCGACGACAGCGCGCTGGTCCGGCGGCTGACCGAGGGATGAGCGGCCCGGTCGCCGAGCGGGAGACGGAGCAGGCGCCCGGCTTCGCGCTGCACCTGGACAACTTCGAGGGTCCCTTCGACCTGCTCCTGAGCCTGATCTCCAAGCACAAGCTCGACATCACCGAGGTGGCCCTGTCGAAGGTCACCGACGAGTTCATCGCCCATGTCAAGGCCGGAGGACCGGTGTGGGAGCTGGAGGAGACCACCTCGTTCCTGCTGGTCGCCTCGACGCTGCTCGACCTCAAGGCCGCCCGGCTGCTGCCCCAGGGCGACGTCGAGGACGAGGAGGACCTGGCCCTGCTGGAGGCCCGCGACCTGCTGTTCGCGCGGCTGATGCAGTACAAGGCGTTCAAGCAGGTGGCCAGCGTCCTCGAGACCCGGTTGGCCGGGGAGTCGCAGCGGCACCCGCGGGCCGTCGGGCTGGAGGACCGGTTCGCCCGGCTGCTGCCCGAGGTGCTGATCGGCATCGGCCTGGAGCAGTTCGCGGCCCTCGCCGCCAAGGCGCTGGAGCCGAAGCCGGTGCTCGAGCTGACCCTGCACCACATCCACGCCGCCAAGGTGAGCGTGCGAGAGCAGGCCGGCATCGTCGTCGACCGGCTCCGTCGTACGGGCACGATGACCTTCCGCGCGCTGTGCGGCGACTCGCCCGACACGCTCACGACCGTGGCACGGTTCCTGTCGCTGCTGGAGTTGTTCCGCGAGGGAGCGGTCTCCTTCGACCAGGTCACCCCGCTGGGCGAGCTGACCGTGCGGTGGACCGGCGCCGACGACGTGGAGGCCGAGGACCTGGTCACCGACGAGTTCGAGGGTGCGCCGCCCGAGCCCGTCGTACCCGAGACAGCCGAGACTCCCGAGGAGGAGCAGTGAGCGAGACCGAGGACCAGCTGCCGGTGCCGGTGGTGGCCTTGCGGCCGTCGCTGGAGGCGGTGCTGATGGTCGCCGACCAGCCGCTCGACGTGGCGAGCCTGGCCAGCGCGGTCGGCTACCCGGTCGACGACGTGACCGCCGCGCTCGCGGCGCTGGCGGCGGAGTACGACGAGCAGGGTCGCGGCTTCGAGCTGCGCCACGTGGCCGGCGGCTGGCGCTTCTACACGCGCGAGAAGTACGCCGTCGTGGTGGAGGCGTTCGTGCTCGAGGGTCAGCAGGCCCGGCTCACCCAGGCCGCGCTCGAGACCCTGGCGGTCGTCGCCTACAAGCAGCCGGTCTCGCGCGCGCGGGTCTCGGCGATCCGCGGCGTCAACGTCGACGGGGTGATGCGCACCCTGCTGACCCGAGGGCTGGTCGAGGAGGCCGGGCAGGACGGCGAGACCGGCGCCAACCTCTACCGGACCACCCGCTACTTCCTCGAGCGGATCGGCGTCACGTCGCTCGACGAGCTGCCGGAGCTGGCGCCGTACCTCCCGGACATGGACGACCTCGAGGAGGAGCTGGCCGAGATGGCCGCCCCGACTCCGGCCCCGTCGCCCGAGCACCACCCTTCTCCCCACAGCGGCCAGGGCACCGAGCCCGACGGCGGAACGGACGTCACATGAGCAGCGGCAGCGCCGAGACCGGTCTCCAGACGGACGCAGACGGCCTGATCCGGCTGCAGAAGCTCCTGGCGATGTCCAACGTCGCCTCGCGCCGCAAGTGCGAGGAGCTGATGCTCGACGGGAAGGTCGAGGTGGACGGCGAGGTGATCACCCGCCTCGGCACCAAGGTCGACCCGCGCACCGCGGTGATCCGCGTCGACGGCAAGCGGCTGCCCCCGGTGTCGGAGAAGGTCTACCTGGTGCTGAACAAGCCACGGGGGGTCGTCTCGACGATGTCGGACCCCGAGGGTCGTCGTACCCTCCAGGACCTGGTGGCCGACCGGCCCGAGCGGCTCTTCCACGTCGGCCGGCTCGACACCGACACGTCCGGGCTGATCATCCTGACCAACGACGGTGACTTCGCCCAGCGGCTCGCGCACCCGTCGTACGAGGTGGACAAGACGTACGTCGCCGAGGTCGAGGGCGAGATCTACCGGCGCACGCTGAAGTCGCTGCTCGAGGGCGTCACGCTCGACGACGGGCCGGTGACGGTCTCGCGGGTGCGGATGATCGAGTCCGGCAAGGAGAAGTCGATCGTCGAGCTGGTCATCCACGAGGGCCGCAACCGGATCGTGCGGCGGCTGATGGACCACCTCGGTCACCCCGTACGACGCCTCACCCGCACCCAGCTCGGTCCCGTGGTGCTGCGGGGGCTGAAGTCGGGGGAGATGCGCGAGCTGACGCTCGACGAGCTGGGCGAGCTGCTGGACAACGCGAAGCTGTAGATCTGAGCACGCGGGCTCAGGACGGCGGTCCTCCATCGGCCCAGGATGGTGCTCGTGTCCGGGAGAACCAGGTGGCGGTGTGCAGGAGCGTTCGTCGCCCTCGTCGTGGTGACGGCCTGCGGGCGGGGGTCGGACGCGGCCGCGGTCGACACGTGCGCAGCGCTGGAGCGCGGCGAGGTCACGCTCGCGGCGGAGCGCTCACACGACATCACGGTGAACGACCTGGAGCTCGACCGGGCCGACCTGCAGTACCAGCTCGACGGTGTGGCCCAGGATCTCGCCGGCCTCGCGCAGTCGTCCGGCCGGAACCTCCACGGCAGGGGGTGGGTCCCGGACGCCCTCGATCGGCTCCGGACGGCCTGGCGGATCTGCATCCGGTACGTCGAGGACATGCCCGACCTGGACTCGGCGGCCTGGGCGGACCTGGAGGCATCGATGCGCGAGATCGCCGGCTAGGGCGGGTCAAGGGCACCCGCCGAGGCCCCGATCCGCACCGCGGTAGCGTGCCCGCCGTGGACTGCGACGACTACCAGCGCGCCGCGATGCGCACCGCCCGCGAGCGGGACGCTCCGCACGAGTTCATGCACCTCGTGCTGGGCCTGGTGGGCGAGGCGGGCGAGGTCGCCGAGAAGGTCAAGAAGCTGGTGCGCGACCAGGACGGCGACCTCGCCCGGCTCGATCGAGACGACATGGCCGCCGAGCTGGGCGACGTGCTCTGGTACGCCGCCGTCCTGGCGGACTTCCTGGGGCTGTCGCTCGACGACGTCGCGCAGCGCAACATCGACAAGCTCGCCGACCGGCAGCGCCGTGCGGTCCTCGGCGGGTCCGGCGACCACCGCTGAAGGTTGGGCAGCGGTCGGTGCTCGGCCCGCTGCCTCGTCGACGAGGTGGGTGCCGGTGGCGTCGACGCGACGCTTGAGTCCGTGTGGGGTGGTCCATTCGCACGTGGTCCGGCCGGTCTGTCCGGGGTGTTCCGCCGGAACCCGGTTCTCGGTACGTCGGGGGGCGGTCCAGGTCGACCCTGCGGGTGAGGGAATGGTGGACGTGCAGCACCGCTGACGGCTTCCGCTTCCCGGTGGCCTGTTCCTTTCGAGGGCCTGTGGGTGAAGCCTGTGGGGGTCGGTCAACGAGGGGGCGGGTGGGCGCCAGGTGGCCCCCTCTTCCTATCGCTCGACAGGGGTATTCCGGACGGGCGGCAGGGAGTGGTCCGCAGCCCACGACCGCCAAGGCGTGTGGGTCGACGTGGACTCTCGGGCTGCGGGGGTTTCGACACGGTCGCTAGCGCGACCTGCTCAACCACCGGGGGGCGCGACCTGCTCAACCACCGGCCTGCGAACTAGCCGGACGACATGGCCGTGCCGCGAGCTCTCGCGCCGTACGTCTCGTCCCTGACGACGTACGACGTCGACCTGGGCGGGCCGGGCGTGCACCGGGGGCTGCCGTCGACGTCGCTGACCTTCGTGCTGCCCGTGGATGCGCCGCTGCAGGTGTCGTGGGTCGGGCGGTCGCAGACTCGGACGAGCGGGTGGTCGAGCGTGTCCGGGCTGCACACCGAGGCGGCGGAGATCCATCACGACGGCACCCAGCGTGGCGTCCAGTTGGCGCTGACGACGGCGGGCGCGCGGGCGCTGCTGGGTGTCGGTGCGGCGGAGCTGAGCGGGGAGCTCCTCGACCTGTCGGAGGTCTCGTCGACCCTGCGCCACCTGCCGGAGCAGCTGGCGGAGGAACCGGACGGTCACCGGTGGGCAGCGCTGGTCGGGCGTGAGCTGACGGCCGCGCTGGCCCGACACGGCGAGTCGCGCCCACGAGCCGCCGTCGGTCGGGCGCTCGCCGGGCTCACCCGGGGTGCGCGGGTGCAGGACGTGGCGGCCGAGGTCGGCTACAGCCGCCGCCACCTGGCGACGCTGATCCGGGCCGAGTGCGGCCTGACACCCAAGGAGCTGCAGCGGGTGGGCCGCTTCGAGCGCAGCCGCCGGATCGTCGGGACCGCGCCGCTGGCGCAGGTCGCCGTACGGTGCGGGTACGCCGACCAGGCCCACCTCACCCGCGAGTGGGTCGCGTTGGCGGGCTGTCCGCCGAGCACCTGGCTGCGCGAGGAGTTCCCGTTCCTTCAAGACAGCGGGGTCGACGGCGGAGAAGGCTGAAGCCATGACCACAGCAGCCGATGTCCGCCTCTGGCACACCCTCTCCTTCCGCGACGCCGAGGCGATGATCGCCTGGCTCACCGCGGTCGGCTTCACCGAGCACGCGACGTACCGCGACGAGACGGACCCCTCGGTGGTCGTGCACGCCGAGTGGCTGTGGCCCGGGGGAGGCGGTGGCCTGATGTTCGGGAGCGCGCGCCCCGGCGCGGGTGTCGACAACGTGGGAGGCTCCGCGGCGTACCTCGTCGTTGACGACCCGGACGCCGTCTTCGACCGTGCCGTGGCGGCCGGGGCGAGCGTCGAGCGGCCCATGGTCGACCAGGAGTACGGCGGCCGCGGCGGCAGCGTCGCGGATCCGGAGGGCAACCACTGGTCGTTCGGGGACTACCAGCCTCGGTAGGGTTCGCGATGTGGCAGTGAGAGCAGTGCGTGGTGCGACCCAGCTGGACGAGGACGTCCGCGAGCAGATGCTCGACCGGGTGGCCGAGATGGTCACCGACGTGATGACGTCCAACGGACTCGAGGTCGACGACTTCATCTCGGTGATCTTCACCGCGACCTCCGACCTGGTCTCGGAGTTCCCGGCGTACGCCGCTCGCCAGCTCGGGTTCGGCGAGGTGCCGTTGATCTGCGCCCGCGAGCTCGAGATCGCGGGCTCGATGCCGCGCGTGGTCCGGATGATGGCGCATGTCGAGACCGACCTGCCGAAGTCCGACATCACCCATGTCTACCTGCACGGCGCCGCCGCGCTGCGCCGCGACCTGACCCGGACCAGGTCCGTCCCCGACGCGGATGAGTGAGCTCGTCGGGCCGGTCGAGGTCGTCGGCACCGGCCTGCTCGGCACGTCCATCGGCCTGGCCTGCCGCCGCGCCGGCCTCGAGGTGCTGCTGTCCGACTCGTCGCCGGAGCACGTCCGCACCGCCTCCGGGCTGGGTGCGGGCCGTCCGCGCACGGACGACGACCGCCCGCAGCTGGTCGTGGTCGCCGTCCCGCCCGATCACCTGGGCGCGGTGATCGCGACCGCCCTGCGGGAGACGGACGCGGTCGTGACCGACGTCGGCTCGGTGAAGTCCGGGCCGCTGAGCACCGTGACCGGTGAGCCACGTGCCCACCGGTACGTCGGCAGCCACCCGATGGCCGGCAGCGAGCGGTCCGGCCCGTTGGCCGGGTCCGGCTCGCTCTTCGACGGCCGGCCCTGGGCGGTCACCCCGCACGCCGGGTCGGACCCGGACGCCGTCGAGCTGGTCGAGGAGCTGGTCCGGCTCTGCGGCGCCGTACCCGTGTGGCTGACGCCGGCGGAGCACGACCGGGCCGTGGCCCGGACCTCTCACGTCCCGCACCTGCTGGCCAGCCTGGTCGCGGCCCGGCTGGCCGACGGCCCCGAGAATCACCTGGCGCTGTCCGGCCAGGGCGTCCGCGACGTCACCCGGGTGGCTGCGGGCGACCCGCGCCTCTACGGGCAGATCGTCAGCGCGAACGCGGAGGCGGTGCTCGCGCTGCTCGGCGAGGTCCGCACCGAGTTGGACCGGGTGATCGACGCGGTCGGCAGCGGGGACCGTACGGCGCTGCAGGGGATGCTCGAGCAGGGCGTGGCGGGCACCCGGGCGATCCCGGGCAAGCACGGAGGGCCCGTCCGACCGATGCGTTCCGTGTGGGTGTCGGTGCCCGACCACCCGGGCGAGCTGGCCCGGCTGCTGGCCGACTCGGTGGCCAGCGAGGTCAACATCGAGGACATCCGGATCGACCACGACCCGGGCCGTCCGGTCGGCCTGGTGGAGCTGGTCGTCGAGGAGCGACGCGCGGAGCACCTACTCACGTCCCTCGAGTCCCGCGACTGGGTCACCCACCGGTAGGCTGCGGGCCCGTGAGCACCCCCTCGGCCCGCACCCGCACCGGCCTCGTCGTCGCCATCGACGGCCCCTCGGGATCGGGCAAGTCCAGCACGTCGCGCGGTGTCGCCGACCGGCTCGGCCTCCGCTACCTCGACACCGGAGCGATGTTCCGGGCCGTCACGTGGTGGATGCTGCGCGCCGGCGTCGACGTCCAGGACGCCGCGGCCGTCGCGGCCCGGGTCCCCGAGCTCGAGGTCAAGTCCGGCACCGACCCGCTCGCCCCGACCATCGAGGTCGGCGGGACTGACGTCGCGGTCGAGATCCGCTCCGACGAGGTCAACGCCGCCGTGTCGCCGGTCAGCGCCGTCCCCGAGGTCCGCGCGTGGCTGCTGGAGCTGCAGCGTGCGGTCATCGCCGAGGAGGCCGCGCTCGGCGGCATCGTCGTCGAGGGTCGCGACATCGGCTCCGTGGTCGCTCCCGACGCGCAGGTGAAGGTCTACCTGACCGCCGATCCCGCTGCCCGGGCGCTGCGCCGGGCCGCCGAGGAGGGCGGGACCGACGTCGCCGCCACCGAGCAGTCGCTGCTCGCCCGCGACAAGATCGACTCCGGCCGGGCCACGGCGCCGCTGGTGATGGCCGATGGTGCCGCTCACCTCGACACCACGCACCACACGCTGGACGAGGTGATCGACCAGGTCGTCGCCCTCGTGGACCGGGTGGCGTGAGCGACCACGGCTCGCTGCCCCGCAGCGACCGGACCCGCTTCCCGTGGCGCTTCATGCTCCACGGGCTCCGCCCGATCTCGGGCTGGCTGATCCGTCGGCGCTACGACGTCCGCCTGCACGGGCTCGACCTGGTCCCGGCCGACGGTCCGGTGCTGTTCGCCGCCAACCACGTCGGGGTGATGGACGGGCCGTTGCTCGCGGTCTACGCCCCGCGTCCGGTGCACGTGTTCACCAAGGAGGAGATGTTCGACGGTCCCCTCGGCACCTTCCTGGTGCTGTCGGGCCAGATCCGCCTCGACCGGTTCAACACCGACCCGCGTGCGGTGCGCCAGATGCTCCGCGTGCTGCGCGACGGCGCGGCCGGCGGCATCTTCCCGGAGGGCCGCCGCGGCAGCGGTGAGCTGGACCGCTTCCACCGCGGTACGGCGTACCTCGCGATGGTCGCGGGTGCCTCCGTCGTCCCCGTCGTGATGATCGGCACGCGCGAGCCGGGCGGCAGGAGTGGCTCATTGCCCCCGAAGGGTGCGACCATCGACATCGTCTTCGGCGCGCCGTACACCGTCCCCGCGGTGGAGTGGCCGCGGACGAAGGAACAAGTCGAGCACACCTCGATGTTGCTGAGGGAGCACCTCCTGGTGCACCTCGACCATGCCAAGGCGCTGACCGGCCGTGACCTGCCCGGCGAGCTGCCGCCTGGCGATCTCGACCCCGACCCCGCTACCGGGGTCACCGACCAAGGAGCACCATGACCGCCGGACCCGACCTGCCCGTCGACGACTCGTCCCCGGACGAGCCGCTGGGGCCGGTGCCCGTCCTCGCTGTCGTGGGTCGCCCCAACGTCGGCAAGTCGACGCTCGTCAACCGCATCATCGGCCGCCGCGAGGCCGTCGTCGAGGACGTCCCGGGCGTGACCCGCGACCGGGTCTCGTACGACGCCAACTGGGCCGGTCGGGCCTTCACCGTCGTCGACACCGGCGGCTGGGACCCCGACGCCCGGGGCCTGGCCCACATGATCTCGACCCAGGCCGAGCTGGCCGTCCAGCTGGCCGACGCCGTGCTGTTCGTGGTCGACGCGACCGTCGGCATCACCGACGGCGACGCGGCCGTCGTCAAGATCCTGCGCGCGTCGGGCAAGCCCGTCGTGCTGGCCGCCAACAAGGTCGACGACCAGCGCACCGAGACCGAGGCGTACGGCCTGTGGAACCTCGGGCTCGGCGAGCCGTTCCCGGTCTCCGCGCTGCACGGGCGCGGCTCGGGCGACATGCTCGACGCCGTCCTGGCCGCGCTGCCCGAGACCCCGCCGGAGACCGTCGGCGAGGTCGCCGGCGGTCCGCGCCGGATCGCCATCGTCGGTCGTCCGAACGTCGGCAAGTCCTCGCTGCTCAACAAGCTGGCGGGGGAGGAGCGGGTGGTCGTCGACAACGCCGCCGGCACCACCGTCGACCCGGTGGACGAGCTGATCGAGCTGGGCGGCAAGACCTGGCGGTTCATCGACACCGCCGGCATCCGCAAGCGCGTCAAGACCGCCTCCGGCCACGAGTACTACGCGTCGTTGCGCACCTCGACCGCCATCGACCGCGCCGAGGTGGCGGTCCTGGTCGTCGACGGCGGCGAGTCGCTGTCCGAGCAGGACATGCGGATCATCCAGACCGTCCGCGACGCCGGCCGCGCGCTGGTGATCGCGTTCAACAAGTGGGACCTGGTCGACGAGGAGCGTCGCTACTACCTGGAGCGCGAGGTCGAGCGCGACCTGGTCCAGGTCCAGTGGGCCCCGCGGATCAACATCACCGCCCGCACCGGCTGGCACGTCGACCGGCTGGTCCCGGCGCTCGACAAGGCCCTGGCCGGCTGGGAGACCCGGGTCGGCACCGGCACCCTCAACAACTTCCTGGGCCGCCTGGTCGCCGAGCACCCCCACCCGGTGCGCAGCGGCAAGCAGCCCAAGGTGCTCTTCGGCACCCAGGCGTCGACGGCGCCGCCGATGTTCATCCTGTTCACCAGCGGCAAGCTGGACGCGTCGTACGAGCGGTTCATCGAGCGCCGGCTGCGCGAGGAGTTCGGCTTCGTCGGCACCCCGATCGTGCTCCAGCAGCGGCCGCGGGAGAAGCGCAAGCGCTGACATGTCCGTGTCGTCCCCGCGCCGACGATCCGGCCCCCGGGTGGCCGCGGCGGTGATCGCGATCAGCCTGCTGCTGATGGGGTGGGTCTTCGTGCTGGGCGAGGCTCACGTTGCGTGGGTCGACGCCATCCCGGGAACGGGACCGGCGTACGCCGTAGGTGTGCTCGCGGTCGCCCAGCTCCCCACCCTGCTGCTGGGAACGGCCCACTTCGCGCGTCGCGGGAGCGTTCACGACCGCACGCTGCCGGGATGGTGGCAGGCCGCGGCTGCGCTGGTCGCCTCCTGGCACCTCACGCTGCTCGTCGCCACCTTCGACCGGAAGAACGGCCGGATGGGGGAGATGAGACTGACCCTGGACGCTGAACGGTTCGACGTCGCGGCGACGACGCTGCGGGTCTCCTGCGTCGCGTTCCTCCTGGTGGCCGTCGTCGTCGCCGCTCGGCGCGAGGGACGACAGGCCAAGGCAAGGACGTCGACGAACGGTTCTGATTGAGGACAGGAACTGACCGCAGCGGTTCCTAGCCTCGTTCCATGACGACCATCGACACTCCCGGCACGACCTCCTCACTGACGTCCGAGCGCGCCGACCTGCTGGACGCGCTGCACAAGCATCGCGACCTCTTCCGCCACACCGTCCAGGGACTCTCCGACGACCTGGCCGCCTCCCGTCCGACCGTCAGCGAGCTCTGCCTCGGCGGCCTCGTCAAGCACGTGACCGCGGTGGAGGGGCAGTGGTGCGACTTCATCACCGACGGCCCCGCCGTCCAGCCCGACGTCGACTGGGCGAACATCGACTGGTCCCACCCACCGGCCGAGGTGATCGCCTACCAGAACGGCTTCCGGATGGTCGAGGGCGAGACGCTCGCGGCCCTGCTGGCGTCGTACGACGAGGCTGCGGCCACGACCGACGAGCTGCTCCGCCACGTCGACCTGGACGCCCGTCAGCCGCTCCCGGCGGCGCCCTGGAACCCGCCCGGCGCGAGCTGGTCGGCCCGCCGGGTCTTCGTGCACCTGGTCGCCGAGACCGCTCAACACGCCGGCCACGCCGACATCCTGCGCGAGACGATCGACGGCCAGAAGTCGATGGGCTGACACACCCCGGCCCGATTCCAGGTCCCCGCGCACCCTGCGGTAGTGTTCACGCGGTTTCCGGTGCACGTGGCCGGGACCGTTCGGGCTGTAGCGCAGCTTGGTAGCGCACTTGACTGGGGGTCAAGGGGTCGCAGGTTCAAATCCTGTCAGCCCGACCGAAGAAGATGCAGGTCAGAGGCCGTCTCCCGCCTAGCGGGAGGCGGCCTCTTCCTCGTCCGCGTGGAGGTCGGTGAAGCCCCAGACCGCGGTGAGGGCGACGCCGAGCCAGGCGAGGGGCGCGAGCACGACCAGGAGGACGAGCATCCCCCGTGCGTTCGCCGACCAGGTGCTCCGCGGCCAGGCCCGCGAGCAGTACGACACCCTGTTCGAGAGCCTCGCCGAGCGTGCCCCGGGCCAGCAGCTCACGCTCAGTGCCGTCGTCCAGCTGGCCGGCGTCCAGGAGCTCACGAAGGACAAGGCCACCCTGCTGGTCTTCCTCGATCAGAGGAGCAGTCGGGCGGACGACGAGGAGCAGTCGGTCTCGGCGGCCCAGCTGAGGGTGACGGCCGAGCAGGACGGTCGGACCTGGGTGATCACCGGGCTGCAGCCGCTCTGACCCCCGGCCGCAGGGGGTCAGAGCGGCCGCTTGAACCCGACGTGGGTGTCCTCGTAGCCGAGCCGTCGGTAGAACTCGTGCGCCCGGCCACGGGCGTTGTCGGTGGTGAGCTGGGCGAGGGTGGCGCCGCGGGCGCGGCCGTGGTTGTGCGCCCACTCCAGCATCGCGGTGCCGAGGCCGGTGCCCCGGGCGGAGCCGGCGACGCGCACCCCCTCGACCTGCAACCGGGTCGTGCCGCCGCGGGACAGGCCCGGGACGATCGTGAGCTGCATGGTGCCGACGATGCGGTCGCCCTCGTCCCGGACGGCGGCGAGGTACTGCGCCGGGTCGCGCGCGATCGCGTCGTACGCCGTCTCGTAGCGGACCAGGTCGGCGCCCTCGCGGGTCCGCCCGATCTCGTCGTCGGCGAGCAGCGCGACGAGGTCGGCGGCATCGGTGCGGGCGGCCCGCTGCACCCGGAAGACCCGGTCGCCGAGGACCAGGCGACCGCCGATCGAGGCGGCGGCGTCGGCGCGCAGTCGCTGGACCAGCGCGTCCAGCCAGCCGCCGACGTGGAGTCGGGCCTCCGGGGTGTCGGGGTAGCGGCAGCGCAGGTGCAGCCCCGCGTCGTCGAGCACGAACCAGAGCATCACACCGTCGGTGCGCACGGCGGCCCCGACGTACTGGGCCTCGAGGCCGGCGGCGTCGATGCGGACCGGCAGCCGGCGCAGGTCCAGCCAGGAGATGGCGAACATGCCGGGGGCCTCGGGCATCCCGCCCCACGGCTCGAGGATGTCCTCCAGCGGCCAGGAGCCGAGCCCGATCGCCTCCTTGACCGCGGCGGAGCACGCCCGCGGGGCGGGGTCGGTCGACTCGAGGACCGAGTTGGTGATGAACCAGCCGACCGAGTCGTGCCAGGTGGCGTCGTACCGGCTGTGGACGGGGAAGACCGCCCGCAGCGGCACGTCCCCGAGGTCGCGGGTCACCGCGGTCATCGCGGAGACGACCAGCGAGAGCGTCGAGACGCCGTCCTCGCGGGCCTGGGCGGCGAAGGCGGCGGCGTCGTCGACGTCGAGCACGTCGCGGACCTCGACCCGCTCGCGCTGGGGCGCCGAGACGTCGCCCAACGGGAGCGGGAAGCAGGGCATCACGTCGCCGGACGCCGCCAGCACCTCGGCCCAGCGGGACCGGACCTCGGGCGGCGCGGACGGACGGGCCCGCAGGGCGCGGGTGTGCTCGGCGAAGGCCGGCACGGGGGTCAGCGCGGGGGAGCGGCCGCCCCGCACCTCGCCGTACGCCTGGAGGAGGTCGCGGGCCACGACGAGCATCGACCACATGTCGACGTGGGCGTGATCGGCGGCGATCACCACGGTCGGACCGGTCGCGGTCTCCAGGACGCAGAGCCGGTGCGAGGGCCGACGGTACGGCGAGCACGCGTCGTCGAGCACGGCGCGCAAGGCGTCGTTCGGCGCCTGGCCCGGCGCGACCGCGTGCTCGGTCCAGCCGCCGGGCGCGACCTCGATCGCGCGCAGCGCCGGGCGCCCGTCGGGACCCGGGACGAAGGCGGAGCGCAGCGTGCCGTGCCGCGCGACGACCGCCAGCCAGGCCGCGGCGAGGTCGTCCCGGGCCACGGGGGCCGTCAGCCGGAAGGAGAGCGCCATCCACGATCCGGGCCGGTCGCCGGCGCCGACGTGGCGCCGCTGGTCGAAGGAGACCGGGAGGAGATCGCCGGATCCACGCACCTCGAGGTCGTAGCCCCAGAGCCGACCGAACGGCAGTCGCAGGTGCGCGACGTTGGTCAGCCGCATGCCGCTAACCTAGGGCCCTCACCCTGTGTCCGAGGAGCCGACGTGCCGACGTTCACCGTTCCCGGGGCCGAGCTCGACGTGGAGCTGAGTGACGAGGGCGGGCATCCCGTCGTCCAGCTCCACGGCCTCACCTCCAGCCGCCAGCGCGACCGGCTGCTCGACCTCGACCTCGGTCGGGGGCTCAGCGGCACCCGCCTGCTCCGGTACGACGCCCGCGGCCACGGTCGCTCGGGCGGCCGGGCGGTCCCCGAGGACTACCGCTGGTCGGTGCTCGCCGAGGACCTGCTGCGGCTGCTCGACGCGTCGTTCCCGGGCGAGCAGGTGCACGGGGTCGGCCCGTCCATGGGCACCGGCACCCTGCTGCACGCGGCGGTGCGCGAGCCGGACCGGTTCGCCGGGCTCACCCTGGTCATCCCGCCCACCGCCTGGGCGACCCGGACGGCCAAGGCCGACGACTACCTCCGGGCCGCCGAGGTCGTCGAGACCGAGGGGATGGCGGCGTTCGTCGAGGCCGGTCGGCTCGCCCCGTCACCCCCGGCCACCGCGCACACCCCTGACACCCTGCCCGACGTGTCGGAGGACCTGCTGCCGTCCCTGCTGCGTGGCGCCGCGCAGAGCGACCTGCCCCCGGCCGAGCGGATCGCCGCGCTCGCCGTGCCCGTCACGATCCTGGCGTGGACCGAGGACCCCGCCCACCCGGTCTCCACGGCCGAGGCGCTGGCCGGGCTGCTGCCGCAGACCCGGCTCGAGGTCGCCCGGACGCCGGAGGACCTGGCCCGCTGGCCCGAGATCCTGAGGGCCGACGTCGCCGCCCACGGCTGAGGCCGGCCTATGACGCGGCGAGCTCCGCGACGACCAGGCGGAAGCGCACCTCGTCGAGCCAGGCCACCTGGTGCTCGCGGTGCGCCCGGACCAGGGTCAGCCGCAGCGGGGCGGAGAGCTCGGGGCGGGTGCGCTCGACCTCGTCGAGGAGGCGGGTCAGCTCCAGGTAGGTGCGGACGTCGTCGGCGGTCGGGTCGCTCACGCCGCGATCGTGACCGGTCGGAGCGTCCGGGAGGTGACGAGGAGGGGGACACTAGGCTGCGATCCATGCAGGAACGACCGCTGTCCTCGGCGTACGACCCGGACACCCGCACGCTCGCCTTCTCGGGCACCGTCGACGAGACCAGCCTCGACGTCTTCCGCGCGGACATCGCTGCGGCCGGCACGCCGGTCGTCATCGACCTGAGCGACGTCGACTACTTCCCGAGCGTGGCCATCGCGGCCCTGATCGGGGCGACCCGCAGCGACGACGGGCCGCCCTCCAGCGAGCTGCTCGCGGCCGAGGGGACCGTCGCCCAACGGGTCCTCCGGATCTGTGGCCTTCCCCACCGCACCTCGTGAACGGATTGGGCGAGGGTGGTCCCGGGCACCAAGGAGACATGCAGTCACTGTCGGTGCCCCCGGAGGCGGACCGGGTCCGCCTCCCGTTCGAGGTGTCCTCGGTGACGGCTGCCCGTGGGTTCGTGACCGACGAGCTGGAGGCGCGCGGCGCCGCGCGGCACGTGGTCGAGGACGCCAACATCGTGGTCGGCGAGCTGGTGATGAACGCGGTGCGGCACGGTCGACCGCACGACGACGGGACCATCGAGGTCGCCTGGGTGCTCCTCGACGGGGCGCTGCGCTTCAGCGTCTGCGACGGGGGCCAGGTCGAGCGGCTCGAGGCGTCGATGCCCTCCGCGACCTCCTTCGGCGGTCGCGGCCTGGCCATGGTGGAGCGACTGTGCGGCGCCTGGGGCTACGACACCTCGGCCGGCACCCGCGTCGTCGCCGACATCCCGGCCGCCGGCTGATCCCGCCCTCCCGGATCCGACCCGATCGCGGTCGGGTCCGTGCGACGATGCCGCTCTGTAGCGGCGAACCATCTGGAGTGCCCGTGCCCCACCACGCCCCCGCCGGTCGACCATGACCGGCCCGGGTCCCTTCGCCACGGGCGGTCCGTCCTCGGAGCACGACGAGGTCGGGCCGTCGCGCGAGCAGCACGCCCGCCGGCTCGCGGGGCAGACCGACGGCATCCCGGCGCTCAACCGACTGGCCGACCTGGCCGCCCGACTGACCGGGGCCGGGTCGGCCCAGGTCTCGATCGTTGCCGACGACCAGACGGTGATGGGCGGGGTGGGCGACGCGGCCGACTCGGTCGGTGGCCGCTCGCCGGCCGCGGACTCGCTGTGCACCGTCACCGTGCGGGCCGACGGCCCGGTCGTGGTCGTCGACGCCGCCGGCGATCCGCGGGTCGACGCGCTGCCGCCGGTGACGTCGGGGGTCGTCGGGTCCTACCTCGGCGTGCCGCTGGTCGCGGACGGCCACACGGTCGGCGCGCTCTGCGTCTTCGACCGCGCCCCACGCGAGTGGAGCGAGCAGGACGTCTCGCTGCTCGAGCAGCTCGCCGGCCCGGTGCTGGCCGAGCTGGAGCTGGCGGCCCTGACCGCGTCGTACGACGACGACCGGCTGCTCTGGCAGCTCGCCGTCGACGCCGCCGGGGTGGGCGTCTTCGACTGGGACCTGGCCACCGGCGAGCTGCGCTGGGACGAGCGGCTGCTGGTCCTGTTCGGGCTGACCCGGGAGACCTTCGGCGGCACCATCGAGGCGTTCAACGCGTCGGTGCACGTCGAGGACCGGGAGCGGGTCGCCGCCGCCCTCTCGGGGGCCATCGCGACCTGCAGCGGCTACGCCGCCGAGTACCGCGTGGTCCGGCCCTCCGGCGAGGTCTGCTGGATCTCCGCGCGCGGGCGGGCCGTCGCCGGACCCGACGGCGAGGCCGCCCGGGTCGTCGGGGCGGCGTACGACACGACGGCCGTGCAGGACGGCGAGGCCCGCGTCGCCCGGGTCCTGGAGACGATGCCCTCGGCGTTCTTCGCCGTCGACCGCGACTGGCGGTTCACCTACGCCAACGCCGAGGCGCTCCGGCTGCTCGGCGGGATCGGGATGCCCCTGGTCGGCGGGGTGCTCTGGGAGCTCTTCCCGGCCGCGGTCGGGAGCGAGTTCGAGCGGAGCTACCGCCATGCCATGGAGACCGGCGAGCCGGTCGAGTTCGAGGCGTACTACCCGGTGCCCCTCGACACCTGGTACGAGGTCCGGGTCTGGCCGAGTCCGGACGGGCTGTCGGTCTACTTCGTCGACGTCACCGCGCGGCGCACGGCCGAGGAGGCCGTCGCCCGCGCGGGGCGGCGCTCGGCGCTGCTGGCCGAGGTGACCCGCTCGCTGTCCGACACCCTCGACGCCGAGGAGGCGGTCGCCCGGCTGGCCCAGCTGGTCGTGCCCGTGCTCGGGGACTGGTGTGTCGTGACCCTGGTCGAGGGGAACGGGCCGGTCGCCGGCCACGGCTGGCGGCACCGGCTGCGCGACATCGGCGCCTGGCACCACGACCCGGACCGCCGCGGGCTCGTCCAGCGGTACGCCGAGGTGCGGCTGCCGGCCCTCACCGACTCGTCGTACGTCGCGCAGGCCCTGGACCGGGCCGAGCCGGTCGTGGTCCGCCGCGGGGCGACCGACGCGATCGCGGCCGTGTTGGAGCCGGGCGAGGCCCGGGACCTCTTCGGCCGGCTCGGACCGGACGCGGCGGTCGTCGTACCCCTGCGCGGTCGGGCGCGCACGGTCGGCCTGCTGAGCGTCTTCCGGGACCGGCGCCTGGGGACCTACACCTCCGACGACCTCGACCTGCTGACCGAGGTCGCGGTGCGAGCCGGGTCGGCGCTCGACAACGCCCGGGCCTTCTCCCAGCAGCAGGACCTCGCCCTGGGCCTGCAGCGCAGCATGCTCACCGCGCCGCCGCAGCCCGAGCACCTGCAGGTCGCGGTGCGCTACGAGCCCGCAGCCGAGTCCGCCCAGGTGGGCGGCGACTGGTACGACGCGTTCCAGCAGCCGGACGGCTCGACCAGCCTGGTCATCGGCGACGTGGTCGGCCACGACACCGCGGCGGCCGCCGCCATGGGTCAGGTGCGCAGCCTGCTGCGCGGGATCGCGGTGACGACCGGCGAGGGGCCGGCGGGCGTGCTGCGTCGCGTGGACGGGGCGATCCAGACCCTGCAGGTCGAGACGACAGCGACAGCGGTGGTCGCCCGCCTCGAGCAGACCGACGCGGAGCGCGAGACCGGGACGATGCGCTTCCGGTGGTCCAACGCCGGGCACCCGCCACCCTTGGTGGCGATGCCGCCGACGGGACGCCCCGACGACCCGGTCGAGGTCTGGCCGCTGTGGGCGGCCACCTCCCAGCTGCTGCTGGGGCTGCACCCCGACACCGAGCGTGACGAGTCCGTGGTGGTGCTGCCGCGCGGCGCGACCGTGCTGCTCTACACCGACGGCCTCGTCGAGCACCGCGGGCAGAGCCTCGACGAGGGCCTGTCCGCCATGCAGGCGCAGCTGGCCCGGCTGGTCGCGGACGACGTACCGCTCGAGGAGCTCTGCGACCGGCTGCTGCGCGGCCTGCTGCCGGAGCTCCCGGACGACGATGTCGCGTTGGTCGCAGTCCGGCTCACCTGAGCCTCACCTGACGTCGCGGAGCCCGCGGAGGTAGCCGGAGAAGCCGCCGCCGACCCGGCCGTGCAGCCGGCCGGACGTGGTCACCGGCGGCCCGGCCGTAGCGGGTACCTCGGCGGCGAGCATCGCGTCGACCAGGTGCCGGTCCTCGTGCTCGGGCAGCCGGGGCCAGCCGCCGGCGGCGCGGTAGGCGTCGAGCCGGAACCCGAGGTTGGCGCCGTGCACGTGGACGCCGAGGGCGGCCGCGGCGTGCCGGCGCCGCCAGGCCCGCCAGGTGCCGCGGTCGAGGTCGCGGCGGTCGGGGACGGCGGGACCGACCACCAGGCCGATGCCGGTGGCCGCGAGCGCGAGCTGGTCGCGCAGCCAGCCCGGGGGGACCCGGGTGTCGGCGTCGGTGCTGGCCAGCCACGTCCGGTCGTCGGGGGCGGGCGGGAGCAGGGCGAGCCCGGCCTCGACGCCCGCACGCCGGGCCGCTCCGACGCAGCCCTCGTCGGTCTCGACGACGTGCACCCCGGCCGCACGGGCCAAGTCGGCGGTGCGGTCGCGGCAGCGGTCGGCGACGACCACGGTGGCCACCTCCAGGTGCCCGATCTCCACGGCGCGGGCCAGGGCGTCGAGGCAGGCCGGCAGGAGGGTCTCCTCGTCGCGGGCGGGCACCACGACGAGCACCCGGTCGACCGCGCTCACGCCTCCGCCCGCGGATCGGGCAGCACCGCGGGGTCGGCCAGCACGAGCAGCTCGACGTCGCGGTCGACGTAGCGCGCCACCACGGGCCGTACGCCGGCGGCCACCACGGTCGCGTGCACCGCAGGGCCGTCCAGCGGCCATCCCTCGACCTCGTGGCGCCAGTGGGCGAGCACCAGCACGCCGTCGACCGCCAGGGTCGCGCGAACCAGCTCGACCACGTCGTCCAGGTCGACCGGGCTGAGGAAGTAGCCGACCTCCGACAGCACGATCAGGTCGAAGCCGCCGGCCGGGGGAGCGGGCCACTGCGCGGGCACCGCGGCCCGTCGTACCGTCACGCCGGCGGAGCCGGCCAGCCGCTCGCGGGCGGCAGCGACCGCGGACTGGCTCGTGTCGAGCACGAGGAGCTCGTCGCAGCGCTCGGCCAGGTCGGCGGCCAGGGCGCCGGTCGAGGATCCGACCTCCAGGCCGTGCCGGAACCGGGCGCGGGGGAGGGCCGCCAGCAGCAGGGCGCGCTTGCGGGCCTCGTAGAACCGGGTGTCGGCGCCCCAGGGGTCAGCATCGACGGCGTGCAGGTCGTCGAGCGCGGCGTCGTACGGCCGCTCGGCGATGAACAGCTCGCGCGGGCCGGCGAAGTGCTCCAGCAGCTCGGGCGCGAGCAGCACCTCGTCGCCCGGGCGGTCGGACAACGGCGCGACCTGGCTGCGGTGGGCGGCCTGGGCGCGCTCCCGCGCGTCCCGGTCGGCGTCGGCGAGCGTGTGCGAGCGGAGGTCGGTCCACGGCGCGTCCTCGGGGTCGCCCCAGTGCCAGAACCAGACGGGGTACTCCAGCAGTCGCGCGCCGGTCCGGGCGGCGGCGGTGGCGGCGGCCCGGCCGGCGGCCTCGTGGTCGGGGTGGGCGTCGCGGCGCCACGGCGCGACCAGGAGGGTACGGCGACCGTCGCCGACCAGGTCGACCAGCGTCCGGGCGAGGTGGTCCTCGTGGCCGGCCAGCCCGCCGTCGGGCAGTCCGAGCGTGCGGACGCGAGCACCCGGCGCAGCCGCGGCGACGGCGTGCTGCAGCTCGCCGCGCCGGATCGTCGCCAGTCGCTCGGGGGTGTGCGTGGGGGAGTCGGGGTGGCTGGCCCCGCCGTCGGTGGCCGCGACCACGTCGACCACCCAGCCGGCCCGGTCGGCGCGCGCGAGGAGGCCGCCGGCGCCCAGCGACTCGTCGTCGGGGTGGGCGGCGACGACCACGAGCCGGTCGACGTCAGACAGGTCCAGCTCCGGGACGTCGCCGTAGCGGGGGTGGCCGGTCCAGCCGAGCGGCGGCGTGCCGGGCAGGTGGTGGGCGAAGGTCACCACGGGTCCTCCTCGGGGTGCTGCTCGGCCAGCATCCCGCCCAGCCCGGCGGCGTCCCGCTCGGCGTGGTGCTGGCGGACGTAGAGGGCCAGGTCGGCGACCCGGGCGACGTGCTCGGGCTCCTGGCTCAACGGTCCCGGGCCGACGGCGTGCGCGACGTGGCGGCCGACCAGCTCGACGGCGGTCGCGACGACGTGCCGGACCCGGGCGCCGAGCAGGACCGCTCCCGGGCCGGTGACCTCGCCCGCGTCCACGACCTCCGCCGCCTCGGCCAGCGTGGCGCGGGCTGCGGCCAGGGCGGCGTCGACCTCCCCGAGGTGCATCAGGGCCAGCTGGTCGGGCTCGCGCTCGCGGACCTGCCGGGCCAGCCGGCGGGCCAGGCCCACGGCGCCGCCGTACCAGACGGCGGCCACGCCGATCCCGCCCCACCAGAAGCCGTCGCGCTCGAGGTACCAGCCCGTCGTACCGACGGGTCGCGCAGCGACCGCGGTCATCGCGACCGGCGTGGTGACCACGTCGGCGAGTCCGGCCGGGACCCACTGGCCGTCCTCGACCGTCACGCCGGGATCGGCCATCTCGACCGCGAAGAGCCGGCGCTGGTGGTCCCCGACCCAGGCGGTGACCAGGCCGTGGGTGAGCGATCCGGCCAGGGAGCACCAGGGCTTGCGGCCGTCGAGGACCCAGCCGGCGTCGTCGCCGCCGTGCGCGGTCAGCCGGGCACCCGGTCCCTCGGCGGCCCACACGCCCCAGGTCGAGTCCGCGGGCGGCGTCGTCCCGTCCTCGGCCAGGATCGCCAGCGCGTCGAGGTGCGGCTCGAGCATCCGGGCCACGCTCAGGTCCTGGGCACCGACGCTGGCGAGCAGCTCCCAGCGTCGTACCGTCCCGCCGGAGGCGGGGAGCGGCACCCGCGGGCCGAGCCCGGCCGCCCAGCGGAGCACCGCCCCGACGTCCGCCGGGTCGAGCCCACGGGCGGAGCGGGCCGCCTCGCCGGGCAGCGCGTCGTCCGCGGTGGGCGGGGACGTCAGCAGGACGGGACGTACGGCGGTCTCGGGCACGCCTCCCGAGTGACCTCGCCGGAACCCGGAGAAACTCACCCCTGCGGTGGGTACGGGGTACGGCATGTACACCGACGAGAAGCCCTGCTCGGTCTGCGGCTCCCAGGTCCGCCTCCGCGCCCGGGACGGCGTCGTCGAGCCGGACGGTCCCGTCGGGCCGAGCGACGGGGTCGTGGGCGGCGGCGACCCGACGGTCGACGAGCGGGTCTGCACCAACCCGGAGTGCCCGACGAACACCTGACGCTCAGGTGCTCCGGTGCGGGATCCGGTACATGTCGAGCACCTGGTCGGCCGCCGAGCCGTGCCGGGCCACGACCTGGAGGCCGTCGCCCCCGACCCGGCGCAGGGTGGCGACCAGCAGGCTGATCCCGATGCTGGCCAGGTGGGTCAGACCCGAGAGGTCGAGCACGACCGGGCCCGCCGACGTCGCGCTCTCGAGGCTCTCGCGGGCCAGCGCGATCGACACCTCGTCGAGCTCGCCGGTGAACACCAGCCGGGACCCTTCCGTCGAGACCTGCATGCCCGGGAGCCTGCCCGGTCTCGCGGGACTGACACTTCACCCGCGCCCGGTCGCGGGTGCTCTAGGTTGCCGCCATGGAGTGGCAGCGCGACCTGGTGGCCCTCCTGGTCGGGCTGGTCGTCGCCACCCTGACCGCACCGGTGGGCGTCTCCGGGGCGGTGTTCCTGCTGCCGGTGCAGCTGTCGGTCCTGCACGTGCCGAACCCGCAGGTCACGCCGACGAACCTGCTCTTCAACGTGGTCTCCGGGCCCGGGGCGCTGTGGCGCTACTGGCGGCGCGGGCAGCTGGAGCCGACCCTGGTCCGGTCGCTCGTCGTGGGCTGCGTCCCCGGCGTCGTGGTGGGAGCGGTGCTCCGCGTGCACGTGGTCAGCGACCCGACGGTCTTCCGGCTGGTCGCGGCCGCGGTGCTGCTGCCGACCGGGCTGCTGATCCTCCGACCCCGCCGCGGGGGCGTCGTACGACGGGCGCGGGAGCTGCGGCCGCGCACCGTGACCGCCCTGGCGTTGGTCGTCGGGGTGGTCGGCGGGCTCTACGGCATCGGCGGCGGCTCGGTGCTGGGCCCGCTGCTCGTCGGCAGCGGGATGGCGGTGAGCGTGGTCGCCCCCGCCGCGCTGGCCTCCACCCTGGTGACGTCGTTCGTCGGGGTGCTCGCCTTCGCCGTGCTGTCGCTCGGCCAGCCCGGCTCGATCGCCCCGGACTGGTCGGTCGGCCTGGCGGCCGGGCTCGGCGGCCTGGTCGGCGGGTACGCCGGCGCCGCCCTCCAGCCCCACCTCCCCGAGACCCTGCTCCGCCGGGCCCTCGGGCTGACCGCCGTGGCCATCGCCGTCCTGTACCTGGTCCAGGCCCGCTGACCGGTCACCCCTACGGGTACGTGGCTCCCGACGGCCTGCGGGGCACCTGACGGACATGTTGGCTGCGACGTGGCAAGGACCCCGCGACATTCGAGTGGAGGAGGTGCCGGACCCGACGATCGTCGATCCCACCGACGCGATCATCCGGGTGACGTCCACCGGCCTCTGCGGCTCGGACCTGCACCTCTACGAACCGTTGGGAGCGTTCATGACTCCCGGCGACATCGTCGGCCACGAGCCGATGGGCGTGGTCGTCGAGGTCGGACCGGAGGTGCGCGACCTGCAGGTCGGCGACCGGGTCGTGGTCCCGTTCAACATCAGCTGCGGGTCCTGCTGGACCTGCGAGCGGAAGCTCTACAGCCAGTGTGAGACCACCCAGAACCGCGACCAGGGCACCGGCGCGAGCCTGCTCGGCTTCAGCAAGCTCTACGGCGCCGTGCCCGGCGGCCAGGCGGAGTACCTCCGCGTGCAGTTCGCCGACTTCCTCCCGGTCAAGGTCCCCGAAGGGCCGTCGGACGACCGCTTCCTGTTCCTCTCCGACGTGCTCCCGACCGCCTGGCAGGGCGTGCGGTACGCCGACGTCCCCGCGGGCGGCACGCTGCTGGTCGTCGGCGCCGGACCGATCGGTGACATGGCCACCCGCATCGCCCGGCACGAGGGCCTGCGCGTCATCACCGTGGACCGGGTCCCGGAGCGGCTGGCCCGGGTGGCGGCCCGCGGGGCCGAGACGATCGACCTGGACGCCGTGGACGACCTCGGCGAGGAGGTCCGCTCCCGCACCGGGGGTCGCGGTGCCGACGCCGTCATCGACGCCGTCGGCATGGAGGCGCACGGCAACCCGGTGGCCGAGAAGATGATCAAGGCCGTCGGCCTGCTGCCCGACGCCGTCGCGCAGCCGTTGATGAAGAACGCCGGCATCGACCGGCTCGCGGCCCTGCACCAGGGCATCGACGCCGTCCGCCGTGGCGGGACCGTCTCCGTCCTGGGCGTGTACGGCGGCGCGACCAGCCCGATGCCGCTCATGCAGATGTTCGACAAGCAGATCCAGCTGCGCATGGGCCAGGCCAACGTCCGCGCCTGGACCGACGACATCCTCCCGCTGCTCACCGACGACGCCGACCCGCTCGGCACCGAGTCGTTCGCGACGCACCGGCTGCCGCTCAGCGAGGCCCCGGAGGCGTACGCGAAGTTCCGTGACAAGGAGGACGGCATGGTCAAGGTCGTGTTCACGCCGTGAGCGACCTGACCTCGCTCGTCCTGGTCTGCACCCTGAAGCCCTCGCCGGCCGAGTCGAGCTCGATGCTGCTGGGCCGGCAGGTCCTCGACGAGCTCGCCGCTCACGGCGCCCCGGGCGAGGTCGTGCGGGTGGCCGATCACACGGTGAAGTTCGGGGTCAGCACGGACGAGGGCGATGGCGACGAGTGGCCGGACATCCGCGCGAAGATGCTGGCCTCCGACGTCCTCGCGGTCGTGACCCCGATCTGGATGGGCCAGCCCGCCTCGCTCAGCAAGGTGGTGATGGAACGGCTGGACGCCGAGATCAGCGAGACCGACGACGAGGGCCGGATGCTGACCTTCGGCAAGGTGGCTCTGGTCGGAGTGGTCGGCAACGAGGACGGCGCTCACCACGTGGTCGCCGAGCTTCTCCAGGCCCTGAACGACACCGGCTTCTCGGTCGCGGCGAACGCCGGAACCTACTGGGTCGGCGAAGCGATGGGGTCCGTCGACTACCAGGACCTCGACGAGACCCCCGAGAAGACCGCGTCGACGACGCGGACCTCGGCGGCGAACGCCGTGCACCTGGCTCGGTCGTTGAAGGCGGCGCCGTACCCGCCGTCCTGATCCGTGGTCTAGGCCCCGGAGGGGTTCGGCGACGGAATGTCGACCGGCCTGCAAGGATAAGAGGCGTGATGACGAGTTGGTCGCGGCACCCGCGCGAGAACCTGGGGCTGCTGATCGGTCTCGTGCTCCTGGCCGGGCTGACCACGATCTCCGTGGTCGGGGAGCTGCAGCTGACCACCGCGATGGTCGCGGCCCCCATCGTGGCCTCGTTCCTCGCCGACGTGCGACGCACGGCCGTGGTGGCCGTCGGCGCCGTCCTCGCCTCGGCCTTCGGCGGCCTCTGGCTGGACCTGCCGATGACCGGCTCCTACTGGTTCCGGGTCGGCCTGTGCATCGGCCTCTCCGTCCTCGCCACGGTCTCCGCGCTGCTGCGCGACCGCCGCGAGGCGCGGCTGCGCCGGATGATCGTGATCGCCGAGACCGCCCAGCGGGCCGTTCTGCGTTCGATGCCGACGGCGATCGGCTCGGTCGGGCTGGCCGCGCGCTACGTCTCGGCCAGCGAGGAGGCCCTGGTGGGCGGTGACCTCTACGAGGTCGCGGCCACGCCGTACGGCGTCCGCGTGATCGTCGGGGACGTGCGGGGCAAGGGCCTCGAGGCCGTGCAAACCGCCGCCGCCGTGCTGGGCGCCTTCCGGGCCGCGGCGTTCACCGAGCCGGACCCGGCCAGCCTCGCCCGCCGGATCGACGAGGCGCTGCTGCAGCACATCGGCGACGAGGAGTTCGTGACCGCGATCCTGGGCCAGTTCCACGGTGAGCACGTCGTGCTGGCCAACTGCGGCCACCACCCGCCGCTGCTGGTCACCCATGCGGGCGCCGCACTCGTCGACACCGGCGAGCCGACGCTGCCGCTCGGCCTGGGCAGCGCCCCGGTCCTCTCCGAGCACACCTGGCCGGCCGGCAGCCGGCTGCTGTTCTACACCGACGGCCTGGTCGAGGCCCGGGACCGTCAGGGGGAGTTCTTCCCGCTCGACGACTTCGCCTTCGAGCTGGGCGAGGGCCCGGTCGACGAGGCCCTGGACCGGCTGGTCGAGCGGCTGCTGACCTTCGGCTCGCACGACACCAGCGACGACGTCGCTCTCGTGCTGGCCCAGAACGGCTGATCGCTCAGGCCGACGCCGTGACCAGCGAGGTCGCGGCGGGCAGCCGGAGCGCTCCGTTGACGAGAGTCGCCCGGAGCTCGGTGCGGACCTCGTCGAGGAGCGCCGCCCACGCCGCAGCTCCCAGCTCGGGCTCCAGGCGGGCCCGCGCGTCGCGACCGGTGCCGGTGGCCAGGATGGTGGCCAGCCGCTCCTCGACGCCGTCGCTGGTGGCGGTGGAGTAGTCGAGGACGACGTCGAGCGCCTCGACGGCGACCCGGTCCCACCCGGCGTCGGCCAGCACCGTCCGGACCCGGTCCGGGTCGGCGAAGGCCCGAGGGCCGGGCGCGCCGTCGGGGTCACGCTCCACCGGCGGGAGCCGGCGGGTGAGCACCTCGGTGCCCCGGGTGAAGATCGGGTTCTCGGCATCGCTGCGCCAGCAGACGAAGGCCAGCCGGCCGCCGGGCGCGGTCGCGGTCCGGATCCGGGTGAAGGCCTCGACCGGGTCGGCGAAGAACATCACCCCGAAGCGGGACACCACCCGGTCGAAGGCCGGGCCCGGGGCGGCGGCCAGCAGGTCGGTCGACTGGGCGTCCGCGAGGAGGACCTCGGCGACAGGGACGCGGCGCCGTGCGGCCTCGACCATCGTCGGGGAGATGTCGACGCCGACCGGCGTCGCTCCCGACGCCGCGGCCGCCTCGAGGAGGGTGCCCGAGCCGCAGCCGACGTCGAGCACCCGGTGCCCCGGCTCGATCGACGCGGCCGCGAGCAGGGCCGTGGTGATCGGCGCGAACGCCGCGTCGAAGGTCTGTTCCTGCTCGACCCACCCGGCGCCGACGTCGGTCCAGGTGCTGCGCATCCCGTCGTTGCTCATGGTCTCTCCTGCAGGAAGTCGTGGACGACGCGGCCGACCAGAGCGGGACGCTCGACCACCAGCAGGTGGCTGGCCCCGGGGACGATGCAGAGCTGGGCGTCCGGGACGGCGCTCGCGATCGTCAGGGTGTGCTCGGTGCTGATGCTGTCGCGGTCGCCGGCCATCACCAGCGTCCGCGCGGTCACGCCGGCCAGCGACGCGGGCGCGATCTGCGGCTGCTGGGTCCAGAGCGCCATCAGCCGCTCGGTGACGACCGGGGCGTGCTCCGGACCGTCGGGGGAGAGCTCGTCGTACTCCCGATCGATCTGCGCCGACGCCGCCTGCCACGCCGCGCTGGGGGTGCGGTTCTCGGTCACGAAGCCGGACGGGTCCAGGTTGCCGCTGATCGTCACGAGCGAGCGAACCCGCCCGGGGTGGTCGCGCGCCAGCAGCAGCCCGATGATCGCGCCGTCGCTGAAGCCCACCACGTGGGCGTCACTGAGGCCGACGGCGTCGAGGTAGGCCAGGGTCTCGTCGACCATCGCGCCGTAGTCGAAGGGCCGGCCGTGGTCGGGCGTGCGTCCGTGGGCGGCCCGCTCCGGCGCGTGCACGAGGTACGACGGGGTCAGCTCGCCTGACATGGCCCGCATGGTCTCGATCGAGCAGAACCCGCCGTGCAGGAGCAGCAGCGGCTCACCCGCGCCGGTGATCTCGTGGTAGCTGCGGAGACCGGACACGTCCAGGTAGGGCACGCCCCGATCCTCTCATCAGCGGGCCGGAGCGCTGGGCGAGCCGGGTTCGCCGGGTTCGCCGGGGAGGGTGAGCGCGACGGTGGTGCCCCCGCCCACGGTGCTGGTGACCTCGACCGCACCGCCGTGGGCCTCGGCGATCTGGCGGACGATGGCCAGGCCCAGTCCGCTGCCGCCCGTGGCCCGGCTCCGCGACGGGTCGACGCGGCGGAACCGCTCGAACACGTGCGGCAGGTCGTCCGCGGGGATCCCCTCCCCGGTGTCGGACACGGCGATCCTGCCGGAGGAGCCGGTGAGGGTGACCCGGCCGCCGCGGGGCGTGTGACGCAGCGCGTTGGCGACCAGGTTGCCGACCGCCTGACGCAGCCGGACCGGGTCGGCGCGCACGCCCGAGCCGGGCTCGGCCGTGACGTCCAGCTCGATCCCGGACGCCTCCGCCGCGCCGCCGAACGCCTCGGCCACCTGGGCCAGGAACAGGGCCAGGTCGACCGGGACCGGGTCGAGCCGCAGCTCGCCGGCGTCTCCGAGCGCGAGGTCGTGCAGGTCGTCGACGAGCCGCTGCAGGTGCAGGGTCTCCTCGTGCAGGCTGGCCAGCAGGCGGTCGTCGGGCTCGACCAGCCCGTCCTGCGCCGCCTCGAGCCACCCGCGCACGTTGGCGAGCGGGGTCCGCAGCTCGTGCGAGACGTCGCCGACCAGACGCCGTCTGGCCTCCTCCAGCTGCTGGCGGCGCTCGGCCATCCGGTTGAACGCCTGCGCCACCTCGCCGACCTCGTCGGCGCGCCGGGCCGGCACCCGGGCGCCCAGATCGCCGTCCCCGGCCCGTCGGGCCACGGCGGCCATCCGGCGCAACGGGCGGACCACGCTCCCCGCGAGCACCGCGCAGAGCAGCAGCGTGACCAGGAGGACCGCGCCGGCCAGCCAGGCGATCCGGAGCTGGGCGGCCCGGGAGAAGTCCCACAGCACGTCCGCGGTCGACGCCGAGCCGTCGGCGACGAACAGCAGGGCCGCGGGGGCGACGTACCCCGAGAGCGCGGCGCGGCGGGCCCGGTCCGCGCAGCGGGCCACGGCGTCGTGACGCTCCGGATAGGCGACGATGACCGAGAGGTCCTCGACGACCGCCTCGACCGGTGCCAGCCCGGCCCGGCCCAGGCACCGGTCGACCAGGGCCTGCAGGCGGGTCCATGCGCGGGTGTCGTCGGAGTCCGCGAACGGCCCGAGGGCCCGGCTGTCGAGGGCTCCGGGTGGCGCGACGGCGTAGCGCCGGCAGCCCTCGCCGTCGCCCTCGTCGCACGGGATGACCGCGGGCTCGGCGACAGCCGCGGTGGCGGGGAGCTCCAGGGTGTCGCGCAGGACCGTGTCGACGTCCAGCGGGTCGAGCGTGGCGCGGGCACGTGCCGGGTCGCGCGGGTCGGTGCGGTCCTCGGAGTCGACCAGCACCCGACCGCTCAGGTCGGTGACGCTGACCCGGTGGCCCGCCTGCCGCGCCAGGCGGTCCACGAGCGGGGCGGCCGCGGCCCAGTCCCGGTGGGTCGCGGCGAAGTCGACGAGCGCGTCGTAGGTCCGGGCGTCGGTGTGCAGCGACTCCTGCTCCTCCTCCCGGACCGCGACCGTGGTCGCCCGCACGGTCGCCCAGGTGGCGGCGGCCACCGCGACCAGGGCCACCACGGCGGCGATGCCGAAGATCCGGACGAACAGGCTGCGGCGCCAGGGCACCCGGGTGCGAGGACCGCTCACCGGGCGACCGCGCAGGCGTACCCGACGCCGTAGACCGTGCGGATCAGCGCCGGGTCGAGCTTCTTGCGGAGGTTGGCCACGTGCACGTCGACGGTACGGCGGGTCACGTGCCCGCTCTCGCCGTGGGAGCGGGCGATCAGCTGCTCGCGGCTGAACACCCGGCCCGGCTCGGCGGCCAGGGTCTCCAGCAGTGCGAACTCGCCCGCTGTGCAGTCGACGGGCACGCCGCGCCAGCGGACCTCGTGGGTGGCGGGCGCGACCACCAGCTCGCCGACCGTGATCGGCGGGCGCGCGACCCCGCTCGACGACACCCGGTGACGCCGCAGCAGTGAGCGCACCCGAGCCATCAGCTCCCGGGGGCTGTAGGGCTTGGTGAGGAAGTCGTCGGCGCCCAGGTCGAGCGCGTCGAGCAGGTCGTCCTCGCCGGCCCGGGCCGTGAGCACCAGGATCGGCACCGCCTCCGACTCCGGCTGCGACCGCAGGATCCGGCAGACGTCGAGGCCGTCGAGGCGGGGCATCATCACGTCGAGGACCAGCAGGTCCGGGACGCGGCGCCGTACCTCGTCGACCGCCGCGCGGCCGTCGCCCACGACCGTCACCTCGTGGCCCTCCGCGACGGCGTACCGGCGGACCAGCTCGGCCTGCTTGGGATCGTCCTCGGCGATCAGGATGCGTGCCACGCGGAGACCCTAAGCCGTCGCCAGGGCGGCGGTGGGGGAGAGGCGGGAGGCCCGGACGGCCGGGTAGATGCCGGCCAGGGCGCCGACGACCACCGCGCCGGCGACGCCACCCGCCACGGCGGGCAGAGGTACGACGGCCGGCCACCCGCGCGCGACCGCGTACCCGACGCTGCCGAGCACCCCGGTCGCCGTCCCGGCCGCACCGCCCAGCAGCGAGAGCAGCACCGCCTCGGTGAGGAACTGCCGTCGTACGTCGCGCCGGGTCGCCCCGAGCGCTCGCCTCAGGCCGATCTCGCGGCGCCGCTCGAGCACGGACACGATCATCGTGTTGGCCACCCCGATCCCGCCGACCGCGAGCGCGACGCCGGCCAGCCCGAGGAAGAGCGCGGCGAAGGTGCCCTGGGTGGCGCGCTTCGCGGCGAGCGCGTCGGACGGGCGGCTGACCGAGATCAGCCCCGGCAGCGTCGGGTCCAGGGTCGCCGGCAGCACGTCGCGGACCGCCTCGACCTGCGACTCGACGGCCCGGAGGTAGACGACCGTGGGGCCGCCGTCGTACCCGAGGTGGGTGCGGGCGGCGCCCGCGCCCACGAGCGCCGCCTGCTCCAGCTCGGGGGTGAGCGGCATGGGCGCGAGGACGCCGACCACGCTCATCCAGGTGTCGTCGACCAGCAGCTGGCGGGGCCGCGCCGGGTCCACGCCGTCGACCCCGAGCCAGGCGGCGGCCCGGGCGCCGAGCACCACCGCCGGGAGGTCGACGGTCGCGTCGCTGAGGAAGACCCCGGCCTCGACCCGGCCTCGCACCGCGGCCAGCAGGTCCGGCGTGGCGGCCAGGGTGGTGATGCCCGCGGTCCGGTTGGGATCGGCGAGCGGGTCGCCGAGCACCCGCGCGTTGAGGTTGGCGACGGCCGCGGCGGCCTCGACCGGCGGGATCCGCCGGACCATGGCGGCCACCTCGTGGGGCAGGGTCGGGGCAGGGTCGCTGGCCCCGTTCGGCTGCGCGACGAGCACGTCCGTGCCGAGCTCGCTGAGCCGGCGGTCCAGGTCGGCCTGCCCGCTGGCCGGGATGCCCGTCACCAGCACCAGGGTGGCGATGCCGAGGGCGATCCCGACCGCGCTCATCACCGCACGACCGGGCCGGCCGCGGACGCCGTGCCAGCCGAGGACCAGGGCGTCGACGAGTGCGCTGCTCATGCGACCACCACCGGGGAGAGCCGGCCGTCGCGGATCTCGACGCGGCGCGCGAAGGTGGCGGCGACGGCCGGGTCGTGGGTGATCAGGGCGATCGTGGTGCCCTCGGCGTGCAGCTCGCGGAAGAGGTCGAGCACCTGGCGCCCGGTGGCCTGGTCCAGGGCGCCGGTCGGCTCGTCGGCCAGGACCAGGGCGGGGCGGTTGACCAGCGCGCGGGCGATGCCGACGCGCTGGCGCTCGCCGCCGGACAGCTCGTGGGGCAGGTGGGTGGCCCGGTGGGCCAGCCCCACCCGCTCGAGTGCCTCGAGGGCGAGGCCGCGGCGCCGGCGGCGCGGCACCCCGGCGTACAGGAGGCCGGTGGCGACGTTGTCGGCGGCGCTCAGCCGGTCGGCGAGGTGGGACTGCTGGAAGACGAAGCCGAGCCAGCGCGCCCGCAGCCGCGAGACCGCCGCGTCGCCAAGGTCGCCGGTCCGCTCGCCCGCGATCTCGACGGTGCCCGACGACGGCCGGTCCAGGGTGCCCATCAGATGCAGCAGGGTCGACTTCCCGGACCCGGACGGCCCGACGATGCCCAGGTCCTCGCCGCGCTCCACGGCCAGGTCCACCTCGTGCAGGGCGACCACTCCGCCGGCGTACTCCTTGCGGACGGCGGTCAGCCGCAGGACGGTCACGACGCCACCACGACGGTGTCGCCGTCCTCGAGACCCGTCACCTCGACCAGGCCGTCGGCCACCATCCCGAGGGTGACCGGCACCAGGGTGCCGTCGGGCCGCTCCACCGCGTGCCCGCCGCCGGCCAGGGTCAGCAGCGCGGTCACCGGGACCTGCAGGACGTCCTTCCGGGCGGCGGTCGTGATCGAGGCCGTCACCGGCCCGAGGACGGCGTCCGCGAGCTGCCGGGCGCGCGCGGCCTCGACGACCACGGCGACCGTGGGCGGGCCGCCACTCTCGTCGTCGCTCGTGGCCCGGCCCCCGACGGAGACGATCCGGGTGCGGACCCGTCGCCCGTCCGCGAGCGAGACACGCACGCGGCGGCCGGGCGCCAGCGACCGGGCCAGGTCCGGCGGTGCCTGCAGGACGATCGAGCGGCGGGTGCTGGTCACGGTCAGCACGTCTGCAGCGGCGTCCGCGCCGAGCTGTGCGGTGACCGCGTCGACGCGCACGGCGCCCGCGACCACGACGACCTCGCCCGGCTCCAGGACCCCGGTGCCCTCCAGACCACGGGCCTCCTGCCAGTCCGCGACCGCGCCGGCCAGCAGCGAGCCGTAGGTCGCGTCCTCGGTCGTCCCGCCGTAGAGGCCCAGGGCGGCCAGGTTGGTCGCGACCAGGTCGACGTCGTTCCCGGTCAGCAGCGGTACGTCGGGCGGCGGGTCGTCCCCGCCCTCCCGGTCCTCGTCCTCGTCCTCGTCGCGCTCGGGCGGGCCCGGGTCCGCGGTGAGCGTCCGGTAGAGGGGCAGGTCGCCGTACAGGACGGCGACGGGGGAGTCGTCGACCCGGTAGAGCTGCTCCCCGCGGCGGACCGTGAGGCCCGCCGACGGCAGCCAGGTGACGATGCCGGGACCACGACCGGTCACGGTCACCGGGGCGCCGTACCCGAGCTCGCCGGTGACCTGGGTGGCCTGGCGGAGGTCGCCCCGGACCACCGAGACCGTCGCCACATCGGGGGCGGGGTCCGGGCCGGACGGGCTGGCGTCACCGCCGGTCAGCAGCAGCCCGGCCCCGGTTCCCCCGGCGGCGACCAGGAGTACGGCGGCCGCGACGAGGATCCGCCCGCGCAGGGGCGGCATCACGCCGCGCCGAACGCCTGCACCAGGCAGGTCTGCTCGAGCTCGGCCGAGTCGTCCGGCACCGAGTGGCCCTCGGAGTAGGTCCAGTCGAGCTGGTCGTCGGTGAGGAGGGTGACCCACAGGCCGCCGTCCTGCAGGCACTGCACGTAGGCCTGTCGCTGCTCGTGGAAGTTCGGGTTGGTGGCCGCCTCCAGCGCCGGCGGCTGGACGGGCTCCAGCTGCAGGCAGGCGGCCTGCGCCTCCGGTGGGGCGGGGTAGTCGACGAGGACGCCGGGATCGCCCTCGCCGTTCGCTCCGAGCGCGACCGCCGGTCCGTCGCCCGTCGGCGCCTTCGCCCCGTTCTCCAGCAGACAGGTGTTGTAGGCGTTCCAGATGGTGGCGCGACGCTCGGGGCTGTCGTCGACCCGGAAGACCGGACGACGGTCGCCCTGTCCTGCGGAGGCGTCCGCCGGCGACCCGGTCGGAGCACCGGCGGGTGGGGTCGTCGCCACGGGGGTGCTCGCGGTCGGGGGGAGCGAGGCCACCCGGGGGTCGGAGGCGTCGCTCCCGCAGGAGGTCAGCGCGACCAGCAGCGGGAGGGCGAGGAGCGAGAGGGCTCGGCGGCCACGGAGCGTCAGCATGGCGGCGACGCTAGGGACGAGTTGTCAGGAACCTGTCAGGTCGCCGTTCGCAGCCGATCAGGCTCGGACTCGCACGCCGTCCTCGGCGCCACCGGGACCGGCGTAGCGGATCAGGTGGTGCACGTGCCGGGCGATGGCGACGACGCTGCCGACGCGGACCGCCTGCTGACGGCTGGCGTGCTGGCCGGGCAGCTCGCCGCGCCCGACGACGCGGTTGCGCCAGGCGCCGCAGGAGAAGTAGGTCTCGACGTCTCCCTGGGTCATGAGGTCCTCCCGTCGTGAGGTCGGGCACCGGGCCGGTGGCTGGACCCGTGTCCCCCCAACGCGTCAGGATCCCGTGACGTTACGCCTCTGCTCCCGACGGGGAAACACGCCGTTTGTCCGCGCGGTCTACTCTCCCCTCGGAGCAGCGGGAATGACTGCGTGACCAGCGTGGTTGCGGCTCTGCCCGGACCGTCCCAGGGACGGGCCGCACGACGTCCGGACACCTGAAGGAGCCTCCCTTGACCCTCACCTCCGCCACCAGCACCCCGGGCAGCGCCTCGGCCCTCCTCGCCGAGCGCCTCGAGGCGCTCCGCGTCGAGCGTGAGCAGGTCCTGGCCGAGAGCCGCCTCGAGGCCGTCGGCGACGTCGCCGACCGCGCCACCAACGTCGAGGCGACCATCCGCCTGCAGCTGCTCGACGAGCGCATCGCCACCATCGAGCTCGAGATCGAGCAGGCCGGCCGGCAGCAGCACACCGACGGGGTGGTCTCCGTCGGTGACGTCGTCACCCTCGACCTGGGCGACGGGCCCGAGACGTACGTCGTCGGCTCGGTCGAGCAGGCCTCCGCCGGCGTCGACACGGTCACCCCCGCCAGCCCGCTGGGTCGCGCCATCGTCGGCGCCGAGGTCGGGACGACGGTGACCTACAGCCCCCGCTCGGGCGTGAAGCTCTCCGCCGTCATCGTCTCGGCCGAGACCGCCTGACCCGTCAGGCGGTCGCCGCCGTGTCCGGCGGCGGCACCGCGCCGACCAGCCGGTCGCGCAGCTTGACCAGCTCGGCGACCGCGCCGAGGAACCGCGTCGTGCTGTCTCCGACCTGGAGGTCGTCGAAGTAGTGGTGGCGCATCGCCACCCGGGCCAGGTGGTGCTCGTCGTGCCCGAGTCGCGCGGTCAGCAGTGCGGTGAGATCGGCGACCGCCGCGGTGTCGAGGACGTCGGCACACCGGCTCACCGGCACGTCCTGGCGCAGTCGCTCGCCGTCGTGGTGCCGGTCGGTGATGAAGATCGGCTTCTCGGTGCGCAGGTAGAGCCAGTCCAGGCCCACCGATGACACGTCGGTGATCATCGCGTCGCAGTCGGGCATCACGGCGAGGATGTCGCCGACGATCACCGACTCGTGGCCCGCGCCGGACTCCTGCCGCGCCGCGTCCGCGACCAGCGCCAGGATCTCCTCGTGGCCCCGGCGGATGGCCGGGGTGAGGCTCGTCGTGACCTTCGGGTGCGGCTTGTAGACCACGCGCACGTCCGGGACCGCCAGGATCGCCCGGACGATCTCGGGACCGAAGACGTCGACCGAGGTGTAGTCGTTGTAGTCCGCGTCGCCCTCCCACGTCGGGGCGTAGAGCACCGTACGGCGCTCCGTCGCCCCCAGGATCGGCTCGGGCCGCAGGTCGAGCTGGGGCCGGCCGATGCGGACCAGGCGCGAGGTGTCGAACTCCAGCAGCCCGGCCTCGTGCCGCTGGACCGCCGCCTCGCCGGCGACGAACACCCGGTCGTAGGCCTTGGCGTTGTTGCTGGCCATGCTCTGCTTGTCGCTCTCGCCGTGGTTGATGTGCACATGCAGCATCCGCCCGTCGATGAGCGACTGGAAGTTGCGCATCGAGTTGTTGCAGTAGAGGACGACCTTGGCGCCGAGCCCGGTGTACAGCTCGGTGAGCTCGGGGAACGACGGCACCAGGAAGACCGGCAGCGAGGTGCGGTCCAGGCAGACCTGCGCGCTCTCGGGGTCCCGCGTGACGATCCCGACGGGATGCTCCTCGTGGAGCCGCTCGAGGACCGGCAGCCACTGCAGGAGCTGGTAGACCCGGGTGGGGTCGTCGGGGAAGTACGCGAGGGCGTCGAGCGTGTGCACGCGCGGATCATAGGGCTGGAATGTTGCGGCTGATGACATCGGTGCGCCGTCCTAGAGTGAGCGCTGTGCTCCGCGTGCGACTCGCCTTCCTGCTGGTCGCTGCGGTGGCGCTCGGGGGATGCGCGGGAGGTGCCTCCTCGGGCCCCGGAGGAACCGGCCCCGAGGTGGTCGCGATGCCCGCCGGACTCACAGCCTACGTCGACCAGGGGCGGCTCTTCCGGGTCACGCGGACGGCCTACGTGCGGCTGGTGAACGAGCCGGACCGCCAGGTCACGGTGACCCACGCCGAGATCAGCTCGCCGCGCTTCGGCGAGGTCACGTGGGCGGGGGAGAAGGACTTCGAGAACGAGGCCGACCTGCCGTTCGAGGTGCCCCACGGCCGGTGTGGCGACGGGTCCGACGCGCACGTCCGGCTGACCTACCGCATCGACGACGGGCCGGAGCAGGTCTCGGAGGCCACGGCGACCGACCGGTACGGCGCGATCGGGCTGTTCCTCGACCGCGACTGCGCCGAGGAGGTGCTGGCCGAGGCCGCGACGGTCGAGCTCGGGACGCCGCGGGTCGTCGGATCCGGCCGGGCGTCGGTCTTCGAGCTGCCCGTCGCCCTGACGCCCACCGGGGACCGTGACGACGTCGCATTCGGCGGGTTCGAGGACACCGTGCTGTTCCGCGCGGCTCCGGGGTCCCCGGTCGCCGACCGGACCCCGGCCGTGCCGCTCGGCCCGGAGGACCCGCCGGCCGAGGTCGTGCTCCGGCTGGTGCCGACCCGCTGTGACCCGCACGCCCTCGCCGAGGACAAGGTGGGCACCCTGGTCGGGGTCCGGGTCGTCGCGTCCGAGCTGGGCGACGCGGCGTCGTACTTCCTGCCGATCGGCGACGAGCGCCGGGCGGCGCTGCGCGGCTTCTTCTCCACCCACTGCGGGCTCTGAGTCTCACGTCGGGCCGTCGGCTGCCGATCCTTCGGCCGTGAGCTTCGAGCAGCGCCGCCCCCGGCCGCACCTGGTGCCGGTCGACCGGGACGCCGACGGGACCCGGGACGCCCGGGTCGCCGCGACCCTGGAGGTGCTCGGCGGTCAGCCGCCGCACGCCGTCGCGCGCCGCTGGCAGGTGGACCCCGCGGTCCTCGAGCGCTGGGTGCGCACCTTCGTCGACGCCGGTACGGCGCAGGTCACCAACCGACCGGACCCGGACGCGGCCACCCAGCGCGACCGCTTCCTGGCGGCCTTCGCCCACGAGCTCCGCTCGCCGCTCACCGTCGCCCGCGGCTGGGTGGCGATGCTGCGCGAGGACGAGCTGCCGCCGAGCGTCCTGGCCCGCTCGGTCGACCGGCTCGACGACGCCCTGGCCCGGCTCGCCGATCGGGTCGTCGACGTCGAGCTGCTGGCCGCCGCGTCGCTCGGCCGGCTGCGCCTGGAGCCGCGGTCGGTGACCGTCGGCGAGCTCGCGGACGGCCTGACCGATCTCGGCGAGGTCGGGGGTCTCGGCCCGGACGTCACGGTCCGCGCCGATCCCGACCTCTTCCGGCACGTGCTGCGCGACCTGTGGCAGGCCGGTCACTCGATCCCGACCCCGCGCGAGCTGCGGTTGGAGACCGCGGAGGTGCCGCCCTGGGTGGAGCTGCGCGTCGTCCGGGATGCCGATCCGATCGACCTCGACGTCCTGCAGGCGCTCTTCGAGCCGTTCGACCTCAACGACGACGGCACCGGGGTCACGATCGGCCTCTACCTGGCCCGAGCCCTGGTGATCGCTCATGGCGGCACCCTCGGTGCCGATCAGGATGAGGAGAGGGCCGTGCTCTGGGTGCGGCTGCCACATTGAAGATCTGGGGGATCCACCTTGTTCAAGCTCGCCTGCGGTGACGTCATGCCGGGATGCGCAGCCCGATTCGAGCACGCCGACCGCGATCAGCTGCTGGCCCAGGTGGCCGGGCACGCGGCGCAGACGCACGGCATCACCGACATCACCCCGCCGGTGCTGGCGCTCGTCGAGAGCAAGCTCGCCTTCGTCGCCTGAGCTCGGCTCACGGGGATCGACCCCACGGGGACGTCGCCGTGGCTGGTCTCTCGCGCGAGCGGCTCCGGCCACGACGACGAACCTGACCGCGCTCTGCTTGCGTCGCGCTGGCCACCGGATGAGGTGTGCCACGTTTGCGGTCTCGGCGGGTGTGGGCACCGTCGGGGGTGCGCGCCGCATCGGCGCGCGTCACCAAGCAGAGGAGACGACGTGAGACGAATCGGGACGTGGGCCGCGGCGATCGTGCTGGGGGCCGGCGCGCTCGCCGCCTGCGGCGGTGACGACGACAGCGGGAGCGACGACGCCAGTGGCGGGGGCGGCAGCGACTCGTCGTACTGCGACAAGCTGAGCGGCTTCCGTGACACCCTCCAGAACACCTCGGACGCCTCGAGCTTCACGAAGTTCAAGGACGCCGCCGAGGAGCTCGCCGACGAGGCGCCGGACGAGGTGTCCGGCGACTGGGAGAAGATCCAGGACGCGTTCGGCCAGCTCGAGGACAAGCTCGAGGAGGCCGGTCTGTCGATCGAGGACCTCGACGACCCCACGGCGCTGCAGAGCGCCGACCCCGAGGCCATGGCCACGCTTCAGGAGGAGCTGACCAAGATCGGCGAGGACCTCGACGGAGCGGGCGAGAAGATCTCCGACCACGCCGAGTCCGAGTGCGACATCGACCTCGACGGGTCCGACGACTCGGCCTCGCCGTCCCCCTCGAGCTGACGCACCACGGACCCCCGCCCGTGCGCCACCCGTGACAAGGGTGGTGCGCGGCGCGGGGGTTCGCCGCGTCCCGACCCGAGGGGACCGTCGGATGCGCACGATCGCGACGTGGGCGGCCGCAGCGGCGGCGGGAGCGGCGGTGCAGACCGGGTGCAGTGACGGCGACCCGGTTGACGGCGTCGACACCTCGGCCAGCGGCGCCGCGGACGAGTCCGACTGCGAGAGCGTGGCGGACTTCCCCTCGCTCCTGGCCGGTCGGGGCGCATCGGAGACCTTCGACACCTTCGCCGAGACGACCGAGAGGCTGGCCGAGACCGCGTCCGTGGAGATCGCGGACCAGCGGGATCGGGTCCGCGAGGCCGTCAGCAGGCTGTCCGACGAGCCGGCAAAGGCAGGCATCTCGGTCGACGACCTCACCACCTTCGAGCTGACGCCCGAGCAGGAGGAGAGGCCGGCCGCGATCCAGGGCGACGTGCTGACCCTCGGCCAGGAGGTCGACGCGGCCGGCACCGCGATCACCGAGCACGCCCGGGAGCGAGCGGGATCGACCTGAACCCCCGGCCCGCCGTGCCCTCGCCGTCGACCTGGCCTGCTGCACCGCGTCGTACGGCCGGATCAGACGCCCTGCATGAACCCGACCCGCTTGCGCTTCAGCCCCGGGAAGACCCGGGGGATCGAGGCGCCGAAGCGGGACTGGACGACGTCGGCCAGGACGTTGCGGTAGTCGGTGGTGACCCGCAGGTCGGCGTCGGAGGTGTTGGTCAGGCCGGGCCAGCTCGCGTAGTAGCCGCCCTTCACGCCCGCACCGATCGCCAGCATGACGTTGCCGTGACCGTGGTCCAGGCCGAAGTTCGCGTTCTCCTGGACCCGGCGCCCGAACTCGCTGAGCACCACCATCGTGACCTTGCCGGTGTGCGGGCCGAGGTCGCCGAAGAACGCCGCCACGGCCGTGGCCAGCTCCTGGGCGTTGTCGCGCATCGAGCCCCACTCGAGCGTCCCGAGACCGTTGTGGTGGTCCCACTCGCCCTGGTCGACGGTGATCACCTCGGTCCCGACGTCGCCCCGGACCACCCGGGCGACCTGGGCGAGGGCCTTGCCGAGGTCGGTCGCCGGGTAGCTGCTGGTGCGGTCGGCGGCGTCCTGGACCGGCCCGAACCCGTTCACCGCCTCGAAGGCCGACCGCATCCCCCGGCCGAGCGGGGAGCGGTCCGAGTCCCAGAGGGTGTGCAGGGACCGGGTGCGGCCGCGCTGGTCGCCGGCCGGGATCGAGAGCCCGTCCGGCCGGTCCGCGGCCATCACCGGCTGGGGGCCGTACAGGGAGGTCGGGACGACGCTGCGACCGAGGTGGAACCCCTCGAGCGGGGAGCGGGTCGCGTCGCTGCCGATCAGCCGGTTCAGCCAGCCCTGGCGGGTGGTCGAGCCCGGGTTGGCGTCCTCGACAGCCTCCATGGCGGCGAAGTGGGACCGGTTCGCGACCGGCAGGCCGGTGGCGTGGATGGCCGCGACCTTGCCCGCGGTCCAGAGCGGGACCAGGGCGCTCAGCCGCGGGTGCAGGCCGAAGGTCCCGTTGCGCGCGAGCAGCCGGTCCGCCGGGATGGCGATCTTCGGGCGGGCGGCGTAGTAGACGGGGTCGGTGTAGGGCACCACCAGCGACAGGCCGTCCGCCGCGCCGCGCAACGAGAGCACGACGAGCACGGACTTGGCGGGCGCCAGGGCCTGCGCGGGTGAGGTGGTCACCACGGCGGAGCCGACGACGGTGGTGACGCCGGCGAGCGCGACGCCACGGAAGAGCCCACGGCGGGTGACGGCGGCGTACTCCGGGCAGCAGGGGGTCGGGGAGGTCATCGCGATCACCGGGTCAGGTGGGTGGGGGTGTCGAGGAAGGTGACGAGCAGCCGGGGGAAGGACCACTTCACCAGGCCGTGGTCGGCGGTGATCCGCTCGTGCGGGCGTACGTCGACCGCCTGGCAGCAGGCGGCCAGCAGCCGCTTGGTCGAGTGCCGGCCGAGCAGCTGCTGGGAGAGGTGGTCCACGAGCTGGTCGAAGCGGATCGACCGCCGGGGCAGCCACTGCCGGGGCTTGCGGTACGCGATCCCGGTCTTCGGCCACCAGCCGCCGCTGAGGCTGTAGTGGACCTGCATCGAGGCGATCAGCCGGGACGGCGACGACCAGGATTCGCTGTCGATCGGCTGTCCGTCCGGTCGGGGCCAGCCGAACGGCGTGGTGCCGATGCTGCTGGCCTGCCAGAGCACCTGGGTCGCGGCGTACTCGTCGCCCTTCCTCCCCTCGGGCGGACGCGCGACGCGCACGCCGAGCACCCGGAGGGTGGCGACCAGGTCCTCGCCGGGGTCGCGCACCTTGTCGCCGGCGGAGCGCTTGAACTCCTTCGACGCGACCAGCGCCCGCAGCACCGGCGCGATCGCGGTGTCGTTCTTCAGATAGACCCGGGCCAGCCGGGAGACCAGGGCGGGCGACGGGTTGTCGCGGACGAACTTGACCGCGAGCTTCCGGGCCAGGTGGCGCGCCGTCGCCGGGTGGTGGGCGAGGTGCGCGAGGTAGGCCATGGTCACCGCGCGCCCGTCCCGCGAGCGGTTGGGGTGCTTGAACCCGACGACCGAGACCGAGCCGGTGGCGTGGTCGGCGGGGACGTAGGACGGCTTCCAGGTCTTCCACATGTCGACGTGCCAGCCGGTGAGGATCCGGGCCGACCCGCGGACGTCGGCCTCGGTGTAGGCGCCGCGGCCGACGGTGTGCAGCTCGAGGAGCTCGCGACCGAGGTTCTCGTTCGGGTGCCGGGCGGTCGACACCGCGCCGTCGAGGTAGACGAGCATCGCGGGGTGCACCGTCGTGGCCTGGAGCATCTGGTCGAAGCGGCCGAGCGCGTGCTTGCGGATCGTCCGGCCGTACGACGCCCGGAACAGTCCGTGCGCGTCGCCGTCGACCGGGACGTGCAGGTGGTTCTCCCAGAACTCGGTCATCACCTCCAGGACCTGGCGGCGCGAGTAGGTCCGCCGGAGCAGGCAGGCGCGGGCGTAGTCGGCCGTGACCTCCCAGACCCCCTCGACGTCGGCGGCCTGACGCTTCCAGAGCTCGGCCGGCCCGCGGGACAGGCCGGACCACCATCCGAAGTGGTTCGGCACGCCGCGGTCGGAGACCCTGCCCGGCCGGAGCTGCCGGGCGAACCACTTCTCGGCGCCACCGGCCCGTCGTACCTGCTGGGTGAGGGCGGGCGTGACGCCGTACGAGAAGCGGTTGACGAGGTGCCGGTCGGCGGCCGAGAGGAGCTTGCGGCGGCCGCGGTAGCGGGCGGCGCGGTAGGACACGGCGGCGTCGGCGGTCGAGGGGAGGAGGACGGCGGAGCCGCTGCCGGCGACCGCGACCGAGCCGGTCAGGAGCGTGCGACGGGTGCCCGAGAGGGGTGGCATGGAGGTTCTCCACGGAGGGGGACGAGGAGGCCGACCGCCCCGGGAGCTCGAGGCGACCGCGTCCAGCCTAAGGCGAGGAGCTCCCGGAGTGCGGCGGATCAGGTCACGGGTCAGTATGCTTTGCGACTCATCCGGCTACGTCTCGAAGGACTCACCTCCCGCCCCATGGACGGCTCTCAAAGTAGTTCGCTCCCGTCAGGGGAGCGCCGATGACCACCTCCCTCCTGCTCCTGGCCCTCGCCCTGGTGCTGGTCCTGCTGTGCGGCGTCTTCGTCGCGGCGGAGTTCTCGTTCGTCACCGTCGACCGCAACCGGGTCGAGCAGGCGGCGGCCGCCGGCGACGCCGGCGCCCAGGGCGTGCAGACCGCGCTCCGCAGCCTCTCGACCCAGCTCTCCGGCGCCCAGGTCGGCATCACGCTCACGAACCTCGGCATCGGCTTCCTAGCCGAGCCGGCGATCGCCGAGCTGGTCCGCGGTCCGCTGGAGGCGGTGGGCACGCCGTCCGGCGCGGTGAGCCCGATCGCGATCGCGTTCGGCCTGGTCCTCGGCACCGTCCTGACCATGCTGTTCGGCGAGCTGGTGCCCAAGAACTATGCGATCGCGCTGCCGCTCGAGACCGCTCGGGCCACGCAGGGCGTGATGCGCGCGTTCACCGCCGTCAACCGGATCCCGATCCGCTTCCTCAACGGCTCCGCGAACGCCCTGGTCCGCCGGCTCGGGATCGAGCCGCAGGAGGAACTGCGCTCGGCGCGCAGCTCCACCGAGCTGGCCTCGCTGATCCAGCGCTCGGCCGACGAGGGCACCCTCGACGCCGAGACCGCCGAGCTGATGGAGCGCTCGGTGGAGTTCGGCACCCGCTCCGCCGGCGAGATCATGACGCCGCGAGTGCGCACCTACAGCCTCGAGGTCAACGACCGGGCCAGCGCGATCATCGACGCCGCCCGGCACACCGGGCACTCCCGCTTCCCGGTGCTCGACGCCGACGACGCCGTGGTCGGCACGGTCCACGTGAAGCACGCCGTCGCGCTGCCGCTGCACGAGCGCTCGACCACCAAGGTCAAGCACCTGATGGTCAAGCCGATCGTGGTCCCGGACTCGCTGCGCCTCGACCCGCTGCTGGCGCTGCTGCGCGAGGACGGCTTCCAGATGGCCGTCGTCCTCGACGAGTACGGCGGGCACGCCGGCATCGTGACCCTCGAGGACGTGATCGAGGAGATCGTCGGTGACATCTCCGACGAGCACGACCGCAGCGGTTCCCGGGCCCGCCACCGGCGCGACGGGTCCTGGTCGATCTCGGGCCTGCTGCGTCCCGACGAGGTGGAGGACCTGACCGGCATCGAGCTGCCCGACGACGAGGACTACGACACCGTCGCCGGCCTGGTGCTGAAGGTGCTCGGCCGGATCCCGCAGCGCGGCGACCTGGCCGAGGTGCCGGTGCCCGACCGCTCCGACCCCGACGAGCCGCGCGAGCAGCTCGCGGTGCTGACCGTCGAGCACATGGACGGCCTCCGGGTCGACCGCCTGTCGTTGCGGCTGCTGGAAGGGACGGACGCCTGATGAGCGACTACACCGCCCTCGTGGTGGCCCTGCTGCTGCTCGCCTTCAACGCCTTCTTCGTCGGCGCGGAGTTCGCGCTCATCTCGGCTCGGCGCAGCCAGATCGAGCCGCGCGCCCAGGCCGGCTCGCGGATGGCGCGCACCACCCTGCGCGCCATGGAGAACGTCTCGCTGATGATGGCGGGCGCCCAGCTCGGCATCACCATCTGCTCGGTCGGGCTGGGTGCGGTCGGCGAGCCCGCCGTCGCCCACCTGCTGGAGCCGCTGTTCGAGGGACTGCACGTCCCGCACGGGCTGGTGCACCCGATCTCGTTCGTGATCGCGCTGGCCATCGTGGTCTTCCTGCACGTCGTGCTCGGCGAGATGGTCCCGAAGAACATCGCGATCGCCGGCCCCGACCGGGCCGCCCTCGTGCTCGGTCCGCCGATGCTCGGCGTCGTGACCGTCCTGCGCCCCGTCATCGTCGCGCTCAACGCGATCGCCAACGGCACCCTGCGGCTGCTGAAGGTGGAGCCCAAGGACGAGATCAGCTCCAGCTACACCCGCGAGGAGGTCGCGGCGCTGGTCGAGGAGTCCCGGGGAGAGGGACTGCTGGAGGACGACGAGTACGACCGGCTGGCGGGTGCGCTCGGCTTCACGGAGAAGACCGTGTCCGCGGTGCTGATGCCCCGGGCGACCCTCTCGACCGTACGGCGGGGCTCGTCCGCCGCCGACGTCGAGGCGCTCTGCGCCGCGACCGGCTTCAGCCGGTTCCCGGTGGAGGGCGACGACGGCGAGCTGCTCGGCTACCTGCACATCAAGGACGTGCTGGAGCCCGACGAGGAGCGTCGCCTGCGCCCGATCGAGGACAAGTGGATCCGACCGTTCGCGCCGGTCACCGGGCAGGACGCGCTGCACGACGCGCTGGAGCAGCTGCAGCGGCGTGGCGCCCACATGGCGCGGGTGGTCGACCCCGACGGCACCACCGTCGGACTGGCCACGCTCGAGGACGTGATCGAGGAGCTGATCGGAGAGATCCGCGACGCGGCACACCTCGAGGAGCAGGTCTGACCTCCCCACGATCTAGGGTGTCGACCGTGGTGGACGAGGGTGCGGCGACCAACCGGGTATGGACGCTGCCCAACGTGCTCAGCATGCTGCGCCTCGCCGGGGTCCCGGTCTTCCTCTGGCTGGTGCTGGGACCCGAGGCCGACGGGTGGGCGCTGGCCCTGCTGATGGTCTCCGGCTTCACCGACTTCGCCGACGGCTGGCTCGCGCGCCGGTTCAACCAGACCACGGTGGTCGGGCAGATCCTGGACCCGGTCGCCGACCGGCTCTACATCCTGGCGGTCGTCGTCGGCCTGGCCCTGCGCGACGTCATCCCCTGGTGGATGGCGGTCTCGCTGCCGCTGCGCGACCTGCTGATGTGGGGCCTGGTGCCGCTGCTGCGGACCCGCGGCTACAGCGCATTACCCGTGCACTTCCTGGGCAAGGCCGCCACCTTCAACCTGCTCTACGCCTTCCCGCTGCTGCTCCTGGGCGACGGCGACGGGACGGTCGCCACGCTCGCCGACGTCTTCGGCTGGGCCTTCGCGTTCTGGGGGATCGGTCTCTACTGGTGGGCCGGCGTCCTCTACGCCTGGCAGGTACGCCGGCTGCTCGCCACCACCGAGCGCCGGACGACGGCGGCCCGCCATGGCTGACACGAGGGAGCGGCTGCCAGCCCGGGTGACCATGCCGCTGCTCACCCTGATCACCCAGCAGTCCCTCGACGAGGACTACCTGCACGCCGCCGAGCGGCGCGTGGCCCGCGGCGGGGCGAACCCGCCACCGGGACACCGCGGTCGTCGTACCGCTGCCGTGGTGGCGGTCGTCGCCGTCTTCGGCGTGCTGGTCACGACCGCGGCGGTGCAGACCAACCGCAACGCCGACACGGTCGACGCGGGCCGGGAGAGCCTGATCGAGCAGATCCTCAACCAGCGGGCCGATGTGGCCGCGCAGCAGGTGAGCCTCGCCGACCTGCGCGACGAGATCGCCGATCTCGAGGACGAGCAGGACCGCACCGACGCCGCCCAGCAGTCGGTGGCCGACGCCAACGAGCGTCTCTCGGTCCGCACCGGTGGGGTGGCGGTGCGCGGCCCGGGCGTCCGGATCACCGTCGACGATCCCGAGCAGGGGGAGGAGCGGATCCGCAAGGAGGACCTCTTCCTGCTGATCAACGGCCTGTGGCAGGCGGGCGCGGAGGCGATCGCGCTCAACGGGCACCGGCTCAGCGTGGTGACCTCGATCAACAACTCCGACGTCGCCATCAACGTGGAGTCGTCGGCGCTGCTGCCGCCCTACATGCTGCAGGCGATCGGCGACTCGGGCCGGCTCGCCGCCGACCTGCTCGACACCGACACGTTCGAGCGGTTCGACGCGCTCCAAGACCGCTACGGCTTCCGCTTCGACATGGACAATGAGGACTCGATGGTGCTGCCGGCCGCCCGCGACAAGCGACTGCGGAACGCCTCCGTGGCCACGACGCAGTCCGACCGTAGGGCCGAGGAGGGAACCACGCCGTGATCGCCGCACTCGGGTTGCTCGCCGGGATCGTGCTCGGGCTCGTCTTCGAGCCTGACGTCCCGCAGTCCCTGGAGCCCTACCTGCCCATCGCCGTGGTCGCCGCCCTCGACGCCGTGTTCGGCGGCCTGCGCGCCTACCTCGACGGCATCTTCGACGACAAGGTCTTCGTGGTGTCGTTCGTGAGCAACGTCGTGATCGCGGCGGCGATCGTCTACCTCGGCGACCAGCTCGGCGTCGGCGGCCAGCTCTCGACCGGCGTCATCGTCGTCCTCGGCATCCGGATCTTCTCGAACGTCGCGGCGATCCGGAGGCACCTGTTCCATGCCTGACCCGACCCCCGACGAGGCTCCCGCCAGCGGACGGGAGCGGCTGCAGCGGGCCCTGACCCGCCCGTCGCGTGGTCAGGCCGTGGTGGCCGTGCTGCTCGGGCTGCTGGCGTTCGCGGCGATCACCCAGGTCCGCGACACCCAGGTCGACGACGCCGACTTCGCCGGCTACCGCGAGCAGGACCTGATCGACGTGCTCACCGGCCTGGCCGGCACCAGCCAGCGGGCCGAGGCCGAGATCTCGCGGCTCGAGGACACCCGCGACGAGCTCCGCTCCGACTCCGACCGTCGCCAGGCCGCTCTCGGGCAGGCCCGGACCGAGGCCGAGACGCTGCGGATCCTCGCCGGCCAGGTGCCGGTGACGGGGCCCGGCCTCCGGATCACCGTGAAGGAGAAGACCGGCCCGGTCAGCGCCGAGACCCTGCTCGACATGGTCCAGGAGCTGCGCACCGGCAGTGCCGAGGCGATCCAGGTCGACGGGCAGGTCCGGCTGGTGGCGCAGAGCGCCTTCTCGGAGGGCGTGGGCGGGATCGTGATCGACGGGCAGCAGCTCGAGCCGCCGTACGTCTTCGACGTGATCGGGGATCCGCACAGCCTCGAGGGTGCGCTCACCTTCCCGCTCGGGCCGCGGTACCAGGTCGAGGAGATCGACGGGGGCACCCTCACCTTCAAGGACCCCGGCCGCCTCGAGATCACCGCGGTGCGCGACGTCGTGGATCCGGAGTACGCCCAGGCCGCTCCCGGGCAGTAACCTTCGCAGGCACCGCCGCACCGCCCCGCCCGCTCGGACCAGAGGAGACGCCTTGTACCCCGACGACCTTCAGTACACCTCCGAGCACGAGTGGCTGCGCTCGCCCGGTGAGCAGGAGGGGTCGGTCCGGGTGGGCATCACCCACTTCGCCCAGGACGCCCTCGGCGACATCGTCTACGTCTCGCTCCCCGAGGTCGGCGACACCATCGAGGCCGGCAGCACCTGCGGCGAGCTGGAGTCGACCAAGTCGGTCAGCGACGTCTATGCGCCGGTCTCCGGCGAGGTGGTGGCCCGCAACGAGGCCCTCGACGCGACCCCCGAGCTGGTCAACAACGACCCCTACTCCGGCGGCTGGCTCTTCGAGGTCGTCCCGTCCGACCCGACCCAGCTCGACGAGCTGATGGACGCCGCGGCGTACGTCGAGTCGCTCGGCTCCTGATCGTCCCGCCTGCAAGGCCCGAACCGGCTTGAGCCCGAGGCTCGGGCTGATAGGTTCGAACAACCGTCAACCTCAGCCCGGCCTTGAGGGTTCCGCCTTGGGGGACCTGGGGTTTCACGCACGACTCCGGAGGATGACCGATGCCGTTCTGCACAGCATGTGGCAGGCAGAACCCCGACGACGCCCGTTTCTGCTCGCAGTGCGGGACCCGGCTCGCGAGCGCCGAGCCGGCGCCCGCGGCCGACGACACGACCGTCAACGAGCCGGTGGGGGAGTCCACGGCCACGATCCAGATCGGGGTCGGTGACAAGGCGGAGACCTCGGACCGTCAGCTCAACCCGGTCGACGCGGCCGCGGTCGACGCGCTCCCGACGGGCCACGCGCTCCTGGTGGTCCAGCGCGGCCCCGGCTCCGGGAGCCGGTTCCTGCTCGACGCCGACGTGGTCAAGGCCGGTCGGCACCCGGACAGCGAGATCTTCCTCGACGACGTCACCGTGTCCCGCCGGCACGCCGAGTTCACGCGCGAGGGTGCGTCGTTCACGGTCAGCGACGTCGGCAGCCTCAACGGGACCTACGTCAATCGCGACCGGATCGACCGGGTGCTGCTGACCGACGGCGACGAGGTGCAGATCGGCAAGTACCGGCTGGTCTTCTTCTCCGGGCACGAGAGCGCCTGAGCCCGTGGCCGTGACGGCGCCGACCCCGGGCTCGTCCCGGGGGCGGATGAACATCGGGGAGGTGCTCGACCTCCTGCGACCCGACTTCCCGGGCATCACCATCCCGAAGATCCGGTTCCTCGAGGACAAGGGCCTGATCAAGCCCGACCGCACACCGTCGGGCTACCGGAAGTTCTCGGCCGAGGACGTCGAGCGGTTGCGCTACGTGCTGCGCATGCAGCGCGACCACTACCTCCCGCTGAAGGTGATCGGGGAGCACCTCGACGCGATCGACCGCGGGCTCGAGCCGCCGCCGATCGATGCCGTGGTCCCCACGGTCCCGCGGGTCGCGCTCGCCGCCGACGGGCTGCCCTCGCCCGAGTCCTTCCGTCGCCATGATCAGCTGCGGCTCTCCCGGCGCGAGCTGGTCAAGATCGCCGAGATCTCCGAGGACCTGCTCGACCAGCTCGAGCAGTTCGGCCTGATCTCGCCGCGTCCCGGCACCGGTCACTACGACACCGACTGCCTGGTCATCGCCCAGACCGCCCGCGAGCTCGCCGACTTCGGCTTCGAGCCGCGCCACCTGCGTGCCTTCAAGACCGCCGCCGACCGCGAGGTCGGCCTGGTCGAGCAGGTCGTCGCCCCCCACAAGCGCGGTCGGGACGCCGCCGCCAAGGCCCGCGCCGAGGAGGCCGTGAGCGAGATCGCCGCGCTCTCGGTGCGGCTGCACGCGACGCTGGTGAAGGCCGGTCTGCGCTCGTCGTAGGGCCCTCGGGGTCATGTCGTCGGCCGGAGTAGGGTGGCGATGTGCGCGAAGTGGATGTCATGGGTGTCCGGGTGGAGATGCCGTCGAACCAGCCCATCGTGCTGCTGCGCGAGGTCTCGGGGGAGCGCTACCTGCCGATCTGGATCGGCGCTGTGGAGGCGACGGCGATCGCCTTCGCCCAGCAGGGAGTGGTGCCGCCCCGGCCGCTGACGCACGACCTGATGAAGGACGTGCTCGAGGCGACCGGCAACGAGCTGACCGAGGTCCGGATCACCGATGTCAAGGACGGCGTCTTCTTCGCGACGCTGGTCTTCGGGTCCGGCGCCGAGGTGAGTGCACGGCCGTCCGACTCGATCGCCCTGGCGCTGCGGACCGGGACCCGGATCGTCTGCGCCGAGGAGGTCCTCGACGAGGCCGGTCTCGCCGTGCCGGCCGAGCAGGAGGACGAGGTCGAGAAGTTCCGCGAGTTCCTCGACCAGGTCACCCCCGAGGACTTCGAGGCGCAGTAGCCCTCACCCTCAACCTGAGGTTGAGGGTTGCGACACGCCGCCGACGTCTTTGACCACCTCCCGGCTGGGGCATACCTTGAACTGTCTCTGTTGTAACTCCACCGCTGTGGTTGTGCCTCGCGCTCGGCACCAGCACCTTCCCCGGTAGTTACGTGCAAACGGAGTAGACCCCCGGAGGACCGTGTGAACGAGCACGAGCAGGAGCTGAACCCCGAGGCAGCCGCGGCTGTCGAGGCTGCCGACGAGCAGGGGCTCCTCTTCACCGACGACGTGTCGCCGCTGCCCAGCGACACCGGCTACCGGGGTCCGACGGCGTGCAACGCGGCCGGCATCACCTACCGCCAGCTCGACTACTGGGCCCGCACCGGCCTGATCGAGCCGACGGTGCGCGGCGCCAAGGGGTCCGGCTCGCAGCGCCTCTACTCCTTCCAGGACATCCTGCTGCTGAAGGTCGTCAAGCGTCTGCTCGACGCCGGCATCTCGCTGCAGCAGATCCGCACCGCGGTCCAGCACCTGCGCGAGCGGGGGACCGAGGACCTCACCCGGGTCACCCTGATGAGCGACGGTGCCTCGGTCTACGAGTGCACCAGCAACGACGAGGTCATCGACCTGCTCCAGGGTGGGCAGGGCGTCTTCGGCATCGCGATCGGCGGGGTCTGGCGCGAGATCGAGGGCACCCTCGCCGAGCTGCCCAGCGAGCGCACCGCCGAGGACGCTCCGGCCGCGAGTGCCAGCGACGAGCTCGCCGCGCGCCGGGCGGCCCGCAACGCCGGTTGACGATTCGGAGACACATCGACTCGACCACAGGTCGACTTATCGACTTCTGCGCGGTCCGCCGCCCTTCGGGGTGGCGGACCGTTCGCGTTGCGGCTGGTAGATTCTGATCTGCTGACCATCCCGCGCGGGAGAGTCCTCGACCGGTTCGCCGGGCGGGGCGCCGAAGGGGCAATTCCTCCCCGGAACCTCTCAGGCCACCGGACCGCGTGGAGCAGGCGACTCTGGAGGAGCGACGGCGCTCCGACAGAGGGGGAGGCCGATCGACCCATCTTCTGGATTCGAGGAGCCCCGTTGTCTGACGTCCCATCGCTCGCCGAGCTCGATGCCGCCCTCCCGTTCGCCGACCGCCACGTCGGGCTGCGTCCCGCCGACGTCGACACGATGCTGGCCCGGCTCGGGTTCGACTCGCTCGAGGCCCTGATGGCCGCCGCCGTCCCGGGGGGCATCCGCCCGGCCGCCGAGCTGGACCTGCCGCCGGCCCTCACCGAGGACGAGACCGCCCGCGAGCTCCGAGCCATCGCCGGCGCCAACCGCCCGGGGGAGGCGATGATCGGCCTCGGGTACCACGCCACCCTGACGCCGCCGGTGATCCGGCGCAACGTGCTCGAGGACCCGAGCTGGTACACCGCCTACACGCCGTACCAGCCTGAGATCTCGCAGGGTCGGCTGGAGGCGCTGATCAACTTCCAGACCGTGGTCGGCGACCTCACCGGGCTGCCCACCGCCAACGCGAGCCTGCTGGACGAGGGCACGGCCGCGGCCGAGGCCATGACGCTCGTACGACGGGGCAACCGCAAGGCGTCCGGTCCCTTCGTCGTCGACGCCGACGCACTGCCCCAGACCATCGAGGTCGTCCGCACCCGAGCCGAGGCGATGGGTATCGCGGTCGTCGTCGCCGACCTGTCCGCCGGGCTCCCGGAGGGCGAGCTGTCCGGCGTGCTCGTGCAGTACCCCGGCGCATCGGGCCGGATCCTCGACCCGCGGTCGGTGATCGAGGCGGCCCACGAGCGCAACGCACTGGCCGTCGTGGCCGCGGACCTGCTCGCCCTGACGCTGCTGGAGTCGCCCGGCGAGCTCGGCGCCGACGTGGTCGTCGGCTCCACCCAGCGCTTCGGCGTCCCGCTCTTCTACGGCGGCCCGCACGCCGGCTACATGGCCGTCGCGGCCGGCCTGGAGCGGCACCTGCCCGGGCGGCTCGTCGGCGTCTCGGTCGACGCCGAGGGGCGCCCGGCGTACCGGCTCGCGCTGCAGACGCGCGAGCAGCACATCCGTCGCGACAAGGCGACCTCCAACATCTGCACCGCCCAGGTGCTGCTCGCCGTGGTCGCCTCGATGTACGCCGTCTACCACGGTCCCGAGGGGCTGCGGGCGATCGCGACGCGCACGCACCGGTACGCCGCGGTGCTGGCCGCCGCCCTCGCCGGGGGCGGTCTGTCGGTCTCGCACGCCGAGTTCTTCGACACCGTCGAGGTGGTCGTGCCGGGCCGGGCGTCCGACGTCGTCGCGAAGGCCCGCGAGCTGGGCCTGCAGCTCCGGCTCGTCGACGCCGACCGGGTCGGGGTCTCGACCTCCGAGTGCACGACCCGCTCGACGCTGGTCCGGCTGCTCGACGCCTTCGGCGTGGAGGCCGACCTGGAGGCGGTCGACGCGGCCGCGGGCGAGTCGCTTCCGGAGTCCCTGCGGCGGCGGACGCCGTACCTCACGCACGAGGTGTTCTCGACGCACCACAGCGAGACCGCGATGCTGCGCTACCTGCGGCGGTTGTCCGCGCGCGACTACGCGCTGGACCGCGGGATGATCCCGCTCGGCTCCTGCACGATGAAGCTGAACGCCACCACCGAGATGGAGCCGGTGTCGCTGCCGGGCTTCGCCGACCTGCACCCGTTCGCGCCCGCCGAGGACGCCACCGGCTACCTCCAACTGGTCACCGAGCTGGAGGGCTGGCTGGCCGAGGTCACCGGCTACGACCGGGTGTCGATCCAGCCGAACGCCGGCTCGCAGGGCGAGCTCGCCGGCCTGCTCGCCATCCGTGGCTACCACCGGGCCAACGGCGACGCCACGCGCGACGTCTGCCTGATCCCGTCCTCGGCCCACGGCACCAACGCCGCGTCCGCGGTGATGGCCGGCATGCGGGTGGTGGTCGTCAAGGCCGCCGACGACGGCACCGTCGACCTGGTCGACCTGCGCGCGCAGTGCGAGAAGCACGCCGACGACCTGGCGGCGATCATGGTGACCTACCCGTCGACGCACGGCGCCTACGAGGACACGATCACCGAGCTCTGCGAGGTCGTGCACGCCCACGGCGGCCAGGTGTACGTCGACGGCGCCAACCTCAACGCGCTGCTCGGCTACGCGAAGCCCGGTGAGTTCGGCGGGGACGTCTCCCACCTGAACCTGCACAAGACCTTCTGCATCCCGCACGGTGGGGGCGGACCGGGCGTAGGGCCGGTCGCCGTACGCGCGCACCTGGCGCCGTACCTGCCGACGCACGGCATGCACCCGGAGGCCGACAAGCGGGCGGGCATCGGTCCGATCAGCGCGGCGCCGTACGGCTCGGCGGGGATCCTGCCGATCTCGTGGGCCTACATCCGGCTGATGGGCGCCGAGGGCCTGACCCGGGCGACCGCGTCGGCGGTGCTGTCGGCCAACTACGTGGCGGCGCGGCTCGGCGAGCACTTCCCGGTGCTCTACACCGGTCACGGTGGGCTGGTCGCCCACGAGTGCATCCTCGACGTGCGGGGGCTGACCAAGGAGACCGGCGTGAGCGTCGACGACGTGGCCAAGCGGCTCGTCGACTACGGCTTCCACGCCCCGACCATGTCGTTCCCGGTGGCCGGCACCCTGATGGTGGAGCCGACCGAGTCCGAGGACCTGGCCGAGATCGACCGGTTCTGCGACGCCATGATCGCCATCAAGTCCGAGATCGACCGGGTCGGCGCGGGGGAGTGGAGCCCCGAGGAGTCGCCGCTGCGCGGCGCGCCGCACACGTCGCGGGCCCTGGTCGGCGACTGGGACCGTCCGTACTCCCGCGAGCTGGCCGTCTTCCCGACCGGCGTCGACCCGGACAAGTACTGGCCGCCCGTGGCCCGGATCGACCAGGCGTACGGCGACCGCAACCTGGTCTGCGCCTGCCCGCCCCCCGAGGCCTTCGCCGAGTAGCGCCGAGTCAGCAGGAGTTGAGGGCCGAGTCAGCACCAGTAGTGCTGACTCGGCGTGGCGCGATCAGGGCAGGTCCTCCTTGGTGACCTGGACGTCGTAGCGGAAGGCCGGGGCGCAGGTGAGCGGGACCCGGCTCTTGCGGTAGGTCAGGGTCAGGTCGGTGCGGAGGCGGCGGTGGAAGCCGTCCGCGACGATGTGCTGGCCGGCGTCGTCGAACTCGTCGTGGACGGCGATGCGCGGACCGGTCTTCCTGGCCACGCCCGTGACGGCGGCCCGCCGGCCCTGGACCCGGACGGTGGCCTCTACTCGCCGGCCGGCCCACACGCTCGTCGTGGTGCTCCTCGATCCGTGGACCCCTCCCGCGTCCGGATCGCCGATGACGACGGAGACGGAGTTGCCGTAGGTGTCGTTCTCGTAGACCTCGACCACGACCTGCCTCTCCTTCAGGGTGCCGGTGCAGGCGAGGACGACGCCACGCTCCCGGACGGACTCGGGGCCTGCGGTCGCGGAGGCGGGCGTGAACGCCACGCCGGCGACCGTCCCGATCAGGGAGACGGTGGCGAGGGCGAGGCGGGTGGTGCTGTGCATGGTGGTGCTCCTGGTGCGTCGTGTCGGTTGTCGGGAGGGATACGCCCGACCACGGCACCGGGTTGCGTCACTGCGCCTGCGACACGCTCGACATGTTGAAGTCCGGGACCCGCAGGGCGGGGGTCGCCGTACGGGAGAAGTAGTCGTCGCCCCACTCGCGGCTGAAGCTCGGGACCGTCGCGGACGCGTGGGTGAACCGGCCGAGCAGGTCGATCGGGCTCTCGTTGAACCGGAAGTTGTTGACCGCGCCGGTGATCTCGCCGTTCTCGACGAGGTAGACGCCGTCGCGGGTGAGCCCGGTGAGGAGCAGCGACTGCGGGTCGACCTCGCGGATGTACCAGAGGCAGGTCAGCAGCAGGCCGCGCTCGGTGCCGGCGACCAGGTCCTCGACGGAGCCGGTGGCGCCGTCGACGCTCAGCACCAGGTTGTCGATGGCCGGGGTGACCGGCTGCGAGGTCATCGCGGCGGAGTGCCGGGTCTGCAGCAGCGCGGTCAGCTCGCCGTCGCGGATCCAGTCGGTGCGCGCCAGGGGCAGGCCGTTGTCGAAGACGCTGGACTCGTTGCCGGAGCGCGAGGCCACGGCGAAGGGCGCGCACTCCAGGGCGGGGTACGACGGATCGGAGAACAGACCGACCCCGGGGTGGGCGATCCGCTCGCCGATCCGGGTGCCGGCGCCGCGCCGGCTGTAGACCGACTGGCCCTCCCAGGCGACCCGGGCGCCGGCGTACCAGTAGGCGTCGATCATCAGGTCGGCGACCGCGGTCGGCGGCAGGATGGTGTCGTAGCGGCCGGCCGGCAGCGCGACCTGCCGAGCGCCCCAGCCGAGCCGCTGCGCGAGCGTGGCGTCCATGGCGAGCGCGTCGACGTCGGTGAAGTCGCGGGTCGCGCCCCCGACCCAGGCGCTCTGGGTGAGGTCGGCCGTCTTGCCGGTGCAGCCGTAGTGGCCGGTCGGCTGGACGTGCCGCAGCCGCAGCCCGGTCGTCGAGCCGAGGTAGGTGGTGGTGACCTCGTGGTTGACGAAGCCGTAGAGGACGCGGTCGGCCGCCGTGGCCCGGCCGAAGGCCTCGCCCAGGGCGGGGGCGAAGGCGTCGTACACGTGGACGTCGGTGGGGACCGACCCGTCGGCCCAGTCGGGGGAGACCCGGTCGCGGACCAGATCGGCGGCGTCCTCCGCGGGCGAGCCCGCCCGGGCGGCCGCGTCGGCGGCCTCCACGAGCGCGGTGACCTGGGCCTGGGTGGTCGCGCTGCCGGTGACCGAGCCGGTCGAGACACCGGCGGCGGTGCGGACGAACGAGATCACCGTGACGGTCACGCCGTGCATCACGCCGTTGGTGGTCAGGGTGTTGTTGGCCCAGCGCAGATTGGCACTGGTCTTGTCGTGGACGAGTACGACGCAGTCGTCGGCCAGCGTGGTGGCGACGGCGTGCTCGACGAATGACTGGGGGGACAGCGTCGACTGCTGGGTGGTCATCAGTGGCCCGCCTCGTCGGTGGTGTTGAGGATGTTGACGCCGCGGAAGAGCGACGTCGGGCAGCCGTGGCTCACCGACGCCACCTGCCCGGGTTGGGCCTTGCCGCAGTTGAACGCGCCGCCCAGCACCCAGGTGTCCGGACCGCCGACCGCCTCCAGCGATCCCCAGAACTCCGTGGTCGTGGCCTGGTAGGCGACGTCGCGCACCTGCCCGACCAGCTCGCCGTCCTGAATCCGGTAGAAGCGCTGCCCGGTGAACTGGAAGTTGAAGCGCTGCATGTCGATCGACCAGCTCTTGTCGCCCACGACGTAGAGGCCGCGCTCGACCCGGCCGATCAGCTCCTCGGTGCTCGGGCCATCGGGAGCGGCCTGGAGGCTGACGTTGGCCATCCGTTGGATGGGGATGTGGCCCGGGGAGTCGGCGTACGCGCAGCCGTTGGAGCGACCGCCGTTGAGCTCCGGCTTCATCAGACCCATGGCGCGGTCGAGCTGGTAGCCGACCAGGACCCCGTCGCGCACGATGTCCCAGGACTGGGTCTCGACCCCCTCGTCGTCGTACCCGACGGTGGCCAGGCCGTGCTCCAGCGTGCGGTCTCCGGTCACGTTCATCACGCCGCTGCCGTACTGCAGCGTGCCGAGCTGGTCGTACGTCGCGAAGGAGGTGCCGGCGTAGTTGGCCTCGTAGCCGAGCGCGCGGTCGAGCTCGGTCGCGTGGCCGATCGACTCGTGGATGGTCAGCCACAGGTTGCTCGGGTGGATCACCAGGTCGTGGCTGCCGGCCTCGACGCTCGGGGCCTTCAGCTTCTCGGCGAGCAGCTCGGGGACCTCGTCGACCTCGGCGTCCCAGTCCCAGGCCTCCGGTCCGCTGCCGACGACGTACTCCCAGCCGCGCCCGACGGGCGGGGCGATGCTGGCCATCGCGTCGAAGGTGTCGGCGCCGGCGCCCATGGCCTCGAAGCCGGGCTGCATCCGGACCCGCTGCTGGGTGGTGCGGGTGCCGGTGAGGTCGGCATAGTACTTGTTCTCCAGCACCTGCTGGAGGTACGCCGACGCGTGGTCGACGGCCGCACCGGTGCGCAGCCGCTCCGTCCACCCGACGAGCACGGCGGCCTTCTCGGCCACGGGGACGTCGAACGGGTTGACGTCGTACGACGACACCCACGTCACGTCGGCGTGCACGGGCTCGGGGGCCAGCTCCACCGGCACCGGGGTCATCGTGGCCGCGACCCGGGCGACCGCGACGGCCGTCTCGGCTACCCGCACCGCCTCCTCGTCGGTGAGGACGACGCCCGCCGCGAAGCCCCACGCGCCGCCGTGCAGCACCCGGACCGCGAAGCCCAGGTCCTCACGGTCACTGGCGCTCTGCAGCACCGCGTCGCGGACGGCGACGTCCTGATAGCGGACCCGCTCGAAGCGGAAGTCGGCGTGGCTCGCCCCGAGCTCCTGCGCCCGCGCGAGCGCGGTGTCGCCGAGACTGCGGTAGGGGAGCGAGAGGAAGCTGGGATCGACCTGCTGGCCACTCATGCGACCGAACCTACCCGAGGCGGTCAGCCCGTCACCGCGATCGTCGAGCCGGTGCGGGCCTTGGTCACGACGAGCTGAGTGGGGATCCGGTCGCGCATCTCCGCGACGTGGCTGACCACGCCGACGACGCGACCCCCGTCGCGCAGCGAGTCGAGCGTGTCGAGCACGTCGTCGAGGGTGTCGGCGTCGAGGGCACCGAAGCCCTCGTCGACGAACAGGGTGTCGAGGTCGGCGCCTCCGGTCTCCTGGGTGATCACGTCGGCGAGGCCGAGGGCGAGCGCGAGCGACACGACGAAGGTCTCGCCGCCGGAGAGGGTCGCCGGGTCCCGGGACTCGCCGGACCAGTCGTCGCGGATCAGCAGGCTCAGGCCACCACGGGTCTCGCCGGCCCCGCGGTGTCCGGTGTGCTCGAGCGAGTAGCGCTGGTCGCTCATCCGGGCCAGCCGCTCGTTGGCGGCCGCGACGACCTGGGAGAGCCGGTAGGCGAGGACGTAGGCGGACAGGCGCATCTGGAGACGGTTGTCGGGGGCCTTGCCCTCGACGAAGCTCGCCAGGCGCGTGGTCAGGTCGAGCTCGGCGCGCACCGGCGCCCAGCGCTGGAGTGCGCCGCCCAGCTCGGAGACGAGGAGGGAGAGCCGCTCCACGCGACCGGAGCCGGCCTGCTCGGTCGCGCGGGCGGTGGTGAGGGCGCGATGGGCCCGGTCGTGGGCGCGGGTGAGCGCCCGGAGGTCGGGCGGCGGGAAGAGGCCGACCTGGTCGGCGCCGGGCTCGGCGAGGATCGCCTCGGCGTTGGCGAGCCGGCGGTCGTGGTCGGCCATCTGGGCGGCGAGCTGCTCGAGCTCGTCGGGCGCGAGGGCCGCGGCGGCCGCGGCGGCCGGGTCGTCGAACCCGGCGTCCCGGGCTGCGGCGTCGAGGGCGGTCGCGGACTCCGACGCCCGCGACGCGGCCGCGTCGCGGGCGTCGAGGGCCAGCAGGAGGGCGCGGGCATCCCGGTCCCGGTCGTGGAGGTCGGCCTCGAGGTCGTCGAGGGAGCCGTGGGGCGTGGGCTCCAGCAGCCGGGTCACCTCGGCCCGGTGGGAGACGGCCTCCTGGCCGAGCAGGCGCAGCGACGCGGTGGTCTCGGCCGCGTCGGCCTCCAGTCGGCGTACGGTCTCGGCGGTCGCAGCGAGCTCGGACTCGGTCGCGGCGAGCATCCGCTCCAGGCCGGGGACGCCGGAGGCGGCCGCGCGGAGGTCGGCGTGCCGGGCGCGGAGCTCGTCGAGCTCGGCGGGGTCGCCGGCCCGCTCGCTGACGACGGCGTGGCGGGTGGCGAGGTCGCGAGCCTCCTCCTCCCGGAGGTGCTCGAGCGCGGCGGCCGCGTCGACGGCCTTGTGGGCCGCCTTCTCGGCGGACGCGTCCGGTGCGTCCGCCGACCGGGCCGCCTTGTGGGGGTGCTCGTGGGAGCCACAGACCGGGCAGCTCTCGCCCACGACGAGCGCGTGGGCGATCTCGGCGGCCATGCCCTCCAGCCGGGCCTGGCGCAGATCCAGCCAGGTCGTACGGCGCGTCAGGGTCTGCTCGCGGGCCTCGGCGTGCTCGGCCCGGGCCCGCTCCAGCAGGGCGGTCAGCCCGGTCGGCCCGCTCAGCTCGTCGTGGGCGGCCAGGCGGGCGGCTGCCGACTCGACCGTCGCCGCGGCCGCGCGGGCCTCCTCGAGAGACTCCCGCAGCGCGGCGATCCGGGTCGGGAGCTCACCGGAACGCTCGCTCGCCACCCGGAGGGCCTCGGTGACCTCGTGACCGTGCTCCTGCAGCTCGGCGAGCCGCTGGTCGAGCTCGACCAGCCGGTCGGCCCGCGGCCGGAGCGCCCGCACGCGCGCGGAGGCGTCCGCCAGCTCGGCCACGGTGGTCTCCACGGACGTGCGCTCGACCCCGACCGGTACGTCGGCCGCCGCGACCTCGTGGGCCTCCCGCGCAGCACGCGCGACCCGCCACAGCGGCATGACCGACGCCGCCCGCCGCCCGGCGTCGACCCGCTCGCGGGCGGAGGCGTGCTCGTCGGCGGCACCGATGAGCAGGGCGTGCTCGGCCGCGGCCGCCTCGACCCGCGCCTGCTGGTCGGCGGTCGCCCGACCGGAGTCGAGGGCGGAGCGGGCCGACCGCTCGACCTGGGTCGCCGCATGGGTCGCGGCCGCCGAGCCGGCCAGGGCGCCGCGCGCCTCGGCGAGCAGGCTGTCCGACCACGAGGCCAGCGACCCGGCCTCGGCCGGGGCCGTCAGGTCGCGCACGTCCCACTCGTCGGGCAGGGGCGTGGTCGCCGCCTCCGAGACCCGGCTGACCAGGTCGGCGACGTCCTGGTGAGCGGTCTCCGACGACCGCCGCAGCTCGAGGCGGCGGTCGCGCAGCCACCGCTCGACGTCCTCGAACCGGCCGGTGCGGAAGAGCCGCTGGAGCAGCTGGTGGCGCTCCTCGGAGCGCGAGCGCAGGAAGGCCTGGAAGCGCCCCTGGGGAAGCATCGCGACCTGGGTGAACTGGGTGAGGTTCATGCCGACGAGACGGCTGATCAGGTGGCCGGCCTCGTCGAGGCGGCTGGTGAGCGGCACCCACTCGCCGGAGATCCGCTCGGAGACCGTGACCGAGGCCTGCTGGGAGGTGGTGCCCGAGCCGCGCTTCTTCGGTCGCTCCCACGCGGGGGAGCGGACGAGTCGGAAGCGACGTCCGGACAGGGTCGCCTCGAGGGTGACCCGGGGGGCGACTCCCGGGACGGCCTGGTCGGACCGCAGCCGACGCGCGGTCGCGCGGTCACCGGGGACGTCGCCGTAGAGCGCGAAGCAGACCGCGTCGAGGACGCTGGTCTTGCCGGCGCCGGTCGGGCCGGAGAGCAGGAAGAGCCCGGCCCCGGAGAGCTGGTCGAAGTCGACCTCGACGGTGTCGGGGAACGGGCCGAAGGCGGTGATCTCGAGGTGGTGCAGACGCATCAGTCGTCCTCCCCGCTCTCGGTGACGACGGTGTCGACGTCGGGGTCGTCGCAGCAGGCGTCGACGGCACGGAACAGCAGCGTCGTCTCCTCCTCGGTCGGCGCGACCCCGCGCAGGTCGGTCATGAACTCGTGGGCGACGTCGTGGTCGGTGCGCCCGTGGGTGCGCGCGGCCGGCAGCGCGCCCAGACCCGGCACCGCGGCCTCGAAGCCGAGCAGCAGGGTGTGGGGGAAGCGGTCGCGCAGCCGGTCCATCGCCCGGGCCGGGCGCACGGCGTCGGTGAGGGTGACCTGCACCCAGGCGTCCTCGTGGGCAGCCAGGTCGGGGTCGACCAGGAGCGCGTCGAGGTCGCCGCGCAGCCGGGCGAGCCGGCGCGGGACGGGGGCCTCGACGAAGGTCGCCGAGGTGACGCCCGCGGCGCCCAGGTCGACCAGCCAGGAGCCCTTGCGCTGATCGGCCTCCGAGAACGAGTAGGCCAGCGGCGATCCGCTGTAGCGCACCGCATCGGTGAGCGTGTGGGGGCCGTGGAGGTGGCCCAGCGCGGTGTAGGAGACCCCGTCGAACACCGACGTCGGCACCCGGGAGACGCCGCCGACGCTGATGTCGCGCTCGGAGTCGCTGGGCTCGGCGCCGGCCACGAAGGCGTGGGCGAGGACGACCGAGCGGGTGGCGCCGGAGCGGCCGGCCAGGTCGGAGCGGACCCGCCTCATCGCCTCGGCCAGGGCCGCCTCGTGGGAGCGCGCGGCCAGGCCCCAGGGCTCGCGGACCGCGTCGGGGTCGAGGTAGGGGATGCCGTGGATCGCGACCGGGCCGTGCTCGTCCTCCAGCAGCACCGGCGTGCCGACCCGGCCCGCGTCGGTGCGGATGAAGACGCCCGCCGCGTCGATCAGCCGCGAGCTGAAGCCGAGCCGCTGCGCGGAGTCGTGGTTGCCGCTCGTCAGGACGACCTGGGCCCGGGAGGCGGCCAGCCGGGCGAGGGCCTCGTCGGCCAGCCGGACCGCGTCGACGTGGGGGAGGGCGCGGTCGTAGACGTCGCCGGCCACCAGCACCACGTCGACCCGCTCGGAGTCGACCACCTCGAGCAGGTGGTCGACGTACGTCGCCTGGTGGGTCAGCATCCCCTCCCGATGGAACGACCGGCCGAGGTGCCAGTCGGAGGTGTGGAGGAGGCGCACAGGACGAACCTAGGAGGCGGCACCGACAAGCCGGCGTCCCCACGCCGCGTGGGAGGCGATCAGGCGTAGCGGACGCAGCGCTCGGACGACGTGAACCCGTAGAGCACCAGGCCCGCCTCCTCGGCCAGCCGGACCGAGAGACTGGTGGGGGCGCCGACCGCGACCAGCGAGCCGGTGCCGGCGGCCACGGCCTTCTGCACGAGCTCGAAGCCCGCCCGTCCGCTCACGACCAGGCAGGCGCCGGCCACCGGCTCGCCCGCGAGCAGCCGCGCCCCGGTCACCTTGTCGACGGCGTTGTGGCGGCCGACGTCCTCGCGGACCACCAGCACCCGACCGTCGGCGTCCACGAGCCCCGCGGCGTGCACGCCACCGGTGCGCCCGAACACCTGCTGGTGCTCGCGCAGCCGACCGGGCAGGGTGCGCACGACGTCCGGGGCGGGGACGGGTCCTGTCCACCGCGCGCCCCGGGGTACGTCGAGGACCGCGGCGACACTGTCCTTGCCGCAGACGCCACAGGCCGACGAGCCGCTGGAGGCCGCGTCGTGCCGGTGCCCGGGGTCGGTCGCGGGCGGCCCGTCGAGGGCGACGGTGACGACGTTGAACTCCTGCTCGGCCGTCAGCGCCTCGTCGGTGCAGTAGGCGACCCCGTGGACGGCGGACCCGGCGCCGACGACGCCCTCGTGCCGCAGCCAGCCGGCCGCGAGCTCGAAGTCGTGGCCCGGCGTCCGCATGGTCACCCAGACCCGCCGGGCGGCGACCCCCGGCCACTCCAGGCGGATCTCCAGCGGCTCCTCGGTGGCCAGCCGGTCTTCGTGCCGGCGTACGGCGTCGCCGATCAGCTCCTGCACGCGGGCCCGCACGGTCGGGCCGGGACGACGCGCCTTCATGACGGGTACGCCGCCCGCACGGCCACCATCCGCGCCAACCGGTCGCCCGCGTCGAGGACCCGGCGGCGCACGGTGGGGTCGAGGCCGGTCGACGAGGCCACCGCCGCGACCCGGTCCACCGTGGCGCGGTCGAGCGCGGTCGCGGGGAAGAACGCCTCGGTCGCCTCGCCCAGCACCCAGCCGCTGTGCACGGTCGCCAGCCCGGGCAGGGCGGCGAAGTAGCGCTCGACGTACGGCGTGGTCAGCGACTCCTGACCGGGCTGCCACATCCCGAGCCCGGCCGCCTCGATCTCGTAGTTGGTCGCATCGACCTCGCCGCTGAACCGCGCCCAGGCGAACTCCTTGGCCGCAGCCGTCGGGAGTGACGACATCGCCCGGGTGTGCTCGACCCGGGTCTGCGACGTGGGCCCGGCGTCGAGCTCGGCGTCGAGCTCGGCCGGGTCGGTCGTCCCGAGGACGGCCAGCCGGTGCAGCACCCGCCAGCGCAGCTCGAGGTCGGGGTCGATGCCGGCCGGGGCGGAGCCCAGCCAGCCGCGGAGGACGGACTCCTCGCCGGCCGAGCGGATCGCCGTGCGGAAGGCGGCGAGCTGCAGCTCGGAGCCGGACTCGGCGGCCGTCAGCCGGTCGAGCGCGGCAGCGTGCACGCGGGCGACCGAGCCGGGCGGGCAGAGCGGCAGCAGCACCTGGAAGACCCAGGGCAGAGTGCGCCGGGGGTTGGCCCGCTGCGGCGTGTCCTCGGTGTCCTCGACCGGCAGGTGGGCCACGACCAGCTCGAGCACGTCCGCGGGGTCGAGCACGCCGACGTGCAGCCCCTCGCGCACGCCGTTCCACACGCCCGAGCGCAGCAGCGGGTCACTCACCTGCGGCAGCAGGTCGACCAGGGCGCGGACCGTCGCCGGGTCGGGCGGGACGACGGCCCAGGTCTCGCCGTACGGGTCGACCAGGACCGGCGCCCCGCCCGCGTCGTACGACGTCTCGGGACCGGACACCGTGACCGGCTCCAGCCGCCAGGCGTGCGTGGCCGCGTCGTGGACGGCGACCCGGAACGTGTGGGCGCGGTCGGCGGGCGAGCCCGCCGGGGGAGTACGACGGAGCACGCGGGCCGTCCGGTCGAGCACGATCGTGTCGGCGCCGGGCGTGCGCAGCCACTCGGACGTGACGGCCGAGAGGTCCCCGGCACCGACCCGCTCCCAGCTGCCGAGCAGGTCGGCCATCATGGCGTTGCCGAACCGGTGCCGCTCCAGGTGGTCGACCACGCCGCCCAGGAAGACCGGGTCGCCCAGTGAGGTCGCGAGCTGACGCAGAATCGTCGAGCCCTTGGCGTAGGAGATGCCGTCGAAGTCCTGGAGCGCGGCGACCGCGTCGACCGCGCCGTTGCCGGCGACGGGATGGGTGCCGGGGCCGAGATCGGCGGTGAGGCCCCACAGCCGCCGGGCGTAGGCGTTGTCGACCCAGGCCTCGGCGTACTCGGTGGCGTCGGCGGCGACCCGGTTGCCGAGGTACTCGGCGAAGGACTCGTTGAGCCACAGGTCGTCCCACCACCGCGGCGTCACGATGTTGCCGAACCACTGGTGGGCCATCTCGTGGGCGATGGTGGAGGCCCGGTTGAGCCGGGTGCCGCGGGTGACCCGGGAGTCGAAGACCATCGAGTCACGGAAGGTCACGCAGCCGGGGTTCTCCATCGCGCCGGCGTTGAACTCGGGGACGAAGGCCTGGTGGTAGGCCCCGAACGGGTAGCGGATCCCGAACAGCCGATGCAGCTCGTCGAAGCACTGGCCGGTCAGCGTCACCAGCTCCTCGGCGTCCGCCTCGAGCCCGGCGGCCAGGCTCTGCCGCGCGCTGAGGCCGAGCGGGATGCCGTCGTGCTCGGCGTTGATCACGTGGTACGGCCCGGCCACCAGGGTGACGAAGTACGTCGACAGCGGCTGCGTGGTCGCCAGCTCCCAGAGGCCCGGCTCCACCTGCGAGGCGGCGCCGTTGCCGATCACCGTCCAGTCGAGCGGCGCCCGCACGTGGAAGGTGTACGGCGCCTTCAGGTCGGGCTGGTCGAAGCAGGCGAAGATCGTGGGGGCGGCGTCCATGAAGGACATCCCGTAGACGTAGTGCCGGCCGTCGGCGGGGTCGACGCTGCGGTGCAGGCCCTCGCCGTCGTTGCGGAACGGCATCACCGCGTCGACGACCAGCTCGTTGGCGCCCTCGAGGGTCTCGAGCGGCAGCCGGCCGCGGTCGAGGAGGTCGGGGTCGAGCGGGGTCCCGTTGAGCCGCAGCGCGTTGACCCGGACCGGCTTGAGGTCGAGGAAGGTCGGGCCGCCGCGGCTGGTGAAGGCGATGGTGGTCACCGAGCCGAACGTCGCCTCGTCGGAGGCCAGGTCGAGGCGGACGTCGTACCCCTGGACCTCGAGGAGGGCGGCCCGGGCACGGGCCTCGGTGTGCTGAAGGCTCCGAGCGGTCGAGGTCACAGCCTCACCCTAGGGTTTGGGGTGGGTTCTCCCGTTCCGGGGGCGGGGACCCGGTGCTTTACCTAGGCTTCGCCTTCCGCGAGCCCGATGACCGTCGTGGCCGCCCTCGCACTTGGAAGGTTCCCCATGTCCCTGATCCACCACCGCCACCGGATGGTGTCGTTGGCGACCGTGGCCGCCCTGGCCCTGGGCCTGCCGGCCGTCGGGTCCTCGCTCGCCGGGAGCCCGGCCCAGGCCGCCGACCCGGCCGGCGACTGCCTCGAGGCGTTCCCCGTCGACGAGCTCGCGGCCGACGACGAGGTCACCGGGAAGACCGTCACGCGCGGCACCACCCCGGTGCCCTTCACGGGCACGGTCCTCGGGGTCCTGGAGGACGGCATCGCCCCCGACGTCGACATGATCATGGTCGACGTCGAGATGCCCGAGTTCACCCGCACCGGCGGCATCTGGCAGGGCATGTCGGGCTCGCCGGTCTACGCCGAGGACGGTCGCCTCATCGGCGCCGTCGCCTACGGCCTGTCCGCCGGTCCCTCGCCGATCGCCGGCGTCACGCCCTTCGAGGACATGGACGACTACCTCGCCACCACCCCGGCCAGCCGCGTCCCGCTGCGCGGTGCGGCGGCCCGCAAGGTCGCCGCCACCGCCGGCATCAGCGCGGCGAAGGCCGCCCAGGGCTTCCGCGAGCTGCCGATGCCGCTGGGCGTCTCCGGCCTCTCGGCGCGCCGCCTGGCCCAGCTGCAGACCAAGGGTCCCGCGTTCCTCGACAAGAGCACCTACCTGCTCGGCCGGGCCTCGGCCCAGGCCGCGGGCCCGGAGACCCTGGTCGCCGGCGGCAACCTCGGCGTCTCGGCGGCGTACGGCGACGTCGCGCTGGCCGGCGTCGGCACGGTGACGTCGGTCTGCGACGGCCGGGTGGTCGGCTTCGGTCACCCCATGGCCCTGCTGGGCGCCACCACGATGGGCCTGCACCCGGCCGACGCGATCTACGTGCAGCCGGACTCGCTCGGCTCGCCGTTCAAGGTCGCCAACCTGGCGCCGGCGGTCGGCACCATCACAGACGACCGGACCACGGGCGTCACCGGCACCTTCGGCGCCCCGCCGTCGGCGGCGACCATCACCTCGACGGTCACCTACGGCACCCGCGCCCGCACCGGCCGCACGGCCGTCTCGGTCCCGGACTTCCTCGCCGAGGCGAGCCTCTACCAGTTGATCGCCAACCAGGACCGCGTCATCGACGGCCCCGCCAAGGGCACCTCGCTGCTCACCTGGCGGATCACCGGCACCGAGGGCTCCAAGCCCTTCGCGCTGGCCTTCACCGACCGCTTCACCAGCACCGACCTGGGCCTGGAGGCCCACATGGGGGTGGCCGACCTGGTCTACTCCCTCGGCCAGCTGGACGGCGTCACCATCACGTCCGTCTCCGCCAAGGCCGCGGTCACCAACGACCTGCGCCGGCACGCGATCAGCGCGGTCGAGCAGAAGCGTGGCGGCCAGTGGGTCAAGATCACCCGGCGCTCGCCGGCCTTCGGCCGCGCCGGCAAGTCGATCCGGCTCCGCGTGGTCGTCGGCGGCCGCGCCGGCAAGCAGGTCCTGCCCTTGAAGCCGATCAAGCTGCCCAAGCGCTCCCCGGGCCTGCTGATGCTGGTCGCCCAGGGCGGCGACGGCGCCTACACCGACACCTCCGGATCCTCGGTGGCGAAGGTCCGCACGGCCCTGGCCGCCCAGGTCCGGCACGACCAGGTCCAGGTCCAGGTCGGCACGCCGAACAGGATGGACTTCGGCGGTGAGGAGGAGGAGTACCTCATGGGCCGGCGCAAGGTCTCGTTCGTCCGCACCCAGAAGACCGCCCCGCTCGGGCACGTGGTCAGCGGCATGAAGATGTTCACGGTGCTGGTCGGCTGAGAACCGTCCACCGACCATGAGCGAGGGCCGGGTCAGCACCGCGGGTGCTGACCCGGCCCTTCGTCACAGGCGGACGAGCATCTTGCCGGTGTTGGCGCCGGAGAGCACCCCGAGGAACGCGGCGACCGTTCGGTCGAGGCCGTCCTCGAACGTCTCCCGGTAGGAGAGCTCACCCGCCGCGAGCCAGGCCCCGGCCCGCTCGTAGAACTCACTTGCGACGTCGGCGTGGTCGGTGACGATGAAGCCGCGCAGGCTGAGCCGCTTGCTGATCACCATCATCAGGTTCCGGGGTCCCGGCGCGGGCGCCTCGGCGTTGTAGTCGGCGATCATCCCGCAGGCGGCGATCCGGCCGAAGTCGGCCATCGAGAAGATCGCGGCCTCGAGGTGGTCGCCCCCGACGTTGTCGAAGTAGACGTCGACCGGGCCGTGCTCGGCCAGCTGCCGGCCGATCCTGCCCGCCTTGTAGTCGAGGCCGACGTCGTACCCCAGCTCGCCGGTGAGCCACGCGACCTTCTCCGGTCCGCCTGCCGAGCCGATGACCGTCGTCGCGCCGAGCTTGCGGGCGAGCTGGCCGGCGATCGAGCCGACGGCACCGGCGGCGCCCGAGACGAAGACCGTGTCGCCCTCGCGCACCTCGGCGATCCGGGTCAGCCCGACGTACGCCGTGAGGCCGGGCATGCCGAGCACCCCGAGGTACGCCGAGGCGGGGACCTGGGAGACGTCGACCTTCCGGAAGGCCCGGGCCGGGCCGCGTGCGTGCTCGCGCCAGCCGAGCTGGTGCAGCACGGTGTCTCCCGGTTGCAGCGAGTCGTCGCCCGAGGCGACGACCTCGCCGACCGCGCCGCCGTCGAGCGCGGCGTCGAGACGGAACGGCGGGACGTAGGACTTCACGTCGTTCATCCGCCCGCGCATGTAGGGGTCGACCGACAGCACCGTGTTGCGGACCAGCACCTCGCCGGGGCCGGGATCGTCGAGCTCGACCTCGACGGTGCGGAAGTTGTCGGGCGTCGGCCAGCCCTGCGGGCGGGAGGCCAGGTGGATCTCGCGGGTCGTGGTGGTCATGCGCTCGATCCTGACAGGCGCCGGAAGGCGGGCCGGCTGCTGCCGGGTGGTGCACGTCACCGCTCCGGGGATTCAGGTCCGGCGGTTCCGGCCGACGTACCCTGTAAGAGACAAAGACGTCGATGGCCCATGACAGGGCAGAGAGTGAAGCGCACCCCATGCACACCGAGATCCACCTGGCCCGCGGCATCGTCGAGGGCCGGATCCAGCGCGGTCAGGGGGCGGCCCAGACCCGCGACCTGACCCTGGTCCGCGAGGCGGCCCGCCGCCTCCGTCGTACGACGCGCCGGGAGCGCTGAGCGGCTCCCGCACGACACACCAAGGCCCGGGCCCGCCGTAGCGGAACCCGGGCCTTCGCGTCGGTGGGGGAGCGGCTAGGCCTGGAGCCCGAGCGCGAACTCCACCTTCCCGGAAGGATCGACCGCGGCGTCGAGGATCTTGTCGTCGAGCATCACCGCGGCGGTCTCGTCGAGGTAGATCGTGGCCCCCGACTGCTCGACCACCTGGTCACCGGGCTGGGCCTGGTCGGCCGCGCTGACGGCGAAGGCCGGCTCCGGGGCGTTCTCGGAGGTGATGCGCAGTCCGGCGGTCTCCGGGAGGCCGGGCTGGGTGGAGATGTCCTTGACGATCGTGCTGGCGTTCTCGGTGAGGGTGAGCATGAACTCGCCTTCCGATGGGCGGGCAGGTCACGTTCCACGCAACCCGGTCCGGTCCCGGGAATCAAGTCGGGCCGCGTCCCGGGCGTGTCGGTCTGGCAGTCTTCGGCCATGAGCGAGCAGCCCGAGACCTACCGCACCGTCACCCTCGAGAGCACCGGCGACTTCACCTTCGCCGCCACCAACGTCCGCGGGGGAGTGCTGCCGGTCGGCAGCGGCGACGACGACACCTTCACGCCCGTCGAGCTGCTGCTGGTGGCCCTCGCCGGCTGCGGGGCGATCGACCTCGAGCACCTGACCGGCAAGCGGGCGCCGTTCGCGTCCTTCGCCGCCCGCAGCGAGGGCCACAAGGTCCGCGACGAGCTCGGCAACCACCTGGTCGACCTGCGGGTCACCTTCGACGTGACCTTCCCCGAGGGCGAGGGCGGCGACAAGGCCCGCGCGTTCCTGCCGCGGGCCCTGGAGCAGATCGAGGGACGGCTCTGCTCGGTCGGACGCACCGTCCAGATCGGCGACCCGGTGCGGTACGTCGCGGGCCAGGTGGAGTGATGGGTCGGGTCCGCCGCTGGGACGCCGTACCCCGTCAGGACGGACGGCGGTTCGTCGTCACCGGCGCCAGCGGCGGCATCGGCCTCGAGACGGCGAAGGTGCTGGCCGACCGGGGCGCCCGCGTCACCCTCGCCGTGCGCAACGCCGCGAAGGGCGAGCAGGCGGCCGCTCAGATGACCGGTGACGTCGAGGTCGCGCTGCTCGACGTGAGCTCGCTGGAGTCGGTGCGGTCGTTCGCCGACGCGTGCGGCGAGGTCGACGTCCTGGTCAACAACGCCGGGGTGCTGGGCCTGCCCTTCTCCCGCAGCGTCGACGGCTTCGAGCTGCAGCTGGCCACCAACCACCTCGGCCACTTCGCGCTGGCCAACCTGCTCCTGCCGCGCATCACCGACCGCGTCGTCGTGGTCTCCTCGCGCTCGCACCTCACCGGCGACCTCGACCTCGACGACCTGCTCTGGGAGCGCCGGCGATACCAGCCGTACGCCGCCTACGCCGCCTCCAAGCTGGCCAACATGCTGTTCCTCGCCGAGCTGCAGCGCCGACTCACCGCGGCCGGGTCGACCCTGCGCGCGACCGGCGCGCACCCGGGCTCGACGGTCACCGCGATCACCGCCAACACCGGCAGCCCGCTGAAGACCCTCGTCGGCCGCTACGGCCACCCGCTGGTCGGCATGCCCGCGGCCCAGGGCGCGCTCCCGACTCTCTACGCCGCGACCATGGACGTCCCCGGCAACACCTACGTCGGCCCGCACGGCCTCGGCGAGATGCGCGGCTGGCCGACGGCCGTGGGGCGCAGCCAGCGCGCCCTCGACCCCGACCTGGCCAAGGCCCTCTGGACCCGCTCGGAGGACCTCACCGGCGTCCGCTTCCCGTTCTGACGCAGCGGTTGTGACCGCTATCCGGACGTGCCGCAGCTGTAACGCGATGTTCGCCGCACTAGGTACGCGCTGCAGCGCGTCTCCAGTGCGGTGAACATCGCGTTACAGCACGGCCCGCCGGCCCGCCGGCCCGCCGAGCTCAGTCCAGCGTGACCGAGCTGATGTCGATCGGGGTCTTCGGGGCGCCGTCGGGGCCGCCGTCGGCGGTGCCGGCGGCAGCGGCGTCGGCGACCAGCTGGTTGCTGGCCTCGTCGATCGTGCCGAAGACGGTGTACGACGGGGGCAGCTGCGTGTCGGTGTAGCAGATGAAGAACTGCGAGCCGCCCGAGTTCGGGGCGCCGGTGTTGGCCATGGCCAGGGTGCCGGCGGGGTAGTCCTTGGTCTGCTCCAGCTCGTCCGGGATCGTGTAGCCGGGGCCGCCGGTGCCGGTGCCGGTCGGGTCGCCGCACTGCAGGACGCCGAACCCGGGGCTGGTCGTGATGCGGTGGCAGGTGGTGTCGTCGAAGTAGCCCTGCTCGGCGAGCGAGACGATCGAGCCGACCGTGCAGGGCGCCGCGTCGGCGTCGAGGGTGGCCTTCAGGTCGCCCAGGCTGGTGGCGAAGGTGACCGCGACCTGGCCGCTCACGGTGGCGTCGGCCGGCGGGGGCTCGACCTCCTTGGCCGCACCCTGCGGATCGGTCGCGTAGTCGCAGGAGACGCCGGTGCCCTCGCCCGCCGGGGCGGACGAGCTGGACGAGGTCGACGATCCGGGGTCGGTGCCCGTGCTGGCGCTGGAGTCGTCGTCGCCGCAACCGGCGAGGAGGGCCACGGAGGCGAGAGCGGCGAGCACGGCGAGCGGGCGCTTCAGGGAGGACATGCGGCCGATCGTAGGGGAGTGGCTCACGCGTTTCGGCCGCGGGCCGTGACCGGCCAGGGCTCCAGTCCGTCCCCGGACGCGGCCCAGAGGACGTCGTGCAGGTTCACCGCGGCGCACACGTGGTTGGGGACCACGTCCACCGTCGCGCCGAGCGGTGGGAGGTCGGCCCCGGCCAGGTCGACGACGGCGTGGTGCTCGGAGAGCAGCACGACCCGGGCGTCGTCGTACGACGGGAGCCGGCCCCAGCCGGTGGCGTACGGCGCGCGGTCCGCCCCGAGCGCCTTGCTCCCGGCGTCGAGGACCAGTCGTCCGCCCGCGTGGCTGACCACGGTGGCCCGGCAGGTCAGGGCGATGTCGGTCGGCCCGGTGACGCCGAGCTCCCACTGCTGGGCGTCGCCGAAGACGTAGACGCCCGGACGGAGCTCGGTCAGCACGTCGGGGTAGGCCGCGGCCAGGCTCGGGGTCGAGCCGCCGCTGAGCACGCGTGGCTCGATCCCGAGGGCCCGGAGGGACGCGGCCGCAGCGACCAGGGCCGCCGCCTCGTCCGCCGCCGCGGTGGCCCGTCCGTCGGGTGCGTAGCTGTGCCCGGGGAAGGTGAAGACGCCGCGGACCGGCAGTCCGGCCCGCTCGGCGGCGGTCGCGATCGTCCCAGCGCGCTCCGGAGCGACGCCCGTGCGGTGGTGGCCGCTGTCGACCTCGACCAGGACCTCGACCCCGGTCCCGGCCAGCAACCGGCCGGCCTGCTCGGCGCCGGTCACCGAGTCGACCCCGATCGCCACCACCGCCCGCTCGGCCAGCGCCCGCAACCGGATGGCCGCGGGCTCGTCGACCCAGAGCGGGAACGCCACGAACAGGTCGGAGCAGACGTCGGCGAAGGCCTCGGCCTCACCGACGGTGGCCACGGTGAGACCGACCGCGCCCGCCGCCAGCTGACGGCGGGCCACCTCGGGCGACTTGTGGGTCTTGGCGTGCGGCCGCAGTGACACCCCGGCCGACCCCGCGCCCGCCGCGACGCGGCGGAGGTTCGCGTCCAGCCGCTCGACGTCGACCCGCAGGTACGGCGTCCGCGGGCCGGTCACATCTCCTCGTGGGTGTCCGGGTCGCCGTCGAAGAGCCGCCCGTCCGCCCGCCCGAGCGCGGTGATCGCCTCCGTCTCGTCGCCGGTCAGGTCGAAGGAGAGCAGGTCGAGATTGGCCCGCTGGCGCTCGACCGTCGCCGACTTCGGGATGGGTACCGAGCCGAGTTGGAGCTGCCAGCGCAGGATGACCTGGCCCGGCGTGACGCCGTACTTCTCGGCGGCGGCGGCCACGGGCGGCTCGGTGAAGGGCGCCTGCCGCTTGCCGAGCGGGCTCCACGACTCCGTCTGGATCCCGAGGCGCTCGTGGACCGCACGCAGCTCGCGCTGGGGGAAGTAGGGGTGCAGCTCGACCTGGTTGACCGCCGGCGTCACGCCGGTCTCGGCGATGATCCGCTCCAGGTGGGCCTCGGTGAAGTTCGAGACGCCGATCGAGCGGACCAGGCCCTGCTCGCGCAGGTCGACGAGCGCGCGCCAGGCCTCGACGTACTTGCCGACGCTGGGGTTGGGCCAGTGGATGAGGTGCAGGTCGAGGTGGTCGAGACCGAGTCGCTCCAGCGAGGCGTGCACGCTGGCGACGGCGTCGTCGTACCCGTGGTGGCGGCCGGGCAGCTTGCTGGTCACGAAGAGCTCGTCGCGCGGCACCCCCGACCGCCGGATCGCCTCGCCGACCTCGCGCTCGTTCTCGTAGTTCACGGCCGTGTCCAGCAGCCGGTAGCCGACCTCGAGCGCGCTGACCACGGCGGCGATCCCGTCGTCGCCGGTCAGCGGGTAGGTGCCGAAGCCGACCCCGGGAATGGCGCGGCCGTCGTTCAGGGTGCGAGTGGGAACGCTCATGTGCTCCACCCTAGGAGGATGATGCGAGCCGTGGACCTGGCCTCCGACTGCTCGCGCTGCTTCGGGCTGTGCTGCACCGCCCTGCCCTTCCGGCGCTCGGCCGACTTCGCCTTCGACAAGCTGCCGGACACGCCGTGCCGCAACCTGGGGGAGTCCTACGGCTGCGGGATCCACACCACCCTGCGCGCCGACGGGATGACGGGGTGCACGGTCTTCGAGTGCTTCGGTGCCGGCCAGCACGTCGCCCAGGTGACGTACGGCGGGGTCTCGTGGCGTGAGGAGCCCGGGACGGCGTCCGAGATGTTCGCGGTCTTCGCCCGGGTGCGCGATCTGCACGAGCTGCTGGTCCTGCTGCAGGAGGCCCGAGGCCTGGGCGCCGACGTCGACGACCTGCACGACCGGGTGGCCGCGCTCGCCGCGGGCGATCCGGCGATGGTGCTGTCGGCGGACCCGTTCGCGCTGCGGGACGAGATCGGCCCGCTGCTCGACGCGACGAGTCGGGCCGTGCGCGGTACCGGGCCCGACCACCGGCACGCCGACCTCTCCGGTGCCGACCTGCGGGCCCGGGACCTGCGCCGCGGCGACCTGCGGGGGGCGCTGCTGCTGGGCACGGACCTGCGCGACCTGGACCTGGACCGCGCCGACCTACTGGGGGCCGACCTCCGGGGTGCCGACATCGCCGGGACCGACCTCTCACGGGCGCTGTTCCTGACCCAGCCGCAGGTGAACGCGGCGCGGGGAAGCGGCACCACCCGGCTCTCCGATCGGTTGAAGCGGCCGGGTCACTGGGGCTAGGTGCCGTCCTCCGGCGTCGCGGCGTGCCGCTCGAGGCCCTCGGTACGCCGGTCCTCCTTCATCTCGGCCTCGAACAGGTGTCGCTTCCCGGCGACCAGCTCGTCGCGGGCGGCTCGCTCCAGGTCCTTGAAGACGGAGTAGTAGCCGTCGTCGTACTCCTCGACGACCTGGAAGGACCACCGGCCCTCGATGATGTTGCGGCCGACCAGCTCCCGCTCGATCCGGTCGGCGAGCTCGAGGTGGCCGGCCTCGCGGAGCTCGTCGACGGCCTCGCCGAGGGTCAGGTCGGCGGTGCCGCTGAGGCGGTGGAAGGAGTACAGGAAGCCACGTGCGGCCTCGACCGCCTCCAACGCCTCGGACAGCGTGCCGAGTGCGCTGACCGTCGCGTCGGAGACGCCCTCGGGACGTCGGTGGGCGGCGTCGGGACCGGACACGGTCAGGACGACAGGACGTCGGCCGCCGAGACCGCGCCGTGCTCGGACTCGATGGCGTCGGCCAGCTTCTCGATCTCGTCCTCGGTCAGCTCGACGCCGACCTCGGTGGCGCCTTTGCGCAGCTCACTGGCCACGGTGCCCTCGGTGGCGCCGTCCTGCCAGGAGCTGACCCGGTCGACGACGGCCTGGACGGCCTCCAGCTGGACCGCCCGCTCACTGCTCTCGTTGCTCATGAGCGGGCGGTAACCCTTCACCACCGGGGCTAACCTCGCCCTCATGGACGTCGGCATCCACTACGCGAACTTCTCCCACCCCGGCTGGGACCAGCGGCTGGTCGATCGGCTGACCGAGACGGCACGGGTGGCCGACCAGGGCGGCGCGTCGCTGCTGACCGTGATGGACCACTGGTTCCAGATGGAGGACCTGGGTGGTCCGGCCGAGCCGATGCTGGAGGGCTACACCACCCTCGGCTATCTCGCCGCCGTCACCGAGCGGGTCCGGCTGAGCCTGCTGGTGACCGGGACGACGTACCGCCACCCGGGTCTGTTAGCCAAGACCGTCACCACCCTCGACGTGCTCTCGCGCGGTCGCGCGATGCTCGGCATCGGCGCCGCCTGGTACGACCGGGAGCACCGAGGCCTCGGCGTCCCGTTCCCGCCCCTGAAGGAACGCTTCGAGCGGCTCGAGGAGGCTCTCGAAGTCTGCCTCCAGATGTGGAGCGACGACGACGGCCCGTACGACGGCGCCCACTACCGGCTCGCCGAGACCGTGAACGTCCCGCCGTCCGTCCAGCGGCCGCACCCGCCGATCCTGATCGGGGGCTCCGGCGAGAGGAAGACGCTGCGGCTGGTCGCCCAGCACGCCAACGCCTGCAACCTGTTCGGCGAGTCGCCGGAGGTGGTCGCCCACAAGCTCGACGTGCTGCGCGGCCACTGCGACGACCTCGGGCGCGACTACGACCGCATCGAGAAGACGATCATCGCGATGGCCGACCCGCTCACCGACGTCGACGCCTTCCTCACCTCCATGGAGGCCTACGCCGCGCTCGGCATCACGCTGATCACCCTGGTGCCCGGTGGCGACGACCCGGTCGCCTGGACCACGGAGCTCAGCGAGAAGGTGCTGCCCCGTCTTGGGCAGGTCTGACCTCCACCGCCGGGGCGCGCTGCTGCTGCTCGCCCCGGTCCTGGTCGCGTGCTCGACCACCGAGGACTCGTCGTCCCGGCGCGAGCCGGACCCGCGGCCGCCGTCGTCCGCCGTACCCTCCGCGCCGGCGGCGCCGTCCTCCACCCCGTCCGCCGATCCCGCGCCGAGCACCACTGCGGAACCCGGCCCGGTCCCCAGCGACGGGACCCCGCGACGGGCGACTCTGAGCATCCCCGGCCTCGACCTGTCCGGTCTGGTCGTCGTGCCCTACGAGGGCTTCACGGACGACGCCCCCGGGACCGCGATCCAGGACCGGGGTCGGGCCGCGAGCCCGCACGGACCTCGGGGAGGCACCGGTCCGGGCGGCGTGGGCAACTACCAGGTGACCGCGCACCGGCTCTCGTCCACGCGGGCGTTCGAGTTCCTCCCGAGCCTGCGCCGCGGCGACCGCGTGCACGTGGAAGCGGGCGAGGTCCGCTACACCTACCGGATCACCGCGACCCGCGAGACGTCGTTCCGCTCGCCGCGGTCGCTGCGCGAGCAGCGCGCCGCCGTACCCGGTCGGCCGGGGGCCGAGCCGACCCGCGCCATGATCACGCTGTCGACCTGCGCGACCATCGAGGACCACGCCGCGGGGAACTACTGGTCGGACGAGTTCGACAACCCCGAGCACCGCATCGACAAGATCGGCGTGCTGGTGGCGGTCCAGTGAACTTGATCATTCCTTGACGGTTCTTTGCCTGTTCTCAGAATCACATCGACTGGAATATTCCCATGACGCAGACGACGGCCCTTCTCGATGCCGCCCCTCTCTCCACGGTTCTGGATCTGGACGCGGCGAACGTGTTGGCGGAGACGCACGTTCCGTTGGTGGCGCACCTGGTGCGCGAGACGATGGCGCGGGTGCCGTCGCATGTGGATCGTGACGACCTGCGCTCGGCTGGTCTGGTGGCGCTGGTGAAGGCGTCGCGTTCGTACGACGAGTCGCGGGGGGTGGCGTTCGGTGCGTACGCCGCGTCGCGGATCCGGGGTGCGTTGCTCGACGAGCTGCGGTCGGTGGACTGGGCGTCGCGGTCGGTGCGTCGTAAGAGTCGTGAGATCGAGGAGACCCGTAACCGGCTGGCCTCGGCGCTGGGTCAGTTCCCCGACGATGCCGCGGTCGCGCAGGCGCTGGGGATCAACGTCGCGGAGATCGCTCGGTGTGAGCAGGACGTGGCGCGGGCCGGGGTGTCGTCGCTGGATGCGGGTTCGGAGTCGGGGGAGGGCTTCGCGCTGGCTGACCTGGTCCGTTCGAACGAGGCGGGTCCCGAGGCCAGCATCGAGATGGCTGAGCGTCTGGAGTACCTGCAGGCCGCGATCGTGGAGCTGCCCGAGCGGCTGCGTGCGGTGGTCGAGGGCTACTTCCTGGAGGAGCGGCCGATGGCCGAGCTGGCCGCTGAGCTGGACGTGACGGAGTCGCGGATCTCGCAGATGCGGGCCGAGGCGCTGGTGCTGCTGAAGGACGCGCTGAACGCGGCGCTGGACCCCGAGCTCCTCACCCCGCACGCACGTCCGGGCGGTGTCGTGGCCCGTCGTCGTGACGCCTACGTCGCCGCGGTCGCGGCCCGCCAGGTCTCGGTGCGTCGTACCACCACCCTGCGCTCCACCGCCCTCGCCGGCTGACCCCGACCCTCCTGCGTCTCCGCACCGCCCTCGGCCACCGGCCGAGGGCGGTGTCGTGCTTCTGGGACGTGAGCGGTCACAGCCAGACTTGATCATTCCTTGACGGTTCTTTGCCTGTTCTCAGAATCACATCGACTGGAATATTCCCATGACGCAGACGACGGCCCTTCTCGATGCCGCCCCTCTCTCCACGGTTCTGGATCTGGACGCGGCGAACGTGTTGGCGGAGACGCACGTTCCGTTGGTGGCGCACCTGGTGCGCGAGACGATGGCGCGGGTGCCGTCGCATGTGGATCGTGACGACCTGCGCTCGGCTGGTCTGGTGGCGCTGGTGAAGGCGTCGCGTTCGTACGACGAGTCGCGGGGGGTGGCGTTCGGTGCGTACGCCGCGTCGCGGATCCGGGGTGCGTTGCTCGACGAGCTGCGGTCGGTGGACTGGGCGTCGCGGTCGGTGCGTCGTAAGAGTCGTGAGATCGAGGAGACCCGTAACCGGCTGGCCTCGGCGCTGGGTCAGTTCCCCGACGATGCCGCGGTCGCGCAGGCGCTGGGGATCAACGTCGCGGAGATCGCTCGGTGTGAGCAGGACGTGGCGCGGGCCGGGGTGTCGTCGCTGGATGCGGGTTCGGAGTCGGGGGAGGGCTTCGCGCTGGCTGACCTGGTCCGTTCGAACGAGGCGGGTCCCGAGGCCAGCATCGAGATGGCTGAGCGTCTGGAGTACCTGCAGGCCGCGATCGTGGAGCTGCCCGAGCGGCTGCGTGCGGTGGTCGAGGGCTACTTCCTGGAGGAGCGGCCGATGGCCGAGCTGGCCGCTGAGCTGGACGTGACGGAGTCGCGGATCTCGCAGATGCGGGCCGAGGCGCTGGTGCTGCTGAAGGACGCGCTGAACGCGGCGCTGGACCCCGAGCTCCTCACCCCGCACGCACGTCCGGGCGGTGTCGTGGCCCGTCGTCGTGACGCCTACGTCGCCGCGGTCGCGGCCCGCCAGGTCTCGGTGCGTCGTACCACCACCCTGCGCTCCACCGCCCTCGCCGGCTGACCCCGGCGCGCGCACCGGCCCTCAGCGGAACCTCAAGGTCCGCGGGGGAGTTGTTGAGGAATTCTTGGCCCGGCCCCGGGTCGATGCTGAGGCTGCTCGACTTCCATGGTCCTCATGACGGACCAGGACCAGCTCGTCGCCCAGCACCGGGATCTCGTGGCCGCCCAGGTGCGCCGGGTGCTCGCCCGAGTGCCGTCGCACGTCGACCGGCACGCGCTCCACGCCACCGCTGAGGCCGCCCTCGCGACCGCCGCGGGCACCTTCTGCCCGCGTCCCGGCACCCCCTTCGCGGCCCACGCGAGCGCCACCATCGGCCTGGCGCTCCGCGAGCTGCTCCGCTCGTTGCCCGCCGTGCCACCGTCGCCCGCGCCCGAGCTCTTCGGACGCCTGCGGATCCTGGTCGATTCGACCCTCCGATCCGGACCCTCGCCGCGTCGGCGGGTGGCTCCTCGACGTCACGGACGGGTCGTTCGTCGTACGACGACCGCACGCTTCGAGTACCCGGCGCGCGGACGGTGAGCCGGCGGGGGAGCGGGACGTCCACCCGGACGCGGGCCCCGCGCGTAAGGGAACCGTGGCGCGTGCGTCTCTTCCCTGTGGAGACCACGAGACCTGCGCGATCCGACCTCACCGGCAGCGCGACGAGGGCCTTCGTGCTCGGCCTGCCAGCCGCGGACCGGCTGGCCCTCGTGGACCTGCTGCGCGATGAGCTGGCGCGTGGCTGGATCCCGACGCGCGCCGACCTGGAGGCCGCGCTGATCGCCGTACGCGCCCGTGATGCGTGATGCGTGATGCGGCGTCTGCTAGGATGGTCGGGTGCGTACGACTCTCAGCATCGACGACCGGGTGCTGGCCGCCGCCCGCAGTCGGGCGCGGCGCGAGGGAATCTCGCTGGGTGAGGCGGTGTCACGGCTCGCGCTGATCGGCTACGAGGCCGAACGGGTCGCGGCGCGGTCGACCGCAGGCGGATTCCCGATGCTGCCCTCCGTCGAGGGTCATGTGATCACGACGGAGCTGGTCGACGACGCACTCGATGTCGAATAGCTCCCGCCTGGCGATCCCGGACGTCAACGTCCTGGTCGCGCTGACCAACCCGGCGCACGTGTTCCACACCGAGGCGCACCGGTGGCTGGGGGAGACCGAGCGCTTCGCCACCACGCCGGTCACCGAGAGCGCACTGGTGCGGCTGTTGCTGAACCCGCGGGTCACCGGGCAGTCGGTCACGACGGAGCAGGCCCTGGGCGTGCTGGCCGGGATCCGCTCCGACGCCCGCGCCGTCTTCCTCCTGGACGACACGAGCCTGGCCGACCTGGGCGTCGACGCGACCGGGCTCGTCGGCCATCAGCAGGTCACCGACTGGCACCTGCTCAACCTCGCAGTGCGCCACGACGCCGTCCTGGTCACCTTCGATCGCCGGCTCGCTCGCGCCGTTCTGCCCGAGGACGCCGATCGCCTCGTTGTGCTGGGGTAGGGCCTCGCCCAAGCATTCTCTCCATTACTTGACATAATGTAAGTTATCGGCGGTGGACTACCGGGAGTTTCCACGAGAGGGCTTTTCTGTCGCTCTGCTTAATCGAAGACCGATGTGGCCGATGACGTTCGAAGCCGTCGACGACGGTTCGTCTCGGGTCCGCTACCCACCGATTGGTCTTGCATGTCGTCCCTCAACCTCCATTGGCGCGCCGCGATCGCGGCCGGCGCCGGTGTCGCGGTCGTGCTCTCCGGTGCAGCCACGGCCACCGCGAGCGCCACGAGCGCCACGTCCAGCCACTCCCTGTCGGCCGCGCCTGGCGCTGTGCTGAGCTCGGTCACCACGCGCACGGACCGGGACTCGTCCTGGTTCGTCGATCCCCGCACCCCGAAGCAGCGCCGCGCGCAGCTCGCGGTCCCGAGCCGTCCCGAGAAGTACTCCGGGCGTCTCCGCGAGACCCGTGCGGTCTACCGCACACGCGCCGGTGCCCTCGCGGTTCCGATGCGCTGGGCCCTGGGCCACCAGCTGGTCCGCGGGCAGGCGCTCACCCTCGACGGCCAAGGGCTCTTCGACGGCGGCTCCGCCGTCCTCACCTCCCAGGCCCGCGCACAGCTTCGCCGCGCCGCCGGCTCGCTCACCAATGCCGCGTCGCTGCGCTGCGAGGGGTACGCCGACTACGGCAGCACCAATGCCGACAGCCGCACCCTGTCCAAGGCCCGCGCGAAGCGCGTGTGCGCCACGATCGCCGCCCTCAACCCCGGGCTGGCCACCACCGCCGTCAGCTACGGCTCCACCCGACCCGCGATCGTCGGCGGCAAGCCGGCGCAGCGTGACGCGAACCGCCGCGTGGTCATCCAGATGACCAGCACCCGACCCACCAAGCCCACCCCTCCGGTCGGCCCGAACAAGCCCGACGCGAAGGTCCCCGGCGCGCCCACCCTGGTCGACATGACGGGCTACGAAGGCGTCGTCCACTACTCCTTCAAGGCGCCCACCACCGACGGCGGCGCACCCATCACCGGCTACCAGGTCTCGACCGGCGGCGCCTGGACGTCCGTCAACTCCGCGCCCGCGCGACGTGCCACGCTGCTGCGGGAGCCGTGCAACGACTGCGAGAACCTGATCTACGGCTACCTCACCGGGGTCCCGGACGAGTCGACCGTCGACCTGCGCGTGCGCGCCGTCAACCGCATCGGCGCCGGCGCGCCGTCCAACACCCTCTCGGCGACCGTCATCGGACTGCCCTCCGCGCCCACCGGCCTCACGGTCACCGGCGACAACCACGCCATCACCACGACGTTCGACGCGCCCACCCGGACCGGCGGCTCCCCGATCTACGGCTACGAGATCACCTACGACGGCGGCCAGACCTGGGCACCGGCCCCCACCACCGGCGCCGGCCCCTGGACGATCACCAGTGGTGAGCGCACCAACGGCACCACGTACCAGGTCGCCGTCCGCGCCCTCAACGGCCGCGGCTACGGTCCGGCGACCATCGCGACCGAGGTCCTGGTGGCCACCGTCCCCGACGCCCCGTGGCTGAACCAGCCGGTCGACGTCTACGACACCGACCCGGTACTCACCTTCACCAGCCCCGAGCTCGACGAAGGCACCGACGGCGGATCGCCGATCACCGGCTACGAGATCACCTACGACGGCGGCCTGACCTGGTCGACCTTCCCCTACACCGCCGACCCCGAGCAGGACGGCGCGTTCCGCTTCAGCCTGTCCGACCTCACGCCTGGTACGACCTACAAGGTCACCATCCGCGCGGTCAACGCCAAGGGCAGCGGCGCCATGAGCAAGACCCGCACCCTGAAGCCCGCGGTCATCCCCGGGGCGCCGCCCGAGGTCAGCGCCAGCGCCGACGGCACCACGGTCACCCTGTCCGTCGCCGCCCCGACCTTTGACGGCGGCAACGCGATCATCGCCTACGAGGTGTCCCCCGACGGCCTCACCTGGACCCGCTACGAGCCGGCCACGACCACCATCACGCTGAGCAACCAGCCGGCCGGGACGCGCAGCTACCAGGTCCGTGCCGTCAACCAGGTCGGCCACTCCGCTGCCACGCAGTCGGACAGCGTCACGATCACCGCCGTGGTCCCGAACGCCCCGACGATCAACAACTACGGCTACTACGGAGCGGGCCAGCAGGTGGCGGTCAGCTTCACCGCCGGCAGCACCAACGGCGCCAACGTGAACGGCTACCAGATGTCCGTGGCGGGTGGCCCCTGGCTGCCGTCGGCCTCGGTCATCAACGGCAATCAGGCCATGTTCGACTGCCCTGGCATGAGCTGCGGCTGGAACTACGGCTCCTCGGTGCGCCTGCGCGCTGTCACCGACGCCGGGGTCTTCTCCGACCCCAGCGTTCCCTACGCGAGCAACCCGATCTGAGCCCAACCCGGCCCGGATCGAATCATCAGCGCGCACGGCGCCGGCACCCATCACGGGAGCCGGCGCCGTGCGCCGTCCAGGAGCGCCGCTCGCACAGCGGGCCACCGCGGGTGGACGGACTCGCCGTCGTCGGAGGGCGGTGGGCTGTCCACCGTCTGCCGCGAGGTTTCGGTGAGGTGCACCCTCCGCCGATCCGGCGCGTCGGAGGGTGGACCACTCGCCGCCGGCATGAGCCGGCGAAGGCGGACGCCGATCCTTGTTGACAAGTGCTCTGATGGGATCCGTGATGGAAGTCCTCGACCACGCCCCGGCGGCCTGGTTCCTGCTGCGTGACGGCGATGCCCTGCTGCTCGACGTGAACTGCAACCACGGCGCCGTCGGCTACTCCGTGTTGATCGAGCTGAACGGCGCTGAACGTGCCCGTTGGGAGCAGACGGGTCGGGACTATCTCGACACCCTCAGCCACGAGATCCACTTCAGCGCTCCTGCCGTCAGCAACCCGCTGGGGGGCGAGCCGTCGCCGTACCGGGCTCGCGATCTCACCCGCACGCGCCGGGACGAGGTCTCGGAGGCGGTACGGCGATGGCGCGAGACCGGAGGGACTCCGCCGCCTCGCGGTGCGAGGACCTAGGAGGAAGCGCCGACGGGTGGGACCGACCGATGGTCGACTCGTGGCGGCACCCGCAGCGTGTTCGACGCGGTGCGAATAGGATGGGCCGCACCATGACGACTCCTGCCAAGACCTCCGACGTGACCGCCCCGGCCGCTGCGGCCTACGAGCCGGTCCCCGTGCTCGCTCCCTTCGGCTGGCTGCTCACGCTCAGCGCCGCCCTCCTCGTCGTGTTCTCGACCTGGTTCATCTACGGCCACGACGCCGACGGAATGTGGGCCGGATACCGCGGTGGCATGGTGGCCACCGCGGTGGTCCTCGCGACCTTCGCGCTGCGGACCCGGATGTCGCCGACCCCGGCGATCGGGGTCATCGGCCTGGGCGGCGCGCTGCTCATCCTCTTCGCGCTCGTGTACGACGACACCACCAGCATCTTCGTCACCGAGCTCGGCGGCGGCGTGCTGATCCTGCTCGGCGCGCTGCTCGTCGCCGCCGGCCGCCGCGAGTCCTAGGACTCCTGGCCGCGACCCGTCGCGGCCTGCAGCCGGTCGATGTGCTCGGAGGCCTGGGCCTTCGTGAGGTCGGCCGGCAGCGTCTCGCCGGCCTCGCGGGCCAGGGTGTCGAGGTAGCTCCGTTGAGCGCCGGTCATCGGCTCCTCCCCCGTGACCCAGTCCTCGGGGTCCTTCTCGGTGGTGTTGCCCGCACCGGCGCCGATCACGTCGGCGGTGGGCTCGGTGGCATCGGTGTTCTCAGCGGTGGTCGAATGTGCGTTCGAGTCGGTCATGAGGTCCTGGTACCCGCTCGGCCAGCGCCCACACGGGTGGTCGTCGGATGGCCCGTCGGGGTCATGACGACCACGGTCGCCTGGGCCAACCTGATGGCCCACCCCGATGTTTCTGGTCCGTTCCGCGCAGGTTCAGCCCGTGGCGTCCGTACGTTCGGGTGAGAGCCGAACGGAGCGCACACGAGGGGAGGAAGAGCCATGTGGGACACCGTCCAGTCCAACGACGAGCACCTGTCGCACGACCGCCCCTGCCCGCGCTGCGGCCACGGGATGCACACGTTCCTCGCGTGCGGCGACGGCTGCAGCTGCGAGCCGGCAACGGCACCGGGGCAACAGCACCGAGCCGCCTGAACCGCTAGCCGATCCCCGACACGTCGGCGACCTTCCGCAGCCGCGGACGTCGTACGTCGCCGTCCTCGGGGACCTCGCCGCACCACCAGCGCATCCGCAGGCCGTCGGGCAGCACCTCCAGGACCGCGAGGTTGTTGTCGTACCAGGGGCCCTTGGTGACCCGCCAGCGCAGCGGCGAGCGCGGCATCCGCCCTCCCGTGAGCCGCCCCGTGGGTCGCGCGCGGCCCTTGCCGGCGATCGAGGTGGCCACCTTCATGAATCCCGGCAGCGGGTTGCGGATCGGCGAGCAGACCGCCTGCACGATCCGGGTCCGGAGGATGACGCCCTCCGCGGGGTCCGGCCAGGCCTCGGCGACGTAGCTGTGGTGGACGTCGCCGGACAGGAAGGTCACCGTCTGCGGCGCCCGCCCACGGCGACCCGCGCCGACGTCGAGGACCATCCGGCCGACCCGGGCGAACCCGTCCTGGAACGCCGCCCAGTGCTCCAGGTCGGCGCCCTGGCGCACCTTCTCGCCGAGCGGCTTGAGGAACGCGCCGAAGCGACCGGTGGCGACGGCCTCGCTCAGCGACTCGACGTGGTGGATCGCCGGCGCCAGCAGGAACGGCAGCGACGTGCCGACGAGCAGGTGGTCGACGTCGCCGCGCAGCTGCGCGTCGAGCCAGTCCATCTCCGGCTCGTCGAGGATCGAGCGCCGGTCGGGCTGCAGCACCCGCGCGGCCCGGGAGTCGACGACCACCAGCCGGGCCTGGGTGTCGAAGTCGCGCGAGAAGCTCCACCGGTAGCTGTCCGGACGCTGGTCGGCGTCGTCGGCCAGGCGGTCGAGCTCGTCGGTGATGTCCAGCTCCCCCGGTCCGTCGTACGTCCGGATCCGCTGCCACAGCGGGTCCTCCGCCCGCTCGGCGGGGCTGAGGTTGCCGATGTGCTGGTAGACCCAGTACGACGCCAGCCCGGACACGACCCGCTCGTGCCACCAGTCGGTGGCCTCCATCTCGCGACGCCAGCTGAGGCTGGTGTTCCAGTCGTCGCGGATGTCGTGGTCGTCGAAGATCATCGCGCTCGGCAGGGTCGAGAGCAGCCACCGGTTCGCCGGGTCGCTCCACGCGAGCCGGTAGAGGTGGGCGTACTCCTCGTAGTCCTTCAGCTCGTGCCAGGGCGACTGCTCGGGGTCGCGGCGCTGCTCGATGAACGCCTTCATCTCGTCGCTGGTGTCGTCGGCGTACACCTGGTCGCCGAGGAAGAGCACCAGGTCCGGCCAGCCGTCGGCATCCCCGTCGCCGGTCAGGCCCGCCATGTGCAGCGCGTAGGCCCGCAGGGCGTCGACTCCGTGCGCGGCGTGCCCCTTCTCGTCGTGGGAGACGCTGACCCGGCAGGAGCCGAACGCCATCCGCAGCGGCTTGCCGGGGCGCAGCGTGGCGATCACGGAGTCGCCGTACTCGCCGTCGGCGGGCGGCCAGACCCGCTCCCCGTCGACCGCGACGGAGTACGGCGTGTGGCTGCCCGGCTCGAGGCCCTCGACCTCGACCAGGGCGTAGTGGTGACCGTGCGCCGAGAACGTCGGCGCGGTGCCGGCCCGGTCGCCGGCGGTGACCACGACCGTGGCCGCCTCCTCGGTCTCGACCCAGACGGTGGCGGACGTGTCGTCGACGTGGCGCAGCAGTGGTCCGAGCCGCAGAGGGGAGGTCACGGCTCGATCAGTACCTTGATCGCGCGTCGTTCATCCATCGCCCGGTAGCCCTCGGCGACCTCGGCCAGCGGCAGCGTCAGGTCGAACACCTTCCCGGGGTCGATCTGGCCGCTGAGGACGAGCTCCAGCAGCTCGGGGAGGTAGCGCCGGACCGGCGCCATGCCGCCCGCGAGGCCGACGTTCTTGGCGAACATCGTGCGCACGGGCAGCTCGACGCCGTGCGGGACGCCGACGAACCCGACGGTCGACCCGGGGCGGGCCACGGCGAACGCGGTCTTCATCGAGGCGTCGGTGCCGACGCACTCCAGGACGGAGTCGGCCCCGACTCCCCCGGTGATCTCCTTGACGATCGCGCCGCCCTCGCGGCCGCGCTCGGCGACCACGTGGGTGGCGCCGAAGGCCCGGGCCAGCTCCTGGCGGGGCTGGTGGCGGGACATGACGATCACCTTCTCGGCGCCCATCGTGGACGCCGCGAGCACCCCGCAGAGCCCGACGGCCCCGTCGCCGACGACCACCGCGGTGCCGCCCGGTCGTACGCCGGCCGCGACCGCGGCGTGCCACCCGGTCGGCATCACGTCGGACAGCGCGAGCAGGGACGGGACCAGGGCGGCGTCGGGTACGCCGTCGGTCTTCACGAGGCTGCCCTCGGCCTGGGTGACCCGGGCGTACTCGGCCTGACCGCTGGTGGTCATCCCGAGGTTGACGCAGGCGCTCTGGATCCCGGCTCGGCAGTGGGTGCAGGTGTTGTCGCAGTGGTCGAACGGCACGACGACGAAGTCGCCGGGCCGGAACGACGTGACGTCGGCCCCGACCTCCTCGACGATGCCGACGCACTCGTGGCCGATCGTGTGGCCCGGCGTGATGTCGTTCTCGCCGCGGTAGGGCCACAGGTCCGAGCCGCAGATGCAGCCGGCGGTGATGCGGACGATCGCGTCGGTGGGCGCCTCGATGGTGGGGTCGGGGACCTCCGACACGCGGATGTCCCCGGGGGCGTGCAGGGTGGTGGCTCGCATGGTGGCATCCTTGCAGGGCCCCCCCACTCCCCCTCCCCGGCGGCCCTTCCTCGCGCGCCGCGCCCGGGTCGCGCACGTTGTTGCGTTATCTCACATGTGAGTTACCGTGGTCGACATGACCGAGGGATACAAGGGCCGCATCGGGAACCTCATCCGCGACGCGCGCAAGCACCGGGGGCTGACGCAGCAGCAGCTCGCCGAGCTGCTCGCCACCAGCCAGAGCGCCATCAACCGGATCGAGAAGGGCCACCAGAACCTCTCCCTGGAGATGCTGGCGCGCATCGGCGCCGCACTCGACTCCGAGATCGTCGCCCTGGGCGCCGGGCCGACCCACCTGCGGGTGACCGGGCCGACGACGCTCTCCGGCACCATCGACGTGAAGACCTCCAAGAACGCCGGCGTCGCACTGCTCTGCGCCTCGCTGCTCAACCGGGGCCGGACCACGCTGCGCAAGGTGGCCCGCATCGAGGAGGTCAACCGGCTGCTGGAGGTGCTCGGCAGCCTCGGCGTGCAGACCAAGTGGCTCAACGCCGACAACGACCTCGAGATCATCCCGCCGCGCGACCTCGACCTGGACCACATCGACGAGGCCGCGGCCCGTCGTACGCGCTCGGTGATCATGTTCCTCGGCCCGCTGCTCCACCGCGCCGACACCTTCGAGCTCCCGTACGCCGGCGGCTGCAACCTGGGCACCCGCACGGTCGAGCCGCACATGGCGGCGCTGCGGCCGTTCGGGCTGGAGGTCAAGGCGACCGACGGGATGTACCACGCGCAGGTCAACCGGGCCATCGAGCCGGGCCGCCCGATCGTGCTGACCGAGCGTGGCGACACCGTCACCGAGAACGCCCTGATGGCCGCGGCGCTGCACCCGGGCACGACCGTCATCCGTAACGCCTCGTCCAACTACATGGTCCAGGACCTGTGCTTCTACCTGCAGCGCCTCGGCGTCACGGTCGACGGCATCGGCACCACCACCCTGACCGTCACCGGTGTCGAGCAGATCGACGTCGACGTCGACTACGCGCCCAGCGAGGACCCGATCGAGGCGATGTCGCTGCTCGCCGCCGCGATCGTGACCAAGTCCGAGATCACCATCCGCCGCGTCCCGATCGAGTTCCTCGAGATCGAGCTCGCGCTGCTGGAGGAGATGGGCTTCCAGTACCACCGCTCCGACGAGTACGTCGCCGAGAACGGCCACACCCGCCTGGTCGACCTCACCACGAAGCCGTCCCAGCTGCACGCGCCGCTCGACAAGATCCACCCGATGCCGTTCCCGGGTCTCAACATCGACAACCTGCCGTTCTTCGCGGTCATCGCCGCGGTCGCCGAGGGCCAGACCCTGCTGCACGACTGGGTCTACGAGAACCGGGCCATCTACCTCACCGACCTCAACAAGCTCGGCGGACAGGTCAAGCTGCTCGACCCGCACCGAGTGATGATCGAGGGCCCGACGTCGTTCACCGGCACCGAGCTGGTCTGCCCGCCGGCACTGCGCCCGGCCGTGGTGATCCTGCTGGCCATGCTGGCCTCGAAGGGGACCTCGGTGCTGCGCGGCACCTACGTCATCCACCGCGGCTACGAGGACCTCGCCGAGCGTCTCAACCTGCTCGGCGCCCAGATCGAGCCCTTCCGGGACATCTGAGCGCGCGTCGTCCCCCCCCGAGCTTGCTCGGGGGGACGACGAGTCGCGCGCCAGGTCGAGTAGCCCCGCGGCTGAGGAACGAAGCCGCGACGGGCGTATCGAGTCCGTGATCCGGGGTCTCGATACGCTCGCTGGCGCTCGCTACTCGACCAACGAGTGGGAGGCGCTCGCAACTCGACCAACGAGGGTGACGCTCGGTCACGACCTCCTGCGCGGCGCGCTCAGAACAGCGTCTCCACCCAGGCCCGGGCGGGCAGTCGCGTGGGCGGCGGGGCCGCCTCCATGTCCGGAGTGATCCGGGGCATCGGGGCGGTGTGCTGGCCGGCGTATCGGTGCCAGTCGGTCTCGGCCTCCACGAGCGCGCCGAGCGCGGTCTGCGGGAGGAACACGCCGTGCCCCTCCGGGCACTGCTGGACGGACGCGGCGCCGGCGGGGGTCTCCACCATTCCGGTGCCGCACTGGGGGCAGCTCATCGTCATGCCCCGACGGTAGACCCGATCCCTGTGCGGCTCCTGAATGCTCGCCGTGAGGCGCGCCGACGCCGACCGGTCCGCAAACGGCACCTCGGAGGCCGCGGACGTGGATACTGCTCGCGTGACCACGCCGCGCACCGGGTTCGGCTACCTCGACGCCGTTCTCGACCGGCCGGGGAGCGCCCTGGCCCTCGCCCACCGGGGCGGGGCCTATCACCCCGAGATCGAGGGGCTCGAGAACACCCTCGCCGCGTTCAAGCACGCGGCCTCCCTGGGGTACGAGTACCTCGAGACCGACGTCCACGTGACCCGTGACGGAGTGCTGCTCGCCTTCCACGACGCGGTGCTCGACCGGGTGACCGACCGTCAGGGCGCCATCGCCGCGCTCACGTACGCCGAGGTGCGTGGCGCGCACGTCGCCGGGCGTGAGGAGGTCCCGACCCTGGCCCGGCTCTTCGACGAGTTCCCCACGGCCCGCTTCAACATCGACCTCAAGTCGGAGGGCGCCGTCCCGGCGCTCGCGGAGTTCATCGCCGCGCGCGAGGCGTGGGACCGGGTGCTGGTCGGCTCGTTCTCGCCGCGCCGGCTGCAGCTGTTCCGCCGCCTCACCGGCGGCCGCGTGCCGACCTCCGCCCACCCGCTGGAGGTCGTCGCGTTCCGGCTGCTGCCGTCCGGTCGGCTCGCGGACCTGGTCACCCGCGGCCGCGTCGCGGCGCTCCAGATCCCACGCCGCCGCGGCCGCGTGGTGCTCACCACGCGGGGTCTGGTCCGTCGGGCGCACGCCGCCGGCAAGCACGTCCACGTGTGGACCGTGGACGACCCGGCCGAGATGAGGGAGCTGCTCGACCTCGGGGTCGACGGGCTGTTCACCGACCGCACCGACGTGCTCAAGGCCGTGCTCACCGAGCGCGGACAGTGGAGGGGATGACGCGATGACGACCACCGACCCGAGCGGGCCGACCACCGAGCGAGCGCGTGAGCAGCGCGCCTGGTACTGGTACGACTGGGCCAACAGCGCCTACGTCACCACGATCGCCGCGGTGCTGTTCGCGCCGTACCTCACCTCGGTCGCGGAGAAGGCCGCCTGCGGCTTCGTCACCGACGAGGACAAGGGTCTGAAGTGCACCGACGACCTGTCGATCCTCGGGCTCGACGTCTCCCCCGGCTCCCTGGTCTTCTACATCGTCACGGTCAGCACCCTGATCTCGGCCGTGGTACTCCCGGTCGTCGGGGCGATCGCCGACCGCTCCTCGCAGAAGACGACGCTGATGGCCCGGTTCGCCTGGGCCGGCAGCCTCTTCGCGATGTGCATGTTCTTCGTCACCGGCAGCAACTGGCAGCTCGGCGCCGCCCTGCTCGTCGCGGCGACGCTCTGCCTCGGCTCCAGCCTCGTCGTGTACGACGCGATCCTGTGCGACATCGCCGAGCCGCACGAGCGTGACCGTGTCTCGTCGCGCGGCTGGGCCATGGGCTACCTGGGCGGTGGCATCCTGCTGGCCCTCAACTTCGGCCTGCTGTCGGTCGTGGACGACACCGCGCTCGCCGTCCGGATCAGCCTGCTCAGCGCGGGCATCTGGTGGGCGGCCTTCACGATCATCCCGTTCCGCGGAGTCCGCAACCGTCCGGCCACCAACCTCGTCCCCGAGGACGGCAGCCTGGTCCGTCAGTCGTTCGGACAGCTCTGGCACACGCTGAAGGACCTGCGCGGCTACCCCGTCACGCTGACCTTCCTGATCGGGTACCTCTTCTACAACGACGGCATCCAGACGGTGATCTACGCCGCGTCCGTGTACGGCGAGAAGCAGCTCGGCTTCGAGGCGAGCACGGTCCTGTCGGCGTTCCTCGTCGTCCAGTTCGTCGGCATCGCGGGGGCTCTGCTGTTCGGGCGGATCGCGCAGAAGCGCGGCGCGCACGCCACCATCCTCGGCGGCCTCGTCATCTGGATCGTCGTGGTGGTCCTCGGCTACTTCACCCCCGCCGACAACTTCGCCCTCTTCCTGGCCCTGGCCGCTGGCATCGGCCTGGTCCTCGGCGGCACCCAGGCGCTCAGCCGCTCGTTCTTCAGCCAGCTCATCCCCCGCGGGCGCGAGGCGGAGTACTTCTCCCTCTATCAGGCCTGCGAACGTGGGACGAGCTGGGTCGGCACCCTCATCTTCGGCCTCGTCCACCAGTGGACCGATTCCTACCGGCCGGCCCTGCTTGCGCTGATCGCCCTGTTCGTCATCGGCTTCTTCTTCCTCTACCGCGTCGACACCGCACGCGGCATCCGCGAGGCCGGCAACGAGGTCCCTGCGGTCGTCTAGACGCCTCGGTTGACCCGGCGTCCGGCCGGGTACCTGAGAGGAAGCCGAGAATCGCCGATTGTCGGAATCTCGGACCGCTCAGTACCGTTGAAGACTTCTGAGAGGCACCATCCAGGTCCTCTCGGTCAGTCGTCCACGGGGGACAGAAAACGGAGGTGCCTCATGGCGGAGCGCACATTGCGCGGTGCCCGACTCGGAGGCCAGAGCTTCGAGGACGAGCGCGGGATCGAGTTCGCGGCTCGTCAGCAGGTCGGTTACCGGTGCCCGCAGGGGCACGAGTTCGAGATCACCATGTCGGTCGAGGCCGACGTCCCGGCCATCTGGGAGTGCCCGCGCTGCGGTGCTGAGAGCCTCAGCACCTCGGGCATCCAGCCGGAGGCGAAGAACGAGAAGCCGGCCCGCACCCACTGGGACATGCTGCTGGAGCGCCGCTCCGAGAAGGAGCTCGAGGACATCCTCAAGGAGCGCCTGGAGCTGCTGCGCGGCGGCGAGATCGGTCCGGCGCACCTGCACCGGGCCAACGCGAAGAAGCGCAAGGCGACCGCCTGAGCCAGCCCTCCGCGGGCGCTCAGGAGTCGTCGACGACCTCGCCCCGGACCACGGACCCGTCGGGTCCCGGTCCGGGGCGACGTGCGTTCCGGGGCGCGGCGATGAGTCGGGCCGTGACCACGCGGGTCAGCAGGCCGCGGAAGGCCGGCCGGGTGAACGGCAGGATCAGCAGGATGCCGAAGGCATCGGTGACGAACCCCGGGCTCAGCATGAGCGTGCCGCCGACCAGGATGAGACCGCCGTCGGCGAGCTCGCGCGCCGGCATCCGGCCGCTCTCGAGGGCGCTGCGCAGCGCGGCGAACGCGCGGCCGCCCTCGCGGCGGATCAGCCAGGTGCCGAAGATGCTGTCGAGCACCAGCAGCAGGATCGTCCACCAGGGCCCGATGACCTGTCCGACCTGGATCAGGACGTAGATCTCGGCCAGGGGGACGACCACGAAGAGGACGAAGAGCACCCAGCGGGTGCTGCGGCGGCGAGGGCTCACGAGCGACTCCTCCAGGACCGGTCCCGCCAGGCCCGTCGTACCTGGTCGCGGCGCTCGCGCAGGCCCCACCAGGTGATCCGTTTTAGCGACTCGGTGGCCACCGCGCCGCTCATCTTCGAGTCGCCGCGCTCGCGCTCGACGAACTCGATCGGCACCTCGCGCACCGTCAGCCCGGCGTTCAGGGTCCGGGCGACCATGTCGGTCTGGAAGACGTAGCCCGTCGAGCGCACCGAGTCGAGGTCGATCTTCTCCAGGGTGCCGCGCCGGAACAGCCGGAACCCGGCGGTGGCGTCGCGGACCCGGATGCCGAGCAGCAGCCGCACGTAGAGGTTGCCGCCGCGCGAGAGCAGCTCCCGGGAGCGCGGCCAGTTGACCACCGAGCCCCCGGGCACGTACCGCGAGCCGATCACCAGGTCGGCGTCGGCCAGGGCGTCGAGCAGCAGGCCCAGCTGCTCGGGCTGGTGGGAGCCGTCGGCGTCCATCTCGCCGATGACGTCGTACCCCTCGGCGAGGGCGTGGGCGAAGCCGTGCCGGTACGCCGCCCCGAGCCCACCCTTGGCGGTGCGGTGCAGGACCTTGACGTGGTCATCGGCCGCGGCGAGCTCGTCGGCGATCCGGCCGGTCCCGTCCGGGGAGTCGTCGTCGACGACGAGGACGTCGACCTCGGGCTGCGCGCGGCGCAGCCGGTCGACGATCCAGGCCAGGTTGGCCGCTTCGTCGTACGTCGGGACCACGACCACGACACGTCCCAGCTCGACGTGGGGTGTGGTGCTCACGCGAGAAGCCTCATTCCTGCTTCGTCTCCTGCAGCCGGGGTCCGTCCGGACCGGGTTCAACGGGTCGCGGAAGTGTCCGCCTCCGACGATACGTGAGCATGGCGAGGACGAGGCCGGCCAGTGTCGCAGCGATGCACAGTCGCGCCACCCAGGGGCCGACCCGGATCCCGGGCGGCACGTCGTCGACCAGCCCGACCTCCTCGACGAGCACCGCCGTGGTGCGCGGGTCGGCCGTCGCCACCACGGTCCCGTCGGGGGCGACGATCCCGCTGAGTCCGTTGGTCGAGGCCACCGTCAGCCACCGGCCGGTCTCGATCGCGCGGAGCCGGGTGATCGCGAACTGCTGGTCGATCTGGTCGCTGCCCATGAAGGAGGCGTTGCTCGTCTGCACCACCATCAGCTCGGCCCCGCGGGTCAGCTGGGCCTGGATGCCACCGTCGTAGGCGACGTCGAAGCAGATGGCGTCGGCGATCCGCACGCCGGCGACCGTGAGCGGCTCCTCGCGGGTCCCGCGGAGCATGTCGCGGCCGATGCTGGACAGGTCGCCGATGTTGTAGTCGAGGTACTTCCGGAAGGGGATGTACTCGCCCCAGGGCACCGGGTTCTGCTTCGTGTACCGCTCCCCCGCGCCCGTGACCGGGTCCCACACGATGCCCTGGTTGAGCACGTGGCCGGGGTCGCCGTCGACGATCGCCCCGACCAGCACTGGGACGTCGACCGCGGCGACGGCCTCGCGGATCCCGTCGCCGATCACCTGCCGGTTGAAGGGGTCCGAGGCGGTGGAGTTCTCGGGCCAGACCACGAAGTCGGGCGCCGGCACGTCGCCGGCTCGTACGTCGTCCGCGAGCTCCACGGTGGCGCGGACGTGGTTCTCGGTGACGCCGTCGGGGTCGTAGAGGATGTCGTTGCCGGGCCCCGGCACGTCACCCTGCACGACCGCGACCGTCGTGGAGCCCACCTCGTCCGGGGTGTACGACGCCAGCGCGGGCACCGCCAGCACCGCGACGAGGGCCGCGACCGCCCCCAGCGCGAACCGGCGCTCACGACCCTCGGCGACCACCACCCAGGCCAGCAGCGCCCCGGCCAGGGCCAGCAGCGCGGTGACACCGACCATCCCGACGTACGGGAGCGAGGCGGCGACCGGGGTGTCGACGGTGGCGAACGCCAGCCGGCCCCAGGGCATCCCGCTGAAGGGCCAGCCGCTGCGCAGCACCTCGACGGCGACCCAGGCTGCGGTGACCCACAGCGGCCACCAGCGGCGAGCGCCGAGGACGGCGACGACCGCGCCCAGGACGCCGTAGAAGAAGGCCTCGATGCCGGCTAGGGCGAGCCACGCGGGCAGGGCCACCACGTGCATCCACCAGATGTGCACGTAGTAGAAGGAGACGCCGAAGACCAGGCCGACCCACCAGCCCTGGCGCGCCCGGAGGCCGCGCACGGAGAGGAAGAAGCCGGCGACCGCGAACGGCAGCACGATCGGGGCGGCGACGGGCTCGAAGGCCAGGGAGAGGACCACTCCGGCGACGAGGGCCAGCAGGATCCGCTTCAGCACAGGCGACAACGTAGTCGAGCCACGGTTGCAGAGCTCCGGAAGGACCCCGAAACCCTTCGGACCAACCTGAGAATGACCGGCTGCCGAGCCCGGGTTGTTGTCTAGGGGGTGCGGGGTCCTTCCGTGTCCGCCCTCGCGGAGCGGACCGACCTCCGCGAACAGCGTCGGACGGGTGATTGGCACCCCACCCTCCGACACGGCCACTCGGACGTCGGTCCGCCAGGCCACGATCTGCATGAGCGGACGGCACACAGTCGCGTCTCCCGGGGCGGCCTGTCAACATGGCCCTGACCTGCACGAACGCACGTCCTCGCAGGTCAGCGCCGTGTGATGTTCACCAGAATTTCGCTGATTCTCCAGACCACCTCGGCGTGTCGCGCGTCCTTGCTCGAGATCGCATGTAAAGGCTGCTAGCCCGAGGCGGGCCCGCTGTCGCACCGGACCGCGCGCGGCGTACCGTCTGCGTGCCGCGCGGCGCACCCGGCTGCCGGCGGCTCTGACCCGGAAGGAGCGGCCCGTGGCGGTCGACTACACCCGCGACGGCGAGGTGGCCCTGATCCACCTGGACCGGCCCGAGCGGCTGAACGCGGTGGTGCCCGCCCTGACCGACGGTCTGGCCGCGGGGCTGCGCCGGGCCGCCGCGGAGGGGGCCCGCGCGGTGGTGCTCGCCGGCCGCGGCCGGTCGTTCTGCGCCGGACACGACCTGAAGGAGCCCGAGCCGGTCGAGTCGCCGCTGGAGACGCGGGCCCGGCTCGAGGCCATCCAGGACGTCACCCGGCTGGTCCGCTCGTTCCCCGGCCCGGTCGTCGCGGCCGTGCACGGTCACGCGCTCGGGGCCGGCTGCGAGTTCGCGCTGGCCTGCGACGTGGTCGTCGCGACCGCGGACGCCCAGTTCGGGTTCCCCGAGGTCGAGGTCGGGCTCAGCGTCACCGGGGGGATCTCCCGGCTGCTGCCGGCCCTGGTCGGGTGGGCCCGCGCGAAGGAGCTGATCCTGCTCGGCGAGCGGATCACCGGCGCGCGGGCGGGCGAGATCGGGATGGTCGCGCGCGTCGTACCGCCCGGGGAGCACGAGACGGTCGCCCTCGAGGTCGCGCACCGCGTGGCCGCACGCCCGGCGCTCTCGGTCTCTCTGGCGAAGCGGGTGCTCGACGAGGGGCTCGACGCGAGCTTCGAGGAGGCACTCGGCCGGGAGGTCGACCACGCGCTGCTGACGTCGCTCTCCGGGGAGGGCGACGCGCCCCGGGAGGCCTTCGGTCGTGGCTGAGAAGGACCTCGTCTCCGTCCTGGAAGCGGCGGCGCGCTACCGCGCCGACCGGGTCGCCTGGACCTTCGACCTCGGCGACGGGCCGGCCGAGCGACTCACGTACGCCGATGTCGGGGCGCGCTCCGCGTCGTACGCCCAGGCGCTACGGGAGCGCGGGATCGGCCCGGGCGACCGGGTGGCCGTGCTGCTCGGCAACCGTCCGGAGATGCCGCTGGTCTGGTTCGCGCTGATGCGGCTCGGGGCCGCGATGGTGCCGCTGAACGTGCGCTACGGCCCGGTCGACACCGAGCACGTGCTGCGTGACTCCGGCACCCGGCTGGTGGTGACGACGGCGGAGCACGCCGGGGTGCTCGACGCGGTCGGCGACCTGCCGGACGTCGCAGGGGTCGAGGAGCTGGTCGCCGACGGCACCTGGGAGCAGGGCCCGGTCGACCCCGACGCGGTCGTCAACGTGCAGTACACGTCGGGCACGACCGGGCGTCCGAAGGGCTGCTTGCTCACCCACCGCTACTGGACCACCCTCGCCGGGTCGATGGTCGCGGAGTTCCCGCACGTGTCCGCCGAGGACGTGATGCTGACCGCCCAGCCGTTCCACTACGTCGACCCGCAGTGGAACGTCGTCACGGCGCTCGTCGCCGGCGCCCAGCTGGTCGCGCTCGACGGGTTCCACCCGTCGACCTTCTGGGCCAAGGTCCGCGAGCACGAGGTCACCTACTTCTACTGCCTGGCCGCGATGCCGACCCTGCTGCTGCGGATGCCGCCGGACCCGCTGGACCGGGTGCACCGCGTGCGTGCCGTCCAGTGCTCGGCGATCCCCACGGCGCTGCACGCCGAGCTCGAGGACCGGTGGGGCGTGCCGTGGTTCGAGGCCTTCGGGATGACCGAGACCGGCGCCGACATCCGGGTCGGGTCCGACGACCACGACGTGCTGGTCGGGTCCGGCTGCCTGGGCCGGCCGGCGGCGCACCGTGAGGTGCGGCTGGTCGACGGCGAGCTGTGGCTGCGTGGACCGGGCATGATGCTGGGCTACCTCGGTCACGAGTCGCCGTTCCGTGAGGACGGCTGGTTCCCGACCGGTGACCTGGCCCGGCTCGACGACGCGGGTCGCGTCTACCTCACCGGGCGGCTCAAGGACATGATCCGGCGCAGCGGCGAGAACATCGCCGCACGCGAGGTCGAGGACGTGCTGCTGACCCACCCGTCGGTGCGGCTGGCCGCGGTCGTCGGCGTACCCGACGAGATCCGTGGCGAGGAGGTCAAGGCGTACGTCGTGGCGCCCGGCTCGTCGTCCGACGAGCTCGACGCGTGGTGCCGCGACCGGCTCGCGGGCTTCAAGGTGCCGCGCTTCTGGGAGTTCCGCGACGACCTGCCGCTGACTGCGTCGCACCGCGTGGAGAAGGCCAAGCTGTGAGCCTCCAGGCCGACCTGCTGCTCACGAACGCGCGGGTGCGCACGATCGAGGGCGCGGGCCGCGCCGACGTGACCAGCGCCGTGGCCGTCCTGAACGGGCGGGTCGTCGCGCTCGAGGACGTACCCGCCCGACGGGTGATCGACCTGGACGGCGCAGTGGTCGCGCCCGGTTTCCACGACGCCCACAACCACATGGCGTGGTACGGCCTGTCCCTGGCTGAGGTCGACCTGCGCGTCCCCTCCCTCGAGGCCCTGTACGACGCCGTCGCGGCCCGGGCGGCCACCGCCGCGCCGGGCGAGTGGGTGGTCGGCGCCGGCTACGACGAGAACAAGCTCGGAGCGCACCCGAGCCGGGACGCCCTCGACCGGGCCGCCGGGGGCCGGCCGGTCTGGCTCAAGCACACCTCCGGGCACATGTGCACCGTCAGCAGCGCGGTGCTGACCGAGCTGGGCCTGGCCGACGCCCCCGTCGACGTGCCCGGCGGGCTGGTCGTGGTGGACGGCGAGGGGCGCCCCACCGGGCTGCTCCAGGAGCAGGCCCAGGGCCTGCTGTCGCGGCTGGTCCTCCCCTACCCCGTGGCCACCCTCGTGGACGCGATCGAGCGCGCGGGGCGGGCCTACCTCGCCCAGGGGATCACCAGCGTGGTCGAGGCCGGGGTCGGCGGCGGCTGGATCGGCAAGAGCCCCGTCGAGGTGGCGGCCTACCAGCAGGCCCGCGACACCGGCCGGCTTCCGGTGCGTGTCGAGCTCATGGTGGCCGCCGACGCGCTGCGCACGCTGAGCGCCCACGAGGACGACGGGATCGTGCGCGGCCTCGACCTCGGGATCCGCTCCGGCCTCGGCGACGATCGGCTGCGGATCGGGCCGGTGAAGGTCTTCTCCGACGGCTCGCTGATCGGCCACACCTGTGCGCTGACCGAGGACTTCGCCGACACCCCCGGTTCCCGCGGCTACCTCCAGGACGACGCGGCCGCGCTGACCCGGACCATCCTCGACGCGCACCGCTCCGGCTGGCGGGTCGCCGCCCACGCGATCGGCGACGCCGCGATCGACCTCGTCCTCGACGCGTACGACGAGGCGCAGCGCCGCTGGCCGCGGCCCGACGTCCGGCACCGGGTGGAGCACTTCGGCGTCTCGCGACCCGACCAGGTGCTCCGCGCGGCCGCGCTGGGCGTCGTCCCGGTCCCCCAGGGCCGCTTCGTGGGCGAGATCGGCGACGGGATGCTCCGGGCGCTCGGTCCCGACCGCGCCGGCTGGGCCTACCGCTACCGGTCACTGCTCGACGCCGGCATCACCCCGCCCGGCAGCTCGGACCGGCCGGTGGTCGACGGGGCGCCGCTGCTCGGCCTCCACGACATGGTGAACCGGCGGACCGACGCGGGGGCCGCCTGCGGGCCCGAGGAGGCGATCACCGGGCTCGAGGCGCTGACGGCGTACACCCTGGGCTCGGCGTACGCCTCGCACCAGGAGCACGACCGGGGCACCGTGGCGCTCGGCAAGCGGGCCGACCTGGTGGTCCTCTCCGACGACCCGGCGACGGTCGACCCCACGACCATCCGCGACATCGAGGTGCTCGGCACGGTGCTGGCCGGAGAGGTGGTGCACGGATGAGCGCTCTCCCCGGCCTGGTCTCCGCCGCAACCCTGCCCGACGCCGAGCTCGACGCCGTGCGCGCGATCTACGAGTCGGCGTTCCCCGAGGAGCTGACCGTCCCGTTCGCCGACCTGCTGGCCGACCGACTGCTGGTCCGGGTCGAGCACGACGGCCCCAGCGGCTTCGCGCTGGTCCGCGACCTCGGGCCGACCGGCTGGACGTTCCTGCGCTACTACGCCGTCGGCCGGCGCGGACGCGGCATCGGCTCGTCGATGTGGGCCGACCTGACCGGGCTGCTCGCCGCGGAGGGCCGCACCCGGTTGGTGTGGGACGTCGAGGACCCCGACGAGCCCGGCCTCCCCGGCCACGCGGTCGAGGAGCACCGTCGGCGGATCGTCTTCTACGAGCGGCTCGGCGGCCGGCTGCTGCCGGTGAGCGAGTACCTCCCGCCGCACGACGACGGCCACGCACCCGCCCTGTGCCTGATGGACCAGCCGCTGCGGCCCGACCTCCCCGAGGTCGGGCTGCGGGAGCTGGTGGAGGGCGTCTACGAGCGGCGGTACGGCCTGCCCGCGGACTCCCCCGTCGTACGCCGGACGCTGCGCGCGAGCGGTCTCTGACAGGAGATCCTGCGGCGTTGCGTTCGTCTCGGCGCAAGATTTGTGTCACCCTGGGCCCATGAGCATCGAGACGTCGATCGCGTCCCTCGTGGAGGACGAGACCGGGCAGCCCTACCCGTACCGCCGGGTGGAGCTCGTCGAGCCGGACTGGACCCGCTTCCCGGGCTGGCGGGACGTCACCGCGGCCGAGTGGGACTCGGTGCAGTGGCAGCGGGCGCACTGCGTGAAGAACGTCAAGCAGCTGCGCGAGCTGACCGGCGACCTGCTCGACGAGCGGTTCTTCGCCGACCTCGAGCGCGACCAGACCGAGCGCGCCACGATGTCGATGCTGGTGCCGCCGCAGATGCTCAACACGATGGTCCCGGCGTTCGAGCCCGCCGGGCCCGGCTCGATGACCGAGGCGTTCTACGCGGATCCGGTGCGGCACTACATGATCCCGGTGTTCAGCGACCGCCGCACCGACTGGCCCTCGCACCCGCACGCCACCCGCGACTCGCTGCACGAGCACGACATGTGGGCGACCGAGGGTCTCACCCACCGTTACCCCACCAAGGTGCTCGCCGAGCTGCTGCCGACCTGCCCGCAGTACTGCGGCCACTGCACCCGGATGGACCTCGTCGGCAACTCGACGCCGGTGATCGACAAGCTGAAGTTCGCCGGCAAGCCGAACGACCGGATCGGCGACATGCTCGACTACCTCCGCCGTACGCCGTCGGTGCGCGACGTCGTGGTCTCCGGCGGCGACGTGGCCAACATGCCGTGGCCCCGCCTCGAGGCGTTCCTGACCTCCCTGCTGGAGATCGAGAACATCCGCGACATCCGGCTCGCGACCAAGGCGCTGATCGGCCTCCCCCAGCACTGGCTGCAGCCGGACGTCGTCGAGGGCGTGTCCCGGGTCGCCGGCCTGGCCAACTCCCGGGGCGTCTCGCTGGCCATGCACACCCACGCCAACCACGCCCAGTCGATCACGCCGATCGTGGCGAAGGCGTCGGCCGCGATGCTCGACGCCGGCCTGCGCGACGTGCGCAACCAGGGTGTGCTGCTCAACGGGGTGAACGCCGACCCGCACGCGCTGCTCGACCTGTGCTTCCGGCTCCTCGACGGCGCCCGGATCATGCCCTACTACTTCTACATGTGCGACCTGATCCCCTACTCGGAGCACTGGCGGGTCTCGGTCGCCGACGCGCAGCGGCTGCAGCACCACATCATGGGCTACCTGCCGGGCTTCGCGACGCCGCGGATCGTCTGCGACGTGCCCTTCGTCGGCAAGCGGTGGGTGCACCAGCTCGCGTCGTACGACGCCGAGCGCGGCATCTCGTACTGGACCAAGAACTACCGCACGTCGATCGAGGCCGCCGACCCCGAGGCACTGTCGCGTACCTACGAGTACTACGACCCGATCCACACCCTCCCGGCCGCCGGCCGCGCGTGGTGGGAGGAGCACGGACGGCTCGACGAGTCCGCGCTCAAGGCCGCCGAGGCCGCCGAGGCGTCGCGTCGTACGGCGGCGCTGCAGGCCTGGTGACCTGACGACATGGCCCGTTCGGGTCATGTCGCGCCCGGGGGCGGTGATCCAGTCTGGCGGGACCACCGACCCTGGGAGTCTCCGTGCGCCGCTATCTCGCCCCCGCCGCCCTCACTCTCGTCCTCTCGTTCCTGCTGGTGACCAACCCCGTGGTCGCCGACGCGGCGCGCAGCATCACCGGCGCCGACATCAAGAACGGTTCCCTCACCGGCAAGGACGTGAAGGACCACTCGCTGAAGCGCAAGGACTTCGCCCGCGGCCAGGTGCCGGCCGGGCCGCGCGGAGCGACCGGGGACGACGGCGTCCTCGCCGTGGCATGGTCGAACTACCGCTACGGCCGCGACACTGCCTACAGCCCGGTCTCGCTGCCCGGTGACGGCAGCCTGGGTGACGTCACCACCCTGAGCTCCGGACCGGGTCAGCGCTCGGGTCGGCTCCGCCTCACCGAGCCCGCTCGCCTCATCGTCGCCGCGGACGCCTATCTGCACAATGGCGACATCTCCGGCCGGTCGTTCAACTGTCAGGTCGACCTGCGACCGGTGGGCGGCACGGCCCGCAGCATCACCTTCCCCTCCAACGACAGCTTCGGTCAGTACGAGAACAAGACGTGGGCGCAGACGGCGAGCGAGGCGGTCACGCCCGGGACGTACGACGTCGCGCTGCGCTGCTCGACCGGTCTGGCCAACAATGGAGGACGGGTCTACTACGCCGACCTGACGGTGACGGCCGTCAGGACGTGACCGGCCGATTCTCGTAGAACGTCGACAACACGATGGTGGTGCGGGTCGACACGTTCGCGGCGGCCCGGATCCGGGCGAGCAGCTCCTCGAGGTGGCGCGGCGTGGCGACCCGGACCTTCAGGACGTATGACTCCTCCCCCGCGACCGACCAGCACGACTCGAGCTCGGGGATGTCGCGCAACCGCTCGGGTGAGTCGTCGGGCTGGGAGGGGTCGATCGGGCGGATCGAGATGAAGGCGGTCAGCGGCATGCCGACCTCCTCGTGGTTGATCGTGGCGCCGTAGCCCAGGATCAACCCGCGCTGCTCCAGCCGCTTGACGCGCTGGTGCACGGCCGACGTCGACAGGCCGGTGGCCTTGCCGAGGTCGGTGAAGGACATCCGGCCGTCGGCGGCGAGGAGGTCGAGGATCTTGCGGTCGGTGGCTTCCACCTCGGACAAGTTCACGGCCGACAGGCTAATCCACGACTCGTGGCAGGATTCCCGGGTGACCAGCCCGCAGACAGGCCGCCTGATGCTCCTCGACACCGCCTCGCTGTACTTCCGGGCGTACTTCGGGGTCCCCTCGATCAGCGGGCCCGACGGCACGCCGGTCAACGCCGTCCGGGGGCTGATGGACTTCATCACCCGGCTGGTCGACCAGTACGAGCCGACCGACCTGGTCTGCTGCTGGGACAACGACTGGCGTCCGCAGTGGCGCGTCGACCTGGTCCCGTCGTACAAGGGGCACCGGGTGGTCGAGGAGGTCGAGACGGCCCCCGACGTCGAGGTGGTCGAGGACGACCTCCAGGTCCAGGTCCCGATCATCCGCGAGGTGCTGGCGGCGTACGGCATCACCGTGATCGGCCACGACGGCTACGAGGCCGACGACGTGATCGGCACCTTGGCCACGGGGGCCGGGCAGCCCGTCGACATCGTGACCGGCGACCGCGACCTGTTCCAGCTCGTCGACGACGACGCCGACGTCCGCGTTCTCTACATCGCCCGCGGCGTGGGCAACCACGAGCGGGTCACCAACCAGTGGGTGGTCGACAAGTACGGCATCGACGCCCGCCAGTACGCCGACTTCGCCACCCTCCGGGGGGACGCCTCGGACGGCCTGCCCGGGGTGAAGGGGGTCGGCGAGAAGACGGCCGCCACCCTGCTGCAGCGCTTCGGCGACATGGCCGGCATCGTCGCCGCCGCCGAGGACCCGGCGTCCGACCTCGCCCCCGGCCCGCGGAGCAAGATCAAGGCCGCCGCCGACTACCTCGCGGTCGCCCCGCAGGTCGTGGCTGTGGCCCGCGAGCTCCCGCTCGACCGCTCCGACCTGGCCCTGCCGTCGGCGCCCCGCGACCCCGCCCTCGTGCAGGAGCTGGCCGAGCGGTGGGGCCTCGAGTCGCCCGCCGAGCGCCTGACCGCGGTGCTCTCGGACTGATCACCGGTCCCGTCCTACGGTGGAGGACATGGACAAGATCGCGATCGTCGGGGGTCACGGACAAGTGGCCAAGCACCTTCTGGTGGAGCTGCGCCGTACCGAGCACACGCCGGTGGCGCTGGTGCGCAAGGAGGAGTACCGCGACGAGCTCGAGAAGCGGGGCGCCGAGGTCCGCCTCCTCGACATCGAGCGGGCCGACGCAGCGGCCTTCGCCGCCGCCTTCGAGGGGTGCGGCGCCGTCGTCTTCGCGGCGGGTGGTGGAGCCGACGGGAACGTCGAGCGCAAGCGAACCGTCGACCTCGAGGGATCGCTGAAGTCGATCGAGGGAGCCCGGCTCGCCGGCATCGACCGGTTCGTCCAGGTCTCCGCCATCGGCGTCGACCGTCCCCTCCCCGACGACACCGACGACGTCTGGCGTGCCTACGTCGAGGCCAAGCGCGACGCCGACGCCGCCCTCCGTGACAGCGGCCTCGCCTGGACCATCCTCCGCCCGGGCCGCCTCACCGACGACCCCGCCACCGGCCAGGTCGCCCTGGGCCCCGACCTCGCGCCCGGCGACGTCACCCGCGCCGACGTCGCCGCCGTGCTCGCCGCCGTCCTCGACGAGCCCGCCTCCGTCGGGCGGCAGTGGGACCTGGTCGGTGGCTCCGCCGGGGTGCGGGACGCGATCGCGGCCGCGATCGACTGATCGTGCTGATTGGTCACAAACGGCGGAGCCGATTCGCCCGGTGATGCTGATTGGTCACAATCAGCATCACTGAGGAGTCCTCTCAGTCCTCGGCGAGCCCGGAGTACGCGACCACACCCCGCCGCAACCGCCGTACGACCTCCCGCGCGGTCGCGCGGACCGGCCCGTCGCCGGCGGCGTCGGCGACCTGGCCGGCGAGGTCGAGCAGCTGCTTCATCCAGCGCACGAAGTCACCGGCGGCCAGCTCGCTGGCGCCGAGCAGGTCGTCAAGCTCGTCGCCCTCGGCCCAGCGGTAGGCGAGCCAGGCGAAGCCCAGGTCGGGCTGGCGGAGGTAGTCGAGCTTGTGGTCCTTCTCGAGCCGGTCGAGGTCGCCCCAGAGGCGCACCATCTCGGCGATCGTCTCCTTGACCGGACCACCCGGCACGCGGGGAGAGGAGGCGTCGTCGGGTCGGCGGGCCTCGAAGACCAGGACCGAGAGGACCGCGGCCAACCCCGAGGCGTCCAGGCCCTCCCACAGCCGCAGGCGCAGGCACTCGGCGGCGAGCAGGTCGAGCTCGGAGTAGAGCCGCATCAGGTGCCGGCCGCGCGGGGTGATCTCGTCGCCGTCGAGGTAGTCCAGGGCCGTGAGCACGTCGCACACCCGGTCGAACTGCCGGGCGACGGTGTTGGTGCGCGACTCGACGCGGCGCTTCAGGGTCTGGGTGTCGCGGTCGAGCTTGAACCAGCGCTCGGCCCAGCGGGCGTGGTCCTCCCGGTCCGGGCAGGCGTGGCACGGGTGCGCCTTCAGCTCCGCCCGCAGCCGGGCCACCTCCTCGTCGGCGCCCGAGCGGGCCAGCGTCGAGCGCGCGTCCGGGGTACGGCGGCCCGGCGGCGGCGGTGCCAGGTCGTGCGTGCGGGAGCGCAGGGCAGAGGCGAGGTCGCGACGCATCTGTGGATTGCGTCCGTTGAAGCTCTTCGGGATCTTCAGCCGGGTCAGCGCCACGACCGGGGTCGGGAAGTCGATCATGGCGAGCCGGCGGGCCTGTCGGTCGGCGGTGACGACGTACGGCCGCGGGCCCTCCTCGGACCAGCCGGGGTCGATCACCACGGCGTAGCCGGCGAACTTGCCGGTCGGCACCTGGATCACGTCACCGGGGCGTAGGTCCTTCAGCGACGTGATGGCCTCGTCGCGGCGGTCGGACTTCCGGGCGCGGTTCGCGTCCTTCTCGACGTCGGAGATCCGGCGGCGGAGTCCGGCGTACTCCATGAAGTCGCCGAGGTGGCAGGTCGCCGACTCGCGGTAGCCGTCGAGCGCCTCCTCGGCCTTGCGGACCTGGCGGGCCAGGCCGACGACCGCCTTGTCGGCCTGGAACTGGGCGAACGACTGCTCGAGCAGCTGTCGCGACGTGTCCCGGCCGAACTGGTTCACCAGGTTCACGGCCATGTTGTACGACGGGCGGAACGACGACCTCAGCGGGTAGGTGCGCGTGGAGGCGAGTCCGGCCACCTCGCGCGGGTTCATCCCGGGTTGCCACAGGACGACGCCGTGGCCCTCGGTGTCGAGCCCGCGGCGACCGGCGCGACCGGTCAGCTGGGTGTACTCCCCCGGCGTGATGTCGGCGTGCGTCTCGCCGTTCCACTTGGACAGCTTCTCGATGACCACGGTGCGGGCCGGCATGTTGATGCCGAGCGCGAGCGTCTCGGTCGCGAAGACCACCTTGCAGAGCCCACGCAGGAACATCTCCTCGACGCACTGCTTGAAGGCCGGCAGCATCCCGGCGTGGTGGGCGGCGACGCCTCGGGTCAGGCCGTCGAGGAAGTCGTGGTAGCCGAGGACGTGGAGATCCTCCTCGGGCAGGTGACGGCACGCGGCCTCGACGTAGGCGAAGATCGTGTCCCGCTCCTCGGCGCTGGTCAGCCGGATGCCGGCGTTCAGCGCCTGGGTCACCGCCGCGTCGCAGCCGACTCGGCTGAAGATGAACACGATCGCCGGGAGCAGCCGCTCACGGTCGAGGCGTTCGACGACGTCGGCGCGGCTGGGGATCCAGACCCGCCGCCCGTTGCCGACCTGCCGTGGTCCGCCGCGGCCCTTCGCCCCACGTGGGGAGCGGCGGTCCTTGAGCTTGCTGGCGGCCCAGTCGTCGCGGGCCACCTTCATCAGCTCGTTGTTGACCGGGGCGCCCTCCTTGACGAAGCCCGCGGCGGCGTCGACGTCGGAGTCCGCGAACAGGTCGAGGAGCCGCTTGCCGACCATGACGTGCTGGTAGAGCGGCACCGGACGCCGCTCCTCCAGGATCGTGGCGGTCTCGCCTCGCACGGTGGCCAGCCACTCGCCGAACTCCTCCGCGTTCGAGACCGTCGCCGACAGCGAGACCAGGGTGACCGACTCGGGGAGGTGGATGATCACCTCCTCCCACACCGCCCCGCGCGAGCGGTCGGCGAGGTAGTGGACCTCGTCCATGATCACGTAGCCGAGGCCGAGCAGGGTCCGCGACCCGGCGTACAGCATGTTGCGCAGCACCTCGGTCGTCATCACCACGATCGGCGCCTCGCCGTTCACGGTGTTGTCGCCGGTCAGCAGGCCGACCTGGTCGGCGCCGTAGCGGGCGACGAGGTCCTGGTACTTCTGGTTCGAGAGCGCCTTGATCGGTGTCGTGTAGAAGGCCTTGCGCCCGCCCTGCAGGGCGAGGTGGATGGCGAACTCACCCACGATGGTCTTGCCGGACCCGGTCGGTGCGGCGACCAGGACGCCGCGACCCTCCTCGATCTCGCGGCAGGCGCGGAGCTGGAAGTCGTCGAGCGGGAACTCGTGCAGCGCCTGGAAGTCCTTCAGGACCGGGTGGCCGCGGTTCTCGCGGTACGACGCGTACCGCTCCGACGGGGACAGCTCGTCGGTGCTCATGTCCTCCAACCTACGCGAGCACCGTCAGGGCTCCGGGCGCGCACTCCACCGTGAGCGGCAGCGGACCGAACCGCTCGCCGTCGGCGTACGTCACGATGCCGGGGGCGGCGACGGTGACGGTGCGCGCGAGGTGGTGCTCGTACGCCGGGTGGGTGGTGTGGGTGCCCTTGAAGAGCTTGGGGTAGGTGCGGATCAGCCCGGGCTTGCTCATCGGCTTGATGATGACGACGTCGAGCAGCCCGTCGTCGAGCTTCGCGCCCTCGGTGATCCGGAGCCCGCCGCCGAACGACGGCCCGTTCCCGACGGCCACGAGCATCGCCTCGGTGCGGTGCGTGACACCGTCCAGCTCGAGCGTGTACGACAGCGGCTCGAAGGTCCGCAGCTCGGCGACCGTGGCCAGGTTGTAGCGCATCTGGCCCCGCGGCCAGGTCATCCGGTTCGCCCGCTCGTTGACGACGGCGTCGAACCCGGCGCACAGGACCGTCGCGTAGTACGCCGACCCGCTGCGGGCCAGGTCGATCGTCCGGGTGCGGCCCGCGACGACCCGCCCGGCGGCGGCGACCGGGTCCTTGCGCGGCAGGTCGAAGTAGCGCGCGACGTCGTTGCCGGTGCCGGCCGGGATCACCCCGAGCGCCGTACCCTTCGTGGCGACGGCCTGGACACCCAGGTGCGCCATGCCGTCCCCGCCGACGACCACCAGTGCCTCGACGCCGTCGGCGACCGCGGCCCGGGCCAGGTCGAGTGCCTCGTCCGCGTCCCGGCCCACCAGGTCGCGGACGACGACCCCGGCCTCACGCAGGCGGGGCAACGCGGCGGCGCGGGCCTTGGCCCCCTTGCCCTTGCCGGCGGTGGGGTTGGTCAGGAGGGCGATCTCGCGGGGCACACCCGGAGGGTAGTGGTCCGGGCGCGTCGCTCAGCGACGCCGCTCGGTGCCGATGCGCAGCAGCGCGGTGTAGTGGTCGGGTGAGGCCCCGACCGCCTTGGCCAGTCGGCTCAGCGCGTCCAGCACCAGGTCGGCACTGAACCCGGAGCCCGGCACGGCCAGGGTGAGCCGCCCGCTGTGGCTGACGAGGTGCACCTGGCCACGGTGCCAGGCCTGGTGGGCCCGGACCCGGGTGCCGGCGTCCGCGACCGGCTCGGGCCACGCGTCGTCGACCGCGAGCAGGTCGCACGGCAGCGCGGCGCCCCCCGTCGTCAGCACCCCCCGTACGTCGTGCCCGCTGCGCACTCCCGACTCGGCCGACCAGGTCACGTCGCCCACGCCCAGCCACTCGGGCAGGTCGAACGGGTCGACGTCGGCCAGGTCGGGTGTCATCAGATCGGCGAGACCTCGTCGTCGTCCCACTGCTCCGTGCTTTCCCGGCCCCGACCGCGGGCCCGGTCGACCAGTCGGGCGACGATCTCGGCGATGACGAAGAGCACCAGCATCGGGATCGCGAGCATGAGCATCGAGAACGGGTCGGTCGAGGGCGTCGCGACGGCCGCGAAGACGAAGGTGCCGATGATGATCCACGGCCGGTACCGCCCGATCGCCTTGCCGGAGACCACCCCGGCCAGGTTGAGCATGATGACGAAGAGCGGGATCTCCATCGCGATTCCGAAGACGAGGAGCATGCGCGTGATGAAGGAGAAGAACTCGCCGAAGTCGACCAGGTTGGTGACATCGACCGGGGTGAACCCAATCAGCACCTCGATGCCCTTGGGGAGGACGTAGTAGCCGAGCGCGACCCCGGCGAAGAACAGCGGGCCGGCCACCGCGGCGAACAGCCGGGTCCACCGCTTCTCGTGCTGGTGGAGACCGGGGACGATGAAGCCCCAGATCTGCATCAGCCAGTAGGGGCTAGACACCACGATCGCCGCGACGCCGCAGAGCTTCAGTTGCAGCAGCAGGGCCGACGTGACCCCGTTGAGCACGAGCTCGCTCGGCACCTTGCCTCCGAGCTGCTCGACGGCGTCGACGTACGGACGCTTGATGAGCTCCAGCAGCTCCTCGTAGAAGAAGAGCGCGACGACGAAGGTGACGACCAGGACCAGGGTGCACCTCAGCAGCCGCGCCCGCAGCTCACGCAGGTGGTCGGAGAGGGCCATCCGGCCGTCGTCACCGACAGGGTGCTGAGGCTTGGCGCTGAAGAGCCCGAGGATCCCAGCGAACGGGAGTGAGGACGCCACGGACCGTCTCAGGTCGTGGTGTCGCCGCGGCGCTGCCGCTCGACCTCGGTGTCGAGGTCGACCTGCTGGGCCTCGATCTGACGCTGTTCAGGCGTCTTCTTGGCCGGCGGGACGTCGTCATCGTCGTCGTCCATCAGGCCCTTGGTCTCGGCCTTGAAGATACGCAGGGCCCGCCCGCTGCCCCGAGCAAGCTCCGGGAGCTTGCTGGCGCCGAACAGGAGGACCAGGACGGCCAGGATGATCAGCAGCTCGGTCGTGCCGAGACCTGCGACGAAGGGGGAGATCATGATGTCCTCACAGACGATTCGGAGTCATGACAAGCGTACTCCGGGTCATGAGTAGAGCCGCAGCGTGGCCTGTGCCGCGGATGTGAACGAGCCGGCCAGATCGTCCGGTCGGACGATCGACGCGTGCGGGGCCAATCTGAGCAGGAGCCGGTCGAGCCAACGTCGATCGGCCACGAGCAGGTCGACCTCGGTGCTCCCGTCGTCCTGCGGGCGGGCGTCCTCGACCGGGTAGTACTCGACCACCCAGCGGGCGGGCGGATCGAGCAGCAACGTCACCCGGGTGGTCTCGTCGGAGCGGGCGAACAGGCCGTCCGCCAGGTCCCGCGGAGCCTCCGGCTCGGTGCGGATCGGCTCATCCAGCACCTCGGCCCGGTGGATCCGGTCGAGCCGGAACAGCCGAGGTGCCTCGGCGCTGTGGCACCAGGCGTCCAGGTAGGTGAATCCGCTGTTTGTGACCAAACCGCGCGGATCGACCCGGCGCTCGGACTCCTCGTCGCGAGACGGCACGTAGTAGGTGAGCAGCACCTGCCGCTGCCGATCGGCGGCGTCCTGCAGCCGCGTGGCGAGCAGGGCGAGGTCGGCGTCGACCTCCGCGCCGGGATCGATGCGGGGTGCCTCGCTGCCCTCGGCGGCAGCGGTCTCCAGCTTGGCCAGGGCCCGGTCGACGACCTCCCGGGTCTCGGGGCCGGAACCGTTGCGGAGGGCCCGGAGCGCCACGATCACCGCGGTCGCCTCCGTCGGTGTGAGGCGCAACGGGCGGGCGAGGTAGTCGGCGTTCGACACCCGGATGACGCCGTCGCCGTCAGGATCCTGGAGTGCGTCGAGGTCGACGTCGATCAGGTCGTCGGGGTAGCCGCCCGGCAGCCCGCACATCAGCAGCACCTTCAGGTCCGACAGGAGCTGGCGGGGAGTGACACCGAGGTCGCGCGCCGCATCCTGCAGGGGTACGGCGCCGCGGGCGTTGAGGTAGGGCACCAGGGTCAGCAGCCGGCCGACCTGGTCCTTGGCTCCCTGGGACGCGCTCACGAGGCGACCCGCTCGAGCGCGCTCCGCAGGCGGGACACCACGGTCTCGCGCAGCTCGGGAGGGCCCTCGACGTAGACGTCGGCGCCGTACCCGAGAACCTCGTCGGCCAGGCCCAGCCGGCCCCGGGTCACCACGACCCGGTCCCAGCCGGTGCGCTCGTCCGGCCCCGGGACCCCGGCGTCGACACTGTCGGCGCCGCGGCGCAGGGTCAGCCCAGCCCCGGCACGCACCAGGAGGGTCGCTCGCTCGATCGTGGGCGCCGGCGCCAGCCGTCGGGCGACCTCGCGGACGTCGGTGCCGGGCGGAACGTCGTACGAGCCGGGCTCACCTGCGCGGCGGGCATCCCCCTGGACCCGCGAGAGGCGGAAGACCCGCTCGGCACCGCGGTCGGTGTCGAAGCCGACGACGTACCAGCGGCCGGCGTACCGGGCGACGCCCCACGGCTGTAGGTGGCGGGTGGTCCCGGTCTCCTGGCCGGGGCGGGCGTACTCGAAGTCGACGGGTACGCGCTCCTGGGTCGCCTCCCAGAACACGTCGAAGGACGGCTCGTCGGCGCTCAGCCGCGGTTCGACGATGTCCAGCGCGCTGGTGTCGACGTCGACCCCGAGAGCAGTGAGCTTGCGGACCGCCTCGGTCGTGGCCTCCGCGAGCTTGGCGTGCTGCCAGACCCGTGTGGCCAGGCCGATCACGGCCGCCTCGTCGGCCAGGAGGTCGATCGCCGGGAGGGCGAACTGGTCCGCACTGATCCGGTAGCCCGGCTCGTCGTCGAAGTAGGCGTCCATGTGGCCCACCTCGATCGGGACGCCCAGGCTGCGCAGCTCCTCCTTGTCGCGCTCGAACATCTTCTCGAAGGCCTCGTCCGAGGAGCCCGGGTAGAGGATCGAGCGGATGCGGTCCTTGGCCACGAAGTGCCGCTGGACGAGCAACATGATCAGCAGGTTGAGCAGGCGCTCGCTCTTGCGGACCGTCACGGGGAGGAGGTCACTCGGCCGAGATGATGTCGACGACGAAGTAGAGGGTGCTGTTCGCCGGGATGTTCTCCTGCTCCTGCGCGCCGTACCCGAGGTCCGGCGGGATCTGCAGCAGCACCCGGGTCCCGACCTTCAGACCCGACAGGCCGTAGGTCCACCCCTTGACGACCTCCTGCAGGGAGAACGGCACGGGCTCCTTCGAGTAGCTCTCGTCGAAGGGCTTCTTGGCGCCGTAGACCTGGCCGAGGTAGTTGGCCGTGACCGTCATGTCCTCGGTGACGACCGCGCCGTCACCCTGCTTGACGATCGCGCGGAGCAGCTCGCCGTCGGCGGCCGGCTTCTTCAGGTCACCGAACCGCAGGCGGGTAACCTTGCCGTCCTTCTCCACGACCGACGGCAGCTCCGACTGCTTGACCCGCTTCGGCTTCACCGGCTCCGGGTCGGGCATCAGGTCGGCGATCAGCAGCACCGTGTCACCGTCTCCGATGCCGAGCGCGACCTGGCCCTCCGGCCCGAAGGCCTTCTCTGCCGACCCGACCACCGCGACCCGCGAGCCCTTGGTCTGGCCCTCGAGCGCCTTCAGGAAGATCGGCGCCACCTGGTCCTTCGCGACCGTGATCTCCTGGGCGCCGCCACCCTCGTCGCCGTACGTCGTGTAGACCTCGGCCTTGCTGAAGCCGTTGCCGACCCACAGGTTCGTCGACACCGAGTCGCCCTCGGCAACCGGCTCGCCCTCCCCCTTGACGAGGGTCTCGACCTCCAGCTTGTCGGCCTCCATCTGACCCTTCCAGGTCACCTCGGGCACCACACCCTGCTCTCCCGAGATCTCGACCGCGTCGAAGCCCGAGGGGCCTTCGATGTCGGTGGGGCGCACTCCGTCGTCGCTGCCGCAGGCGGCGAGGCCGAGGAAGAGCACGGGGAGCAGGGCGGCCAGTGGCCGATGCAGGCGAGAGAGCACGAGTCCAACCTTCGGGCGTGAGCGTGACGTTGCGCGCCAAACCTTAACGGGCCTGCCTGAGAAGTTGCTCAGTGCATCCCCAGGTGGTCATCCGTCGATGCTGATTGGTCACAAACGGCGAAGTCGACGACCTTCGCGACGCTGATTGGTCACAAACGGCGTGGACTGACTCACATCCCATCGATGAGCCGCTGGACCCGCTCGTCATGGGCTCGGAACGGGTCCTTGCAGAGCACGGTGCGCTGAGCCTGGTCGTTCAGCTTCAGGTGGACCCAGTCGACGGTGAAGTCACGGCGGCGCTCCTGGGCCTTGCGGATGAACTCACCGCGAAGGCGCGCGCGGGTGGTCTGGGGCGGCACCGACTTGGCCTCGAAGATCTTGAGGTCGGTGGTCACGCGGGCGACCCGGCCGCGCTTCTCGAGCAGGTAGTAAAGGCCCCGGCCTCGGTGGATGTCGTGATAGGCGAGGTCGAGCTGCGCGATGCGGGCGTGTCCGAGGGGCAATCCGTGCTTGGCCCGGTACGCCTCGATCAGCTTCCACTTGATGACCCAGTCGATCTCGGTGTCCACCAGCCCGAGATCATCGGACTCGACGGCCTTCAGCCCGCGCTCCCAGAGGTCGAGTGCCGCCTCGATGGTGGGGGTGCTGATGCCGCGGCGGTCGACGAAGTCGCGTGCCTTCGAGAGGTACTCCTGCTGGATGTCGAGCGCGCTCGCCTCGCGACCGTTGGCGAGGCGCACCTTGCGGCGACCCGTCACGTCGTGCGAGATCTCGCGGATCGCCCGGATCGGGTTTTCCATCGTGAGGTCGCGCATGACCACGCCCTCCTCGATCATCCGCAGGACCAGGTCGCAGCTCGCGACCTTCAGCATCGTCGTCGTCTCACTCATGTTCGAGTCACCGACGATGACGTGCAGACGGCGGTACTTCTCTGCGTCCGCGTGCGGCTCGTCGCGGGTGTTGATGATCGGCCGGCTGCGCGTGGTCGCGCTGCTGACGCCCTCCCAGATGTGCTCGGCGCGCTGGGAGACCGAGTACGACGCACCCCGTGGGGTCTGCGTGATCTTGCCGGCGCCCACGATGATCTGACGGGTCACGAGGAACGGGATCAGGATGTCAGCGAGGCGGCTGAACTCGCCGGCCCGTCCGACCAGATAGTTCTCGTGGCACCCATACGAGTTGCCGGCCGAGTCGGTGTTGTTCTTGAACAGGTAGATCTCACCCGCGATGCCTTCGTCGTGCAGACGTTGCTCGGCGTCAAGCAGGAGCCCCTCGAGAACCCGCTCCCCCGCCTTGTCGTGGGTGACCAGCTCAGTGATGTCGTCGCACTCCGGCGTCGCGTACTCGGGGTGGCTGCCTACGTCGAGGTAGAGCCGCGCGCCATTGCGCAGGAACACGTTGCTGCTGCGCCCCCAGCTGACCACCTTGCGGAAGAGGTACCGGGCGACCTCGTCAGGACTCAGGCGCCGCTGGCCCTTGAACGTGCACGTGACGCCGTACTCGTTCTCGATCCCGAAGATCCGACGGTCCATAAGTGCACACTACGGCGCAGGTGGTCGGTTCGGGCGGCGAAACCGTCTCGGGTTGCCGGGTGCGCTTGATCGGTGCTGATTGGTCACAATCAGCACCGCAGTCAGACTCGCTTGATCTTCAGGTCAGACCCACTGGACAACGCCCATCGCGCGACGCCATCGATTGACGATCCGTCTGCGGCCGACCTCGTCGTACAGCGACTCTCGGACGAGGGTGCGCCAGCGCCTGATACGGGACTCAACGTGGTGCCGGCCGAGAGCACGGTCCATCTCGTGCATCACGACCACGGCGTGGTTGAGCAGGTCATCCAGGCTGAATCCCTTGCGTCGGTATGGCGTGTCGCTCCACCCGCGCTCTCGGCGCAGATCCTTGCGGTGCTCCTTCTTATCGCGGTGCACTCCCCCGTCGTACTCATGGACGTAATGGGTCCCTGTGACGAGGAAGTCACCGCGTCCGATCAAGTTCCCGCTGTCGTCGAAGAGTTCGACTTGTGGTTCGACCGGGATGTCCATGGCCGCGTGGAACACCCCGAGAACACTCTCCATCGCGGATTCGCGCTTGGCATGCGACAGCTCGTAGGCGGCTGCGAGGACTCGCACCCCGGGACGCCCGGACTTCAGCATGACCGCAAGTCGACCGAGATCGATGTCGCCCTTCCGGAGGGCCGAGTCGATCAGGATGACCAGATCGAGCACGCCCAGGTCGCGTGCGACCCGAAGCAGGACCTCCTCCGGGTCCTCCACCGGGAAGCCTTGCCGCACGTTCTTGCCAGGTTCGCGGGTGAGTCGCGAGCAGATCAGCCCCTCGCGTCGTGGGCGGCGATCGTGGACATTGACCGCAACCCAAACAGGGATCTGCTCCGGCAGCTTGGGTTGATCCCATCCGTACAGCCTGACCGCTGTCAGATGTGTGAAGACGGCAGACTCCGGCAGGACCTGCAGCCAAGCGTGTAGCTCCCGGTGCCAACGGTGGACCGGGTCGTCGTCCTCCGAGTCAGGAAGGAAGAGGCCGTGCGAGACCCGGTCGTGGCCGCGGGCGCGCACGTTGCCGCGGATCGGCATCTCGCCGTCGCGGGGTGCGAACGCCTTGGTGGCCTCTGACATGTGAGCCAGCGTCCGCAACGACTCCGACATCGTGGCAGCGCACTCGAACTCGCTTGTGGAGGAGGGTGCCGGACGCTTGCTTGTGGATCCTTTGTGGTCAGTCGCGCTGCTGACCGATGCGCTGATTGGTCACAATCATCACCTCGTGCCCACGAGGTCTTGCCGACTGTGACCAATCAGCATCGGCGGGTCACCCGGTCAGAGCGGGCGCCCACCATCCGAGCCGGCGTCCGGCGGAGCGATAGGTGGCTCACCGGTGACGGGGTCCTCTAGCGGTGCGATGTGACCGCTGGTCTGGTCGGTGGGGTCGGCGGGGTTGTCGACGCGGACGCCCGAGGAGGCGGCGCCGGGATCGGTGTCGCCCGCGGCGGGGGGCGAGGCGACCTCGGGCCCCCGGCCGCCGAGGAGGGTCTCCAGGCGGGCGGGCATCAGGCGCAGGAACTTGCGAGGCCGGGTGCGGGTCCGGTCGAGCACGGCGACCTCGAGGTCGCGGACAGGGATCACCCGGTCCTCGGCGTCGGTGTGGCCGAGCGCGCCGACGGCGAGCCGCAGGGCACCCTCCAAGGAGGCGCCGGCGGTATAACGCTCCCTCAGGTAGGCCGACACGGAGTCCGCGGCTCCGCCCATCACGGCGTACTGATGCACGTCGGCGACCTGGCCGTCGTACGTCAGGCGGAAGATCTGGTCCTCCTCCGGGGCGTCGCCGATCTCGCCGACGAAGATCTCGACCTCGTACGGCTTCTCGCCGCCGCTGGAGAAGATCGTGCCGAGCGTCTGGGCGTAGGCGTTGGCGAGCCCGCGGCCGGTGACGTCGCGGCGGTCGTACGCGTAGCCGCGCATGTCGGCGAGGCGTACGCCGGCGATGCGCAGGTTCTCGAACTCGTTGTAGCGCCCGACGGCGGCGAAGGCGATCCGGTCGTAGATCTCGGAGACCTTGTGCAGCGCCTGGGAAGGGTTCTCGGAGGCGAACAGGATGCCGTCGGTGTACTGGACGGCAACGACCGAACGACCGCGTGCGATGCCCTTGCGGGCGAAGTCGGCCCGGTCCTTCATCAGCTGCTCGGGCGAGACGTAGAACGGCATGCTCATCCGGACTGGGGCCTTTCGGTTGTCGAGCTTGTCGAGACACCGGGGAGCTCGGCCCGCGGGCCGTTGGGTGCGGACATCCGCGCCGCGATCATCCGGTCGGCGACCTCCGCGACCTCGGCGTCCGGAAGTCGGTGGCCACCCTCGGCGGTGATGACCTGCACCACCGGGAAGATCCGTCGGGCCACGTCGGGCCCTCCGGTGGCGGAGTCGTCGTCGGCGGCGTCGTACAGGGCCTGGACGACCGTCATCACACAGTCAGCCTCGGAGAGGTCCTCGCGGTAGAGCTTCTTCAGCGCACCGCGCGCGAACAGCGAACCGGAGCCGACAGAGTGGAAGCCGTACTCCTCGTAGCGCCCACCGGTCACGTCGTAGCTGAAGATCCGCCCGTGACCGGTCTTCAGGTCATAACCGACGAATAGGGGGACGACGGCCAGCCCCTGCATGGCCATCCCGAGATTGCCGCGGATCAGCGCGGCGAGCCGGTTGGCCTTGCCGTCGAAGGAGAGCGTGGTGCCCTCGATCTTCTCGTAGTGCTCGAGCTCGGTCTGGAACAGCCGGACCATCTCGATCGCCAGACCGGCGGTGCCGGCGATGCCGACGGCGGAGAACTCGTCGGCCGGGAACACCTTCTCGATGTCGCGCTGGGCGATGATGTTGCCCATCGTGGCCCGTCGGTCCCCGGCGAGTACGACGCCGCCCGCGAAGGTCGCCGCGACGATGGTCGTGCCGTGCGGGGCGAGGTCGCCGGCGTTGCCCTGCGGCACCGCGCGCCGGCCCGGGAGCAGGTCGGGGGCCTGGTCGGAGACGAAGTCGGCGAAGGACGAGACGCCCGGCCGCAGGTAGGCGGCGGGCAGGCGCGGATCCGTCACTGGCCGCCCTTCTGGATGAACGACTTCACGAAGTCCTCGGCGTTGGTCTCGAGGACGTCGTCGATCTCGTCGAGCAGGTCGTCGACGTCGTTGTCGAGCGCCTCCTTGCGCTCGGCCACGTCGGTCTCGGGGGCCGTCTCCACGACCTCCTCGGTCTCGGAGTTCTTGCGCGGTTGCTTCTGCTCCTGTGCCATGACTCGACCCTATCCACTCAGCGGGTGAGAGCGGTGAACAACTCCTCGGCCGTCTCACTGCGGTCGAGGAGCTCGCCGACGTGCGCCTTGCTGCCGCGCAGCGGGTCGATGGTGGGCACCCGCTGCAGGGACTCGCGACCGGGCAGGTCGAAGATCACCGAGTCCCACGACGCGGCGGCGACGTGCTCGGCGTACTTCTCCAGGCACCGGCCGCGGAAGTACGCCCGGGTGTCGGTGGGCGGGTCGTGCATCGCCGCGGTCACGGAGGCATCGTCGAGCAGTCGCTCGATCCGGCCGCTGGCCACGAGCTTGTTGTAGAGGCCCTTCTCGGGGCGGATGTCGGAGTACTGCACGTCGATCATCTGCAGCTTCGCGTCGTCCCAGTCGAGGCCGTCGCGGTCGCGGTACTGCTGGAGCAGGTTCAGCTTCGCGACCCAGTCCAGCTCGCGGGCCAGCGACATCGGGTCGCGCTCCAACCGGTCCAGGACCGACTCCCAGCGGGTCAGTACGTCGACGGTCTGCGCGTCGGCGTCGGCGCCGTACCGGTCCTCGACGTACTTCTTGGCCAGGTCGAGGTACTCCAGCTGCAGCTGGACGGCGGTCAGCTTGCGGCCGTCCTGGAGCGTCACCGTCTCGCGCAGGGACGGGTCGTGCGAGACCGCCCGCAGCGCCGAGACCGGACCGTCGACGGACAGGTCGACCGAGATGAACCGGTCCTCGATCATCGCCAGCACGAGGGATGTGGTGCCGACCTTCAGGTACGTCGACACCTCGGCGAGGTTGGCGTCGCCGATGATGACGTGCAGCCGGCGGTACTTCTCGGGGTCCGCGTGCGGCTCGTCGCGAGTGTTGATGATCGGGCGCTTGAGCGTCGTCTCCAGACCGACCTCGACCTCGAAGTAGTCGGCCCGCTGACTGAGCTGGAATCCGTGCCCACGGCCGTCCTGACCGATGCCGACCCGGCCCGACCCCGTCACGACCTGGCGGGAGACGAAAAACGGCGTCAGGTGCCTGACGATCTCGGCGAACGGCGTCGAGCGGCGCATCAGGTAGTTCTCGTGGGAGCCGTAGGAGGCGCCCTTGTTGTCGGTGTTGTTCTTGTACATCAGGATCGGCGCGCCGCCGGGCAGCTGGGCGGCCCGGCGCTGGGCGTCGAGCATGACCTGCTCCCCCGCCTTGTCCCATCGCACGATGTCGAGGGGCGTGGTGACCTCGGGCGTGGAGTACTCCGGGTGCGCGTGGTCGACGTACAGGCGGGCACCGTTGGTGAGAATGACGTTGGCCAGGCCGAGGTCCTCGTCGGTGAGCTGGCTCGGATCGGCGACCTGGCGGGCCATGTCGAAGCCGCGGGCGTCGCGCAGCGGCGACTCCTCCTCGAAGTCCCATCGGGCGCGGCGGGCCCGGACGGTCGCGGACGCATAGGCGTTCACGACCTGCGACGAGGCCACCATCGGGTTCGCCAGCGGCTGGCCCTGCACGGTGATGCCGTACTCGACCTCCGTCCCCATGACGCGGCGCACACTCATGATGGTGAGACTACGTGCCCGCGACCGGTTGGCCGAGGCATCCCGCGGGTAGGACCGCCGCCATGTGGTTGAAGCTCCTGGTCCTGGGCGCGCTGCTGCTGGGAGCATCGGAGCTCACGGCGTCGATCGGGTACGACGAGCAGGCCGCCGAGGTGCGCGCTCTGCGGGACTCCGGCGGCGTCGAGACCACCGGGGCGCTGGTCGACACCTTCGAGCGGGAGAGGACCCGTGGAGGCCGACGGAACCGGTCGACGTACACCGTGGTGTGCGGCGTCTACGCCTACCGGGTCGCCGGCCAGGACTACACGCACCGCGAGTACGACCAGTGCGACGAGGACGCCGTGCCTGACACCCTTGCCCTCCTCTACGACGCTTCGCGGCCCGGCGACGTCCACAACAACACCGACGAGTGGCTCGCCAGCCAGGATCGGCAGTCGGCGGCCGTGTGGTGGTTCCGGATCGGCGGCGCGGTGCTGGTCGGGCTCGGCTTGGTCGCGCTCGGGTTCCGGATCCGGCGGAGGTTCGCCTCGCCTAGGCTGGCTTCGTGAATGCTGATTGGTCACAAACGTCACGGTCGGCCGCCCCGTGAATGCCGATTGGTCACAATCAGCACGGGCCACCACCGCGGCGGACGCGCTCGGACTGACCTACGAGGTCACCGCCCACGGCGCGGTCCGATCCCTGGCGGAGGCAGCCGCGGCTCGCGGGATCTCTCCGCACCAGCTGCTGAAGACCATGGTCGTGCGGGTGGCCGACGGCGACCACCGGTTCGTCCTGGTGCCCGGGGACCGCGAGATCGCCTGGCCCAAGCTGCGGGCTCTGCTGGGCGTCAACCGCCTGTCGATGCCGAGCGCGGAGGCGGCGCACGAGGTGACCGGCTACGTGCGCGGGACGATCACGCCGCTGGGTAGCCGGTCGGCGCTGCCGGTGATCGCCGACGCGTCGATCGCCGGGCCGGTCTCGATCGGTGCCGGCGCGCACGGGGTCGGGCTCACTGTCGATGCCGCCGACCTGCTCGCGGCGCTGGACGCCACGGTCGCTGACGTGACGGAGCCCGCCACCTGATCGGTGGCGGGCTCCGTCGTACGGCGGGTCGGTCGTCCGGCTAGAGGTACTGACCCGTGTTGGAGACCGTGTCGATCGACCGGCCCGGCTCGGTGCCCTGCTTGCCGGTGATGAGCGTGCGGATGAAGACGATCCGCTCGCCCTTCTTGCCGGAGATGCGGGCCCAGTCGTCCGGGTTGGTGGTGTTCGGGAGGTCCTCGTTCTCCTTGAACTCGTCGACGCACGCCTGCAGCAGGTGGGCGACTCTCAGGCCGCGCTGGTCGTGGTCGAGGAAGTCCTTGATGGCCATCTTCTTGGCCCGGTCGACGATGTTCTGGATCATCGCGCCCGAGTTGAAGTCCTTGAAGTACAGGACCTCCTTGTCACCGTTGGCGTAGGTGACCTCCAGGAAGCGGTTCTCCTCGGTCTCGGTGTACATCCGCTCGACCGTGGCCCGGATCATCCCCGCCACGGTGGCGTCTCGGTCGTGACCGAACTCGGCGAGGTCGTCGGCGTGGAGCGGCAGCGAGGTCGTGAGGTACTTGCTGAAGATGTCGCGTGCCGACTCCGCGTCGGGGCGCTCGATCTTGATCTTCACGTCGAGGCGGCCGGGCCGCAGGATCGCGGGATCGATCATGTCCTCGCGGTTGGAGGCACCGATGACCAGCACGTTCTCCAGCAGCTCGACGCCGTCGATCTCGCTGAGCAGCTGGGGGACGATGGTGTTCTCGACGTCCGAGGAGACCCCGGAGCCGCGCGTGCGGAACAGGGAGTCCATCTCGTCGAAGAACACGATCACCGGGGTGCCGCTGCTCGCCTTCTCACGGGCCCGCTGGAAGACCAGGCGGATGTGCCGCTCGGTCTCGCCGACGTACTTGTTGAGCAGCTCGGGGCCCTTGATGTTGAGGAAGTACGACTTTCCCTCCTGGCCGGTCTTGGCCGCGACCTTTTTGGCCAGGCTGTTCGCGACGGCCTTGGCGATCAGGGTCTTGCCGCAGCCGGGAGGACCGTAGAGCAGGACGCCCTTCGGCGGCTTCAGCTCGTGCTCCTTGAACAGCTCGGGGTGCAGGTAGGGAAGCTCGACCGCGTCCTGGATCTGCTCGATCTGGCCGCGCAGACCGCCGATCGACTCGTAGGCGATGTCGGGGACCTCCTCGAGGACCAGCTCCTCGACCTCCGACTTCGGCACCTTCTCGTAGACGTAGCCGGCCCGCGAGTCGAGCAGCAGCGAGTCGCCGGCCCGGATGGTGTCGGTGCGCAGCGGCTCCGCGAGGCGTACGACGCGCTCCTCGTCGGCGTTCGCGATGACCAGGGCCCGCTGGCCGTCGGCGAGCAGCTCCTTGAACATCACCACCTCGCCGACCTCCTCGTAGTCGAGGGCGGCGACGACGTTGAGCGCCTCGTTGAGCATCACCTCCTGCCCCCGGCGCAGGGCGTCGAGCTCGACGCTGGGGCTGACGTTGACCCGGAGCTTGCGCCCCCCGGTGAACACGTCGACCGAGTCGTCCTCGTTGCGCTGCAGGAAGGTGCCGAAGCCCGCCGGCGGCTGCGCCAGGCGGTCGACCTCCTCCTTCAGCTTCATGATCTGGTCACGGGCCTCGCGCAATGTCTGGGCGAGCCGTTCGTTCTGGCTCGTCACCGCCGCGAGGGACCGCTGCGCGTCCGCCAGGCGGAGCTCTAGGCCGCGCGATCCGCCGGGGCCGTCGGAGAGCCGACGGCGAAGATCGCCTACCTCGGCCTCCAGGAACCGCACCTGGTTGAGGAGCTCCTCAGCGCTCGCGCCACCGGAGTTGGACTCTGTCCCGAACGGGCCGTCTGCAGTCATGTCAGCGCACCTCCTGTGTCCTGCGACCCTACCTGCGGGCGGGGACAACGGAAGGGGACTGTCCGCGGTGTAGGTCACGATTTGGCACCGGCTCGGATCGACCCTTCGTGCTGATTGGTCACATTCGGCACGGCGGACGGACGTGGGAATGCTGATTGGTCACAAACAGCAGCACCGGACCAGAGGCGGCCTCAGCCCTCGGCAGTCGGCTCGTCCTCGGGCACACCGGGCGGCTTCGGGCCGGTGTAGTCGGGACCGTAGGCACCAGGGGCCGGACGGCGCTTCTTCAGCGGCGGTCGCTGGCCGGGCGCCATCCGACGGGCGGTGACGAGGAACGCGGTGTGGCCGATCATCTTGTGCCCGGGCCGAACGGCCAGCCCCTCGACGTGCCAGTCGCGCACGAGCGACTCCCACGGCTGGGGCTCGGTGAATCCTCCGTGCAGGCGCACGGTCTCGACGAAGCGCGAGAGCTGGGTCGTGGTGGCGACGTAGGCGCACACGATGCCCCCGGGGCGCAGCGCGTCGGCGGCGGCGTCGAGGCACTCCCAGGGGGCGAGCATGTCGAGGATGATCCGGTCGACCCGCTCCCCCGAGGCGGGCAGCGCCTCGGCCAGGTCGCCGAGGGTGAGGTCCCAGGCCGGGTGGTCGCCGCCGAAGAACTGGGTGACGTTCTTGCGGGCGACGTCGGCGAACTCCTCGCGACGCTCGTACGACGACACGCGGCCGAACGGGCCGACCGCGCGCAGCAGCGAGCAGGTCAGTGCACCGGACCCGACGCCGGCCTCCACCACGTGGGCGCCGGGGAAGATGTCGGCCATGGCCACGATCTGGGCCGCGTCCTTGGGGTAGACCACGGCCGCGCCACGGGGCATCGAGACCACGAACTCGGACAGCAGCGGCCGGAAGATGAGGTACTCGCCACCGGCCGACGAGACCAGGGTGAAGCCCTCCTCACGGCCGATGATGTCGTCGTGCTCGAGGTGGCCGCGGTTCGAGAAGAACCGCTTGCCCGGGACGAGCTCGAAGTTGTGGCGCCGGCCCTTCTGGTCGACCAGGCGCACCCACTCACCGACCCGGAGGGGGCCGCGGTGGACGCCCGACCAGGCGTCGGGGGAAACGTCGGGATCAGCAGGCTCGGACACGACGGAGAAGACTAGTGCGCCGCCTCGCGGAACGCCCGATCGACGTCGGAGGTTGCGAGGACGCCGTACACGCTGCCGTCGTCCTCGACCAGGAGGTACTCGGCGGCGGGGGTCCGGTTGATGGCCGTCACCAGCGCCTCGCCGCCGATCCCGACGGGCAGCCGCAGCCCGGGGTCCAGGGTCCTGGCGACCGACGACACGGGGATCCACGGCCGGCGGTCCTCGGGCGTGGCGAGCAGGGCGGCCTCGTTGACCAGGCCGACGGCCTCCCCGGAGGCGGTGACCGTCACGATCCCGCCGGCCTGGGCGTCCTGCGCGCGCCGCACGGCCTCGGCGAGCGGGAGGTCTGGCGAGACGGCGAGGGTACGGCGGGCGAGGTCGCGGGCCACCAGCGCCGGGAGGCGGCGGCGGACCTTGGCGCTGGTGATCGCCGCGGTGGCACCGGACCACAGGAACATGGCGACGATCAGGGCGAGTGCGAAGTCGAGGAAGTCGGGGGCGACGCCGAACAGGGGCTCCTGCAGCAGCGGGTAGGCCAGGGCCGCGACGGCGGTGACCCGGCCGCCCCAGCCCGCGACGAGCGTGCCGCGGTGCTGGTCGCCGGTCGCTCCCCACACGAGCGCCTTGAGGACCCGACCGCCGTCGAGGGGCAGGCCGGGCACCAGGTTGAGCACGCCCACCAGGAGATTGGCACCGGCGAGGCCCTGCAGCCCCAGGAGGATCAGCCCCTCGGGCTCGGTGAAGAGGACGAGGAAGGCGGCCCCGCCGACGGCGAGCGAGGTCAAAGGACCCACCACCGCGATCCAGAACTCCTGCCGCGGGGCCCTCGACTCGCCCTCGACGGCGGTCATGCCGCCGAGGAAGTGCAAGGTGATGGAGGTGACCGGGAATCCCAGCCGGCGTGCCACGACGGCGTGCGAGGCCTCGTGCAGCAGGACCGAGAGGTAGAGGATCACCGCGAAGGCGAAGCCGGCGACGTACTTGCCGGCGCCTAGGCCCGGGGAGACCTGCTCGACCCGCGGCGCCATGATGAAGGCGATCAGCCCGGCGACCAGGAACCAGGACGAGGTGACCAGGACGTCGCTGCCGGCGATGGTCCCGATCTTGAACGTCCCGGGCGGGCGCGGCTGCTGGTCCGACACCTGATGAGGCTATCCGACCGGTGGCCCGGGACTGTCCGTGGTGTCGCCTAGGGTTCCGCAGATGAGCGTGGAGCAGGAGTCCCCGGCCGAGCGGGTCTCGACGCCGGTCGACGGCGTCGACGTCCTGGGCGCGCTCTCGCCCAGCCGGGCCGGCGACTTCCTCACCTGTCCCCTGCTCTACCGCTACCGCACGGTCGACCGGCTGCCCGAGCCGTACTCGGTCGACGCCGTCCGCGGCACCCTCGTCCACCAGGTCCTCGAGGACCTCTTCGACCTGCCTGCGGAACGCCGTACGCCGGAGGCGGCCGGCGAGATGCTGGTGCCGACCTGGGAGCGGATCGTCGAGGCCGAGCCCAACGTCGCGTCGATGTTCGGCGACGAGGGCGCCGACGTGACGAGCTGGCTGACGTCGTGCCGGACCGTCCTGGAGCGCTACTTCACCCTGGAGGACCCCCAGCGGCTCGAGCCGGCGGAGCGCGAGGTCTACGTCGAGAGCGTGCTCGACTCGAAGCTGTTGCTGCGCGGATTCGTCGACCGGATCGACGTCGCGCCCGACGGCGCCGTACGCCTGGTCGACTACAAGACGGGCCGGGCTCCGGGGCCGGGCTTCGAGGCCAAAGCGCTCTTCCAGATGCGCTTCTACGCGCTCGTCGTGTGGCGCACCCGCGGCGTGGTGCCGGCGATGCTGCAGCTGCTCTACCTCGGCGACGGCGAAATCATCCGCTACGTCCCCGACGAGCAGGACCTCCGTGCGACCGAGCGGAAGGTCGAGGCAATCTGGCGGGCCATCCGCACCGCGCAGGAGACCGGGGAGTGGCTGCCGCACCGCAGCCGGTTGTGCGGGTGGTGCGCCCATCAGGCGATCTGTCCCGAGTTCGGGGGCACGCCCCCGCCGCTCCCACGCCCCGAGGAGCAGGCTCAGACCTGAGTGCGGGCGAAGAGCATCAGGTAGCCGCACCGCTCGCAGCGGTCCGCCTCGATCATGAAGCGCTGCTTGCCCATCACCCGCGCTCCGCCGAAGATGCCGCGCTCCAACGGCCCGGGGATCCAGCGGGCGTAGCCCTGCGACGCCTGGCCGGCGTCCTCGACGAACCCGGGGTGGAACGTCTCGGCCCCGCAGGCCGGGCAGGCGGGCTGCGGCGGGGTGCTCGGGACCGACTCGTAGGTGCTCATGGGCCCACCCTTCCCCGGATCCGGGCGCCTTGACCTCAGGCGCTGGAGCCGGGCTTCGACCCGCGACCGGTCGCCGACACGATCGAGGACACCGCGCGCAGCCTGGGGCTCTGAGAGGAGCCACGGGTGCGTCGGCTCCGCAGGTACTCGTTCGGCACGCTCGTGCTGTCCCACGTCGCGGCGATCCTGGCCGCGTTGCTCGTCGTCCTGACCACCATCGGCGGGTACGACGACTGAGTCGACGGCTCGTCGGTCGCCTTCGACGGTCGGAAGCACGAGGTCGAACTCCCCCGCGGCGCGACCGTCCTCGTCTGGGAGTGGGCCAGGAACGCCCGCGCGGACTGCGGCGTACGGGATGCCGCTTCGGAGCCGACCTCGCTCTGCGGCCCGTGGACGGGTGGGCGCGCCCGGTGGATCCATGCCGTACGTCGCCCAGACGGCCTTGACCAGTCCCGGGCGAGTGAGCGTCCGGTGGGAGCGGACGTCGTAAGAAGGTGACCTGCACGTGGAGCAGCGGCCGCTGCTCCCGGGACCGGTCCTCCTGTTCGCCGTACCCCTGGCCCTCGGTCTCGTCGCGCTCCTGGCCGGTCTCGTCGCGGTGGGCGCGAGGCTGGTCGGGCCCCGCTCAGGGAAGCCGGAGGCGGCCCAGGTCGGCGGCCGCCAGCCCCTCCAGCGAGTCGCGGAAGACCCGCCGCGGCCCGTCGAGCACCGGAACGTGGTTCTCGACGACCAGGACGGTGCAGCCCGCCGCCTCGGCCGACTTGGCGCCGGTGTTGGAGTCCTCGATCGCGACGCAGTCCTCGGAACGTACGCCGAGGGCCGCCGCAGCCGTGAGGTAGGGCTCGGGGTGCGGCTTGCCAAACTCGACCTGGTCGCCGGTGACGATCACGCGGAACGTCTCGGGCGGCAGCTGGGCCAGGATCGGCGCCACGAACCGTTCGTAGGACATCGTCACGAGCGCGCAGCGCACGCCCGCCTCGCCCAGGGTCAGCAGCAGCTCGCGCGCGCCCGGGCGCCACGGCACCTCGTCGCTCACCCGCGCCACCACGCCGTCGAGCAGTCGCTCGACGATCTCCTCCGGCTCCAGAGGCAGCGGCATGTGCTCGCGGATGTAGCGGCCGGACTCCAGCAGGTCGCTGCCCACCAGGTTCATGGCGTGCGCCTCGGACCAGGTGCCGCCGTACTCCGCCGCCAGGGCGTACTCCGTCTCGATCCAGTACGGCTCGGTGTCGACGAGGGTGCCGTCCATGTCCCAGAGGACCGCAGCCGGCAGGTTCTCCGGTTCTGCTGTTTGTGACCAATCAGCAGAACCGGACCGGTCGGGGTTGCCGTTTGTGACCAAACGGCGTCCCCCGGCCCCGGTGGCGTCGGGCGTCGGCTCAGTCATCGGGGTCGTAGCCCAGGTTCGGGGAGAGCCACTTCTCGGCCTCGGCGAGCGACCAGCCCTTGCGCTCGGCGTACGACGCCACCTGGTCGCGGGCGAGCCGGCCGACGACGAAGTACTGGGATTCGGGGTGGCCGAAGTACCAGCCGCTGACCGAGGCACCGGGCCACATGGCCATCGACTCGGTGAGCTCGATGCCGGTCGTGGCCGAGACGTCGAGCAGCTCCCACAGGGTCTGCTTCTCGGTGTGGTCCGGGCAGGCGGGGTAGCCGGGGGCGGGACGGATGCCGGAGTACCGCTCGGCGATCAGGTCCTCGTTGGACAGCTGCTCGTCGGAGACGTGACCCCAGAACTCGGTGCGGACCCGCTGGTGCAGGCGCTCGGCGAACGCCTCCGCGAGCCGGTCCGCGAGGGACTCGATCAGGATCGCGTTGTAGTCGTCGAGGTCGTCCTTGAAGGCCTGGACCCGCTCGGGCAGACCGATGCCGGCCGTGACCGCGAACGCGCCGACGTGGTCGGCCAGCCCGGTCGAGGCGGGCGCGACGTAGTCGCCGAGCGAGCGGTTGGGGATGCCCTCGCGGTGCTTGCCCTGCTGGCGCAGGTGGTGCAGCCGGGTGAGCTCGTCAGTGCGGTCGTCGCTGGTGTAGACGATCGTGTCGTCGCCGTCGGCAGCGGCCGGGAAGAAGCCGAACACCCCGCGAGCCGTCAGCCACTTCTCGTCGACGATCCGGTCCAGCATGGCCTGGGCGTCGTCGTACAGCTTGCGGGCGGTCTCACCCGACGTCGGGCTGTTGAGGATGTCGGGGAACTTCCCCTTCATCTCCCACGCGTTGAAGAACGGCTGCCAGTCGATGTACTCGCGCAGCTCGGCGATGTCGTAGTCCGCGAGGACGTGGACGCCGGGCTTGCGGGGCGCGACCGGGGTGTACGACGACCAGTCGATCGGCGTCGCGTTGGCGACGGCGTCGGCGTACGTCAGCTGCGGCCGGTCGCTCTTGGCGGCGTGCCGGGTGCGCAGCGAGTCGTAGTCGTCCTTGAGGTCGGCGAGCAGCTTGACCCGCCGGGTCTCGTGGAGCAGCGCTGCGGCGGTCGGCACGGAGCGCGAGGCGTCCTTGACCCAGACCACGGGGCCGTCGTACTTGGGGTCGACCTTGACCGCCGTGTGGGCGCGCGAGGTCGTCGCGCCGCCGATCAGCAGCGGGATCTCGAGCCCGAGGCGCTGCATCTCGGTCGCCATCGTGACCATCTCGTCGAGCGACGGGGTGATCAGGCCGGACAGGCCGATGATGTCGGCGCCGACCTCCTGGGCGGTGTCGAGGATCTTCTGCGCCGGCACCATCACCCCGAGGTCGATGACCTCGTAGTTGTTGCACTGCAGGACCACGCCCACGATGTTCTTGCCGATGTCGTGGACGTCGCCCTTCACGGTCGCCATCACGATGGTCCCGTTGGTCTCCTTGGCCGTGGCCAGGGCGGGGTTGTCGAGCTTCTCCTGCTCGATGTAAGGGATCAGGTAGGCGACGGCCTTCTTCATGACCCGCGCCGACTTCACGACCTGGGGCAGGAACATCTTGCCGGCCCCGAACAGGTCGCCGACGACGTCCATCCCGGACATCAGCGGGCCCTCGATCACCTCGATCGGGCGTCCGCCGCGCTCGGCGATCTCCTGGCGCAGCTCCTCGGTGTCGGCCTCGACGTGTGCGTCGATGCCCTTCACCAGGGCGTGCGTGATCCGCTCGCCGACGGGCAGCGAGCGCCACTCCTCGGCGGCGGCCTCGACGACCTCTCCCTGCTTGTTGTGGGCCTCGGCGATCTCCAGCAGCCGCTCGGCGGCATCGGGACGCCGGTTGAGGATCACGTCCTCGATCCGGTCCCGGAGCTCGGGCTCCACCTCGGTGTAGGGCACCAGGGCACCGGCGTTGACGATGCCCATGTCGAGGCCGGCCTCGATCGCGTGGAACAGGAACACGGCGTGGATCGCCTCGCGGACCGGGTTGTTGCCCCGGAACGAGAAGCTGACGTTCGAGATGCCGCCGCTGACCTTGGCGCCGGGCAGGTTCTGCTTGATCCAGCGGGTCGCCTCGATGAAGTCCAGGCCGTACGACGCGTGCTCCTCGATGCCGGTCGCGACGGCGAAGACGTTCGGGTCGAAGATGATGTCCTCGGCAGGGAAGCCGACCTCGTCGACCAGGATCCGGTAGGCGCGTTCGCAGATCGTCTTGCGACGCTCCAGGTTGTCGGCCTGACCGTCCTCGTCGAAGGCCATCACGACCGCGGCGGCGCCGTACTTGCGGACCAGGGCCGCCTGCTCGCGGAACTTGTCCTCGCCCTCCTTCATGGAGATCGAGTTCACGATGGCCTTGCCCTGGACGTTCTTCAGCCCGGCCTCGATGACCTCCCACTTGGAGGAGTCGATCATCAGCGGGACCCGGCTGATGTCCGGCTCGCTGGCGATGAGCTTGGTGAAGCGGTCCATGGCCGCGACGCCGTCGATCATGCCCTCGTCCATGTTGACGTCGATGACCTGCGCGCCGTTCTCGACCTGCTGGGCGGCGATCGAGAGGCCGGTGTCGTAGTCGCCGGCCTTGATCAGGTTGCGGAACTTCGCGGAGCCGGTGATGTTGGTCCGCTCGCCGACGTTCACGAACAGGCTGCCGTCGTCGATCGTGAACGGCTCGAGGCCGGAGAGCCGCATGGCGGGCACCACCTCGGCCGGCGTACGGCGGGTCTTGCCCTCGACGGAGCGGGCGATGGCCGCGATGTGGTCGGGGGTGGTGCCACAGCACCCGCCGACGATGTTGACGAACCCGGCGTCCGCGAATTCGCTCACGACCGCGGCGGTCTCGTCCGGGGACTCGTCGTACTCACCGAAGGCGTTGGGGAGTCCGGCGTTCGGGTAGCAGGACACGAACGAGTCGGCGATCCGCGCCATCTCGGCGATGTAGGGGCGCATCTCCTTGGCGCCGAGCGCGCAGTTCAGGCCGACCGCGAGCGGGGCGACGTGGCGCACGGAGCTCCAGAACGCCTCCGTGACCTGGCCGGACAGGGTGCGACCGGAGGCGTCGGTGATGGTGCCGGAGATGATCACCGGCCAGCGGCGGCCGTACTCCTCGAACAGCGTCTCGACGGCGAAGATGGCCGCCTTCGCGTTGAGGGTGTCGAAGATCGTCTCGATCATGATCAGGTCGGCGCCGCCGTCGACGAGGCCCCGCGAGGCCTCGAGGTACGCCGCGACGAGCTGGTCGTAGGAGACGTTGCGCGCGCCCGGGTCGTTGACGTCGGGCGAGATCGAGGCGGTCCGCGTGGTCGGGCCCAGGGCGCCCGCGACGTACCGGGGCCGGTCGGGAGTGGCGACCGCGTCGGCGGTCTCGCGGGCCAGGCGGGCGGCGGCGTAGTTGAGCTCGTAGGCGAGCTCGGCCATGCCGTAGTCGGCGAGGGAGACCGCGTTCGCGTTGAACGTGTTGGTCTCGATGATGTCGGCGCCGGCCTCGAGGTACTCGCGGTGGATGCCGCCGATGATGTCGGGCTGGGTCAGGGTCAACAGGTCGTTGTTGCCCTGGAGATCACTGGGCCAGTCGGCGAACCGCTCGCCGCGGTAGCCGGCCTCGTCGGGCCGGTCACGCTGGATCGCCGTGCCCATCGCGCCGTCGAGGATCATGATCCGCTCGCGCAGGGCTGAGCCCAGCGCCTCGGTGCAGTCGGGACGCAGCTGCGGCTCGAACTCGCTCAACGGTGCTCCTCTCGGGGCCGGGCGGGGCGCCGGCCGGTGTCCAGCCTAGGAATCAGCGTCCGCAGGCTGGACAGCATTCCCAGATCGTGACACTTGGCGGACGACCCGTGGAAATCCCCGCGGCTGACTAGGCTGGTGCGGTGATCGAGATCGAAGATGCCCCGGACCTGATCGATCCCGTGGTGATCGCCGCCTTCGAGGGCTGGAACGACGCGGCCGACGTCGCGTCCTCCGTGGTGGACCACCTGATGAAGGTCTGGAACGCCCGCGTCGTCGGTGCCATCGATCCCGAGGACTTCTACGACTTCCAGGTGAACCGACCGGTTGTCGGCACCGACGAGAACGGCCACCGCCGCCTCACCTGGCCGAGCACCCAGATCGCGATCGCCTCTCCCCCGGACCTGGACCGCGACGTCATCCTGCTGCGCGGCATCGAGCCCAACATGCGCTGGCGGCAGTTCTGCGCCGAGCTCCTGGCCGCGTGCGACGAGCTCGGCGGCGAGCTGGTCATCACCCTCGGGGCGCTGCTGGCCGACACCCCGCACACCCGCCCGATCCCGGTGACCGGCACCGCCACCGAGGTGGAGCTGGTCGACCGGCTGAAGCTCGAGCAGTCGACGTACGAGGGCCCGACCGGCATCGTCGGGGTCTTCCAGGACGCCTGTGTCCGCCTCGACATCCCCGCGGTGTCGTACTGGGCCGCGGTGCCCCACTACGTGGCCCAGCCGCCGTGCCCCAAGGCGACGCTGGCGCTGATCGGCCAGCTCGAGGACCTTCTCGAGGTGAGCATCCCGCTCGGTGACCTGCCGGAGGACGCCCGTGCCTGGGAGCGCGGCGTCGACGAGCTCGCCGAGGACGACGCCGACGTCGCCGACTACGTCCGCTCGCTCGAGGAGACCCGCGACACCACGGACCTGCCCGAGGCGTCCGGCGAGGCGATCGCGCGGGAGTTCGAGCGCTATCTGAAGCGGCGGCAGGACGAGGGCTGACTCGGTCGGGTCCGCTGACTGCCGCCTCAGTGCGTCAGCCACACCTTCAGCAGCACCACGACCCCGCTGAGCACCGCCAGCACCAGCCCCATCCACAGGTCGGAGAGCCGGCTGCGGCGTCCGGAGAACCGGCTGGTGACCATGCCGAGCCCGGCGAGGCGGACGACGACGACGCCGGCGGAGACCAGGACCGCGCCGGTCGGGGGCAGGTGACCGAGCCAGGCCACGAGCAGGATCAGGGCCGGCACCGAGCCGGACGAGGCGATCGGCAGGGCGTCGCGCAGCGAGCTCCGGTCCGGGGCGGCACCGCCCGCGGAGTGGTCCGCGCCGACCTGGTGGGCGACCAGGTGGGCGAGCACGTGGGCGAGGAAGGTGGTCGCGGTCGTGGCGATGACCACGAGCGCGGCGTGGCCGTCCTCGACGCTGTGCGGGGTGGTCGTGGCCAACGCGGCCAGGACCAGGATGTTGCCGTAGACGTACGCCGAGATGCGCTCCCGGACCCGTTCGAGCGCCAGCTCGCCGAGCTCCGGAGGAGGCGTGGGCACGGTCAGAGCGCGAGACCGAGCGCCGCGTCGAGCACGGCGTGCACGGCGAGCGCCGCGTCGGGGTCGGTGGTGTCGGCGAGTCCGTCGGTGCCGAGGGTGGCGCGGACCCAGCCCTCGATCGCGGCGACAGCGCGCGGGGCGTCGAGGTCGTCGGCGACGGCGGCGAGCACCTCGGCGACCACGGGCGCTGCCGGGGCGCCGGCGCCGAGGGCCAGCGCGCGGCGCCAGTCGGCGAGCGCGTCGACGGCGTCCCAGAGCTCGGCGTCGGTCCACTCCCAGTCGGAGCGGTAGTGGTGGCGCAGCAGCGCGAGGCGGATGGCCATCGGGTCGACGTCGCTGTTGCGCAGCGCCGAGACGAAGACCAGGTTGCCGCGCGACTTGGACATCTTCTCGCCGTCGTACGCGACCATGCCGGCGTGCGCGTAGACCTGCGCGAACGGCGTCCCGGGTACGGCGACCTGCGCGTGGCCGGCGCACATCTCGTGGTGCGGGAAGACCAGGTCGCTGCCGCCGCCCTGGACGTCGAACGCGCCGCCGAGGTGGTGCATCGCGATGGCCGCGCACTCGATGTGCCAGCCCGGTCGGCCGGGCCCGAACGGGCTGGGCCACGACGGCTCGCCCTCGCGCTCGCCGCGCCACAGCACGCAGTCGAGCGGGTCCTTCTTGCCGGGGGTGTCCGGGTCGCCGCCCCGCTCGGGGAAGATCCGGAGCATCTCCTCGCGGTCCAGGCCGGACTCGGCGCCGAACGCGGGGTCGGCGGTCACCGACATGTAGAGGTCGTTCTCGACGCGGTAGACGGCCCCGGCGGCCTGCAGCCGCTCGATCAGCTCCACCGCGAGCGGGATCGACTCCACCGCGCCGACGTAGTGCGCCGGCGGGAGCACCCGCAGCGCCGTCATGTCCTGGCGGAAGAGCTCGGTCTCGCGCTCGGCCAGCTCGACCCAGTCGACCTTGACCTTGGTGGCCCGCTCCAGCAGCGGGTCGTCGACGTCGGTGACGTTCTGGACGTAGGTGACGTCGTGGCCGGCGTGGCGCCAGGCCCGGTTGAGCAGGTCGAAGGCGAGGTACGTCGCGGCGTGGCCCAGGTGCGTCGCGTCGTACGGCGTGATGCCGCAGACGTAGAGCCGCGCGACACCGTCGGGGCGGGTCGCGACCCGCCCTCCCGAGGCCGTGTCATGAAGAGACACGGGCGGACCCGCCACCGGCAGGGTCGGGATCTCCGGGGAGGGCCAGGCACGCATGACGTGAACTCTAGAGGAGGCCGGTCAGAACGGCGGCCACGGGACCGCGGGGTACTCGCCCCGGGGGACGGGCATCACGCCGTGGTCGGCGAGCCGGCGGCAGCGCCGCCCGAACGCGTCGATCTCGCGGTCGGTCAGCAGCGGGGCGAGCGCGTCGCCGAGCGGGCCGCGGGCGGCGACCCCGAGAGCCCGCACCGCCTCGACCTCGTCGTCGCTCAGCGGCTCCCCCACCCAGCCCCACAGCACGGTCCGGAGCTTGTGCTCGGCGTGGAACGCGATGCCGTGGTCGACGCCGTACCGGTGTCCCCCGACCATCTCCAGCACGTGCCCGCCCTTGCGGTCGGCGTTGTTGACCACGACGTCGAAGACGGCCATCCGGCGCAACGGGGCCGAGTCCTCGTGCACGAGCGAGACGGGCAGGTCGCGCCCGTCGATGCCGTCGAAGACGTGCCGCCACCCGGCCGGCACCTGCCCCTCGGGCACGAGCGTCACGGCCTCCTGGGCGGCGTCGACCTCCTGCCAGCACTGGACCATCCCCGGTCCGTGCGGGCCGTCGCGCAGCCAGGTCTGCGGCACGACGTCCCAGCCGAGCTCCTCGGAGACGAGGTACGCCGCCCGCTCGCGACCGGCCAGGTCGCCGTCGGGGAAGTCCCACAGGGGCCGCTCCCCCGCCACCGGCTTGTAGACGACCTGCGTCTCGCCGATGGACCCGAGGAAGGTGGCGTTCGAGGCGGGCATGATCCGCCCGCCGAGGACCAGCTCCCCCTCGAGCAGGTCCGGGCTCGCGTCCCTCACGGGTCCCGTCTGCGGAAGCCGTTGGCGCGCACGCAGAGGTGCCCGTCAGGGTCGATCGGGTTGCCGCAGAACGGACAGCTGGGGCGGCCCGCCTCGAGCACCTGCTCGCTGCGCTTGACGAAGGCCCGCGCCGCACCCGGCGGGAGCCGGACGACGAGGACCTCCTCCGGGTCCGGCTCGATGATGTCCTCGTCGAGCTGGTCGGGGCTGACCACGGCCGCCTCGCTGAACGGGAACACCTCGATCACGACGCGCTCGTCGGCGGGGTCCCACGACAGCGTCATGGTGCCGGCGCGGAACTCCTCCTCGATCGGCTGCTCGAGGGGCGCGGTGTCGTCGAGGCCGAGCGGCGCGACGGCCGGGATCACCGACTCGTGGTCCTCGCTCGACAGCACGTCGTCGAGGAGCTCGTCGACGCGCTCGGCCAGGGCGGCGACCTGCTGCTTCTCGAGGGAGACGCTCACCAGCCGCGCGCCGCTGCGGGCCTGCAGGAAGAAGGTGCGGGACCCGGGCGGGCCGACCGTGCCGGTGACGAAGCGCTCCGGCGGGTCGAAGCCGTGGACGAGGGGCATGCCACTCACCCTAGGACGTCGCCCCAGAGGCGGGAACAGGACCGGCCCCGCCGCCCACGGCGGCGTCGGTGGTACGACGGCTGCGCCCCTTGCGGGTCGGCTTGGGCGGCACCAGCCAGCCCAGGTCACCGGCGTGGGTGTTGGTGGCCAGCACGTAGGGCCGCGACTCGGTGTAGCGGACGATCGAGACCGACGCGGGGTCGACGTTGATCCGCTGGAACAGATCGAGGTGCATCCCGAGCGCGTCGGCCAGCACCGACTTGATGATGTCGCCGTGGCTGACCGCCACCCACACCGCGCCCGGCCCGTGCTCGGCCTCGAACGCGGCGTCGAGGCGCCGTACGGCGGCGACCGACCGGGCCTGCATGGTGGTCATCGACTCGCCGCCGGGGAACGTCGCGGCCGACGGCTGGGCCTGCACGACGCTCCAGAGCTTCTCCTTGGCCAGCTCGCGCAGCGGGCGGCCCTGCCACTCGCCGTAGTCGCACTCGGTGATCCCGCGCTCGACCAGGGTGGCCGGCTCGCCCGCCTGCTGCTCCAGCACCGCGCGGGCGGTCTGACGGCAGCGCTCCAGCGGACTGGTGACCACGGCGGTGAGGGGGACGACGGCGAGTCGCTCCCCCGTCCGCGCCGCCTGCCCCCGCCCGGTCTCGTCGAGCTTCACGCCGGCGGTGCGCCCGGCGAGCACTCCCGAGGCGTTCGCGGTGGTCCGACCGTGCCGGACCAGGATGACCGTTGCCATGTCGCGGACTGTAGCCGGACCGCCCCGGCGCTAGCGTGGCCCCGTGATCGTCGACAGCGCCCTCTACCGGGGCGGCACCCGCGTCGACCTCGACTGCGCTCCCCACGAGTTCGACAAGCTCCGCGCCGGCGTCGAGAGCCCGGGCGACTTCGTCTGGCTCGGCCTCTACCGCCCCAGCGAGCACGAGCTCAGCGAGGTCGCGGAGGCCTTCGGACTGCACCCGCTCGCCGTCGAGGACGCCGTCCAGGCCCACCAGCGCCCCAAGCTCGAGAAGTACGCCGACAGCCTGTTCCTGGTCCTCAAGACGCTCTGGTACGTCGACGAGGACGACGCCGTCGAGACCGGCGAGATCAACATCTTCCTCGGCCGCGACTTCGTCGTGACCGTCCGGCACGGCCGCGGCTCCCAGCTCCGCAGCGCCCGCAGCCAGCTCGAGGCCCAGCCCGAGCTGCTCACGCACGGCCCCGGCTCGGTCATGTACGCCGTCTGCGACACCGTGGTGGACGGCTACCTCGACGTCGTCCGCGAGCTCGAGATCGACGTCGACGAGGTCGAGACCTCCGTCTTCTCGCCCGAGCGCACCAAGGACTCCGCCCGGATCTACACGCTCAAGCGCGAGCTCGCCGAGGTACGACGGGCCGTGCAGCCGCTGCGCGAGCCGATGCGCCGACTTTCCAGCGGCGAGGTGCCCGCCGTGCCCGCGGAGGCCCGGCCCTTCTTCCGCGACGTCCTCGACCACCTCACCCAGGCCAACGAGGTCGGTGACAGCCTGGAGACCCTGCTCTCGTCGGCCTTCGAGGCGCACCTGGCCCAGATCTCGGTCCAGCAGAACGACGACATGCGCAAGATCTCGGCCGGAGCCGCGCTGGTCGTCGTCCCCACCCTGATCGCCGGGATCTACGGCATGAACTTCGAGCACATGCCCGAGCTCGGCTGGACCCTCGGCTACCCCTTCGCCCTGCTGCTCATGGGCGCGGTGGCGGGCGGGCTGTGGGTGCTGTTCAAGCGGTCCGGCTGGCTCTAGGCGTCAGGCGTCAGGCGTCCAGCGTGAAGCTGGCGACGTCGGCGCGCAGCTCGGCGGCCATCGTGGCCAGTTCGGCGATCGCGGTCAGGGTCTGGTTGACGGCCTGGGTCGTGCTCTCGGCCGCGGTCGCGACGCCGGAGATGTTGGTCGCGATCTCGCCGGAGCCGGTGGAGGCCTCGGCGACGTTGCGGGACATCTCGTTGGTGGTCGCGGTCTGCTCCTCGACCGCCGCGGCGATGGTGTTCTGGTAGTCGTTGATGCTGGTGATGATCTCGGCGATCTCGCCGATGGCCACCACGGCGCCCGAGGTGTCGGCCTGGATGGCCTCGACCCGACGGGAGATGTCCTCGGTCGCCCGAGCGGTCTCCTGAGCCAGCTCCTTCACCTCGTTCGCCACGACCGCGAAGCCCTTGCCGGCCTCGCCGGCGCGGGCGGCCTCGATGGTGGCGTTCAGGGCCAGCAGGTTGGTCTGCTCGGCGATCGAGGTGATCACCTTGACCACGTTGCCGATCTCCTGGCTGGACGTGCCGAGCTTGGCGACGGTCTCGTTGGTGATCTCCACGGTGGTGACGGCCTCGGCCGCGACCCGGGCGGCCTCGTTGGCCGAGTGGGCGATCTCGCGGATCGAGGCGCCCATCTCCTCGGCACCGGCGGCGACGGTGCCCACGTTGCGCGAGACCTCGTCCGCGGCACCGGACACCACGCCGGCCTGGACCGAGGTCTCCTCCGCACCGGCAGCGATCTGCTGACTCGACGCGGACAGCTCCTCGGAGGCACCCGCGACGGCGTCGGCCGAGCCCGCCACCTTGCCGATGATCGCCGCGACCGCGACCCGCGCCTCCTCGTACGACGCGGCCATGTGGCCGACCTCGTCCCGGGTCCGGACCTCGGCCCGGGCGGTCAGGTCACCGGCCGCGAACGCGTGCAGGGCCCGTCGTACGACGTCGAGGCCGCGGACGATCCGGCCGGCGGAGAAGAGGGCGAACGCCGCGACGATCAGGGCGCCGAGCGCCAGCACGAGGAGGACCAGCCGCTGGGCGGCGTCGGCGGCGTCCACCGACTCCTCGCTGAGGGCGTCGGTCCGCTCGAGGACGCTGGTCACCATGGTCCCGGTGAGCTCCACGATCTCGCCGTAGATGGCGTAGACCTGGTCGAGGATCAGCTGGTCGCCGCGGTCCACGGCGGCGGCGGTCCCGACACGGTAGGCCTCGACGACCTGGTCGTCGGCCGCGAAGAACTGGTCCCAGAGCGCGCTGATCCGGTCGAACTGCTCCCGCTCCCGCGCGCTCATCACCTCGGTCGGCATCGCGTCCAGCTGCTCCTGGAGGCCGGCCACGCTGGTGAGGAAGCCGGCCCGGTTCGCCGACTTCGGGTCGATCGCCACCGACGGCGAGAGCCGGCGGACGTCCCACGCGTAGCCAAGCTGCCAGCCGGTGACGTCGGCGTTGTAGAAGTTGATCTCCTTGACCGCGGCCACCAGGCCCTGCAGCTCCTGGACGTCGCGGGCGTGGCTCTCCGAGGAGCGGGCGTTCTGGATGCCGATGACGCCGACCAGCAGCGCCGCGACGACACCGACGGCGCCGACGCAGAGGATCTTGCCGCGCACGCCGAGGCGCGCGGCGCCGGTCAGTGCAGGCCGAGAGGAGGTCATGCTCGGGGCATCGGCCGGCGCCACCCGGACCTGAGCGCGATCAGGCGTTCAGGACCCCGGTCGCGACCAGCACCAGGACCAGCGCACCGAGGGCGACGCGGTAGAGCACGAACGGCGTGTACGACTTCGTGGAGACGTAGCGCAGCAGCCAGGCGATCGCGGCGTACCCGACGACGAACGAGATGACCGTGGCGACGATGGTCGGGCCCCAGCCGTAGGTGTTGTCGCCGTGCGGGATCTCCTTGAGCTCGAACAGGCCGGCACCGACGACGGCCGGGATGGCCAGCAGGAACGCATAGCGGGTCGCGGCCTCGCGCTCGTAGCCGAGGAACCGACCCATCGAGATCGTGGCGCCCGAGCGCGAGACCCCGGGGACGAGCGCGCAGGCCTGCGCCACGCCCATGAGGACGGCGTCGCGGAGCGTGATCTGCTTGATCTGCTTGTTGCTCCGGCTGACCCGGTCGGCGATGCCGAGGATCACCCCGAGCACGATCAGCGTCGTCCCGATGATCCACAGGCTCCGGAAGTCCTGCTCGATCACGTCCTTCAGCGCGACGCCGAGCAGCACGATCGGCAGCGAGCCGATGATGATGAACCAGCCCATCCGGGCGTCGAGGTGCCCGCGGTACTCCGGCCTCACCAGGCTCTTGAGCCAGGTCGACCCGATCCGCCAGATGTCCTCGCGGAAGTAGATGAGCACCGCCAGCTCGGTCCCGATCTGGATGACGGCGGTGAACGCCGCGCCCGGGTCACCCCAGCCGAACATCTCCGGGAAGATCCGCAGGTGCGCACTGCTGGAGATCGGCAGGAACTCGGTCAGGCCCTGGATGGTGCCGAGCACGACGGCCTCGAAGAAGTCCCACACGGGAGGCGATCCTACGGACGCCGACCGGCGTTCGGTGGGCGAGCCGTCGACTGAGGGTGTGGTGTTGCCTACTACCTTGTCGCCATGCAGCACAGGTCGTTGGGCGCCACAGGGCTCCGGGTGTCCCGTCTCGGTCTCGGGACGATGACGTGGGGACGTGACACGGACGAGCACGAGGCCCGCGACCAGCTGGTCGCCTTCACCGAGGCGGGCGGCACCCTCCTGGACACCGCGGCCGGCTACGGCAACGGTGCCTCCGAGGAGCTGATCGGCAGCCTCCTCGGCGACGTGGTCGGCCGCGACGACGTCGTCCTGGCCACCAAGGCCGGCATCAGCGGCACCCGCGGCGGCGGCCGGGCGTACGACGTGTCACGCGGTCACCTGCTGCGGACCCTCGACGCCTCGCTGCGCCGCCTCGGAGTCGAGCACGTCGACCTGTGGCAGGTGCACATCTGGTCCGACGACGTACCGCTCGAGGAGACGCTCACCGCGCTCGACCTCGCGGTCACGTCCGGGCGGGCGTCGTACGTCGGCATCTCCAACTACTCCGGGTGGCAGACCGCCCAGGCCGCCACCTGGCAGCGCGCCGTTCCGGGCCGGGCGGTGCCGGCCTCGACGCAGGTGGAGTACTCGCTGCTCAGCCGGCACGTCGAGCACGAGGTGCTGCCCGCCTGCGCCGCGCTCGGCCTCGGCGTGCTGCCGTGGTCCCCGCTGGGCCGGGGCGTGCTGACCGGCAAGTACCGCTCCGGCACCCCGTCGGACTCGCGCGCCGCCTCGCGCCACTTCGCCTCGTTCGTCGGCACCTACCTCACCGATCGGTCCGCCGGCATCGTGGAGGCCGTCGCACGCGCGGCCGAGGGCCTGGGGTGGACGCCGCTGGAGGTCGCCCTGGTCTGGGTGCGCGACCGGCCCGGCGTCACCGCACCGATCGTGGGCGCGCGCACCGCCGCCCAGCTGCAGGGAGCCCTCAGCGTCGAGGAGCTGACCCTGCCGGCCGAGATCGTCGACGCGCTCGACGACGTCAGTGGTCCGGATCTCGCCTAGCGGGATCTCGTGGAGGGGGTAGGCATGTCACGTGCACACCGTCAGGCGCCCGGTCGGGGCGTGGAGTGGGAGTTCGACAAGGTCACGTTCTCGCGGGAGTTCCCCCGCGGCGTGGTCACGAAGCTGCTGGTCGAGCGGGCCGAGCACGGCGGGTGGGAGCTCGACCGGGTCCGGATCGGCGCCGACGGCGTACGACGGGTGATCCTGCGGCGCAAGATCATCCGCGCGGTCCGCACGGCCTGAGCTCGCTGAATGTGACCAATCGGCACCATGTGAACGCTCACATGGTGCCGATTGGTCACAAACGGCGAACCCCACCAGCCCGCGGCCGTGCCCCTCAGACGTCGTCGAGGAACCGATCGAACACGCGCGCACCGAACTCGAGCGCATCGACGGGCACCCGCTCGTCGACGCCGTGGAAGAGCGCGGTGAAGTCGAGCTCGGCGGGGAGCTTCAGCGGCGCGAAGCCGTAGGACCGCATGCCCAGCCTGCGGAAGTGCTTGGCGTCGGTGCCTCCGCTCATGAGGTACGGCGCGATGATCGCCTCGGGGTCCTCGGCCAGGATCGAGCGGTGCATGGCGCCGACCAGGTCGCCGTCGTACGGCGTCTCCCAGGGCTGCTGGTGGGACAGGTGCTCGATCTCGATCCCCTCGCCGACCAGCTCGGCCAGGGTCGCGAAGAACTCGTCCTCGAAGCCCGGCAGGAAACGGCCGTCCACGTGGGCGGTGGCCTCGGTCGGGATGACGTTGACCTTGTAGCCGGCGCTGAGCATCGTCGGGTTGGTGGTGTTGCTGATGACGGCGCCGAGCATCCGCGCCGCGCCGCCGAACTCCTCGATGAGGGCGGGGGCGTTCTCGGGGGTTGCCTCCACCCCGGCCAGCTCGCCGACCGACGCGAGGAGGACCTCCATCGTGGGCGTCAGCCGGACCGGCCACTGGTAGGCGCCGATCCGGGCGACCGCAGCGGTCAGCCGGGAGACGGCGTTGTCGGTGTTGAGCATCGACCCGTGGCCGGCCCGGCCCCGGGCGGTGAGCCGCATCCAGGCCATGCCCTTCTCGGCGGCCTCGACGAGGTACATCCGGCGGCCGCGGACGGTCGTGCTGAACCCGCCGACCTCGCCGACCGCCTCGGTCACCCCCTCGAACTCGTCGGGGTGCTCGTCGACCAGCACCTGGGCGCCCTTGTGGCCGCCCGCCTCCTCGTCGGCGGTGAAGCAGAGCACGACCGGCCGCTCGGGCACCCGCCCGGCCCGCTGCCGCGCCCGTACGACGGACAGCAGCATCGCGTCGAAGTCCTTCATGTCGACGGCGCCGCGACCCCAGACGTAACCGTCCTGGATCTCGCCGCTGAACGGGTCGACCTGCCAGTCCTCGGCCGCGGCCGGGACGACGTCGAGGTGTCCGTGCAGCAGGAGCCCCTCCCCGCTCGTCCCGCCCCAGCGCGCGACGACCGACGTACGACCGGGCTCGGGCTCGTAGAGACGCGACTCGATGCCGACCTCGTCGAGCAGCGTGGCGACGTACTCGGCGGCCTTGCGCTCCCCCGGACCGTCCTGGTCGCCGTAGTTGGAGGTGTCGATGCGGATCAGCTCGCGGCAGAGCTCGACCACCTCACCGGCGGGGTCCGGCGCGGCCTCGGGATCGTCGTTCGCGGGGGTGTTCGACATGGCCCCAGCATGTCACCCCGCCGGTGCCACCCCGATGCGGCGTTTCGGCCCACCCTTTGCTAGGTTTTCACCCGCACTCGTCCGGGTGGCGGAATTGGCAGACGCGCTAGCTTGAGGTGCTAGTGCCCTTTATCGGGCGTGGGGGTTCAAGTCCCCCCTCGGACACTGGAAGGCCCCGGCTCCACGGGGCCTTTCTTCATTTCCGGGCTCTCTCCACGGGCCCCAGGTACGACGAAGGGGCGCCACCGCTCACGCGGTGGCGCCCCTTCGTGCCGTCGGGAGCCCGGTCCCGGTCAGCTACGGGCGCAGGGCCGCCGGGTGGGCTCGATCCCGGCCGTGTGGGTCGCGTTGGGGTCCTTCCACATCGCGTCGAAGCGCGCGGTGTAGCGCGAGTAGACCGGCTTGCCGTTGAGGCGCAGCGTGAGCTCGTCGTTGCCGAACGAGATCCGCGACCAGTTCTCGGACCCGGTCCACACCGCGCGCAGCGCCTTGCCGTCGTAGGCACCGCTGACGGTGAAGAACTTGTAGTGGGAGTAGCAGCGCGGGCCGTAGACGATCTCGTCCTCGTTGCCCGTGGAGGGCTTGTCGCCGAAGTCCCAGTCAGCGGCCCTGACCGGGATGCCCGCGCGCTGCAGGGTGCCCTGACTCGAGGCGCCCAGCACGCTCCCGATCACGCGTACGTCGCAGCCCTGCCGCTTGAGGTCGGCCACCTTGCGGGCGATGGTGTCGCCGCGCTCGCCGTACCAGGCGTAGACGATGATCTTGACGACGGTGCGGCCGTTGATGCCGTAGCCGCGAGGGGCCGCGCAGCCGATCTTGGAGAGCCGCTGGATGACCGGGTCGCCGCTGGACGCCTTGGCCTTCCTCACCTCCACGGTGCCGCCCTGGGAACGAGCCAGCTCCCGCTGGAAGGAGACGGAGGTGGTCGGGGAGCTGTAGCCGATGTAGCGCGGGGTCGTCTTCCGGTCGCGGATCAGCTGGCGGAAGACGCGCACCCAGGTGCGGAACAGGCGGCGGTCGTTGCGGATCGTGTAACCGTCGTTCCACTGGGCGAAGGCGGCGCCGTAGGTCAGGTTGGCCGAGGACGTGATGATCACGTGCTTGGAGGCGCCGCTGCGGCTGAACGAGTAGACCTTCGTGTGCAGGTTGCCGCCAGGCCCGTTGCGGCACGAGCCCTTGCAGTAGATGAGGAAGCTGGGCTTCTTGCGGTTCTTGCCCAGTGCCTTCTGCAGGCGGGCCTGAGTCTTGCTCGTGGTGTTGTCGTTGAAGACCATCTGGACGTTGACGCCACGCTTGTGCGCCCTGATGAGCAGGTCGGCGACGTCGGCCCGGTCCATCGAGTAGCTCGCGAAGCGGATCGTCTCGCCGCGACGGGTGTGCTTGATGGCGTCGCGGATGCGGGCCACGATCGCGACCCGGGCCTTCGGCGAGCCCTTGGGGTTGTTGAAGACCGCGCCGCGCGGCGGCTTCCAGCGACGCTTGGGCTTCTTCTTCGCCTTGGCCTTCGCCACCGCCGGGGCGGCGGCGGGAGCAGCCGCAGGCGCCGCAGCCGGCGCGGCGGCCGAAGCCGCCACGGCCGCGACCGGGGCCACAGCGGTCGCGGTGCCCGTGGCGGGGACGACGGACAGCACCGTCACTCCCAGCACGGTCACCAGCATCGTCGAGGACCGAGATCTCCAGCTCATCACAGCGGGAGTGTAAAGGGATCTAGGGTGCGGCTCATGATCCCGAGCGTGCGCGCGTCCGATCTTTCGCTGCGTGAGCAGGTGCGCGTGCTGTCCGGTCACGACGAGTGGCGCACCGAGAAGGTCGACGGAGCAGGGCCGGCGATGCTCAGTGACGGTCCCCACGGTCTGCGGGTGCAGCCCGAGGGCGGCGACCACCTCGGCTTCGGCGACAGCGTCCCGGCCACCTGTTTCCCGCCCGCCGCCACCCTGGCGTGCACGTGGGACGACGCCCGCGCTCGCGAGGTCGGTGCCGCGATCGGGCTGGAGGCACGTGCCCTCGGGGTCGACGTGGTCCTCGGCCCTGGGCTCAACGTCAAGCGGCACCCCCTGGGCGGCCGGAACTTCGAGTACTTCTCGGAGGACCCGCTGCTCAGCGGCCACCTGGCGGCCGCCCTGGTCGAGGGGATCCAGTCCCGAGGCGTCGGGGCGTGCTTGAAGCACTTCGCGGTCAACAACCAGGAGTCACACCGGTTCGTGGTCGACGCCGTCGTCGACGAGCGCACGCTGCGCGAGCTGTACCTGGCCGGCTTCGAGCACGCGGTGCGCGCCAGTCGTCCCTGGACCGTGATGGCGTCGTACAACTCGGTGAACGGGGAGCACGCGACCGAGCACCACCAGCTGCTCACCACGATCCTGCGCGACGAGTGGGGCTTCGACGGGCTCGTGATGAGCGACTGGGGCGCGGTGAGCGACCGGGCTCGCGGCATCGCGGCCGGCATGGACCTGGAGATGCCGACCAGCCGTGGCCTGTTCGACCGAGACGTGTGCGAGGCGGTCGAGTCGGGCGTCCTCTCCGCCGCGGCCGTCGAGACCTCGGCGCAGCGGGTCCTGGACCTCCTCGCCCGCTGCCCGACCGGGGAGCGACCGGAGCTGCCGGTCGCCGACCACGACGCCCTGGCCCGGCGGGTGGCGGCCGAGGCGACGGTCGTCCTGGAGAACGACGGGCTCCTGCCGCTGGCGCCCGGACTGAGCGTGGCGCTGCTCGGCGACTTCGCCGATCGCCCGCGCTACCAGGGCAGCGGCAGCTCCCTGGTCACCCCCACCCGGCTCACTACCGCCCGCGAGGCGCTGACCGCGCGCGGAGTCACCCTCGTGGACGACCCCGCGACGGCCGACGTCGCCGTCGTACTGGTCGGCCTGCCGCCGACCCACGAGAGCGAGGGCTTCGACCGGCCAGGCCTCGACCTGCCGCCCGAGCACGACGCCCTCGTCGAGCAGGTCAGCGCCGCCAACCCGCGAACCGTGGTGGTCCTGTCGGCCGGCGGACCGGTCCGGCTGCCCTGGCACGACCGGGTCGCCGCCGTGCTCACCGGGCACCTGGGCGGACAGGCGACCGGCGCCGCCCTGGCCGACGTCCTGTACGGCGACGTCGAGCCCGCGGGGCGGCTGGCGGAGTCCTGGCCGGCCGCTCTCGCCGACGTCGCGTCGGATCCCTGGTTCCCCGGTCATCCCCATCAGGTCGAGCACCGCGAGGGCCTCTTCGTCGGCTACCGGCACCACACGACGGCGGACGTCGCGCCGGCGTACCCCTTCGGGCACGGCCTCGGGTACGTCCGGCCCGACTGGTCGGCGGCCGCGGTCGACCGCGACGTGCTGCCGGCCGGCGAGACCGTCTCGGTCACTGTCACCGTCACCAACCGGACCGACCGCGCGGCGTCCGACGTCGTGCAGGTCTACCTCCACGACCGGACCGGCGTGGTGCTGCGCCCCCGGCGCGAGCTCGCGGCGTACGCCCGGGTCAGGCTCCAGCCGGGCGAGAGCCGACGGGTCGAGCTCGAGGTGCCTGCGCGGGCGTTCGCGTTCTACGACGTCGAGCGAGAGGACTGGGCCACCCCCTCCGGCCGGTACGACGTCGAGGTGGCGCGATCGAGCGCCGACGTGGTCGCCGCCCTCGCCGTACGGCTCACGGGTGGCGTCGACTCCGCCCCGGAGTCCGCCGGCACCCCGCCGGTCGCGGCGACCGACGACGCTTTCGCTCGCCGGCTCGGTCGACCGGTGCCGGCGCCGCGACCGCTCCGGCCGTTCACCCGGGAGTCGACGGTCGGCGAGCTCGCCACGACCCGGGTGGGGCGGCTGCTGCGCCGGGCCCTGACCGCCGCCGCGCCCCTGGACCAGGCGGCCGGCGACGACGAGACCCTGAGGCTGATGCTGGAGCGCTCCCTGGAGGAGCTGCCCCTCCGATCGGTGGCCATCTTCTCCGGGGGCCGGCTGCGCTGGCCCGCGGTCGACGCGGTGCTGGCGCTGGTCAACGGCCGACCGTGGGCCGTGCCGTCGGCGCTCCGACGACGACGCCAGAACGTCAAGACACCCTTGCCTTGATGTCGCCGAGAATTTTCTCAGCGAGGGGCGAATACCCCCGCAGCGGATCGGGCACCATCGCACCAGTGGTCTCGGGAACACACCCCCCCAGTGCGCCTGGGGCCGCCGGCCGGGCCGCGGTCCCTCGGGACCGCGGCCCTTGGTCTGACCGGATCGCCGGCGGATCGCCGACTCGTGCCCGCGGCCCGTGCGGTCTAAGCGTCGGGCACTACGCTCCAGGAGTGCCTGCACCCCCCTTCCGCGTCGGCTTCGTCACCGGGGCGACCCCGGACAAGTGGGCGCGCACCTGGCGCGACCGCTCCCGGATCCCGCTGGAGCTGGTGCCCGTGGAGCAGGCCGAGCAGGAGGTGGGGCTGCGTGACCGCACGCTCGACATGTGCCTGGTCCGGCTGCCCGTCGACCGCGAGGGTCTCCACCTGATCCCGCTCTACGACGAGGTCGCCGTCGCCGTGGTCGGTCGCGAGCACCTCGTGTCGGTGGTGGACGAGGTCACGCTCGCCGACCTGGCCGACGAGCAGCTGGTGATCCCCCACGACTCGGGATGGGTGCCCGCGGCGGAGCAGCTCGACTGGCCGCCCATGTCGGTGCGTGACGCGATCGAGGTCGTGGCATCCGGCACCGGGGTGGTCCTGCTGCCGATGGCCGTCGCCCGCCTCCACCACCGCAAGGACGTCGTGCACCGGCCGGTCACCGACCTGCCGACCACCAAGGTCGGCCTGGCCTGGCGGGTCGACGACGAGGACCCGCGGGTCCAGACCTTCATCGGGATCGTCCGCGGCCGGTCCGAGCGCAGCTCGCGAACCTAGGGCCCTATAGCCGAACCCCCGCGGGTATGAATCATCCGTTCGGTCATGATGTGATTCGATTCATGGGGGATTCTCGGGAAGAGGTGCGCGCTGACGCGCCCTCCGTCGGCGGCGGTGCACCACCCAACGGTGGACTCAGCATCGGCGAGATCAGCAGGATGACCGGCGTCTCGGTCGCAACTCTGCGCACCTGGGAGCAGCGGCACGGGTTCCCCGTCCCGCACCGGCTCCCGAGCGGGCACCGCCGCTACGACGCCTCCGTCGTCGAGGCCGTGCTCACCGTGCTGCGCCAGCGGGAGGCGGGCACCCGGCTCGAGACTGCGATCGCCGAGGCCCAGCAGCCCGACGGGCGCAGCGCTCCGTCGGTCTTCGCCGAGGTACGGCGCCGCAGCCCGCACCTCGAGGTGCACCGGCTGCGCAAGGCGACCGTCTCCGCCCTCTCCCGGGCCATCGAGGACGAATTCTGCGCCCGCGCCGACCAGCCGGTGCTCTTCGGCGGGTTCCAGAAGCGGCGCTTCTACGAGCCGGTGCGCGACCGCTGGGAGGATCTGGCGACCACGGCCCGGGCGACCCTGGTGATGGCCGACTTCGACGGACCGCTACCAGGCGAGCGCGCCGTACGCGTGCGCCTCACGGCGGAGTCCCCGCTGCGGCGAGAGTGGTTCGTGGTCTGCGACGCCCACGGGCTGCCCGCGCTGCTCACCGCCTGGGAGCTGCCCGGCCAGGCCGGGGTCCGTGACCAGGACCGGGAGTTCGAGGCGATCTGGACCGTCGACCCTCGGGCGGTGCGAAACGCCAGCCGGGTGTGCGCGGCGACCAGCCTCGCGGTCGGCGCGCCCGGCGCCGAGCTGCTCGTGCGTCAGCTGGCCGAGCCGTCGTCGCGGCCGCTCGACCCGTCGGCGAGCGCACGGCTCTTCAACCGGGTGGTCACCTACCTCGACCGGCTGGGCTGACGTCGTCCTCGCCGGTGAGGAGCCTCACCCGGAGGTGTGAGGCCGATGCAGCCTGGACACCATCATCCGGTGACCACGTTCCAAGGCCCTGCCCCTGACCAACACACCACGGGCTCTGTCGGCAGCCCGGTGCCCCAGCACGACCAGCACCCGGTGCTCGACGTCGAGCAGTCGTCGTACGGCCCCGACGGAGGTCGGCCCGGGCTGGACCGCCTGGTCTTCGGCGTCACCGCCGGCGTCTCGTTGGCCTTCCTGCTCTGGGGCTTCCTCGGGACCGACTCGCTCGGGAAGGTCTCCGACCAGTCGCTGACCTGGACCATGCGCAACACCGGCTGGCTGTTCGTCCTCACCGCGAGCGCCCTCGTGGTGTTCGTGATCTGGATCGCGCTGAGCAGGTACGGCGCGATCACGCTCGGCCACGACGGCGAGGAGCCGGAGTTCCGCACCGTCTCGTGGATCGCGATGATGTTCAGCGCCGGCATGGGCATCGGGCTGATGTTCTATGGCGTCAGCGAGCCGATCAGCCACTTCACCGCTCCCCCGCCCGGCACCGGCGGCGCGGACAACGCCGAAGCCGTCCAGCACGCGATGGCCACCACGCTCTTCCACTGGACCCTGCACCCGTGGGCCATCTACGCCGTCGTCGGCCTGGCCATCGCGTACGGCGTCTACCGCAAGGGCCGGCTGCAGCTGATCTCGGCCGCCTTCGAGCCGCTGCTCGGCAAGCACGCGCACGGACCCGGCGGCAAGGTCATCGACATGCTCGCCATCTTCGCGACGCTCTTCGGGTCGGCCGCCTCGCTGGGCCTCGGCGCACTGCAGATCCGCAGCGGCCTGCAGATCACCACGAGCCTCGGCGACGTCGGCAACGGCTTCCTGGTCGGCATCATCGCGATCCTGACGGTCGCGTTCGTCGCCTCGGCCGTCTCCGGGGTGGCCAAGGGCATCCAGTGGCTGTCGAACATCAACATGGTGCTCGCCGTCGCGCTCGCCCTCTTCGTCTTCATCGTCGGCCCGACCGTCTTCATCCTCAACCTCATCCCGACATCGGTCGGCAGCTTCGTCGGCGACCTGCCCATGATGGCCGCCCGCACCGGAGCCGAGGGCCAGGACACCAACGAGTGGCTCCAGGGCTGGACCGTCTTCTACTGGGCCTGGTGGATGTCGTGGACGCCGTTCGTCGGCATGTTCATCGCCCGCATCTCGCGCGGTCGGACCATCCGCCAGTTCGTCACGGGCGTGCTGCTCGTCCCGAGCCTGGTGAGCCTGGTCTGGTTCTGCATCTTCGGCGGTGCCGCGATCAAGCTGCAGCAGCTCGGCACCGACATCGCCGGTGCGGGCGGCGAGGAGTCGCAGCTGTTCACGACCCTCGAGGCCTACCCGGTCGCGACCCTGGCCAGCATCGTCGTCATGGTGCTCGTCGGCATCTTCTTCGTCTCGGGCGCCGACGCGGCGTCGATCGTGATGGGCACTCTGTCCGAGCACGGCTCGACCGAGCCCCGTCGGGCCACGGTCATCTTCTGGGGCGTGGCGACCGGCGCCGTCGCCGCCGTGATGCTGCTCGCGGGCGGCGAGGACGCGCTCTCCGGGCTGCAGAGCATGACCATCGTGGCGGCCGTGCCGTTCGTGCTCGTCGTGATCGGGCTGTGCGTCTCGCTGGTCATGGACCTGCGGACCGACCCGGTCGTCGTGCGGCGTCAGTACGCCGTCGACGCGGTCGAGCAGGCCGTGATCGCCGGCGTGACCGAGCACGGCGACGACTTCGTGATCTCCACCGAGCAGGACCCGGCGGCGGCTACCACGACGTCGAGAGCGGACGCCCCTCGCTGAACCCCGCGGCCGACTGGAGGCCGACGAGCGCCCGCTCGTGGAAGTCCTCGAGCGTCGCTGCTCCGGCGTACGTGCAGGCACTGCGTACGCCGGAGCAGATGGCGTCGATGAGGTCCTCGACCCCGGGCCGCTGCGGATCGAGGTACATCCGCGAGGAGGAGATGCCCTCCTCGTAGAGCGCCTTGCGCGCCCGGTCGTACGACGACTCCGCCGACGTCCGGTTCGCGACCGCGCGGGCCGAGGCCATGCCGAAGGAGACCTTGTAGGCCCGGCCGTCGGAGTCCTCGAGCAGGTCGCCCGGCGACTCGTGGGTGCCGGCGAACCAGGAGCCGACCATGACACTGGACGCGCCCGCGGCGAGGGCGAGCGCCACGTCGCGCGGGTGCCGGACGCCCCCGTCGGCCCACACGTGCCTGCCCAGCGAGCGGGCCTCGGCGGCGCACTCGCGCACGGCCGAGAACTGCGGGCGACCCACGCCCGTCATCATCCGGGTGGTGCACATGGCGCCTGGGCCGACACCGACCTTCACGATGTCGGCACCCGCCTCGATCAGCGCACGGGTGCCCTCGGCGGAGACGACGTTGCCGGCGACGACCGGGACCGCCGGAGCCACGGACCGGATCGCGCGCAGCGCGTCGATCATCCGGTCCTGGTGACCGTGCGCGGTGTCGGCGACCAGCACGTCCACGCCCGCCTCGAGCAGCCGGGCGGCCTTGTCGGCGACGTCGCCGTTCACGCCGACCGCAGCCGCGATCCGCAGACCGCCGGAGGCGTCGACCGCCGGGGTGTAGAGGGTGGCCCGGAGCGCGCCGGTGCGGGTCAGGACGCCGACCAGGCGCCCGTCGCCGTCGACCCCGACCGCGAGCCCGGCTCGGGCGGTGTCGATGGCGTCGAAGACGGTGCGTGCGTCCGTGTCAGCCGGTACGACGACGCGGGGTGGCGTCATCACCTGCTGGACCTGGGCGAACCGGTCCACCTCCGCGCAGTCGGCGGCGGTCACGATGCCGACCGGCCGGCCGTCCTCGACCACGACCGCGGCCCGGTGCGATCGCTTCGGGATCAGCGCGAGCGCCTCCCCCACGGTCGCCTCGGGGGCCAGCTCGATCGTGGTGTCGAAGACCAGGTGCCGCTGCTTGACCCAGCGCACCACGTCGGCGACCACCGGGATCGGGATGTCCTGCGGGATCACGACCAGGCCGCCGCGGCGGGCGACCGTCTCGGCCATCCGCTTGCCCGAGATGGCGGTCATGTTGGCCACCACGATCGGCAGGGTCGCGCCCGTGCCGTCGCTGGTGGCGAGGTCCACGTCGTACCGGCTGGCCACCGCCGAGTGGCGGGGCACCATGTAGACGTCGTCGTAGGTCAGGTCGTACGGGGGAACCGCACCGTCGAGGAAACGCACGTGCGGGAAATCTACGCCCTCACAGTGCCCGACCGAACATCTCCGCGGCGGCTCGGGCGCTGGGCGTCCCGAGGTCCGGGTCGGCGCCCGCGGCCACCAGCACCGCGACCACGTCGTCCTCGCCCTTGAAAACCGCGCCGGCCAACGGCGACTGGCCGCGGTCGTTGAGGCGGTCCACGTCCGCGCCGCGCTCGACCAGACCCGCCACCACGGCGGCGTGCCCGTGGTAGGCGCCGAGCATCAGCAGGGTGTTGCCGGCCGCGTCGGTCAGGTCGACCGGGACCCCCGCGTCGACGTACGCCGCCAGCCGCTCGGCGTGGCCGTGCCGCGCGAGGTCGAGCACCTGGTGGGCCAGCTCGACCAGGTCCTCCCCCGGTGCGTCCCCCGGTGACGTGCTCATGGCGTCGAGTCTGGCAGGTTGGGCCGCATGTCCTACGTCGAGCCGGGTGACCCCGGTCAGCTCTCCGCCACGGTCCGCGCCGCGTTCCAGGAGCGGTACGACGCCCCGGCCACCGCTGTCGGTCGCGCACCCGGTCGGGTCAACCTGATCGGCGAGCACACCGACTACAACGCCGGCCTGGTGCTGCCCGTGGCGCTCCCCCATGCGACCTACGCGGCCTGGGCGCCGCGCACCGACGGCGTCCTCCGGGTGGCCAGCCGCCAGCAGGAGGCGGTCTGGGAGGGCCGGGTCGACGAGCTCGGCCCGGACACGGTCGACGGCTGGGCGTCGTACGCCGCCGGGGTGGTGTGGGCGCTGCGCGAGGCCGGGGTCGACCTGGCCGGGGGCGACCTGCTGGTCGACGGCACCGTCCCGCTCGGGGCGGGCCTGTCGAGCTCCGCCGCCCTCGAGTGCGCGGTCGCGATCGCGGTGGCCCCCGACGTCGAGCGCCGCCTGCTGGCGACGGCCTGCATCCGCGCCGAGACCGAGGTGGCGGGCGCGCCGACCGGCGGCATGGACCAGTACGTCGCCCTGCTCGCCGAGACCGGCCACGCGCTGCTCATCGACTTCGCGAGCGACGAGACCACCCAGGTCCCGCTCGACCTGTCCGGTCACACCCTGCTGGTCACCGACACCCGGGTCAGCCACGAGCTGACGGACGGCGGCTACGGCTCGCGCCGCACCGACTGCGAGGAGGCCGCGGGCCTGCTCGGCGTACCGACGCTGCGGGAGGCGGCGCTCGCCGACGTCGAGACGCTCGAGGACGAGCGGATCCGGCGCCGGGCGCGGCACGTCGTGACCGAGATCGAGCGCGTCACCGCCGTCGTCGACGCGCTGAGCCGCTCCGACTGGGACACCGTCGGGACGCTGTTCCTGGCCTCGCATGCTTCGATGCGCGACGACTTCGAGATCTCCACCCCCGAGCTGGACGCCGCGGTCGCGGTCGCCGTCGAGGCCGGCGCCGTCGCGGCCCGGATGACCGGTGGCGGCTTCGGCGGCTCCAGCGTCGCGATCGTCCCCGACGAGCGGGTCGAGGCCGTGATGCGGGCCGTCGACGCGACGTTCGTGCTGGAGGGGTTCACGCCGCCCGCCCACCTGCGGGCCGTGCCGTCGGACGGCGCGACGGCCGTCTAGGTCGAGCTGACCGCGATCCGGCCGGAGCGGAACGCATCGACGAAGAGCGCGTGGTCGGCGCGGACGCGCTCGGCGTACTCGACGCCGAAGTCGGTGATCCAGCCCGTGAACTCCCGGCGCCGGCCGTCCAGCGAGGCGGCGATCGCCTCCTCCACCTGGAAGTCGACCAGGTCCTGGTCGCTGTCTTCGTCGGAGGCGCAGTGGATCTTGGCGGTGGCCCGGCCGAGCAGGTCCACGACGCCCGCGATGTCGTCCGGCTCGGTGAGACCGGACCAGTCGAGGTCCTCCTCGTACGGCGAGACCTCGCTGACGACGTACCCGGTCCCGTCGAGCTCGGTCCAGCCGAGCAGGGGGTCGGTGTGCACCTGGAGCGCCCGCTGGCTGACCACCGTGCGGTGGCCCTCGTTCTCGAAGTAGCGGTCCACCTCCGCGGAGTCGACGAACCGGCTCACGGCCGGGATGTTCGCCTGCTTCATCGACAGCACGACGTCGTTGTCGAGGGCCTGGCTGACCCCCTCGATGAGCAGGTTGTACGCCGGCAGCCCCGCCGAGCCGATGCCGAAGCCGCTCTTGCCGACGGCGTCGCGCAGGTCGTAGTAGAGGCTCCGGTCGGACCGCTTGTCCTCGGGGATCGTCTCCAGGTAGCGGGCGTAGGCCTTCTCGACCGAGGCCCGCTCCCGCGTCGGGAGCCTGCGCTCGTGGGTGCCCTCACGGAAGAGCCGGGTCCCGTCCACGCGCAGCGTCAGCGTGTCCAGGAGGTCCGCGCGGCGTCGTTCGCGGGCGACGACCAGCGCGTCGTGGATCGGGCCCTCGGTGTTGTCGAGGTGCAGCTCGAAGCCATGCGCGTCGTCGTCGGTGTCGACGTAGGCGTCCACCTGGGCGAGGTAGGCGCGCACGTAGCGGCCGATGAGCCGTCGTACGTCGTCCTCGGGCAGCGCCTTCTGCCAGCCGACGAGCGCGAGCGAGGCGGCGAAGCGCTGCAGGTCCCAGGTGAAGCGGCCCAGGTAGGCCTCGTCGAAGTCGTTCACGTCGAAGACCAGCCGGCCGTCGGAGTTGAGGTAGGTGCCGAAGTTCTCGACGTGCAGGTCGCCGTGCACCCAGATCCGGCCGCTGCGCTCGTCGGCGTACGGGTCCTGCTCGGCGGTCACGTCCGCATAGAACAGGCAGGCGCTGCCCCGGTAGAAGGCGTGCGGGTCGGCGGCCATCGTGCGGTACTTGCCACGGAACGCCACCGGGTCGGCTGCCATCAGCGGCGCGAACGCGTCGTTGAGCGTCGACACGATCAGGTCGGTGCGGTCGTCGGCACGGTCGGTCATGGGCGGTTCGGTGCCCGGATCTGAGTCGTCGTACTCAGGGGCGGTCGGGTACGTCGGCGGAGCCGCCCGGTCCGCGCGAGCGACAGGCTGGTCGCATGAGCACTCCGAAGCAGTCCACTAACACCACCGCCTTCTTCGCGCAGGCCGGGATCTCCTTCGCGGTCGCCCTCGGCGCGATGCTGTTCGCGATCCTCTATCTGCCCGTCGACTCCTGGACCCGGGCCTTCCTCGCCATGACCACGATCTTCCTGACGACGTCGTCGTTCACGCTGGCCAAGTGCATCCGCGACGCCCAGGAGAGCCAGTACGTCGTCTCCCGTCTCGACCAGGCCCGCGTCGACAAGCTGCTCGCCGACCACGACCCGTTCCGCAGCGTGTCGTAGGCCTCAGCCGGGGTCGGCGTGGCGGTCGTCGGGACGGGGTATCGGACCGAGGACCGTCCGTCAACGGAAGGAACCACCGTGCCCAAGAACCCGCTCGGCAAGCTCGTCGACGTCGCCGTCGAGACCGCCGTCGAGACCGTGAAGGACCCGATCGGCACCGGCCAGAAGGTGGTCGGCCAGGCGGTCGGCCAGGTCCGTGGCACCGTGGAGCTCGGCAAGCTCGTCGCCGGTCAGGCGACGAAGGCCGCCGTCGAGCGCGTGGGCGCCGTCACGGGTCGGGGCGCACGATCCACCGCGCCGACGCGGGTCGAGACCGCGCCCGTCCCGTCGCCCGAGCCCCAGCCGCACGGTGACCCGGTGACGCCCGTCAAGAAGGCGGTCAAGGCGCCCGCGAAGAAGACCGCGGCCAAGAAGGCAGCCCCCGTCGCCACGAAGGCGACGCCGCCCGCCAAGAAGGCAGCCCCCGTCGCCACGAAGGCGACGCCGCCCGCCAAGAAGGCAGCCCCCGCCGCCACGAAGGCGACGCCGCCCGCCAAGAAGGCAGCTCCCGCCGCCAAGAAGACGGCGCCGCCCGCCAGGAAGGCCGTCCCCGCCACGAAGGCGCCAGTGGCCAAGAAGGCGGCCACGAGCATCGACGCGGCCGCCGATCCCGCGCGCGTCGACGTGACCCCTGCCGACATCGCGCCCGCCAAGAAGACGGCGGCCAAGAAGGCCCCCGCCAAGAAGGCCCCCGCCAAGAAGGCCCCCGCCAAGAAGGCCCCCGCCAAGAAGGCCGCACCGCTGACCGCGGCTCAGGTCGCCGCCGGGGCCAGCTCGGAGCCCGACCTCCCGTCCGCTCCCCCGTCCAGCGAGCCGCTGCTCGACGCCGGCACCGCCAAGGCGGTCGCCACCGAGGCGGCCACGTCCGCGAAGGCGTCCGACATCGACAAGGGCTGAGGGTGGCGCCCACCCGGGCGTGTCCCCGCCACCTCCGTGCTTGAATCCGGGGAACCACCCCCGACGGAGGGAGTCCGATGAGCGTCACCGCCCGGCTCAACCGCCTCAGGATCGTCGCGACCGACGTGGCGACCGACCTGGCCCGGACCACGGTCCGCGTCGCCACCCCGGTGGTGTCCGCGACAGCCACGAAGGTCCGGGCCCGGCTGCAAGGAGAGCCGCAGCCGCGCCGCACCGAGCCGCCGGCGAGAACACCGGCAACCGACGCGGCGGCCGCTTCGATCACGGCCAGCCCCGCGCGGTCCGCGCCGAACCCGGCCACGGTGGCGCGCAACATCGCGCCCCACCCGCCGGACCCGAAGCCGGCTGGGAGGACGGCTCCTCGCCCGTCCGCCCCCGGCGCCAAGCTGCCGCCGCGCCGCAGCCAGGACTGACAGGAGCCCGCGAGACTCGTGCCCCTGGCCGGGCGCCCACGCGCACGGTCAGGGGCACGAGTGCACCGGCGGCGGCGGGCTACTTCAGCTCGGCGCTCGACAGGCCCAGCACCCGCCGGGCCACGATGAGCTGCTGGATCTGCTGGGTCCCCTCGAAGATGTCGAGGATCTTGGAGTCGCGGGCCCACTTCTCCAGGAGCTCGCCCTCGGTGTAGCCGACCGAGCCGCACAGCTCGACGCAGGACAGTGTGATGTCGGACCCGACCCGTCCGGCCTTGGCCTTGGCCATCGAGGCCTCCAGCGAGTTGGGCTGCCGGTTGTCGGCCATCCAGGCCGCCTGCAGCATCAGCAGCCGGGCGCCCTCCCAGTCGGCCTCCATCTGGAGGAACTTGGCGGCGGCCGCGGACTGGGTGATCGCCGGGCGGTCGTAGTCGACGACCACGCCCGCCTGCTCCAGCAGGTCGCGGGTCAGGTCGAGCGCCGCCTTCGCGCAGCCGACCGCCATCGAGGCCACCAGCGGCCGGGTGTTGTCGAAGGTCGCCATCGCCCCCGCGAAGCCCTGCTTCGGGTCGACCTCGGCCGAGCCGAGGAGGTTCTCCTTCGGCACCCGGCAGTCCTCGAAGATGATCGTTGCGGTGTCGGACGCCTTGATGCCGAGCTTGTGCTCGAGCCGGTCGACCCGCATCCCGGGCGTGCCCTTCGGGACCACGAACGACTTGATCGCCGCCCGGCCCAGCGACCGGTCCAGGGTCGCCCACACCACGATGTGGTCGGCCCGGTCGCCCGAGGTGACGTAGATCTTCTCGCCGTTGAGGACGTACTCGTCGCCGTCGAGGACGGCGGTCGTCGAGATGTTGGCGGAGTCCGAGCCGGTGCCGGGCTCGGTGATGGCCATCCCGGCCCACACGCCGGCGAAGCGCTCCTGCTGCTCGTCGTTCGCCACCGAGGCGATGGCCGAGTTGCCCAGGCCCTGGCGGGGCATCGACAGCAGCAGCCCGACGTCGCCCCAGCACATCTCGGCGATCGACATCACCGAGGCCAGGTTGGTGCCGTTCTTGACGCCGGTGTCGGCCGACGCGTCGGCGTCACGTCGTACCCCGGCTGCGCCCGCGCCCTCGCTCGCCCCGGACTCGGAGAGCCCGTCGATCATCGCGGCGAGCATGTCGAGCTCCTGGGGGTACTCGTGCTCGGCCTGGTCGTACTTGCGCGAGATCGGCCGCAGCATGTTCATCGCGACCTGGTGGGCCTGCCCGGTCAGCTGCCGGAACTTCTTCGGGTCGTCCAGATTGATCGCCATCAGACCAACACCACACCTTCCATGACTCCGACGGCCCGGAGGTCGCGGTACCACCGCTCCACCGGGTGCTCCTTGACGAAACCGTGGCCGCCGAGCAGCTGGACGCCGTCGAGGCCGATCTGCATGCCCTTGTCGGCGCACAGCCTGCGGGCCAGGGCGACGTCGCGCGCGACGTCCTTGCCGGCGGCGGCGCGAGCGGCCGCCTTGTAGGTGAGCAGGCGCATGGCCTGCAGCTCGATCGCGATGTTGGCGACCATGAACGCGACCGACTGGCGGTGCGCGACGGGCTCACCGAACGCCTGGCGCTCCTTGACGTACGGCGTCACGTAGTCGAGCACGGCCTGCCCGGTGCCGACGGCGAGCGCGCACCAGGCGAGCCGGGAGAGCCGCACGCACTCGGTGTACGTCGACCCGTCGTCCGCGCCCAGCAGGTGGGTCGCCGGGACGGTCACGTCGGCGAGCACCAGCCGGGTCATGCCGGCGGCGCGGACGCCCATGCCGGGGTCGGCCACGATCTCCAGACCCGGGGTGCTCGACTCGACCAGGACCAGCACGGGGCGACCGTCGAGCGAGGCGCCGACCACGAAGAGCTCGGCCTCGGCACCCCGGGCGACCGCCGACTTCACGCCGTTCAGCACCAGGCCCTCGGACGACCGGACGGCGGTGGTCGCCGGGCTGAGGACGTCGTACAGGACGGTCGGCTCGGAGAGCGCCAGCGCCGCGGCCGGGACCTCGCCCTCGGTGAACGCCGGCAGGTAGGTCTGCTGCTGCTCCTCGGTCCCCCAGAGCCCGAGCGCGGTCGCGACGGCGCCCGGGGCGAGCGACGCGACGGCCAGGCCGAGGTCGCCCTTCGCCAGCGCCTCGGCGACCAGCGTCCCGGCCACCGCGGACCGCTCCTCGGCGATGCCGCCGAGGGCCTCGGGAACGCCGAGGATCGGGAGCCCGATCTCCAGGCCCGCCTTCAGGACGGCCTCGGGGGCGGCGCAGGCCTCGTCCGCCTCGGCGGCCGCGGGCCGGACCACCTCGTCGGCGAGCTCGGTGACGACGTCGACGAGCATCTGCTCGTCCTCGGTCGGGGTCAGGTCGAAGACCCCGGTGCGCGGCGCGTCGGTGGGTCGGACGCCCGGAGCACCCAGCTTCCCGGCCCGGGCGAAGGTACGGCCGGCCGCCGAGACGGTCTTGAACCCGCTGCGCGTGGTGGTGAACACCGCCTGCTCGGCCTGCTTGCGCAACCCGATGCGGTCGAGGAGGTCGCTCTGGGCGAGCCGGCTCAGCGCGGCGACGGCGTACCCGATGGGGTCGCGGGTCTCCTGGGAGGACACCCCGTGCTTCCCGCCGGGTCGGAGGTTCTGGAGGAGGGACATGGAGAAACTGTAACTCCGAGTTACACATCGGGCTACAGACACGCCCCGTGGATCGGGTCACAGGACGAGCGGTCGGTCCTCTAGGGTTCTCGCCGTGTCCGAGCACCCCGAGCCCCCCGAGAACGCGCCGTACGGCCCCCTCCCCACGGGGGGCACCGTCCGCCCGATGACCCGCTGGGGCACGCCGGTCATGCACCGGCCCCAAGAGCTCGTCACGTCGTACGACGACGAGCTGCACTCGCTGGTGGCCGACATGGTCGCGACGATGTACGCCGCGGACGGCGTCGGGCTGGCGGCCTGCCAGATCGGGGTCGACCGGGCGGTGTTCGTCTTCGACTGCCCCGATGCGTCGGGTGACCGCACGGTCGGGGTGGTCTGCAACCCCGAGCTCACGCTGCCCGAGGGCAAGGACCGGCAGCTCGACGTCGCGGAGGAGGGCTGCCTGTCGTTCCCCGGCGCGTTCGTCGACTGCGCCCGGCCCGACCACGCCAGCGTCACCGGCACCGGCCTCGACGGTGCGCCGGTGGCGTTCGCCGGCGACGGCCTGCTGGCGCGCTGCCTCCAGCACGAGACCGACCACACCGTCGGCACGGTCTTCGGCGACCGGGTCCCGACCAAGCAGCGCAAGAAGCTGCAGAAGATCCACGACAAGGCCGCCGAGGAGTTCCCTCCCGAATGGCCGACGTGAGCGGGCGGGCGGTCCGGATCGTCCAGCTCTCCCCCGACGTCCTCCAGGCCCTCGCCGACGGCGACCTGGCCACCGCCGACGCCCTCGCTCCGGTGCCCCTCACCGCCTGGCTGGCCTCGGAGGATCGCGTCGGGACCTGGCGGATGCGGGCGCGACAGGCGCTCGAGACGCCCGAGGACCTGCCGTGGGTCACCGGCGTCGTCCGCGACGAGCAGGCCGGGCTCACGGTCGGCGCGGGCGGCTTCCACGCCGCCCCCGACGAGCGCGGGATGGTCGAGGCCGGGTACGGCGTCGACCCGGCGTACCGGCGGCGCGGCTACGCCCGGGCCGTCCTGGAGCTGCTGATCGACCGGGCCCGCACCGAGCCGGACGTGAGCGTCCTGCGGCTCACCATCTCGCCCGAGAACGAGCCGTCGCTCGCGCTGGCCCGGCAGTACCCGTTCGTCGAGGTCGGCGAGCAGTGGGACGAGGAGGACGGGCTCGAGACGATCTACGAGCTCCAGGTCTGAGCGCCGCTCACCTCGTCCGTTTGGCCTTCTTCACCGTCATCGAGGTCGTCGCGCTCGAGGCCGTGGTGGTCGTGGAACCGCCGTACGTCGCGGTCAGCCGGAGGGTCCCCGCCTTGACCTTCGGGAGCCTGAACGTCGCCCTGCCGCCGCGCAGCGGCAGGGTCGCCCGCTTCGCGCCGTAGCGCAGGACCACCGATCCGGCGACGGGCGCTGTGCCGCGCAGGACTCGGATGGTGACCGTCGGCCGGGCCCCGGCCCTGACGGTCCGCGGCGCGGTGAGCGTCGTGCGCGACGCGATCCGCGGGGCCACGACCGTGACCGTGCGGGCCGCTGACGTCGAGCCGGCCTGGTCCGGTCCGGTCGGGACGAAGATGGCTCGGTAGGCGTGGACCCCGGGCGCGACACCGCTCAGCACGAGCGACGCCCGGCCGGACACGACGGAGGCCGTGCCCACGACCCGGCCCGCCTCCTCGAACCGGACCGTGCCGGTCGACTCCTCCCCACCGACGGCGGACACGCTCGACGTGAGGGTGACCGTCGTGGCGCGGACCGAGGCCGCCAGCGCGCTGCTCGTCGACGTCGGCAGCACCGTGTGGGTCTGGACCGCCGAGGACGAGCCCGCGTGGAGGGCCGGATCGGCCGGAAGGTACTCCGCCCGGAAGACGTGCTCGCCCGCCCCGACGACCCGCGACGTCGACGCCGCGCCACCGACCAGGGGGACGACCTGGAGCACCGTCGCCCCGTCGAGGAACTGCACCGACCCCGCCGGGGTGCCGGACCCGCTGCCGACCGTGCCGGTCAGGGTCACCGTGCGGCCGGCGACCAACACCTCGAGCGTCGTCGTCGTCGCGACCGGGTCCACCGGTGGCTCGTCGACGGTCCGGGTCGTCGGGGCCGACTCCGAGGGCGCCCAGGTGTCGTCGAGCGGTCGGTAGACGGCGACCAGGTCGTAGCCGCCCGGTGGCAGGGTGAAGCCGGCCAGGGCCGCTCCGTCGTGCAGCACGACCGAGCTCACCGCCGGGCCGGAGGCGGGACCGGCGTACAGGTCCACCGTGCCCGTCGGGACGCCGTCTGCGCTGGTCACCGCGGCCGACCAGGTCACCTGGGAGCCCTCGACGCCGACGGCCGTGAGGGTCGTGGTCGTCGGGCTCGCGCTGACGGACAGCGGGTACGTCGCGGAGACGGAGGACGCGAAGTCCTCCGGGTCGGCGGGGTGGAACTCGACCTCGTACGTATGCGCACCGGTGGTGACAGCCTCGACCACGAGGGTCGCCGCGCCGCCACTGACGGGACGCTCGCCGAGCATCACCCCGCCGTCCCAGAACCGGGCGCGGCCCGCGGGGACCCCGGCCTCCGAGGTGGCCGTCGCCACGAGCGTCACCGCCCGTGCGCTGCGCTGGACGCTCAGCGCGGTCGTCGTGGGCACCGCCGGCAGCTCGACCGTGGTCGAGCCGGTGGAGCCGGCGTATGCCGTGGCGTCGGACGGGACGAAGGTCGCGGTGAAGGTCCGCGGTCCAGCACCCACGCCCGTCACGACGTACGACGCCGACCCCGCGGTGACCGGCACACTGGCGAGCTCGGTCGTGCCCGCACGGAAGACGACCGCGCCGGCGGGCGGGCCGGGCGCCGCGGTGACCTGGGCGGTCAGGGTGACCGTGCGGCCCGTCACCGTGGAGCTGACCCCGGTGGTGGTCTCGGCCGGAGGGGTCGGCCCGGACCAGGTGAGGGTGAAGGCGCCGGTGCCGGCCGGGATCCCGGGATAGCCGTCCACCGCGATCGCGTAGGTCGTGCCCGCCGTGGCACCGAAGGACACCCGGGACAGGTAGTCGGCCGCGCTGACGTCGTCGTTGCCGGCGACCAGGTCCAGCGCCGGCAGCGTGCTGCCGGTGTAGACCGCCAGGGTGGTGTCGCGGTCGGCGATCGCGGACGAGGTGCTCAGGGTCACCGGTCCCGTCGCGGCGGCGGTCCATGAGTACCAGACCGAGGCGGCCCCGGCTCCCGCGAAGGCGGACGGCGGAGACGGTTCCCCGGCCTCCGCGGTGGCCGCTGTGTTGTCGTCGCTCACCGAGCCGGAGGGCGCGGCCAGGACCGTCCGCGCGGTGAAGGCGTCGTTGGCCGGGGGGCCGGGGACCACGACGGTCGTCTCGGCGGCCGGCCCCGAGCCCTCGGAGTTCCGGGCGGCCACGCCCAGGGTGTAGCTGCCCGCCTCGAGGCCGGTGAGGTTCACGCCGGTCGTCGCCGCGGGCACCGATCCCACCTCGGTGCGGTCGACGTACAGGTCGTAGGCCGCCAGGGGCAGCCCGCCGTCGGACGCCGGCGCGGTCCACCGCCACTGCACCCCTTCGACGGGGCGGCTCCATCGCGCCGTCACCGCCTGCGGGACCGAGGGACGCGCCGCGAGGGTGCTCGCCGAGACCGCGGTACCCACCCCGGGTCCGCTGGCGTTCACCGCCGCCACCGAGAAGAGGTACGACGTCGCGCTGCTCAGCCCGATCCAGGTGTACGACGTCGTGCCGGATCCGAGGTCGACGACCTGGTCGCTCCCGGACCGGGTCAGCCGGTAGCCGGTGATCGCGGAGCTGCCGGTGTCCGCGGGAGCGGTCCAGTCGAGGGTCACCGTGGTGGTCGTCGTCGACGTCGCGGTCGGACCGCCGGGCGCTCCGGGCGCACCGGCGGCGACGCCACCGTCGCACCCGCCGATCAGGTCCACGGTGTAGGCCCCCAGCGACCCGTAGTCGTCGTACCCGTCGGACCAGGTGCCGCGCCCCACCCCGTCGACCGACACGAAGTACTCCCCGGGCGGCACGCCGGCGGTGATCGTCGCGTCCAGGCCCGAGGCGGTTCGGGCGTCCACCGTCGCCGAGGGCGGGTCGGCCGAGGCCACCACGGTCCCGGAGCCGTCCAGCAGGGTCAGCCCGATGTCCAGGTCGGCGCCCCCGGCGAGGAGTGGCGCAGCCGCGACCGTCACCGAGCCCGTGCAGGTCCCGAGGCGGTAGGTGTCGACGTCGGTCCGGCTCGAGACGTACGACGTGCCGCCCGGGACCGTCGGCGCGCCGGAGGTGGTCGAGGGGGCCTCGTCGGTCCGCAGGCCGAGGATCCCGCCGATGATCGCGACGTCGTCCTCCTGGTTGTTGGCGGAGGCGTAGTCGCCCTTGCTCCACTGGCTGATCGGCCGGTAGTAGCCGAGGCCCATGATCGGCGCCCAGGACCCGTGCCCGGCGTCGTAGCCCTCCGTCGCGTTGCCGTCGTGGGTGAGCCCGAGCTGGTGACCGACCTCGTGGGCGAGGGCCTCGGCGACGCTCTTCGGGTCGTCGCCGGTGCCCTGCGGGAAGACCCAGGCCGGCTGGGTGTAGCCGTAGCCGTTCCCGCCCGGCCCGTAGGCCTTGTCGAAGACGTCGAGGAAGGCGACACCGCCGCACTTCGAGTCGCAGATCGTCACGAACGCGTTGCTGGGCGAGACGAGCGCGTGTGCGCCGTAGACCGGGTCCGCCGCCGACGATCGCAGGATGGCGGCGGCGCCGGGGTCCTGGGTGGTGACGTCGACGTCGAACGGCGCGTAGTCCTCGGCGACGCGCGCCCAGAGCTCCTGCACGATCGCGAGCTCGGGGTCGGAGAAGGCCGCACCGTCACCGGCCGGGTCCCAGGCCGGATGGGTCGTCGGGGTCGTGGGGTACTGCGCGTGCCACTCGGTCCCGCTGACCGTCGCCCCGTCCACGTCGATGAAGATCGTGTGCTGTGAGCCGGGCTTGCTGTGCAACGCGAAGGTCTGCGCCAGCGGGTACGACGCCGCCTGCGCCGGGGTGGGCGGTGCCGCCCGCTCGGCGACCACCGGCTCCTTGAAGTGCAGCAGTCCCCCGCTGGTCAGCCAGGCCGTGTCGTCGGTGCGCAGCACCTCGCGCAGCTGCGCGGTCGAGACGCCGTTCAGGTCGGCGGCCTCGTCCACCTGGTCGCCGAGGAGGCGCAGCGCCGTACGTCCCTTGACCGGGCGGGGCAGGTCGACCGGGTCGACGTGCAGGGTCGGGGTCGGGTCCACTGTCTGATCGAGCGTCCTCGGGATCGCCGCGTCCGCGGCGGCCAGCGGTAGGAGTGTCGACAGTCCGAGCACCGCGGCCACCAGAGCCGTACCTGCGCGCCTCATCCGTGTCCCCCTCGTGGCCGGCACCCGCGCAGAGCATCGGCCACCCGGACCCGGAACCGCAGGGAAAGTCGCGAACGCGTCAGCGCCGGGCTGTGACGTAGCAGGCCACGGCACTCGCGGCGGCCACGTTGAGCGAGTCGATGCCCTCGCGCATCGGGATGATCGCCCGCCGGTCCGCGGACCGCTCCCAGCGCGGCGAGAGCCCGTGACCCTCGGAGCCCAGCACGAGGGCGACCTTGTCGAGTCCGGCGACCGCTTCGTCGATCGCGACGGCGTCCTCGGCGAGGGTGAGCGCGACGGTCGTGAAGCCGGCGGCGGACAGGTCCGGCAGGGCGTCGTACCAGTCGGGGAGGCGGGTCCAGGGCATGGTGAACACGGCGCCCATCGCGACCTTGATCGCCCGGCGGTAGAACGGGTCGGCGCAGCGCGGGGCCAGCAGCACGGCGTCGAAGCCGAGGGCGGCGCCGCTGCGGAAGACGGCGCCGACGTTGGTGTGGTCGATGAGCTCCTCGAGGACCAGGACCGACCGGGCACCGGCGAGCACCTCGGCCACGCTCGGCAGCGCTCGGCGCTCCAGCGACGCCAACGCGCCTCGATGCACGTGGAAGCCGGTGATCTCCTCGGCCAGCGCCTCGGACAGCACGTAGCAGGGGGCGTCGGTGGTGGCGAGGACGTCGGCCAGCCCGTCGAGCCAGCGGGGGGCCATCAGGAACGACCGCGGGGTGAATCCGCCCTCGACGGCCCGTCGTACGACCTTCTCGCCCTCGGCGAGGAAGAGTCCGTGCTCGGCCTCGAGGTGCTTGCGCAGCTCGACGTCGCGCAGGTCGCGGTAGTCGGCCAGCCGCGGGTCGGCGGGGTCGGTGATCTCGACGACGGTCGCCATCAGGGTCTCGATACGCCGGTTCGTCCCTCACCGGCTACTCGACCACCGGAAGATGGCGCGCCGGTTCGTCCCTCACCGGCTACTCGACCACCGGAAGATGGCGCGCCGGCCACTCGACCACCGAAAGCCGCGGGGTGGGCCACGGCCACCACGTCGCCGACCACGATGATCGCGGGCGGCTTGACCTGCTCCTCGGCGAGCCGGGCCTCGAGCGTGCCCAGGGTCGCGAGGACCGTCCGCTCCCCCGGCATGGTGCCGTCGCAGACCACTCCCACCGGGGTGTCGGCGGACCGCCCGCCGGCGAGCAGCGCCTCGGCGATCCGGGGGGCGTTCTCGACCGCCATCATCAGCACCAGGGTCCCGCCCAGCTGGGCGACGGCCGGCCAGTTGGTCAGCGAGTCGGGGTGCCCGGGCGGGATGTGCCCGGAGATGACGGTGAACTCGTGGGCGACCCCGCGGTGGGTCACCGGGATCCCGGCGGCGGCGGGGACGGCGACCGGGCTGGTGAGTCCCGGGATCACGGTCACCGGCACGCCCGCCTCGCGGCAGGCCAGGATCTCCTCGTAGCCGCGGCCGAAGACGAAGTTGTCGCCGCCCTTGAACCGGACCACCCGCTTGCCGGCGAGCGCGCGCTCGACGATCACGCGGTTGATCTCCTCCTGCATCGCACTGCGCCCGCGCGGGAGCTTGGCCACGTCGACCAGCTCGACGTCCGGACCGAGGTCACCGAGCAGCTCGCGCGGCGCGAGCCGGTCGGCCACCACGACGTCGGCGTCCATCAGCGCCTTGCGGCCGGCGATGCTGATCAGCTCGGGGTCGCCCGGGCCCCCGCCGACCAGCACGACGCCCGCCGTACGCTCGCGTTGCTTGGGCGCAGCGATGGTGCCCTCGCGCATCTCCTCGAGGATCTCGTCGCGGATCCGGGCCGAGCGCTGCGGCTCGCGGTTGCACAGGACGGCCACGGTGACCCCGTCGTGGCGGCCGGTGGCCGGAGTCCAAGCGGTGGCCTTGGTCCCGTCGTCGGCGCGCACGCAGAACACCCGGCGCACCTCGGCCGCCGCGCTCACCTGCTCGTTCACGGCGGTGTCGTCCGTGGCGGCGATGCAGTACCAGGTCTCGTCGAGGTCGGCGTCCTCGAAGCCCCGCTCGTGCCAGGTCACCTCGCCCGAGCCCACCAGCCCCTCGATGGCCGGCGTCACCTCCGGCGACACGAGGTGCACATCGGCACCGACGGCGATCAGCTGCGGCACTCGCCGCTGGGCCACGTGCCCGCCTCCGACCACGACGACGCGTCGGTCGGCGAGTCGGAGCCCGGAGGGGTACGTCGGGAAGTCGTCCACCGGCCCATCATCCCGTGTGCCCCTCCCGGACCCTGGGCACGGGTTCGGTGGCCGGACTACGTTCGGACGAGACCCTCGACTGCGATAGGAGACCGATGACCTCCCTGGACCGCCCCGTCACCCCGAACCCCTACGACCTGCTGCCCGCCGTACCGTCGTTCACGGTGACCAGTGACGACGTCACCGACGGTCAGCCGTTGAAGGACGACCAGGTCAACTCGGCCGGCGACACCTCGCCGCAGCTGTCCTGGTCCGGTGCGCCGGAGGGCACCAAGAGTTTCACCGTCACCTGCTTCGACCCGGACGCACCGACCCCGAGCGGCTTCTGGCATTGGGTCCTGGTCGACCTGCCGGCCGACGTCACGTCGCTCCCGGCGGGTGCCGGCGCCGAGGGCGCCGCGTTGCCGGGCGGCGCCTTCATGGTCCGCAACGACGGCGGGACGCAGGCGTTCATGGGTGCCGCTCCCCCGCCGGGCGACCAGGTGCACCGCTACTTCTTCGTCGTGCACGCCGTCACCGAGGAGACCCTCGGCGTCGACGCGTCCGCGAGCCCCGCGGTCGTCTCCTTCAACCTGGCCTTCAAGACGGCCGGCCGCGCCATCCTCCACGGCACCTACGCCCACTGATCCGCACGCCTGTGGATGACTCCGCCGAGTCGGCGCACATGTGCGCCGACTCGGCGCGTCTTTCCGCAGGTCAGCGGCCGGAGGCGTTCCTCAGGAGCTGCTCGAACGGGGTCGGCTCCGAGAACTCGTCCTCGACCGTACGGCGAACCCGGGCCGCGCCAGGGCTCTGCACCTTGCCGGCCAGCGCGGCGAGCTCGCCCGCGGCCTGCTCGATCCGCTGCTGCAGACCGGTGTCGCCGAAGTCGTCGGTGGCCGCGAAGACCCCCGTCGGCACCACGATCGCCCGCAGATAGGCGAACAGCGGCCGCAGGGCGTGGTCGAGCACCAGCGAGTGCCGCGCCGTGCCGGCCGTCGCGGCGACCAGCACCGGCTTGGCCTCGAGGGTGCCGGCCTCGAGCACGTCGAAGAACGTCTTGAACAGCCCGGAGTACGACGCCGAGAACACCGGCGTGACCACGACCAGTCCGTCGGCCTCGCGGACCGCCGCGATGGCGGCCGCGAGGGCCGGAGCGGGGAAGCCGGTCAGCAGGTGGTCGGTGAGCTCGTGGGCCAGGTCGCGCAGCTCCACCTGGGTGAGCTCGACCTCCTCGAGCGCCTCGGTCGTCGCGGCGGCCAGCCGGTCGGCCAGCAGCCGCGTCGAGGACGGGTTGCTGAGGCCGGCCGAGACGACCACGATTCGCGTCGTCATGCGGACACCTCTTCAGCAAGCTCCTCGGCCCGGTGTCCGGTGACGTCGTCGACCGCGTGCACGGTCGTGTCGTGCGGGCCGCCGGCCTTGGCGACCAGCGAGGCGTGGGTGGGCGCCTCGGGGGCGTTCGGGCTGCGGCCCTCGGCGAAGCCCTTCCGCATCTCCGGCAGGATCTCGCCCAGCAGGTCGAGCTGCTCCAGCACCGTCTTCAGCGGCAGGCCCGCGTGGTCGACGAGGAACAGCTGGCGTTGGTAGTCACCGACGTACTCCCGGAAGGAGAGGGTGCGCTCGAGCACCTGCTGCGGCGAGCCGACGGTCAGCGGGGTGGCTTCGGTGAAGTCCTCCAGCGACGGGCCGTGGCCGTAGACCGGGGCGTTATCGAAGTAGGGGCGGAACTCCTTGACCGCGGCCTGGCTGTCCTTGCGCATGAAGAACTGCCCGCCGAGGCCGACGATCGCCTGCTCCGCCGTCCCGTGCCCGTAGTGCTCGAACCGGCGCCGGTAGAGGTCGACCATCTGCTTGGTGTGGCCGGCCGGCCAGAAGATGTGGTTGTGGAAGAAGCCGTCGCCGTAGTAGGCCGCCTGCTCGGCGATCTCGGGGCTGCGGATCGAGCCGTGCCACACGAACGGCGCGACGCCGTCGAGCGGGCGCGGCGTGCTCGTGTAGCCCTGGAGCGGCGTCCGGAACTTGCCCTCCCAGTTCACGACGTCCTCGTTCCAGAGGCGCCTCAGCAGGGCGTAGTTCTCGATCGCCAGGTTCAGGCCCTGTCGGATGTCCTTGCCGAACCACGGGTAGACCGGGCCGGTGTTGCCGCGGCCCATCATCAGGTCGACACGACCGTCGGTGAGGTGCTGGATCTTGGCGTAGTCCTCCGCGATCAGCACCGGGTCGGTGGTGGTGATCAGGGTGGTCGCGGTCGAGAGGATGATCCGCTCGGTCTTGGCGCCGATGTAGGCCAGGGTCGCCGTGGGATTCGACGAGATGAACGGCGGGTTGTGGTGCTCGCCCGTGGCGAAGACGTCCAGACCCACCTCTTCGGCGTGCTTGGCGATCTCGACCGTGGCCTTGATCCGCTCGTGCTCGCTGGGCGTCCGGCCCGTGGTGGGGTCGGGCGTCACGTCGCCGACGCTGAAGATGCCGATCTGCATGACTGCCTCCGCTGCTGGGGTCCGGATGCCAACCCTAGTGGTTGAATCTCGAACTATCGAGTTGAACTGCGCCCGGCACGTCAGTATTCCGTCGCCCCCGAGGTCGTCCAGCACTAGCCTGGGGCCAGTGACCCTGTACGCCGCGATCGCCTCCCGGGCGTTCCGCCGCTACAGCACCTACCGCGCCGCGACCCTGGCCGGCATCTTCACGAACTCGGTCTTCGGCGTGATCTACAGCTACGCCGACGGGTCGAAGGCCCACGCCAGTGGCTCTCCTTCCCGTCCGACGCGAGCGCCGCGCCGATCGTCGCGGCCGTCGCGTCGTCGTACGACGTGGCCGACCTGTCGATCCAGGAACCCGACATCGAGGACGTCATCCGGGACCTGTACGCCGGGCGCTGAGCACTGCCGGCGCCCTACCCTTCCGGAATGGGCTACCGGGGATACGGCGCGCGGGTGCGGGACGAGTCCCTGCCGCGCTCCCACCGCCTGTCCGCCCTCGGGTCCTGTCTCCAGCACTCCCAGGCCATGGACTATCCCGCGACTTGGACCTACCTCGAGCGGCGTCTCGGCCGCGCCCGACGCGACTCCGGCTTCCCGATCCTCGAGGCGCTGGCCGCGGTCGACGACGAGCGGCGACTCCGGGCCGTCGCGGAGGCGGAGTACGCCGTGCGGAGGCGGGCGCAGAAGGCGACGCCCCGGCGCCAGCTCCGTCTCACCGAGGTGACGCCGTCCTCGCCGCGACGGTGGTTCGGTGACGAGGTCCGCGCAGCACGGCACGTCCTGGCCACCCGGCCGACCGGGCACGCGAGCCTCGTCACCGGCGTCGACCCGGCGGCGGATGCCGCCGCGGTCAACCTGCTCACGGCGGGCCCGCCCACGGATCCGACCCGGCTCGCGGCGCTCCAGGCGCTGCTGGCCCGCGCGCGGCATCACCGGGAGCTACCGACACTGCTCGTGCTGGAGCAGGTGCACCTGGCGACGTACGGCGGGCTCCCCATGGGCGCCGACTGGGGCTTCACGTCCTCGGGCGTGCTCTGAGCCGGGCCCCGGGCGGACGGCGACCCTCGCGCCGGGAGGCACCGGGTCTCGACACGGCCGCTGCGCGACCTGCTCGGCCACCGGCGACCCCACCGGTGCCGCGGCCTCGACCGGCGGTGGGCGACGACGTCGCAGACCGCCGCTCAGGTCCACCGCCGCGAGGCCGAAGGTGAGGCAGGCGTCCGAGCGCGCCGGAGAGGACCACGGATGCCAACGCACGTCCGCCTGCCCGCGTGGGCGACCCGATGCGGGTTCCTCGCGGCGTACGTCGTGATGGCGTTCGCGGGACGGGCCACGATCATCGACGAGCAGGCACTGAGCCTGGTCTGGCCGGCGGCGGGGATCGCGGTGCTGTGGTTCCTGCGCCCCCGGCAGCAGCGGGAGTGGGTGCTGGACGTCGCCCTCCTCGCGCTGGCGACCCTCGCGGTGAACCGGCTCACCGGGGCGACGCCCGCCCTGGCGCTGATCGCCGTCGTCGCCAACGTCGGGCAGGCGGCCGTGGCGGCTCACGTCCTGCGCCGTCGTAAGCCGGAGCTGTGGGGCGTCGGCGGTCGTACGACGTTCTCGACGACGGTCGGTCTGAGCGCCTTGCTGACCGCGGCGCTCGCCGGCTCCCTGGCGGGGACGAGCGCGGGCTCGCTCGGGCTGGCGCTGTTCACCGATCTGGCCGGCTGGCAGAGCTCGCTGCTGTGGTGGGGTCGCAACCTCACCGGCATCCTGGCGGTCACCTGCGTGGTCCACCTGGTCGCGCACCGGCTGCGGTTCGGTCCGGAGCTGACGACCGCGGCGAGCGTGCGGACCTGGAGCCGGGTGCCCGAGCTCGCGATGCTGGTCGTGCTGTCGCTGGCCGGCTACCTGAGCGCGTTCCTCCAGCACGGCATGCCGATCGCGTTCCCGCTGCTCGGCCTGAGCGCCTGGGTGGGCCTGCGCTTCTCTCCCGTCGTCGCCGTCGCCCACTCCATCGGCTGCGGCACCGTGGCGGTCACCCTCACGCTGCACGGCTCCGGCCCGTTCACGGCGGTCGGCAACCTCGAGGTCGAGGCCGCGCTGACCCAGCTCTTCGTCGCCGCCGTCGTCGTGGTCGCGCTCTCGCTGGCCACCATCCGGCAGGAGCGCGAGGTCGCGCTGGCCCGGCTGCGGTGGACCGAGAACGTCTCGACGGCCCGCGCCGAGCTGTGGCGAGCGGTCGCCGAATCGACGGCCGAGGGGCTCGTGGTGGTCTCCGCCGACGGCAGCATCGCGACGGCGAACGACGCCGCCCGCGCCCTGATGTCCCGCTCCCGGACGGGTCCGGTGAGCCGGGTCCAGGACCTCGACCTGCTCGACCTCGACGGGCACCGCCTCGACGCCCGCCATCACCCGCTGTTGAGCGCCGGCGCGGACGAGAGGGTCGGCGCCCACGACCTCGTCGTCGTCAACGCCGACCACACCGCCCGGTTCCTGTCGGCCACGGCGACCGGGCTGGCCAACATCGCGCCGTACGGCGAGGGCCCCGGCGCGGTCCTCCTGCTCCGCGACGTGAGCGAGGAGCGCGAGCGCCGCGACCAGCTCGCCGACTTCGCGAGCGTCGTCGCCCACGACCTGCGCAATCCACTGACCGCGCTCCGCGGCTGGCTCGACATCGGTCGCGACCTCGCCGGCGACGACCCGGTCGACCCGCCGGAGCTCCAGCTGGCCCTGGGCCGGGCGCTCGAGGCCTCGGTCCGGATGGGCGCGCTCATCGACGACCTGCTGGCCGACGCCCGCAGCGAGGGCCAGCAGATCGAGCCCGAGGTGCTCGACCTGCTCCCGCTGGTCCGCGACGCCGCCGCGCTGCACGGCATCGCCGACGAGGTCGTCGCCGCCCACGTGCCGGCCGTGCTCGCCGATCCCGCCCTGGTCCGCCAGCTCCTCCACAACCTCGTCGGCAACGCCGTCAAGTACGTCGAGCCGGGCGTGGTCCCGCGCATCGTGGTCGCCGGGCACGCCGAGGACGGCCACGTCGTGGTCGACATCTCCGACAACGGCATCGGAGTGCCGCCCGACCAGCGCGAGGCGATCTTCGACAAGTTCCACCGTGCTCACGCTCAACGCGCCGAGTTCTCCGGCACCGGCCTGGGTCTGAGCATCTGCCGCACCATCGTCGCCCGCCACGGCGGGACGATCGCCGTCCTCGACGGCCCGGGCGGCGCGGGGTCGACGTTCCGGATCACGCTGCCGGCGGCCCCGGCCGACGTCCCCGCCGCGATCACCGCCGAGGTCACCGCCGAGGTACGACGCCTGCGGGTCTCGGCCTGACCGACCACCGATGACTCCGGCCCCCGGGCCGGGTCAGCACGCCATGACCACCTTCGTGCTGCTCCACGGCTCCGGCGACGGCGGCTGGGCCTGGCACCTGGTTCAGCCAGAGCTCTGGGATCTCGGGCACGACGCGGTCGCGCCGGACCTGCCGACCGACCGGGCGGACGCGACCTGGGCCGACGTGGCGACCGCGGCTGCCCACGCCGCGGTCGGTGCGGAGGACGTCGTGGTCGTCGGTCACTCGGCGGGCGGGTTCGCTGCTCCCCTGGCGGCCGGGCGCCTCGACGCCCGCCTGGTCGTCCACCTGGCCGGCCTGGTGCCGCAGCCGGGCGAGAGTGCCGCGGACTGGTTCGACCACGTCGGGTGGACGGCGGTCACGGACGACGGACCGTTGGCCACCTACTACCACGACGTCAACCCGGCCCTCGCCGCCGAGGCGATCGCCCACGAGCGCCCGACGAGCGAGCGTCTCAGCACCGAGCCGTGGCCCGGCCCTCCGTGGCCGCCCGAGCGGACCCGGTACGTCGTCACCGCCCACACCGGTTCCTGGCGCCCGACCTCCAGCGCCGGGTCGCCGCCGAGCGCCTCGGGATCACCGACCCCGCCGAGCTCTCCGCCGGCCACTGCGCACCCCTCAGCCGACCGGCCGCGCTCGCCGCGCTGCTCGTCGGTCTAGCAGCGTCCTGATCCCCGTCGAGGCCTGCTGTTCGCTCAGGCGTCGGTGGTGAGGGTCCGGCCGAGGACCAGCACGGCCCGGTCGTCGTCGCCGCGATCGACCTGGCGGACGATGCGCCGGGCCGCCCCGTCGAGGCCGCTGGCCATCGCCTTGCGGGCGACCCCGCGCAGCCAGTCGATCCCGGTGTCGAGGTCGGCGTGCCGCGACTCCACCACGCCGTCGGTGTAGAACAGGAGCGCGTCGCCCGGGCCGAGCAGTCCGGCGCTCAGGTGCAGCTCCGGGTCGGGTGCGATGCCGAGGGCGGTGCCGCGAGCGTTGTCGACCGACCACTCGCGGTCCCCGGCGTCCCAGCGCAACGCGGGCGGGTGACCCGCGCTGAAGATGCCGTACTCCCCCGTCGGCAGGTCCACGAGGACGTGCACCGCGGTGGCGAAGGTCTCGTCGGAGTGCTGGCGCAGCAGGAAGTCGTTGGCGGCCGCGAGCAGCTCGCGCGGCGGCAGCGCACCGATCAGACCGCCCAGGGCGCCGGCGAACTGCAGCGCCCGCGGGCTCGCCTTCACCCCGCTGCCGATCACGTCGACCAGCACCATCTCGAGGCGACGACCGTCAGGAGAGAGCTCGGCGACCAGGAAGTCGCCGGCGTACCCGACGCCGTGGGCCGTGCGCATCGCCGACTGCGAGAGCCAGCCGGCGGGCAGCTCGGGCACCGTGGCCTGGGCCTGCTGGAGGTCGCGGAGGTCGGCGAGCATCGCCTCTCCGAGCGCGGCCGGGAGGCCGGAGCGCTGTCGACTCGACTGGAACAGGATGATCGCCACCGAGACGGCCAGCGAGACGAGGGCCGAGACCCGGGCGCCGTTGAGCGACGTCTCGCTGACCAGCAGAGCGGCGACCGCCGCCGCGCTCGCCGTGAGCGTCAGCACCACCAGCGGCCGGAAGCGCAGCAGCACCATCCCGAGCAGGAGCCAGACGAAGTACGTGGTGAGCGGCATGATCTCGTAGTCGGCCACCGAGACGACGAACGAGACCGCCACGCCGACCAGGAGCGCGGCGAGCACCAGGAGCTGGCTCTGCTGGGAGCCCGAGCGCCAGCCCAGGACCCGCTCCTGGGCATACCTCGAGACCCGGTCGGTGAACGTCCCCCGCTGGCCTCGCACGCGAGCAGACTATTCCGTTGCCCACCGACGTCACGGATCGACGGCGTGCTCCGCCGTTCACTGGAGCGACTCCAGTCCCCGTGTGCCGTTCGGTACGCCGGGTAACGGTCGGAGACCCCGCAGAACCGCGACCAGGAGGCGACCATGACCGACGTACCCCAGCCCACCGACGGCTCCGCCGCCGCGACCGCCCCGACGTCCGAGGCTGCCCTCGGCTCCACGACCGACAACGGGGCGCCGGCGCCCAGCGACCGGAACTCGCTGACCCTCGGCCCGGACGGCCCGCTGCTCCTCCACGACGTCCACTTCGTCAACCAGATGGCCCACTTCAACCGCGAGCGGGTCCCGGAGCGCAACGTGCACGCCAAGGGCTCGGGGGCCTTCGGGGCCTTCGAGACGACCGAGGACGTGTCGGCGTACACGAAGGCCGCGCTGTTCCAGCCGGGTGCCTCGACCGAGATGCTGGCGCGGTTCTCGACCGTCGCCGGCGAGCAGGGCTCCCCCGACACCTGGCGCGACCCGCGCGGCTTCGCGCTGAAGTTCTACACCGACGAGGGCAACTACGACCTGGTCGGCAACAACACCCCGGTCTTCTTCGTCCGCGACACGATGAAGTTCCCCCACTTCATCCGCTCCCAGAAGCGCCGCGGCGGTTCGGGGCTGCGCGACAACAACATGCAGTGGGACTTCTGGAGCCTCAACCCGGAGTCGGCCCACCAGGTCACCTACCTGATGGGCGATCGCGGCATCCCGCGGACCTACCGGCACATGAACGGCTACGGCTCCCACACCTACCTGTGGATCAACGCCGCCGGCGAGAAGCACTGGGTCAAGTACCACTTCCACAGCGACCAGGGCGTCGAGTCCCTGACCGACGAGCAGGCCACCAAGATCGCCGGTGAGGACGCCGACTTCCACCGCCGTGACCTCTACGAGGCGATCGCCCGCGAGGAGTTCCCCTCGTGGACGCTCTCGGTCCAGCTGATGCCGTACGCCGACGCCCGGACCTACCGGATCAACCCGTTCGACCTGACCAAGGTCTGGCCGCACGCCGACTACCCGCTGGTCAAGGTCGGCACGATGACCCTGAACCGCAACCCCGAGAACTTCTTCGCCCAGATCGAGCAGGCCGCCTTCGAGCCGTCGGCCCTGGTCCCGGGGATCGGGTTCTCGCCCGACAAGATGCTGCTCGGCCGGGCGTTCGCCTACTCCGACACCCACCGCTACCGGATCGGGCCGAACTATCTCCAGCTCCCGGTCAACCGCCCCCGCACTGCGGTGAACACCTACACGCAGGACGGCCCGATGGCCTACGAGCACCGGGCCGACGACCCGGTCTACGCCCCCAACTCGTTCGGCCGCGGCTACGCCGACCAGGTGGGTGAGGTCGAGGACGGCTGGGAGACCGACGGCGCCATGGTCCGGCAGGCCTACACCCTGCGCGCGGACGACGACGACTTCTCCCAGGCCGGTGCCCTGGTCCGCGAGGTGTGGGGCGACGAGCAGCGCGAGCTGTTCGTGAAGACCGTCGCCGGCCACCTGCTCGGCGGGGTCGAGGGCGAGGTCCTCGAGCGCGCCTTCGACTACTGGCGCCGCGTCGACGCGGACTGCGCGAAGCGGATCGAGGAGCTGGTCCGCGCCGACGCCGACCTCGGTGGGCCGGGCGGTCAGGATGACGTCGCGAAGGAGGACGCCGAGGGCGCCTTCCGGGAGTCCGACACGCACGCCGGCTGAGGCCGGCTTCGCGTCGTACGGGGTCTTGAGACGGGACTTCGTCCCTCCTCAGCCACCGGCAGCGGGGCGGTGCGGCAAGGTCACCCGGAAGGTGCTACCGACACCGACCTCGCTGTCCAGCGACACCGTCCCGCCGTGGGCGGCGACGATCGAGCTGACGATGTTCAGCCCGAGGCCGGTGCCCGGGATGTGCTGGTCGAGGGCGTGGCCGCCTCGGAAGAACCGGGTGAAGACCCGCTCGACGTCGTCGGGCGGGATGCCGATGCCGGTGTCGGTGACGGACAGCTCGACAGTCTCGCCGAGGTCGCGCAGCGCGATCGTGGCCGCACCGCCCTCGGGGCTGTACTTCACGGCGTTCGAGACCAGGTTGTCGAGCACCTGGCGGATCCGCTGCTCGTCGACGACCGTGACCAGCCGGTCGGGCAGCAGCACCGCGAGATCGACCTGGGCCTTGTCGGCGTCCGGCCGGGCCGCCAGGACACACTCGCGCACGACCGCGCTCAGATCGACGGACCGGGCCTGCAGGCGCAGGCCGTGCTCGCCGACCTGGGCCACCAGCAGGAGGTCGGTGACCAGGGCGGCGAGCCGGCTGGCGTTGCGCTGCACGACCCGCAGCTGCGAGGCCACGCCCGGCGGGAGCTCCTCGTCGGCCAGCATCTCGAGGTGGCCGAGGACCGAGGTCAGCGGGGTGCGCAGCTCGTGGGACACCGACGACACGAACTCGTCCTGGACCTGCATCGCCCGCATCAGCTCGGTGATCTCCTGGTAGGCCAGGGCCGCCCCCAGCCGCTCGCCGCCCGGCCCCCGCACCTGCCGGGCCGAGGTCGAGAACGCCGCCCGGGTCAGCGGGTCCGAGCCCACCCAGTAGGTGTAGCCGTCGAACTCCTCCCCCTGGGCCGCGCGGTACGACGGCATCTCGTCGCGGGTCATCAGGGTCTGGCCGTCCGGGTGGTAGACGTGCCCGAGCTGGCCGGCCGCCCCGTCGTGGCCGTCGGGGAACGGCAGCCGCATGGTCTCCTCGTGCCGCCGGTTCATCCGCTCGTAGCGGCCCTCGGCGTCGATCAGCAGCAGGCCCACGGTGACCGTCTCGAAGATCGCCTCGAGCGCGTTGCGCTCCTTCTCCAGGGCCGCGTTGGCGGCCTGGAGTCGTTGCTCGTACTCCTGCTGCTCGCTCACGTCGAGGATCTGCGAGATGAAGTAGAGGGGCTCGCCGACGGGGTCGCGCACGACGGCGACCGACAGGTCGCCCCAGACGACGTGGCCGTCGGCGTGCAGGTAGCGCTTGCGCACCCGGTAGTCGTCGATCACGCCCGCGAGCGACTGGCGGAAGAGCTCCAGGTCGGCGTCCAGGTCCTCGGGGTGGGTCAGCTGCTGGAAGTCGCGCTGGGTGAGCGACTCGACGTCGTACCCGAGCATCTCGGACAGCGCCCGGTTGACCAGGAGCAGGCTGCCGTCGAGGTCGACCAGGGCCATCCCGACCGGGGAGTACTCGAGCGTCAGCCGCCACAGAGCGGAGTTGTCAGGTCCGTCCACCCCGCACCCCCTCGCTCGCTCGGTAGGGAGAACGGTAGGCGACGTCGATCCGTCAGCCCGCCAGCGGCGCCCGCAGGGTGACCCGGACGTCGTGCCGGTCGCCCCCGACATCCACCTGGTAGCCCCCGGCCGCCAGCTCGTCGGCCGTGACCGGGCCGTCGTGGCGCAGCAGCGCGAGGCCCACGCAGGCACCCACGGTCTCGCCCCAGGCCGCACTGGTCACCTGCCCGACCGGCGCGCCGTCGCGCAGCAGCAGCTCGCCGCCCCACAGCATCGGCTCCGGGTCGGCCAGCGCGATCGACACCACCCGGCGCCGGGCTCCCCCGCGGGCCAGCTCGGCCCGATGCGCCTCCAGCGCCGCCCGTCCGAGGAACGGCTTGTGGCCGGCCAGCGCGGTGGCGAAGACCAGGCCGGCCTCGACCGGCGTGAGCACCGGGGTCAGCTCGCGCCCGAAGGCGCGGTAGCCCTTCTCCAGGCGCAGCGACTCGATCGCCGAGTAGCCCGCGTCCACCAGCCCGTACGACGAGCCGGCAGCCGCGATCGCGTCGTACACGCCGGGCGCCTCGGTGACCGGGACCATCAGCTCCCAGCCCAGCTCGCCGACGTAGGTCATCCGGGTCGCGCGGACGGTCGAGCCGGCGATCTGGACCTCGCGGCTGGTGGCGAACGGGAAGCCCTCCTCCGACAGGTCGGCGGGGGTCAGGCCCGCGAGCAGCTCGCGCGAGCGCGGGCCCATCAGTCCGAGCACGGCGTACGCCTCGGTGACGTCGGTGCCCCGGACGCCGACGCCGGCCGCCGCGCTCTGCCGCCGGATCCAGTCCAGGTCGCGGACCGTGGTCGCCGAGCTGGACACCAGCAGGAAGTCCTCCGGGCCCGTCCGGGTGACGGTCAGGTCGGCCTCGTAGCCGCCGCGGGCGTTGAGGAACGGCGTGTAGACGCAGCCGCCGACCGCGACGTCGACGTCGGCCGCGCACAGCCACTGCAGCGCGGCGAGGGCCTGCGGGCCGGCGACGACGTACTTGGAGAACGAGGTCTGGTCGAAGATCGCGACGGCCTCCCGACAGGCCCGCTGCTCGGCGGCCGAGGCGGCCAGCCAGTCCGGCCGGCCCCAGGTGTGGTCGAGCTCGGCGGGGCCGAGGACGAGCGGCCGCTCCCAGCCCATCCGGGTGCCGAACACGGCGCCCTTCGCGGCCAGCCGCTCGTGCAGCGGCGAGACCCGCTGCGGACGGCCCGACTCGAGCTCGCGGTGCGGCCACGGGATGGCGTAGTGCAGGCCGAGCACCTCGGCGACCCGCGAGCGCAGCCAGGCGTTGTCACCGTGGAACGGCGCGAAGCGTCGTACGTCGACGCCGACCAGGTCGTCCTGCGGCTCCCCCGCCACGATCCACTCGGCAAGAGCGCGCCCCGCCCCACCGGCTGATGCGATGCCGACCGAGTTGAACCCGGCCCCAACGAAGAAGCCGTCCAGCTCGGGCGCCTCGCCGAGCAGGAACTGGTTGTCGGGCGTGAACGACTCGGGCCCGTTGTAGAACTTGCGGATGCCGGTGTGCTCGAGCGCCGGGATCCGCAGCAGCGCCTCGTCCATCAGGACCGAGAAGTGGTCCCAGTCCTCCTCGAGGAGCTGGAACTCGAACGGGTACGGCAGGTCGTCGGGCGAGCGCCAGGGCTTGGCCTCGGGCTCGAAGCCGCCCACGACCAGGCCGCCGACCTCCTCCTTGAAGTAGGTCCAGCCGTCCGGGTCGCGCATGATCGGCAGGTCCGGGTGCGCGCCCTCGATCGCCTCGGTGACGACGTAGAAGTGCTCGGCGGAGTGCAGCGGGACGGTCACGCCGACCAGGTCGCCGAGCGCCTTGGCCCACTGACCGGCGCAGTTGACGACCACCTCGGCCTCGACGTCGCCCTCGTCGGTCCGCACCCCGGTGACGCGTCGCCCGGCCGGGGTCTCGGTCACGTCGAAGCCGGTGACCCGGACCCTCTCGACGATCCGCGCGCCGCGCTGGCGGGCTCCCTTCGCGAGCGACTGGGTCAGGTCGGTCGGGTTGACCTTGCCGTCGCCCGGTAGCCACAGCGCGCCCCGCAGGTCGTCGACCCGCATCGGCGCCCACAGCTCCTGCGCCCGCTCCGGGCTCACCAGCTCGCAGGGCAGGTCGTAGGCCGCCGCGTTGGCCGCCGTACGGCGCAGCTGCACCATCCGGTCCTCGGTGCGCGCGACGATGACGCCTCCGACGTTGCGGTAGCCGGTGGCCAGCCCGGTCTCGGCCTCCAGCGAGTCGTAGAGCTCGGCGGAGTACTGCACCAGGCGGGTGCCGCTCTCGGAGGCTCGCAGCGGGCCGACCAGGCCGGCCGCGTGCCAGGTGGTCCCACCCGAGAGTCGGCCCTGCTCCAGCAGCACCACGTCGGTCCAGCCGAGCCGGGTCAGGTGGTAGGCGACCGACGTGCCGATCACGCCCCCGCCCACGATCACGACCCGGGCGCGCGACGGGAGGTCAGCCACCGGTGGCCACCGTCTCGAGCAGCCGGGGCAGCCCCGGCGAGCGGAACCGCGCGACCGCCTTCTCGTACCGTTCCAGGCCCCAGCCGAAGAAGTCGAAGTCGACCGGACTCGCCGTCGCCTGGATGAAGCCCCACAGCGCCCAGCCGTACTCGCTGCACAGGGCCTGGACCTGCACCCGGGCGAGGTCGGCGGGCGTCGGGTCGCCGAAGTAGGCCTCCGTCCAGGCCTCCACCTGCTCGGGTGTGAAGTCGCACTCGGTGCTGGTGTTGCCGAGCTCGAAGCAGGCGTCGTTGGTGCCCGAGTACTCGTAGTCGATCAGCCGCACGTTGTCCCCGTCGTCCACGTAGTTCGCTGCCAGCAGGTCGTTGTTGCAGGGCACCCCCGGACGCGGCGCGGCCGCCAGCGCCCGTCGTACGTCGTCCCACGCGACCGCGTGGTCGTCGTACGACGCGGGGAGGCGGAAGCCGTGGTCGCGCACCGTCGCACGGTACGACGCCTGCCGCGCGAACATGTCGAACCGGCCCGTGAAGGCGGGCCCGGCGTGCAGCCGTCGGCAGGCGTCCGCGGACCGCTGCAGGACCCCCGGGTCCGCGAAGTCCGCGTCCTCCAGGGTGCGTCCCTCCAGGAAGCCGATCACCAGCATCCCGAGGTCGGGCCGGTACTCGACGACCGGCGCTCCCACCCCGGCCGCCGCGGCGGCCACCGTGTTCGCGTGCTCGGCGTCGCGGTCGATGCCCAGCAGTCCCGGGTCGCCCTGGGAGCAGCGGACCACCAGGTCCAGCGGCGGTCCGTCGTCGGTGGTGGTGACCCGGACGTTGCGGTTGGTCAGCCCGCCGGGCAGGTCGGCCATGACCCAGGACCGCCCCGCCAGGCAGGCGAGGCGGTCCAGGTCGGCCCCGGCGACCGGGCCGGTCGTTCCCGTCACGATCGGGTCCGTCGTCTCAGTCGTCGAAGGCCTGGACCACCGCGTCGTCGATGGTGTTCACCGGCCCGGTGAACCAGTTCTTCGCCGAGACCGACCACCAGATGCCGAGCAGGACCAGGACGCCGACGACCATGATCGGCGCGTAGTTGACCGCGGCCCAGTCGAACTCGTCGCGCCACGGCGCACCGAACGGCGACGTCGGGAGCATCAGCATGATGCCGACCACCACGATCTCGATCACGGCGACCAGGTTCATCCAGCGGTACTTGCGGCCGTTGTTCCAGCTGCCGACCTCGAACGCGTCGCCCTCGCGCCAGCGCAGGTAGATCGGGATCGCGAAGGAGAAGTAGAGGCCGATCACCGAGACCGAGGTGACGGCGTAGAACGCGGTCGGGATGCCGTTGACCGACTTCAGCGCCGGCAGCGTGATGATCGCGCCCAGGACCGCAGCGAAGATGACGGCGTTGACCGGCGTGCGCTGCGCGTTGACCTTCGACCACAGGCGCGAGCCGGGGACCGCGCGGTCCCGGCTGAAGGCGAACATCATCCGCGAGGTCGAGGTCAGGCAGGCGGTCGCGCAGAACAGCTGGGCGCAGGACGAGATGAGGAGCAGCAGCCCGCCCCAGGTCGACCCGAGGGCGGCGTCGAAGACGTAGGCCACCCCGCCGGCCGGGATGCTGGCGTAGTCGGGCGCCCCGTCGACCTGCGGGATCGCGAAGGTCACGGCGAGCAGCAGGATGTAGCCGCCGACGGCGGAGTAGAAGATCGACTGCCAGATGGCCCGGGCCGCCGTCTTGGCGGCGCCCTGGGTCTCCTCGGAGAGGTGCACCGAGGCGTCGAAGCCCGTGATCGTGTACTGGGTGAGGATGAACCCGAACGGGATGATCGCGAAGAAGTAGACGGCGCTGCTGGTGGACCCGTCGGCCCAGCCGGAGCCGTTGTAGGTGTCGGTGAAGACCTGCGACACACTCAGGTGCTGGTCGGGCACGAGGACCAGGACCAGGACCAGCACGGCCGCGCCGACGACGTGCCACCACACCGAGATGTTGTTGATCAGCGCGAGCAGGTGGCTGGAGAAGATGTTGACGACCGTGATCAGGACCAGGATCACCAGGAACGTCACGAAGACGGCGTTCAGCGAGAACTCGTCCATCCAGCCCCAGGCCAGGAACGTGAGGTTGAAGAACGTCGCGCACCCGTAGGCGACCGACGCGGTCACCGCGATCAGGCCGATCAGGTTCAGCCACCCGGTGAAGAAGCCGGTCCGGGCGCCGCCCATCTTGGACGCCCAGTAGTAGATGCCGCCCGAGGTGGGCATCGCCGAGACCAGCTCCGACATGCAGAAGCCGATGATCAGGATGAACACCGAGATGATCGGCCACGACCAGGAGATCGAGACCGGTCCACCGTTTCCGATGCCGGCGCCGTACGTCGTGAGGCACCCGGCCAGGATCGAGATGATCGAGAACGAGATGGCGAAGTTCGAGAAGCCGGACCAGGTCCGGGCCAGCTCCTGCTTGTAGCCGAGCCGAGCGAGATGGGCGTCGTCCTCGTTCAGCTGAGGCGGGGTCTCTGCGGTCATGCGGCACACCTTCCGGGCTGCTCGTGCATTCGTGAACCGGAACCTAGACCCGTCGGAATCCGGGTGTAAACACTCTCCCGTAAAATTGGTATGAACCCAGACCTTTACTCTGTGGGGACGATTGACGCACCACCCCCGCCGACCAGAGGATGAACCGCATGACCGCCGACCCCGCAGCCGGGCTGCCCGAGGCGGTCCTGCGGCCGGTGCGCGGCCACCACGCCTTCGAGGCGTGCGTGGAGCAGCTGGCCACCGCGATGCGGCTCGGCGTCTACCCGCTCGGTTCGGTCCTCCCTCCCGAACGCGAGCTGGCGGCGCGCCTGCAGGTCTCCCGGGCCACGCTGCGGGAGGCGATGGCGGCCCTGCGGCAGGCCGGCCTGGTCGAGACCACCCGGGGCCGCGGGGGCGGCACCGTGGTCACGCTCAAGCCCCGGACCCCGTCGGCCCGCGCGGCCGCCCGGGTGTCGCCGGAGCGGCGCGCGGACTGGCTCGACTCGCTCGACTTCCGCCGGGTCATCGAGCCCGGGGCGGCCGCGCTCGCCGCGAGCCTGCCGCTGTCCGAGCCGGCCCGTGCCCAGCTCCAGCTCGCGCTGGACGAGGTCACCACCGCCCGCCGGCCCGCCGACCACCGGCAGGCCGACTCGCGGTTCCACCTGACCATCGCCACGCTCAGCGCCTCGCCCCGCATGGTCGAGGCGGTGACGTCGGTGCAGTCGGCGCTGCACGAGATGCTGCTGGCCATCCCGGTGCTGGAGACGAACATCGCGCACTCCGACCGGCAGCACGCGGCCGTCGTACGCGCGATCCTCGCGGGGCGCTCCGAGCGCGCCCGAGCGGCCATGGAGGAACACTGCGACGACACGGCCGCGCTCCTGCGTGGCCTGGTGGGCTGACCCGATGAGGAGCACCGATGAGGAGCACCGCATGACCCTGCGCAACGAGCGACACCTGAGCATGAACGACCTGGTCGCCCGGATCGGGGCAGGCGAGATCGACACCGTGATCGTCGCCTTCACCGACATGCAGGGGCGGCTCCAGGGCAAGCGCCTGCACGGCCGCTACTTCGTCGACCACGTCGTGGGCCACGGCACCGAGGGCTGCAACTACCTGCTCGCGGTCGACGTCGACATGAACACCGTCGACGGCTACGCCATCTCGTCCTGGGAGCAGGGGTACGGCGACATGGAGTTCGTCCTCGACGAGCGCACGGTCCGCCTGCTGACCCACCTGCCCGGCACCGCGCTCGTGCAGTGCGACCTGGCGCTGACCGACGGCTCCCCGGTGCCGCAGTCGCCCCGCACCATCCTGCAGACCCAGCTGGACCGCTGCGCCGCGCAGGGCTGGACCGCGCTGGCCGGCACGGAGCTCGAGTTCATCGCCTTCGACACGACGTACGAGGCCGCCCACGACGCGGGCTACCGCGGCCTGACGCCGGTCAACCAGTACAACGTCGACTACTCGATCCTCGGCACCACCCGGGTCGAGCCGCTGCTGCGCTCCATCCGCAACCACATGTACGACGCCGGCCTCGACGTCGAGGGCGCCAAGGGCGAGTGCAACTTCGGTCAGCACGAGATCGGCTTCCTCTACGCCGACGCGCTCACCACCGCCGACAACCACGTCGTCTACAAGAACGCCGCCAAGGAGATCGCCGCCCAGCAGGGCAAGGCGATCACCTTCATGGCCAAGTACGACGAGCGCGAGGGCAGCTCCTGCCACATCCACCTCTCGCTGCGCGGCACCGACGGCGAGCTGGTGTTCTGGAAGGACGGCGAGCGGACGCCGCTCTACGATCAGTTCGTCGCCGGCGTGCTCGCCACCGTCGCCGACTTCACGCTGCTCTTCGCGCCGAACGTGAACTCCTACAAGCGCTTCGCCGACGGCTCGTTCGCGCCGACCACGATCGCCTGGGGCCTCGACAACCGCACCTGCGCCGTACGCCTGGTCGGGCACGGCGCGGGCGCGCGGATGGAGAACCGGGTGCCCGGGGCCGACGCCAACCCCTACCTCGCGCTGGCCGCGATGCTCGCGGGCGGGCTGCACGGCATCGAGCAGGGCCTGGAGCTGGAGCCCGAGCTGGTCGGCAACGCCTACACCTCGGGCCGGCCGAAGGTGCCCGCCACCCTGTCCGCGGCCCGGGAGGCGTTCGCGTCCTCCGCGGTGGCCCGGGCCGCCCTGGGCGACGCCGTGGTCGACCACTACACCAACATGGCCGACGTGGAGATCGCCGCGTACCAGGCCGCCGTCACCGACTGGGAGCTGCGTCGCGGCTTCGAAAGGCTGTGAGCTCGGGCATGTCCGACCTGTTCACCCTCGTCAACCCGGCCACCGCCGTCCCGATCCAGGACGTCCCGCTGGCCTCGCTCGAGGAGACCGACGCCGCCATCGCGGCCGCCCACGAGGCGTTCGCGTCCTGGCGTGCCGTCGCGCCCGGCGAGCGCGCCCGGCTGCTGCGCTCCTTCGCCGCCGTCGTCGACGCCCACGTCGAGGAGCTGGCCGGCCTGGAGGTCCGCAACGCCGGCCACACCTGGGGCAACGCCCGCTGGGAGGCCGGCAACGTCCGCGACTGCCTGAACTACTACGCCGGGGCGCCGGAGCGGATGTTCGGCCGGCAGATCCCGGTGCCGGGCGGCACCGACGTGACCTTCCACGAGCCGCTGGGCGTCGTCGGCATCATCGTGCCCTGGAACTTCCCGATGCCGGTCGCGGCCTGGGGCTTCGCGCCCGCCCTCGCCGCCGGCAACACCGTCGTCCTGAAGCCGGCCGAGCTGACGCCGCTCACCGCGATCCGGCTCGGCGAGCTGGCCCTCGAGGCCGGCCTGCCCGAGCACGTGCTGACCGTGCTGCCCGGGGCCGGTCCGGTCGTCGGGGAGCGCTTCGTGACCCACCCGCTGGTCCGCAAGGTCACCTTCACCGGGTCAACCGCGGTCGGCAAGCGGATCATGGCCGGCTGCGCCGAGCAGGTGAAGCGGGTGACCCTGGAGCTGGGCGGGAAGTCGGCCAACATCGTGTTCGCCGACACCGACCTGGCCACGGCCGCCGCGACCGCGCCGTACGCCGTCTTCGACAACGCGGGCCAGGACTGCTGCGCCCGCTCCCGGATCCTCGTCGAGCGCTCGGCGTACGACGAGTTCCTGACCCACCTGCAGCCTGCGGTCGAGGGGTTCCGGGTGGCGGTGCCGGAGACCGACGAGGGCGCGGAGATGGGACCGCTGATCTCGGCCGGCCAGCAGGCCCGGGTCCGCTCGTACCTCGACGAGGCCGACGTCGCGTTCGCCGGGACCACCCCGGGTGGCGACGGCTTCTGGGTGCCGCCGAGCGTCGTGACCGTCGACGACCCCGGCGCCCGGATCTGGCGCGAGGAGGTCTTCGGACCCGTGGTCGCGGTGATGCCCTTCGACGACGAGGGGCACGCCGTCGAGCTCGCGAACGCGAGCGACTACGGTCTGTCCGGCTCGATCTTCACCGACGACCTCGGCCGCGGGCTGCGCGTGGCCCGCGCCGTCGAGGCCGGCAACCTCTCGGTCAACAGCCACTCCGCGGTGCGCTACTGGACGCCGTTCGGCGGCTACAAGCAGTCCGGCCTCGGCCGGGAGCTCGGCCCCGACGCGCCGATGTCGTTCACCGAGGAGAAGAACGTCTTCATCGCCCACTAGGTCTCGATACGCCCCACTCGTTCCTCGCGGGGCTACTCGACCAACGAGAACTCGAGACGCCCCACTCGTTGCTCGCGGGGCTACTCGACCAACGAACGGAGAGAAATGGCAGGCAGGATCCAGGACCGGGTCGCGGTCATCACCGGCGGCTGCTCGGGCATCGGGCTGGCGACCGTCGAGCGGTTCGTCGAGGAGGGCGCGAAGGTCATCATCGGCGACATCGACGACCAGCGCGGGCACGAGATCGTCGGTCAGCTCGGCGGCCCCGAGTTCGCGACCTACGTCCACGTCGACGTCACCGACAAGGACCAGGTCGACGCGCTGTTCCAGACCGCGAAGGACACCTACGGCTCGGTCGACATCGCGTTCAACAACGCCGGCATCAGCCCGCCCGAGGACGACTCGATCCTCGACACCGACCTGGACGCGTGGCGCAAGGTGCAGGAGGTCAACCTGACCTCGGTCTACCTGTGCTGCAAGGCCGCCCTCCCCCACATGCTCGAGCAGGGCCGGGGATCGATCATCAACACCGCGTCCTTCGTCGCGGTGATGGGGGCGGCGACGTCCCAGATCTCCTACTCCGCCTCCAAGGGCGGGGTGCTGTCGATGACGCGCGAGCTCGGCGTGCAGTTCGCCCGGCAGGGCGTGCGGGTCAACGCCCTCTGCCCGGGCCCGGTGAACACGCCCCTGCTAAAGGAGCTGTTCGCCAAGGACGCCGAGCGCGCCGCCCGGCGCCTGGTGCACGTCCCGATGGGTCGCTTCGGCGAACCGTCCGAGATGGCGGCCGCCGTCCTCTTCCTCGCCTCCGACGACTCCTCGTTCATGACCGCCAGCACGTTCCTGGTCGACGGCGGCATCTCCGGGGCCTACGTCACCCCCCTCTGATGGCGGTCCCGGTCATCGGCCTGTCCACCTACCGCGAGGACGCGGCCTGGGGGGTCTGGCGGCAGCGCGCCGACCTGCTGCCGACGCAGTACGCCGAGGCGGTGGAGGCCACCGGCGGCGTCCCGGTGCTGCTGCCGACGCAGGGGCCGGCCTCGGCCGAGGCGGTCGTGGCCCGGCTCGACGGGCTGGTGATCAGCGGCGGCGCCGACGTCGACCCCGGACGGTACGACACGCCACCGCACCCCCGGACCGCCGCCTGGCGGGCCGATCGCGACGCGTGGGAGCTGGCGCTCCTCGACGCCGCCGAGCTCCGCGGTCTGCCCGTCCTGGGCGTCTGCCGCGGGATGCAGCTGATGGCCGTGCACGCCGGCGGGCTGCTCGACCAGCACACGCCCGACCTGGTCGGCCACGAGCGGCACAGCCCCGGCGGAGACGTCTTCGGTGACATCACCGTCGCGACGGTGGCGGGCACCCGGGTCGCCGGACTGGTCGGCTCCGAGCTGGTCGTGAGCTGCCACCACCACCAGTCGGTGCGGACCCACCCGGGGTACGTGCCAGCCGCGCACGCCGCTGATGGCACGCTGGAGGCCATGGAGGATCCCCAGGCCCGTTTCCGCGTGGCCGTCCAGTGGCACCCCGAGACCGCTGCCGACGTGGGGCTGCTCGCCGGCCTGGTCCGTGAGGCGGCGTCGTACGCGTTCGGGCGGGGCGTGCAGTGAGGCCGCGCGATCCGGTCCTGCTCAGCGCCCACCGGTGCGGCGCCGGCGGCGACAAGGACCTGGAGAACACCCGCGAGGCGCTCGACCGGGCGCTCGGCCTCGGCGTCGACTACGTCGAGTTCGACGTGCACCGCAGCAGCGACGGCGAGCTGCTGCTCCACCACGACGACTGGATCCAGGTCGACGGGCGCAAGCGCTGGGTGCGCGAGTCGACGCTGGCGCAGTTCCAGGCGACCCGGCCCCACGTGCTGCGCTACGACGAGGTGCTGCAGGTCCTCGCCGGCCGGGCCCGGGCCCACATCGACCTGAAGTTCTCCTCCCCCGGCGGCGCCCACGAGATCGCCGCGGTCGCCCGGGCCGTCGAGGTGATGGGCGCCGAGAACATCGTGGTCACCACGCTCGACGACCGGTCCGTGCGGGCCGTCCGCGAGTGGTCCGACGCCGAGGGGCTGCCGGTGCTGGCCGGTCTCTCGCTCGGTCGGCGCGTGCGCGGCCTCCCGCTGCGCGCCGCCGTACGCATCCGGCTGTCGGAGCTCTTCCCGCGGCTGCGCTACCGCGCGTCGCTGGCCAACGTCATGGTCGCCAACCACACCCTCGCCCGCTACGGCGTCGCCCGCTTCGCCCGCCGCCGCGGCCTGCCGCTGCTGGTGTGGACGATCGACACCGAGAAGTCGCTGCACTACTGGCTCAAGCCGGGCCGCGCCTGGCTGGTCACCACCAACCACCCCGACCTGGCGCTCGAGGTCCGGGACCGGCGGGCTGCCAGACTGCGCGCATGACCGAGACCGACATCCTCGGCGAGCCCTACGTCGCCGAGACCCTCGCGCTCGCGCCCGACGACGAGGGCGAGGTGGTCGCCACCCTGGTGCACCGCCCCGCCGACGCCCCGACCGGGCGCGCCGTGCTGCACGTGCACGGCTTCGCCGACTACTTCTTCCACACCGCGTACGCCGAGTGGTGGACGTCGCGCGGCTACGACTTCTACGCCCTCGACCTGCGCAAGTACGGCCGCTCGATCCGGCCGCACCAGACCCCGACGTACGTCGCCGACCTCGACGAGTACACCGAGGACCTCGACGCGGCCTGGGAGGTTGTCACCGGCCGGGACGGGCACGACCACGTCGTGATCTCCGCGCACTCGACCGGCGGGCTGACCGTGTCGCTGTGGGCCGACGCCCGCCGACCCGACGGGCTCGCCGGGATGGTCCTCAACTCGCCCTGGCTCGACTTCCAGGCCGGGCTGCTGATGCGCACCGTCGGCACCGCCGTGGTCAAGCAGCTCGGGGCGCGCCAGCCGCTGCGCGAGATCCCGCGCAAGGTCAGCGGCCTCTACGGCCGCAGCCTGCACCGCGACCACGACGGCGAATGGGACTTCGACCTGACCTGGAAGCCGCTGGAGTCGTTCGCGGTCACCACCGGCTGGCTGCGGGCGATCCGGATCGGGCACGCCCGGCTGCAGCGCGGACTCGCCGTACGCTGCCCGGTGCTGGTGCTCTCCTCCGGCGCCTCCGCCAGCCCCGTCGAGATGGGTCCGGAGGTCCACGGCTTCGACATCGTCCTCGACGTGAAGCAGATCCGCCGCTGGTCCACCGCCGTCGGCCCGCACGTCACCTACGCCGCCATCGAGGGCGCCCGCCACGACGTCGTCCTCTCCCTCCCCGGCCCCCGCGAGCAGGCGTACGACGAGATCGCGCGCTGGCACTCCGCCTACGTCGACTAGATGACCGAGTCCCGGGGAGCGTGCGAGCCCTGGGACGTGGTCATCTAGGCGAGCGGCTCGCCGTCGAACGTCTCCAGCGTGACGAAGTCGGCGACCTCCTGCCGCTTCAGCCGGGTCAGCTGCTTCACCGGCCGCCCGAGCGGGACGACGGCGGCCAGCGCGTAGCGGTCCGGGACTCCGAGCAGCGCCAGCACGGCCGGCTCCTCGGCGACCGCCATGGTGGTGATGGTGCCGCCGTACCCCTCGGCGCGGGCGGCGAGCAGCACGTTCCAGACCAGGGGGTAGACCGAGCCACCGGCGACGAGGCCGACCCGGTCGAGGTGCTGGTCCGTGGCCGCGACGACGCCGAGGTCGACCAGGAACACGAGCACGGCACCGGCCGTGCGCAGCGGCTCGATGAACGCCGCCGGCACCGCGGTCGCCGCGATCTCCGCAGCGCTGGGCGTCGGCTCCTCCAGCGGGTTCCACGGACTCTGGCCGGCCTTCCCCTGCGCGACGTAGCGGCGGACCGCCGGCTCGTTGAGCTCGGCCAGCCGCTCCCGCGTGGCGTGGTCGCGCACCACGACCACCCGCGTCCCCTGCCGGTTGCCGCCGCTCGGCGCGAACCGGGCCTGGTCGAGGATCCGGTGCAGCACATCATCGGGCAGCGGGTCGCCGGTGAACTCGCGGACGGCCGGCGTGGTGCGCATGACGTCGTACAGGTCCATGTGACGAGGGTGTCACGTGTTTCGGCGAAGGCCTGCGCTGTCCCGCCCGGACCCGGAGAATCGTTCGGTGCTCCGTCGTCTTCTCCTGTTGGTGGCCGTGCTCAGCGCGCCGACCCTGCTGCCCCTCCCCGCCCTCGGCGCGACGTGGTCGGACCGCGACGCCTCGCGCGACGTCGTGGTCACCACCTACGCCTCCGAGCCCGAGCCGTGCGGCACCTGGACCGATCGGGTGGACCCGGCGGATCGGACCCAGGACATCACCCGGGTGAGCGTCCGGCACTCCCGCAGTCGGGTCCGGGTGACGGTTCGGTTCCGCGACGTCGCCCCACGCGATGCCCGCTCGACCACCGTCTACCTGCGGACCCAGAGGCGCGACGTCGAGATCGAGGTCTCCCGGTTCGCCGGCAGCTCGGCGACACGCGTCGCTCTGATGACGTTGCCGGACTACGACGCGATCGACGTCGAACCGACGGAGGACAATCCGTGCGGGACCTTCGTCATCGCCGGTCCTGACGCGAGCTGCCGCGGGCTGCGTGGGCGCATCGACCACGCCCGCGACCGGGTCGTCGTGGTCCTCTCGCGTCGATGCCTGCGCGACCCCCGATGGGTGCGGGCAGGCGTGTCGTCGTACGCCTTCGGTGGCGACGAGAACGAGGTCCTGCGCTCCGACCGCTGGGAGCCTCGGGGCGCCACCCCCTCGACGCGTATCGACGGTCCCTACGGTCCCCGGGTCCGCGTCGGCTGAGCGCCGGGCCGCTAGGGTCCGGGGCATGAATCCTGTGACCGGACTCTCCCTGGGCCGCATCGTCGTCGGCGCCGTCGCGCTGGCCGACCCCCGCCTCGGCGGTCGGCTGCTCAACCTCGACACCACCGGCAACCCCCAGCTCCCCTACGTGACCCGGCTCTTCGGCTCCCGCGAGGTGGCGCTGGGCGCCGCGACCCTGTTCGCCCGCGGCGGCACCCGCCGCAACCTGGTGCTCCTCGGCACCCTCGTCGACGCCGCCGACGCGGGCACCGGCTACCTCGGCATCCAGGACGGCACGGTCCAGCCCAAGGCCGCCGCGCCGTTCATGGGCGTCGCGATCGGCGCGGTGCTCGCGGGCTTCCTGGGGCTGCGGACCAAGAAGAAGGCCAAGGCCGTCGCCTGACCGGTGGGCCCCTAAAGACGCCGCTTGGTCACAAACGTCAACTGAGAGCCGTCTTAGTTGCTGAATGTGACCAATCAGCACAACCGGGTCAAACCGCGAACGACACCAGGGCCGCCAGCCCGACCACCACGATGACCGCGCGGAGCACCGTCGGCGGCAGCCGGCGACCGACGGAGGCGCCGAGCTGCGCGCCGACGACGGCTCCGGTCCCGATCAGCAGGACCAGCCACCAGTCGACATCGGCGACGAAGACGAACAGCACACCGGCGACCCCGTTGACCACCGCGGCGAGCACGTTCTTCACCGCGTTCAGTCGTTGCAGCGACTCGTCGATGCCGATCCCGAGGATGCCCATCAGGATCACGCCCTGCGCGGCGCCGAAGTAGCCGCCGTACACGCCGGCGAGGGCGGTCGTCGGCCAGACCCACCAGGGGTCCGGGCGCGAGGCGGGCGCACCCGCCGCCTCCCGACGGGCCGCGACCCGGCGCGACAGCCGCGGCTGGACGACGACCAGCACGATGCCGAGTCCGATCAGCACCGGCACGATCGTCTCGAAGGCGCCCTCGGGCAGCACGATCAGGAGTACGGCGCCGAGCAGGCCGCCCAGGAACGACCCGCTGACCAGCCGCAGCACGCGGGCACGCTGACCGACGAGCTCGCGGCGGTAGCCGATCGCGCCGGACACCGAGCCCGGTGCCAGGCCGATGTTGTTGGACACGTTGGCGACGACCGGCGGGACGCCGAACGCGAGCAGGGTCGGGAACGTGATCAGCGTTCCCGACCCCACCACCGCGTTGATCCCACCCGCGGCCACACCCGCGAGCAGGATCGCGAGCGCTTCGAGGAGGGGCGGCACCTAGGGGGCGGGCGCCGGCGGTACCTCACCGGGATCGATCGAGGGATCGGTGCTGGTGACCTGCTCCGGTTCGGCGGGCTTGCGCGGGTTGGCCGCGGACTGCGCCTCGGCGATCGCGGCCTCGACCGCGGCGTTGGCCTTCGAGACCTCGGCGTCTTCGCCGCGCGCCTCGGGCACCTGCGGCTGGGTCGGGCCCATGTCGACCCGCTTGACCGGACCGTCCACCTCCTGCGGGATGCCCTGCAGGCTGTTCATCGTCGAGCCCAGGCCCTCGAGCGCCTTGCCGATCTCGCTCGGGACGATCCAGACCTTGTTGGCGTCGCCCTCGGCGATCTTCGGCATCATCTGGAGGTACTGGTAGGCCAGCAGCGACTGGTCGGGGCGACCGTCGTGGATCGCCTGGAAGACCGTCTGGATGGCCTGGCCCTCGCCCTGGGCCCGCAGGATCGCGGCCTCACGGTCGGCCTGGGCCCGCAGGATCTGCGACTCCCGGTCACCCTGCGCCGACAGGATCGCCGACTCTTTCTGGCCCTGGGCGGTCAGGATCGCCGACTGCCGCTGGCCCTCGGCGGTCAGGATCGCGGCGCGCTTGTCGCGGTCGGCGCGCATCTGCTTCTCCATCGTGTCCTTGATGGACGGCGGCGGGTCGATGCTCTTGATCTCGACCCGGCCGACCCTGATGCCCCACTTGCCGGTGGCCTCGTCGAGCACCCCGCGGAGCCCGGAGTTGATCGTCTCCCGGCTGGTGAGGGTCTGCTCCAGATCCATGCCGCCGACGATGTTGCGCAGCGTGGTCATGGTGATCTGCTCGACGGCCTGGATGTAGTTGGCGATCTCGTAGGTCGCCGCCACCGGGTCGATGACCTGGAAGTAGATGACCGTGTCGATCTCGACGGTCAGGTTGTCCTCGGTGATCACCGACGAGGGCGGGAAGCTCACCACCTGCTCGCGCAGGTCGATCAGGTAGCGGACCTTGTCGATGAACGGCACCACGATGTTGAGGCCGGCCGGCAGGGTCTGCTTGTACTTGCCGAACCGCTCCACGATGCCGGCGCGCGCCTGGGGCACGATCCGCACGGTCTTGGCCATCACCGTGACGATGAACAGGAAGATCAGGCCCAGCAGGACGAGGACGATGACGCCATCCACGAGGGCTCCTTTCCGAGAGCTTGGTGTGTCGAGCTGTGGGGTCGAGCGCTAGGGGTCGAGGCGTGGGACGGGGTGGACGTACGCCGTGGCGCCGCGGATCTCCAGCACCTCGACGGCCTCGCCGGGCTCGATGGCCAGCGTGTCGTCGTACGGCGCGGCCGACCACAGCTCGCCGGCGAGCCGGACCTGGCCGACCTCGACGCCGGTGATCCGGGAGACCGCGACGCCCTGGCTGCCGACCAGCCGACCGTGGCTCATGGTCAGGTCGGGTCCGCCGTGCAGCCGCTTGATGAGCGGCGGGCGCAGCAGGAAGAGCGTGGCACCGGCGGTGCCGAGGGCCAGCAGGAACGAGACGAGGAACGCCGCACCGAGCGCGGAGGAGACCAGGCCGACCACGGCACCGAAAGCCAGCATGGCGAAGATCAGGTCGAGGCTGAACACCTCGATCACGCCGAGCGCGACCGCGGCGCTCAGCCAGCCCGCCCAGTGGTTGTCGCTCAGCCAGTCCATGTCCGGACCCTACCGGCGCCGGGTGCGCCGTCGGGCCGCCCAGCGGCCGTCCTCGTGGCTGAGGACCAGCGGCATGCCGAACGTGGCGGACAGGTTGGCCTCGGTCAGCACGTCGTCGAGCAGCCCCGCGGCCATCACCCGGCCCTCCCGCAGCAGCAGCGCGTGGGAGAAGCCCGGCGGGATCTCCTCGACGTGATGGGAGACCAGCACGGTCGCGGGTGAGTCGGGGTCGTGGGCGAGCACGGACAGCGTCGCCACCAGGTCCTCGCGCCCGCCCAGGTCGAGGCCCGCGGCCGGCTCGTCGAGAAGCAGCAGCTCGGGGTCGGCCATCAGCGCGCGGGCGATCTGGACCCGCTTGCGCTCCCCCTCGCTCAGGGTGCCGAAGGTCCGATCGACGAGGTGCGTGGCGCCGAGCTCACGGAGCAGGCTGGTGGCCCGGTCGTGGTCGAGGTCGTCGTACTCCTCGCGCCAGCGGCCGACCACGCCGTAGGACGCCGAGACGACCACGTCGTGGACCCGCTCGGAGCGCGGGATCCGCTCGGCGAGCGCGGCGCTGGTGAGTCCGATCCGCGGCTTGAGCTCGAAGACGTCGACCGTGCCGAGGACTTCCTCGAGGATCCCCGCGACCCCTTCGGTGGGGTGCATCTGCGCGGAGGCGACCTGGAGCAGCGTGGTCTTCCCGGCACCGTTCGGGCCGAGGATCACCCACCGCTCGTCCTCCTCGACGGTCCAGCTCACCCGGTCGAGGAGGGTCGACTGCCCGCGCCGCACGGTGACGTCGGCGAAGTCCAGCACGGCGCTCATGAGGCAACCCTATCCAGACGGCTCCACGGCCCGGCGTAGTGTCCTCGGCCGTGACTTCACCGCTGCCGCCCGCCGCCCGTCTCGCCTGGTGGGGCACCTCCTGGCTGCGCGGGTACGTCGTGGCGGACCTGCTCGTCGACGCGGTCGTGGACGACGACGCCACCCACGTCGTCGCCTTGCTCTCGGGCCTCGGCCTCGGGGGCGCCGACGCCGCCGAGGGCCTGCTGACCGGGCTGGGCCGGCTCCGGGCCGAGGGCGCGACCGGGATCGGGGCCGCGTTCCCCGTGGAGGGCGACCCGGTCGGCCTGGGCGGGCCCCGGCCGTTCAACGACGCTGCGCTCGACGCCGGTGAGGCGGTCGTGGCCGTCGACGCCGGAGTGGGTCTGGTGCCGGTGCGCGTGGGCGCTGCGGTGACCTGGGTGGCCCACCGCGCGGAGCGGCGCCAGCTGCCGGACGTCGGCGAGGCCGACCGGGGCCTGCGGGCCGCGCTGATCGAGACGGCGCAGACCCTGGCCGCCCTCGACGTCGCCCGCTGGCGTCCCGAGGTGGCCGACCGGCTGATGAACCTGCGGCACCGCGAGCCGCTGAGCGCGCCCGACGGCGTCCCGGCGCGCTGCGTCGAGCTGGCCGCCCGCGGGCTGCAGGCCGCCGAGATCGTCGACCTCGCGCTGGAGGACGACGGCGGCGCGGTCTCGTCGTACGAGATCGCGGCCCGGCGGGAGGCGCTCCAGCCGCTCGCCCGCGCCGGCCGGCGCGCGCTCGTCGCCGCCTGCTCGCCGGAAGGCTGGCCGCCGGCCTAGGGCAGGACGTCGTTGGACGGGTGCGCGCTGCGCGAGGATGACCGCGTGCGGAGACTTCTGCAGCTGACGCCCACGCAGGCCGATCGCGCGGCCGGCGCACTCATCGGCAGCGCGGTCGGCGACGCCCTCGGCGTGCACTATGAGTTCGCCACGCCTCCCGGTGCGGGTCAGGATGCCGCGATGCTGGGCGGCGGGCTCGGCGACTTCGCACCCGGGGAGTGGAGTGACGACACCTCGATGGCGATCGTCATCGCGGAGGCCGTGCGGGCGACGGGTTCGGTTGCCACCCCGGCAGCGCTCGACCTGATCGCCCAGGGCTTCGTCCGCTGGTACCGGTCCTCACCGCCGGACATCGGGATCCAGACGTCGAGGGTGCTCGGAGCGGCGTCCTGCCGACTGGAGGCCGGCGAGGACGGGCCGGGTCGGGTGCTCGCCCAGGAAGCGACGATCGACGCCCTCGATCATCCCCGCTCAGCCGGAAACGGCGCGCTGATGCGGACCGCCCCCGTGGCACTCGCCCACCTCGACGACCGAGTGGCGCTCGCCGGCGCTGCCCGACGGGTGGCGAGTCTGACCCACGCCGATCCACTGGCCGGCGACTCGTGCGTCCTGTGGAGCGAGGCGGTGCGGGTCGCGGTCGTGGATGGCCGAATCGACCTGACCGCGGGGCTCGACCTCCTGACCTCGCGGTCCGAGCAATGGGCGGGCTGGCTCGCCGACGCGCTCCGCCCGGAGCGGCGGTCCGAGGACGTCCCGGGCCGGGAGTTCACTCCGAACGGGTTCACCGTGACCGCGCTGCAGGCAGCAGCCGCTGCCATCGCTCACACTCCGGAGACGCCAGGTCAGCTCGAACGCGGGCTGCACGGCGCGATCCGGATCGGGGACGACACCGACACGGTGGCTGCGATCGCGGGCGGATTGCTGGGTGCGCGCTGGGGAGCGAACGCCGTCCCCGAGGAATGGTGCCGCGCGATCCACGGATGGCCCGGCTATCGGTACGCGGACCTGCTCGCGCTCGCACCGGGTCACTAGCTCGTCGACCACACCCCCAGCTCGGTGCCGCTCGGATCGGTGAAGTGGAACCGGCGCCCGCCGGGGAAGTCGTAGGGGCCCTCGGTGACCGTGCCGCCGGCAGCGCTGACCGCCGCGACGCTGGCGTCGAGGTCGTCGGAGAACAGCAGCACCAGCGGCCCGCCGGCCGTGGCCGGGCGACCCGGGGTGAGGCCGCCGACCTCGCCACGGCCCGACGGAGCCCGGATGCCGGCGTAGGCGGGGCCGTAGGCGTTGAACTCCCACCCGAAGGCGGCGGCGTAGAACTCCTGGGCCGACGCGAGGTCGGCGACGCCGATCTCGACGTAGTCCAGGCCGTGGTGGGGGTGCGGCCGGCCGCCGTCGGTGGCGACCGCGTCGGTCCAGACCTCGATCAGGTCGACGATCGAGCCGGACTCGTCGAGGGTCGCGAAGGAGGCGACGTAGTAGGTCGCGGGCCCGGCGGTCACCCGGGCCCGGAGGACTCCGGTCGAGCCGGAGGCGACGACGTCCTCGAGGGCGAAGGTCCACGGTCCCGGGTAGTCGCGGTTGAACGCGACGAAGCCGTCCCGGTCGAAGGTCTCCCCCGTGTGCACCAGCCGGGCGGCGAAGTCGGCGGCCAGCAGGGCGGACAGCCCGTCCCAGTCTCGGGTGGCGATCGCGTCGGCGAACCGGGTCAGGGTCTCGTGGGGATCGGGCTGGGCGTCGAGGTCAGCATCCATGTCCACCACCCTGGCCCAGACCACCGACAGGACTCCAGCAGCGATAGCCTCGGCCCACGATGGCCACCGACGCGAAGCCCGAGACCCTCCTCATCACGCTGACCGGGAAGGACCGGCCCGGCGTCACCTCGGCCGTCTTCGCCACCCTCGCAAGGGCCGGCGTCGAGGTCGTCGACGTCGAGCAGATCGTGCTCCGCCGACGCCTCGTCCTGGGCGTCCTGGTCACCGCGCCCCGCGACTGGAAGCGGCTGCGCACCGCCGTCGAGCAGGTCGCCGACGAGCTCGGGATGAGCGTCGACGTCGACCGCGGCACCGGCGACAACCGGCCCCGCCCCGAGGGCCGCTCCCACGTCACGGTGATCGGCAGCCCCCTCAAGGCGACCGCGATGTCGGCCATCGCCGGTCGCATCGCAGACGCCGGCGCCAACATCGACCGGATCGAGCGGATGGCGCGCTACCCCGTCACCGCCATCGACCTGCACGTCTCGGGTGCCGAGCCCGACGCGCTGCGCGCCGTGCTCGCCGTCGAGGCCGCCCGCCAGGGCATCGACGTGGCGGTGCAGCCGGCCAACCTGCTGCGGCGCGGCATGCGGCTGATCGTCATGGACGTCGACTCCACCCTGATCCAGGGCGAGGTGATCGAGATGATCGCCGCCCACGCCGGCTGCGAGGCCGAGGTCGCCGCGATCACCGAGCGGGCGATGCGCGGCGAGCTCGACTTCGAGCAGTCGCTGCGCGAGCGGGTCCGGCTGCTGGCGGGCGTACCCGCCTCCGCCCTCGACGACGTGTACGACGCCATCCTGCTCGCCCCGGGGGCGCGCACGATGGTCCGGACCCTGCGGCGGCTGGGCTACCGGTTCGCGATCGTCTCGGGCGGCTTCACCCACATCACCGACCGGCTCGCCGCCGACCTCGGGATCCACTTCGCCCGCGCCAACGAGCTGGAGATCGTGGACGGCCACCTCACCGGCGGCATCGTCGGCGCGGTCGTCGACCGGGCCGCCAAGGCGCGGGCGCTGCGGGAGTTCGCCGCGGAGGTGGGGGTCTCCGAGGCCGCCACGATCGCCATCGGCGACGGCGCCAACGACCTCGACATGCTCAACGCGGCCGGCCTCGGCATCGCCTACAACGCCAAGCCCCTGGTCCGCGACGCCGCCGACACCTCGGTCAACGTGCCCTACCTCGACGCGATCCTCTACCTGCTCGGCATCTCCCGCGAGGAGATCGAGGCCGCCGACGCCGAGGCCGGCTTCGTCACTCCGGCGCCGCCGGTCTGACGACGGGCGGCGGGTCGGCGACACCCCGAGGTGCCACCGGCCCGCCGATCCTGCGAGCGCCCGTTCAGCGCCGGACGCGCACCACCACCCGCGTCGCCGACGCCTTCACCTGCGCATTGCCGAGGTAGCGGACCGCGAGCACTTTGCGCCCGGGCCGTCCCAGCTTCGCCAGGCGCACGACCAGGCGTCCGTTCGCCGTGACCGTCCCGCGCCCGACGACCTTGCCGCCGGACCGGACCACGACCGGACCGGTGACCGGCCGCGACGCGGTGACGGCGACCGTCAGCCGGGGCCGGGTGGTCCGGGTGACCGCCTTCGGGCGGACCTTCAGGACCCGGGTCTGGGAGGCGACCTTGACCACGGGTGCGGCGACGACCCGGACCGGCACGGCGGCGGACGTGCCCGCCGCGGTCAGGTCGTCACCGGCGTACGACGCCGTGACCGGGATCGAGCCGGCCGTGGTGAACGGGCCGACCGTCCCGCGGCCGGTGCCGTCGGCACCCAGGACGATCTCCCCGACCGCGACGCCGCCGGCGCGGACCGTGACCGTGCCCGAGGGCGCCAGGTCGAAGTCGTTCTCGGCGGTCACGGCCACGGTGGCGGTCGCCGTACGGCCCTGCTGCAGGCTGGTCGGCGAGACCGCGAGACTGACCGCCGGCGTCGCCGCCTCGGGCTCCCACGCCGGGTCGGCGATCCACTTGCGATAGCCGCGCCCATCCGTCCCGGTCGGGTCGTAGCCCGCCTCGACGTTGCCGGCCGCGTCGACGGCGTACCAGAGGACCCGCGTGCCCTTGGCGACCCGGACCCGCTCACCACCCTCGCGGTCACCGGCCGACTTCCACTCGGTCGCGGTGCTCGTGGTGGGGACGGTGCCGTCGAGCGTGTAGAAGATCTCGACCGCCTCGTCGGAGGTGAACACGAACTCGACCTGCTCGGGGTCGGACGTCTCCACGAACTCCAGCGCCGTCTTCGGCGCCCTCACGTCGAGGTCGTGGTCCCGGGCGACGCGGAGCAGCTCGACGAGGCCGTTGGCGTACTCCATCGCCTCCTGGTGCGCCCCGGGCCCGGTGGGCGTGAGCGACTCGAACGGCGGCTGGAAGGTGCGGCCGACCTCGAAGTTCCAGCCGTAGAGCCCGTACTTGTACCAGGCGAGGTCGCCGGAGTTGCCGGCCGCCGAGTAGAGCACGTCGATGATCGGCCCGGTCCGAGCCGGGGTGACCGTCATGCCGCGCTCGCGCTTGATGGCGGTGAGGATCCGGTTCGAGGCCTGCCAGAAGTAGGCCTCCTCGCCGACGCTCGGGCGCGGGGCCGTCTCTCGACCCGCGTCCTTGTAGGCGCCCGGCGCCCACATGAAGTAGTCACCCGACGAGTGCATGTTCATCGAGTAGCGCATGTTGGGCCGCGCCATCATCCAGTCGACGTTGCGAGCCTCCGGCTCCGAGAGCTCGGTCGGGCCGGCATAGGTGTCGCTGGTGCAGTTGGTCGCCGACGCGCCTGAGTAGCCGTCGTGCGCGCTGTACTCGGTGAAGTTGCGGTTCAGGTCGACGCCCCAGCTGTTGCGGCCGGTCGCGTCGTACACCCCGCCCTTCGCGCAGTGCCGGGTCATGTTGCGGCGCTGCGAGGCGAAGTCGAAGAACGAGTAGTGGCCACCGTCGGGGTTGATCGACGGCGCGATCCAGATCTCCAGGTTGTCGACCAGCTCGCGGGTCGGCGCGTGCGTCGCGTAGTTGCGCAGCAGCCGCTCGGCCGCCTCGAGCGTCACCAGCGGTGGCACCCACTCGCGGGCGTGCTCCTGGGCGTAGGCCAGGACGCCCGGCTTGGATCCGTTCCGGGTCTTGCCGATCTTCAGCGCGTAGACCGGGTGCGGGTCCCGCGAGACCCAGGCCGGAGCGTTGAGGTTGTCGCTGAGGCGGACCACCGGAGTCGCGCGGACGACGCCGCTGCCGGTCTCGGTCCGGTAGGGGTAGGCGTCGACCAGGGCCGCGGCGGCGGGCTCCGCGAGCAGCGCGGCGATCACCTGGGTGGCGGTGCTGACGATCGCCCCGGTGCCGTCGGTCGCGGCACTCACGGTGATGGCCGTTCCGGTGACGCTGACGCTCAGCGGCGCGTCGGGCGCGGCGGGGTCGACGACCTGGACGGTGACGTCGTTGCCGCCCTCGTGGCCCCAGGCCAGCGACTCGACACCGATCCGCGAGCTGTTCGGGACGACCGCGGCCGGCACCAGACGGCCGGTCACCGTGCTCCCGCCGTTGCGGATCCGGGTCGCGTCCATCAGGGAGATGCCGACGGTCGGCAGCGTGACCGCCGTCGAGCCGCCGGTCGGCGTGGCACTGCCGCTCGGCGCGGACGCCAGGCCGGTGGTGGCGTTGACGAGGGCCACGGCGACGGCGCCGGCGTTCTGCGCGTTCAGCACCTTGTCCGCGAGGCTGCACTCGCCCCGGTCGATGACCGCGATCGCGCCGGTCAGCCCGCTGAGCGTTCCGCAGCCCATGCTCGGGGTGGCGGCGGGCCAGGCCGGGTTCGCGGCGGCGCTCACCCGTCGTACGGCGACCGCCGACGGGGTGGTGCCCGCGGTGGGCGCCAGCGTCGCCCAGGCCCCGCTGGTCGCAGCGGCGTACGGCAGGTCGACGTCCTGTCCGCTGATCGTCGCCGTCAGCCGGTTGGTCGGCTCCAGCATCGCCTGGGCCTTGCGCCGGTAGCCCTGCGAGGCGTTCGGGAGGGTGACCACCTCGGCGAGGTCGGGGTACGTCGCAGCCAGCTGCTCGACGCGCTGGTAGAGCTCGGTCGGGACCAGGTACTTCGAGATGAAGTCCTCCTGGTAGCCGGCGCCCTTGAACGGGTCGTCCTCGGTCCCGGTGGGCAGCCAGTCGTTGACCTTCGCGATCGCCACGTCACCGCTCGGGCTGGTGATCTGGATCCGGTCGGGACGGATGGACTCCCCGCGGACGTCGACGTTCACGTTGGTCGCGCCGAGGTGGTAGAGGTACACGCCGGCATCGACGAAGCGCGAGACGGTCTGCGTGCCGCCCGAGCCCATCGGTGTCCCGGGCCCGCTGTCACGCTGCACCGTGAGCGGGGGGCTGGTGGTGCTCGCCGGAAGCAGCTTCGCCTCGACGGAGAGCACCCCGACCCCGAAGCTCGTGTAGTAGTCGGCGCGGATGATCCGGACGTCCGACGAGTCCGGCGGGGTCGAACCCGGCAGCGCCCCGAGGCCGGTCTTCGCCCCCCGCGCCACGGCCCGGTTCGCGGCGGACTCCGCCGCGATCGTGGCCTCGCGCCCGGCGAGGGCGGCAGCCGAGTCGTCGGCGGTGTAGAGGACCTCTCCGAACTCGTAGCCGGCCTTCTTCAGGGTGGCGATCTCGCTGTCGGTGACGACGGCGCGGACCTTCAACCCGTCGGGGGTGCGCTCGACACCGTGGTCCAGGTCGACGCCGGTGGCGACGAGCCGGTCCATCTCAGCCGTGTCGTCGAGGAGGACGTCGACGACCATCGGCTCCTCGTCGGGGGCGCGCTGCAGCACGACGGGCGGCGAGCCGGGCTCCGCGCCGACGCCGGGCAGATCGGCCACGGCGAGGGTCGTGACGACCAGCGCCACGGGTCCCAGCAGGGCGAGTCCTCGCGCCGACCAGCGGCGCCTCGGGGGGTGAACAGACATGCCACTCCTTCGTGAGGGGACGCTCGCGCCCACCCAGGACCGCCCGTCGAGGGCGGTCGGGGCGGAGATGAGGAGCAGGTGGCGGCGAGGTGTCCGGGGGGTGGCTGAAACCAATCAGATTGCCTGACAATCCGTCAACGGGTTCCTAGTACTTCGTCTTACCAATCACCGGGACGCCCCAGGGATCCGAGGTAGCGCTGGGTCATCACCCGCTGTGCCACTCGCCCCGCAGGACCGGCCAGACGCGTGAACCACCGCCCCGGCCGCGAGAAGGCCCGGATCACGATCCAGGTGCCGTCCGGGCGCCGCTCGACCGAGAACAGCTCCTCGCCGCACTCGGGATGACCGGGCAGGGTGCCGTAGGCGAATCCGCCCCGGTCCGGCTCGTCCAGGACGCCGACCACCTCCACGGGGACGCTCAGCGGCCCGACTCCCAGGACGGTGCGCAGGCCGACCGTGGCCCGAGCCAGCAACGGGTCGACGCGGAGACCCGCACCGCGCTGGAGTCCCCAGCCGAGCACCTGCGCCACCGCGGCGTCGTACGACGTCCGCGCGCCCACGCGGCGCTCCACCGAGAGGTGGTGGTAGCCCGCCGGCAAGGGGCCGGCGAGCGTGGCGCCGACCTCGGGGTAGGTCAGCTCACCCACGACCGACGTGGAAGGCCACCACCCGGGCGCCCGCCTCGTCGAGGTCCTCCCAGTCGCCCTCGACCTCGAGGACGGTGGTCGCGCTCGTGGGGTAGCCGACGACCATCTCCGCGCTCGCGTCCTCGTCGCCCTCGCCGTCGTCGAGCAGCTGGGCCAGGTAGGCCACCGTCGGGTTGTGCCCGACCACGACCAGGGTCCGGACGTCGTCGTCGACGCCGCGCACCAGGTCGAGCGCGCTCTCCGGACCGGCCGCATAGAGCGCTTCGTCGTACGACGCCACGTCGGCGTCCCAGCCCGCACCCTCGGCCACGGCGTCCCACGTCTGGTGGGTGCGCACCGCCGCCGAGACCAGGGCGGCGTCGGGCTCCACGCCCTGCGCGGCCAGCCAGGCGCCCGCGGCCCGCGCGTCGCGCTCGCCGCGCTCGGCCAGCCGCCGGTCGAAGTCGGTCGTGCCGTCCTGCTCGGCCTTCGCGTGGCGCATCACGACGAGGGTCCGCTTCTGCTCGCTCACGGGGTGAAAGTCTGGCACCCCCTAGGGTGACTGTCATGGCCCGGGGACCCCTCATGATCATCGGCGGCGCCGAGGACAAGCTGCGCAAGCGCACGATCCTTCGGGAGTTCGTGGCCGCGAGCGGCGGTCCCGACGCACGCATCGCGGTCATCCCGACCGCCTCGTCGCTGGGCGCCGAGGTCGTCGAGGTGTACGACGCCCTGTTCCGCCGCGAGGGGGCCGCCGAGGTGGTCGCGATCCGCCCCGAGTCGCGCGACGACGCCCACGACCCCGTGCTGGTGAAGTCGTTGGCCGACGCGACCGGCATCTTCATGACCGGCGGCAACCAGCTGAAGCTGTCCGCGATCGTCTGCGGCACCCCGCTCGGCGACGCGATCGTCGACGCCCACGAGCGCGGCGTGGTCGTCGCCGGCACCTCCGCGGGGGCCAGCATCCAGTCCAGCCACATGGTCGCCTTCGGCGTGGGCGGGTCGACGCCCAAGCAGCGGATGACCCAGGTCGCGGCCGGCCTCGGACTGCTGCGCTCCAGCGTGGTCGACCAGCACTTCGCCCAGCGCGAGCGGTACGGACGGCTGCTGATGATCGTGGCCCAGTCACCCCAGCTGCTCGGCATCGGCGTCGACGAGGACACCGCGGCGATCGTCGAGCACGAGATCCGCGAGGACGGCACCGACCGCGAGGTGCTGCGGGTGCGCGGCCGGGGCGCCGTGACGGTGTTCGACCCGGCCCGGATCACCACCAACGCCTACGAGGCCAAGCGCTCGGCGCCGCTGCTGGCCAGCGGCGTCGTCCTGCACGTGCTGCCGGAGGGATCGGCCTTCGACCTCACCGCGCGCGAGCTGCTGCCCCACGTCGCGGAGGTGGCGGCCGAGGACGTCGCCGAGCTCGCCGAGGCCGGCCAGGACCTCCGCCGGCTGGCCCGCGACATCGCGGCCGGCGACGTCTCCCCCACGACCCTCAAGCGACGCAAGGCCCGCCAGACCAAGAAGAACTCGCCGTCATCTCGGCAGGACGGAGCTTCCACGTGACCGAACGCCCCACCCCCGACCTCAGCATCGAGGAGACGCGGGTCTACCGCGGCGCCAACGTGTGGTCCTACGACAAGGCCATCCACCTGGTCGTCGACCTCGGCGTCCTGGAGCGCTACCCCACGAACACGCTGCCCGGCTTCACCGACAACATCCTCGACATGCTCCCCGGCCTGCGCGAGCACTCCTGCTCCCGCGGCAAGCGCGGCGGCTTCGTCGAGCGGCTGCACGAAGGCACCTGGCTCGGCCACGTCGCGGAGCACTCCGCGCTGGCGCTCCAGCAGGTCGTCGGCCACGACGTACGACGAGGCAAGACCCGCGGGGTGAAGGGACGTCCGGGCCACTACAACGTGGTCTTCGGGTACGTCGACGAGCAGGTCGGCCTGGCCGCGGCGCGGCTCGCCGTACGGCTCGTGAACCACCTGGTCGAGGCCGACCCGGAGTTCGACTGGGACGCCGAGCTGGAGTCGTTCATCACCCGCGCCCAGCGCACTGCGTTCGGGCCGTCGACGCAGGCGATCCTCGACGAGGCGGTGTCGCGGGACATCCCGTGGCTGCGGCTCAACCAGTACTCGCTCGTCCAGCTCGGCCAGGGCGTGCACGCGAAGCGGATCCGGGCCACGATGACCTCCGCGACCAGCGCGATCGCCGTCGACATCGCCTCCGACAAGGACCTGACGACGTCGCTGCTGAGCGCGGCCGGCCTGCCGGTGCCCAAGCAGGAGACGATGCGCACCGTCGAGGCGGCGGTGCGGGCGGCGGAGCGGATCGGCTACCCGGTCGTGCTCAAGCCGCTCGACGGCAACCACGGGCGCGGGGTCATCCTCGACAACGAGAACGCCGACGACGTACGCGCGGCCTTCGAGCTCGCCCAGGCCCAGTCGCGCCGCGGCACGATCCTGGTGGAGCAGCAGATCGTCGGCAAGGACTACCGCTGCTTGATCATCGACGGCAAGGTGGCCGCGATCGCCGAGCGGGTGCCCGCGTCGGTCACCGGCGACGGCACGTCGACCATCGAGCAGCTGGTCGACACCGCGAACGCCGACCCGCGCCGCGGTGTCGGGCACGAGAAGGTGCTGACCCGGATCAAGGTCGACGACGCGGCCGTCCTGCTGGTGCGCGAGCAGGGCTACGCGATGACCGACGTACCGCCGGAGGGGGCGCACGTCCGGCTCGCCCTCACCGGCAACATGTCGACCGGCGGCATCTCGATCGACCGCACCTTCGAGGCGCACCCCGAGAACGTCGAGATCGCCGAGGAGGCGGCCCGGATGGTCGGGCTCGACATCGCGGGCATCGACTTCATCTGCCCCGACATCACCGAGCCGGTGCGCGAGACCGGCGGCGCCATCTGCGAGGTGAACGCGGCTCCGGGGTTCCGGATGCACACCCACCCGACCATCGGCGAGCCGCAGTTCATCGCCAAGCCGGTCGTCGACATGCTGTTCCCGCCCGGCGCCACGTCGCGGATCCCGATCGTGGCCGTGACCGGCACCAACGGCAAGACGACCACCTCGCGGATGATCAGCCACATCTTCAAGGGCATGGGCCGCAAGGTCGGCATGACCTCGACCGACGGCGTCGTCATCGACGAGCGCCTGGTGATCCGCTCGGACGCCTCCGGTCCGCGCTCGGCCCGGATGGTGCTGCAGAACCCGCGGGTCGACTTCGCGGTCTTCGAGGTCGCCCGCGGCGGCATCCTGCGCGAGGGCCTCGGCTACGAGCGCAACGACGTGGCCGTGGTGCTCAACGTCCAGCCCGACCACCTCGGCCTGCGCGGCATCGACACCGTCGAGCAGCTGGCCGACGTCAAGGCCGTGCTGGTCGAGGCGGTCCCCCGCGACGGGCACGCCGTGCTCAACGCCGACGACCCGCTGGTGCGCGAGATGCGCCGGCGCTGCTCCGGCCAGGTCGTCTGGTTCTCGATGGAGGAGCCCGGCTCGGAGGTCCGCGAGATGATCGACGCCCACTGCCGCCGCGGCGGCAAGGCGCTGGTCCTCAACCCCTCCGAGCGCGGCGAGATGATCGTGGTCAAGCACGGCCCCCGGGAGATGCAGCTGGCCTGGACCCACCTGCTGCCGGCGACCTTCGGCGGCCGGGCCCGGATGAACGTCCAGAACGCGCTCGGTGCGGCGGCCGCGGCATTCGCGGCCGGCGCCCCGCTGCACGACATCCGGCAGGGCCTCCGCTCGTTCTCGACCAACTACTACCTCTCCCCCGGCCGGCTCAACGAGGTCGACGTCAACGGCGTCAACGTCATCGTCGACTACTGCCACAACGCACCCGGCATGAGGATGCTGGGCGACTTCGTCGACCGCGTGGGCGACTCGATGGCCTCCTCGCACGACCTGGCCCGGCCGTCGCGGATCGGCATCATCGCCACCGCGGGCGACCGGCGCGACGAGGACATGCGCGAGCTCGGCCACATCGCCGCCCAGCACTTCGACGTGGTCATCGTCCGCGAGGACCTGTCCCTGCGCGGCCGCGAGCGCGGCGAGGTCGCGGGTCTCGTCCTCGAGGGCGTCCGTACGGCGATCGCCGAGGGTGCGCGCTGCAAGCAGGTCGAGGAGGTGCTCGACGAGATCGAGGCCGTCCGGCACGCCATGTCGCGCGCCAACCGCGGCGACCTGGTCGTGGTCTGCGTCGACAAGCACGCCGCCGTGATGAGCGAGCTGGAGACCTGGTCCTCCCAGGCCCAGGCCGGCGCCGGTGTCTCCTCCGAGGCCCCGGGCGCCGACCCCGACCTGGTGGCGGGCTCGGTGGGCGACGAGTGAGGGTGCTGACCCTCGGCGACCGTCCCGGCCGTCCCGTCGACGCGCACGGCAGCCGCGGCTTCGACGTCACCGCGTTCGGGATCACCGCCGAGGCCCACCTGGTGACCGTCCGCCTCAGGCCCGGCGGCGTGGTCGGGCGTCATCCCGCCGCCGGTCGCCAGCTGCTGGTCGTCCTGTCCGGGGACGCGACCGTCTCCGGGTCCAGCGGCGACGCCGTCGTACTCGCTCCCGGCCAGGCGGCCGTCTGGGAGCCCAACGAGCTCCACGAGACCCGCTCCGAGTCCGGCCTGGTCGCTCTGCTGGTCGAGGGCGACGTGGATGTCGCCAGCGCGCCGCGCGAGGTGGAGTACCCCTAAACCGGTCGCCGGGTCGCACCCCTCGCTGCCAGGCTGGCCCGATGAGCGACCTGGACGAGCGGGCGGTGATCGAGGCGGGCGGCTGGGACGGCCGGTACGCCGTCGTCCGCGCCGTCGGCACCCTCGGCGACCAAGCCGCAGCGGTCGTCGACGCGAACGGCGACGGCGCCGACATCAACCTCGAGTTCTTCTGCCGGACCGGCGACGACTGGGAGCTGTGCGTCAGCAGCGGCGGAGCGGGCGACTGGGGCCGGGGCTCGCACGAGCACCTCTGGGCCGAGCACGACCGCGACGAGCACGGGTGGCGGCTGACCCTGACACCGCGGGCCGGCGAGGTCGACGACTCCTCCGTCCCGGCGACGGGCGGGTATGGCTGGTGCGCCTACACGCCGCACCGCTGCTGACCGCCCGGGACCTCCCGGCCTTTCCCGGACGTTCCTGGGTGAAGTTTCGCCCGGGAACGTCAGGGTTTCCTACTTACCCGGGGAACCGGGTAACCAGGACCACCGGCTCAGATCGACCCGGCTCGGGGTTTCGAGACGGCTCACGAGCGCGTCGCTCCGCTCCGCCCTCCTCGACCCTCGTCAACCTCCTCGCCGACGCTCGTCCTTCGCAGGCTCAGACCGACCCGGCCCGGACTTTCTCCGCGAGGTCGGCGGAGGAGTCCGGCGTACCGCCGTGCTCGGCCAGCCAGTCGTAGACCTCCTGGCGCTCGGCGTGGCACATCAGCCCGACGACGTCGCCGGGGAGCGCCTGGCCCACGAGTGCGGACATCACGGCGACCTCGGTCGGGTACGCCGGCACGCCCGTGACGCCGACCCGCTCGGCGCCCGCGCGCATCAGGGTCTCCAGCTCCTCGGTCGTCCGGCCACGCAGGTACTTCTCCTTGTGGCCGATGGCGATCACGTCGCTGTCGCGGGCCGCGATCTCGCCGAGCTTCTCGATCAGCTCGTCGGTGCGGTCGCCGACCACGCCGAGACCGAGGAGCAGGCGGGCGTCGGGCCGTCGTACGCCGTTCATGATCTCCAGCAGCGCCTCGAGACCGGCCTCGTTGTGGGCCAGGTCGACGACGACGGAGACCTCGCCGACGGTGAAGAAGTTCATCCGGCCCGGATTGTGCTCGGCGTCGGGCAGGAACGAGCGCAGGCCCTCGACGACCACCGACCGGTCGATGCCGATCGCCAGGGCCGCCGACGCGGCCGCGAGGGTGTTCTCGACGTTGAAGCGGGACAGCCCGGCGAGCGTCATGGGCACGTCGACCAGCTCGACCAGCGGGTCGGGGTCCGCGTCGGGGGTCAGCACGCTGACCCAGCCGTCGATCACCGTGGTCGCGCGCCCGCCCTCGCCCAGCACCTCCCGGATCGCGGGCGACTCGACGTCGCGGGTGAACACCCACGGCCGGGCCTTGATCACGTGACGCATGGCGAAGACCCGCGGGTCGTCCCCGTTCAGCACCGACCAGCCCTTGCGGCGGGTGATCCGCGGGACGACCGCCTTCACCTCGGCCAGCTGGTCGACGGTGTCGATGCCCTGCAGCCCGAGATGGTCGGCGGTGACGTTGGTGACGACCGAGACGTCGTTGCGGGTGAGTCCGATGCCCTTCAGCAGGATGCCGCCGCGGGCGGTCTCGGTCACCGCGAGCTCGACCTGCTCGTGGGCCAGGATCCGGCCGGCCCCGCTCGGACCGGAGTAGTCACCGGCCTCGACCATCTCGCCGTCGATGTAGACGCCGTCGGTGTTCGACCAGCCCACGACGCGGCCGTCGGCCCGACCGATGTGGGCGACCATCCGCGAGGTGGTCGTCTTGCCGTTGGTGCCGGTCACGGCGACCACCGGGATGGCCGGCTTGATCGTGCGCGGCCCGTCCCCGGGCTCGGCGCCCGCCACCAGCGCCGCGGCCTCGCCGACCGCGGCCTCCACGTCGGCGGACGGTACGGCGTCCAGCACGTCGGCCACCGCCCGGCCCATCGCCTCCGCGCGACCGCGGTGCTTCCACGGGTAGGCGACGACCACCCGGTGCCGGTCGCCGGTCGGGCGGACCCGGACCCCGAGGCCCGTCGTACCGGCCTCGTCGGCGACGGCACGGACCAGGTGGCCGACCGCCCGCAGCGCGAAGCGCTGCCGGAAGCCGGTCTCCGGTGCGCCCGGTCGGGCGTCCGCCAGCCCGATCCGCCGCGCGAACCGGCCGGCCGTCTCCTCCGACGCCGCGGCCAGGCCACTGATGTCGAGGGTCAGCTTGACCGCGGCGCGCGGGAAGTAGAGGTTCGGCCCTTCGAGGACGCGGAGCTCGACGAGTGAGGTCACGCCCGGGACGTTACCCAGACGAGAGGGCTAGGCCCCCATCGCGTGGAAGCCGCCGTCGACGTGGACGATCTCGCCCGACGTCGCCGGGAAGAAGTCCGACAGCAGCGCGCAGACCGCCTTGGCCGTGGGCGTGTGGTCGGCGTTGTCCCAGCCGAGCGGGGCGCGGGTCTCCCACATCGCCTCGAGGTCGGAGAAGCCGGGGATCGCCTTCGCGGCCAGCGTCTTCAGCGGACCGGCGGAGACCAGGTTGCAGCGGATGCCGTCCGGGCCCAGGTCACGGGCGAGGTAGCGCGACGTGGACTCCAGGCCGGCCTTCGCCACGCCCATCCAGTCGTACGCCGGCCACGCCACCGTGGCGTCGAAGGTCAGGCCCACCACGGAGCCGCCCCGGCCCATCAGCGGCTTGGCCGCCATGGCGAGCGACTTCAGTGAGTACGCCGAGACCTGCACGGCCTGGGCGACGTCGTCCCACGGCCCCTCCAGGAACTTGCCGCCCAACAGCGTCTCGGGGTTGCCGTAGGCGATCGAGTGGACCACGCCGTCGAGGCGGGCGTCGGGACCGAGGTGCTCGCGCACCTGGTCGACCAGGCCCGCGAGGTGCTCCGGGTCGGTCACGTCCAGCTCGAGCACCGGCGGCTCGACCGGGAGCCGCTTGGCGATCCGGCGGGTGATGCTCAGCGCCCGGCCGAAGTTGGAGATGAGCACGGTCGCACCCTGCTCCTGCGCCACCTTGGCGGTGGCGAAGCCGATCGAGCTGTCCATCGTCACGCCTGCGACGAGGATCGTCTTGCCGTCCAGGATTCCGCTCATGTCAGTGCCCCATCCCTAGTCCACCGTCGACCGGGATGACGGCCCCGGTGACGTAGCTCGCGCCGTCGCCGGTCAGCCACAGCACGGTCGACGCGATCTCCTCCGGCGCGGCGTACCGCCCCAGCGGGACCTGCGCCTTGATCGCGGCCTTCTGCTCGTCGGTGAGCACGCCGGTCATGTCGGTCTCCACGAAGCCGGGCGCCACGACGTTCGCCGTGATCGAGCGGGAGCCCAGCTCCCGCGCGATCGAGCGCGCCATTCCGACCAGGCCGGCCTTGGAGGCCGCGTAGTTGACCTGCCCCGCCGAGCCGAGCAGGCCGACCACGGAGGAGATGAAGACGATGCGGCCGCGGCGCAGCCGCAGCATGCCCTTCGAGGCCCGCTTGGCGAGCCGGAAGGAGCCGGTGAGGTTGGTGTCGATCACCGAGGACCAGTCGTCCTCGGACATCCGGAGCAGCAGCGTGTCGTGCGTGACGCCGGCATTGGCCACCAGCACCTCGACCGGACCGTGCGCGGCCTCGACGGTCGCGAACGCGGCCTCGACCGCCTCGGGGTCGGTGATGTCGCAGCGGACGTCGAGCGTCCCCTCGGGCGCACCGCCGCTGCGGGTGGTCACGGCGACCCGGTCGCCGTTGGCGACGAACGCCTCGGCGATCGCCCGGCCGATGCCGCGGTTGCCGCCGGTCACCAGGACCGAACGACCGGTGGACTCGTCTGTGTCGCTCACGGCAGCGACGCTATCGACTACCAACCAGTACGCCGAACCGGGGCCACGATCCCGCTCCGCCGGCCCCTTCGTTGGCCGATCGACGACCTCGTTGGTCGAGTAGCGAGCGCCAGCGAGCGTATCGAGACCCTCCGTCACGGTCTCGGTACGCCGGTCGCGACCTCGTTCCTCGGTCGCGCGGCTACTCGACCTGGGTGCTGGCTCTCGGGCCTCGCAAGCTCGGCCCGAGGCACCTCAGTCGTCCTCGAGGCGGAACCCGACCTTCATGCTCACCTGGAAGTGCTCGACCGCGCCGTCCTTGATCTGGCCGCGCACCTGGAGGACCTCGAACCAGTCGAGGTGGCGCAGGGTCTGCCCCGCCCGCGAGACGCCGTTGCGGATCGCCTCGTCGATGCCCTCGGGCGAGGTGCCGACGATCTCGGTCACGCGGTAGGTGCGGTTGGACATGGATCCTCCGAACGGTCGTGGGAGGCCGATCGTAGGCCACCCGGGAGGGGGCTCCGGTAGGTCGTCCGCCCGACGTACGCTGGAGCCATGGCCAGGGACCGGAACCGCTCTCCCCAGGCGGTCCGGATCACCACGGCCGCCTCGGACCGCAACGCCGACATCGCGATCCGGCAGCGCCGCTATCTGCTCTCGATGAGCCTGCGGTCGCTCTGCTTCGTCGGCGCCATCATCGCGGCGCTCGCCGGCGTGGGGTGGCTGTGGCCGATCCTCATCTTCGGAGCCCTGATCCTGCCGTACATCGCGGTGGTGATGGCCAATGCGGTGAGCATGCGCTCGGACGCCTTCGACCTCGCCGACACCGCCTACCGGCGCGAGCTCGACGCCTCCACGGCGAAGCCCCTCGACGACGGCCGGGAGCGCCTGTGAATACCTCCCGAGGCATGGGAAAATCGCCGGCGCGTGGGGCCGGAGAGCTCCCCCCGTGGCCTTCCGGCACCACGTCCCGTGCGCCGGGTCGCCGGTGACCGCGCTCGGTCCCGAGGCGCCCACCTGCTCCTCGAAGGGCTGCACGACCGCGCCCGCGTGGGACCTGCTGTGGAACAACCCGCGCCTGCACACCCCGGAGCGGCGCAAGATCTGGCTGGCCTGCGACGAGCACCGGCCGACGCTATCCGACTTCCTGGGCTCGCGCGGCTTCCTGAAGGACGTCGAGCCGCACGATCCCGAGCGCGAGGATCCGGGCCGGCCCTTCTGAGGTCAGCCGCCGATCGCGGACATCGGCCGATCGGGCTGCAGGAACGTGGGGTCGTCGATGCCGTGACCGGCCCGCTTGCCGCGCATCGCGACCACCCAGCGGTCTGCGAGCTCCTCGTCGGTGGCCCCGCTGCGCATCGCGGCGCGCAGGTCGGACTCCTCGCGGGCGAACAGGCAGTTGCGCACCTGGCCGTCGGCGGTGAGCCGGACCCGGTCGCAGTCGCCGCAGAAGGGCCGCGTCACCGAGGCGATCACGCCGACGGTCGCCGGACCGCCGTCGACCAGCCACAGCTCGGCGGGGGCGCTCCCCCGGGGCTCGACCGCAGGCGTCAGGTCGTACGCCGCCTGCAGCGAGGCCAGGATCTCGTCGGCGGTGATCATGTCGTCGCGGGTCCAGCCGTGCTGGGCGTCGAGCGGCATCTGCTCGATGAACCGCAGCTCGTAGCCGCGCTCGACCGCCCAGCCGAGCAGCTCGGGCGCCTGGTCGTCGTTCACCCCGCGCAGCAGGACGGCGTTGACCTTGACCGGACCCAGGCCCGCGTCGTACGCCGCCTCGAGGCCGGCGACCACGTCGTCGAGCCGGTCGCGTCGGGTGATCTCGTGGAAGGTGTCGCGGCGCACCGTGTCGAGGCTGACGTTGACCCGGTCGAGGCCGGCCGCCTTCAGCGCCGGAGCCGTCCGGGCCAGGCCGAGGGCGTTCGTGGTCATCGACAGCTCGACGTCGGGCGAGATCTCCCGGCTGCGGCGGACGATGTCGACGACCCCCCGGCGCACCAGCGGCTCCCCTCCGGTGAACCGCACCTCCTGCACGCCCAGCAGCTCGACGCCGACGCGCACCAGGCGGACCACCTCGTCGTCGGTCAGCACCCGCTCGTTCTCGAGCCAGTCGAGGCCCTCCTCCGGCATGCAGTAGGAGCAGCGCAGGTTGCACTTGTCGGTGAGCGAGACCCTCAGGTCGCGCGCGACCCGGCCGTAGCGGTCGGAGAGCTCGCGAGCAGTGGGGGTCGGCACCCCTGAAGTGTAGGTCGGGTGGGGGCGACTAACCTCGTGGCGTGCGGTCGTTCGGGTTCCTGCTGAGCCGCCGCTGGCTGCTCTTCGCCGCGGCGATCGCCGTCGTCGCCTACGCCACGTGGTGGCTCGGCGAGTGGCAGTTCCACCGTCTGGAGGACCGGAAGGCCGACAACGCCGTGGTCCGGGCCAACGAGGCGCGGGACCCGGCGGCCGTCGGCGACGTGCTGGCGCCCGGTCGCGAGGTGGACGACGGGGACGAGTGGCGGGTCGTGACCGCCACGGGCACCTACGCCCCCGGCGACACGGTGGTGGTCCGCTACAGCGCCAGCCCGCGCACCGAGGAGAGCGGCGTCGACGTCGTCGTCCCGCTCGTCACCGCCGACGGCACGGCCCTGCTGGTCAACCGGGGCTGGATGCCCACTATCAACCAGGGCGGCGACATCGGCACCGTGCCCGAGCCCCCGGCGGGCGAGGTCACGGTCACCGGCTACGTCCGCGCCGACGGCTCCGGCGACAGCACCCGGGTCAACGACGGCTCGACCCGCGCGGTCGACAGCGACGCGATCGGCGCGGCGCTCGACCGGGAGGTGTACGGCGGCTGGGTCGAGCTCCGCTCCGAGGATCCGCCGGCCGCCGAGCCCCTGGTCGCCGTCGAGCTCCCGGAGCTCGACAACGGGCCGCACTTCTTCTACGGCCTGCAGTGGTGGTTCTTCGGCGTCCTCGCGATCGGCGGCTTCGGCTGGTTCGCCTACGACGAGTGGCGCGGTGGTCCGTCGGCGCGTCGCGACCGGGGGTCCGGGAAGCCCGGTCGTCCCGACCGTGACGCCCGCCGCGCTCGGCGCGAGCGCTACAAGCAGGCGGTCGCGGCCGAGGAGGCCCGCCGTCGCGGTCAGATCCCCCGCAGTGCCCCGCCGTCGACCGGGAGCATCGCCCCGGAGACGTACGACGCCGCCGGCGAGAGCAGGAACGCGGCCGCCCGGCCGAACTCCTCCGGCTCGCCCTGACGACGCAGCGGGATCCGGGCCAGCGCCGACTCGCGGGCGGCGGCGGGGTCTTCGGCCGCCGCGTCCAGCTCGGCCACCCGCTCGGTGGCGACCCGTCCCGGCAGCAGTCCGTTGACGCGGACGCCCCGCGGGCCGACCTCGTCGGCCAGCGTCTTGGCGACCATGGCCAGCCCCGGGCGCAGCCCGTTGGAGATGGCCAGGTCGGCCAGCGGCGCGCGGACGCTCGTGGAGAGCACGAAGGCCAGCGACCCACTCTCGCCCAGCCCGGCGGCCAGCACCCGACCCAGCCGGACCGCGCCCAGGAAGACCGACTCGAACGCGGTCGTCCACTGCTCGTCCGTGACCTCGCTGACGGCACCCCGCGGCGGACCGCCCACGCTGATCAACGCTCCGTCCAGGCGACCCCAGGCCCCCTGGGCGGCGGCCACCAGACGGTCCGGCGTGGCCGGGTCGGCGTTGTCGGCCACGACGGCGACGGCCGCGGGACCGAGGTCGGCGACCGCCCGGTCGAGGGAGTCCGCCGACCGGCCCGAGAGCACCACCCGGGCGCCCTCGGCCACCAGCACGTCGGCCGTGGCGCGGCCGAGCCCGCGGGCCCCACCGGTGACGACGAAGACCCGGTCCGTCAGGCCCAGATCCATCAGACGGTCCCCCAGACGGCCTCGACCGCGCCGGGCGGGGCCCCGTCGTCCTCCACGAACTGGGTCCGGTAGAGGTCGGCGTAGAGCCCGCCCTGGGCCAGCAGCTCCAGGTGGGTGCCGGACTGGACGATCCGGCCGTCCTCCAGGACCAGGATCAGGTCGGCGTTGCGGACGGTGGAGAGGCGGTGGGCGATGACCAGTGACGTCCGGCCCGCGAGGGCGGCGTCGAGCGCGCGCTGGACCGAGGCCTCGGACTCGCTGTCGAGGTGGGCGGTGGCCTCGTCGAGGATCACGATCGACGGCGACTTCAGCAGCAGCCGGGCGATCGCCAGTCGTTGGCGCTCGCCTCCGGAGAGCCGGTAGCCGCGGTCCCCGACCACGGTGTCCAGCCCGTCGGGCAGGGCACGGACCAGGCCGGCGATCTGGGCCGCCTCCAAGGCCGCCCAGACCTCGTCGTCGGTGGCGCCGGGCCGGGCGTAGAGCAGGTTGCCGCGGATGGTGTCGTGGAACATGTGGGCGTCCTGGGTGACGTAGCCGACCACGTCCTCGAGGGACTGCAGGCTCACGTCGCGCACGTCGTGGCCGTCGACGCGCACCGTCCCGGCCGTGGGGTCGTAGAGCCGGGCCACAAGGTGGGTGACGGTGGTCTTGCCGGCGCCCGAGGGGCCGACCAGCGCCACCATCTGTCCGGAGTCGGCCACGAAGGTGACGTCGTGGAGGACCTGGGTGTGCTCCCGGGACTCCACCCGGGCGATCCCCTCCAGGGAGGCGAGCGAGACGTCGTCGGCGCGTGGGTAGGTGAAGTCGACGTGGTCGAGCTCGAGCCGCGACGCGGTGGCCGGGAGCCGGGTCGCGCCGTGCCGTTCCTGGATCAGCGACGGCAGGTCGAGCACCTCGAAGACCCGCTCGAAGCTCACCAGCGCCGTCATCACGTCGATCCGGACGTTGGACAGCCCCTGGAGCGGACCCAGCAGGCGCAGCAGCAGCGTCGCGAGGGCGAGCAGGGTCCCGACCGTGAGCGTGCCGCTGATGGCCAGGTGCCCGCCGACGCCGTAGACGAGCGCGGCGGCGAGCGCGGGCACCGCCATCATCGACGCCCCGAACAGCCGGGTGATGAGGGAGATCCGGATCCCGAGGTCGCGGACCCGGGCCGCCTTGACCGCGAACAGCTCGTCCTCCTCGCGGCGCCGGCCGAAGAGCTTCAGCAGCATGGCCCCACCGACGTTGAAGCGCTCGGTCATCACCGTGCCGAGGTCGGCGTTGCCGTCCATCTGCTGGCGGGTCAGCCCGGCCAGCCGGCCGCTGACGAACCGCGACACCAGGAACAGCAGCGGGAACATGGCGAGGCACAGCAGGGTCACCTGCCAGCTGAGGGCCAGCATGGTGATGCCGACGACGACCACGGCGATGGAGTTGGACACGGTGCTGGACAGCGTGCTGGTGAACGCCCGTTGGGCACCGATCACGTCGTTGTTGAGCCGCGAGACGAGGGCGCCGGTCTGGGTGCGGGTGAAGAAGGCCAGCGACTGGCGCTGGACGTGGGCGAAGACGCGGGTGCGGAGGTCGAAGATCAGCCCCTCGCCGATCCGCGAGGACAGCCACCCGCTGAGCACGCTGAGCACGGCGCTGAACAGGGCGAAGCCCGCCATCGCCAGGGCCAACGCCGTGACCAGGCCGCTGTTCCCGGCCAGGATGCCGTCGTCGACGACCCGCTGGACGAGGAGCGGGGTGACCACGACGGTCGAGGCGTCGATGACCGTGAGCAGCAGGAAGACCGCGATCAGGCCCCGGTGGGGGCGCGCGAACCCGACCACGCGGCGCACGGTGTGCGCCTCGATCCGGTTGTCGACCACGCTGCGGTCGGCCCGCAGGTTGCGCCAGGCCGTCCCGGCGCCGTACATCCCCGACACGGTGCCTCCTCCCGTCAGTCCCCCGCGAGCGCGCGGGCCACGTCGCGGAAGCGACGCACCTGCGCCTCGCGCTCGAGCCGTCGCTGGTCGTCCAGCGACCGGTCGGCCGCCCCCTGCAGCAGGGCGGTGGTCTCCCGGACGGCGCCCGCCATCGGCGCCGTGAGCGCGCCGACGAGCTCGGCGACCGCGGCGTCCAGCTGCCCGGCTGGTACGACGGACGCCACCAGGCCGATCCGCAGGGCCTCGTCGGCCTCGACCGTCCGGGCCGTCGCGCAGATCTCCAGTGCCCGGGCGTAGCCCACGGACTCGACCAGCGGCTTCGTGCCGGTGAGGTCGGGTACCAGGCCGAGCGCGGACTCCTTTATGCAGAACCGGGCGTCGTCGGCCGCGACCCGCAGATCGCAGCTGAGCGCCAACTGGAAGCCGGCCCCGATCGCGTGGCCCTGGACCGCGGCCACCGACACGAATCGCGGGTCGCGCAGCCAGGTGAAACCGCGCTGGTAGTCGTCGATCGTCGCGGACATCTCCTCGTCGGACAGCGCCAGCAGCCCGGCCACGGTCTCGACCCCGTCGCCGCCCGCCGTCGGGTCGAGCATCGAGCGGTCGAGACCGGCGGAGAAGCTGTGGCCCGAACCGCGCAGCACCACGACCCGCACCTCGTCGTCGAGCGACTCCCCCACCGCGGCCAGCGCACGCCACGTGGCCGGCGTCTGGGCGTTGCGCACATCGGGTCGGTCGAGCGTCACGGTCACGACCGGTCCCGTCCGGTCGACGAGGAGACCGGCGGCGACGAGGGCGTCGGGAGTCATGGCGTCAGCGTAGGCCGGGCCGCCGACAGCACCCGTCGGCGCCTCTTGACCTCAACTTAACTTTAAGTTCAAGACTGGTGAGGACCCACCGAGATCCGGCGGGACCCACGACCGAAGGAGGACGGGATGCCCGTCGCCCTCGTGACCGGAGGCTCGGCCGGGCTCGGCCGCGCCCTCACGCACACCCTCGCCGACACCGGCTGGACGGTGCTCACCGACGGACGCCGGATCGACCGGCTCCGCGCCGCCGGCCGGCCCGGCGTGCACACCCTCGTCGGCGACGTCGCCGACGAGGACCACCGCCACGCCCTGGCCCGTGGGGTCGAGCGGCTCGGCCGGCTCGACCTGCTGGTCCACAACGCCAGCACCCTCGGACCGCTCCCCCTGCGGCCGCTCCGCGACGTCGACGACGCGCACCTGCGCGACGTGTGGGAGGTCAACACCGCGGCCCCGCACGCCCTGACCCGACTCCTGCTGCCCGCCCTGACCACCAGCGGCGGCGTCCTGGTCTCGGTGTCCTCCGACGCCGCGGTCGAGCACTACGAGACCTGGGGCCCGTACGCCGCGAGCAAAGCCGCGCTCGACCACCTGACCCTGACCCTGGCCGCCGAGGAGGGCCTCGCGGCGTACGCCGTCGACCCCGGCGACCTGCGCACCGAGATGCACCAGGCAGCCTTCCCGGGCGAGGACATCTCGGACCGGCCGCTGCCCGAGACCGTCGTACCCGCCCTGCTGGACCTGGTCCGGAACCGGCCTCCGGCCGGCCGCTACCGCCTGGCCGACCGGCAGGCGGTGGCCTGATGCGGATGCTGGAGGAGCACCCGACCACGACCTTCGCGCCAGCGGGGTTCGCGCCGGCCCCCGCCGAGGAGCGCGGGCTGGCCCGCGACGCCACCCGCCTGCTGGTGGCCGGGCCGGACGGCGTGCGGCACGCGCGGTTCCGCGAGCTGGCGCGACACCTGCGCCCCGGCGACGTCGTCGTGGTCAACAACTCCGCGACCGTCGCCGGGCAGCTGGACGCCGCGTCCTCGCATCACGGACCGGTCGTCGTACACCTGGCAGCACCCCTCGACGACGGCGACTGGGTGGTCGAGGTGCGCACCGCCCCGGACGCCGCCCGCGCCGTCCTGGACGCCGCGCCGGGCGAGGAGCTGCGAGCGGGACCGGTACGCCTGCGCCTGCGGGCGCCGTACCCCCGGGACGGGTCGTCACCGACCGGCCGGGGCGACCGGCTCTGGCGCGCGAGCGTCGAGGGCGACCTGGCCTGCCACGCGACCCGCCACGGCCGACCGATCTCCTACGGCTACCTCGACCGGCTCTACCCGCTCTCGGCCTACCAGACCGTCTTCGCCACCGAGCCCGGCAGCGCCGAGATGCCCTCGGCCGGACGCCCGTTCACCCGCGCCCTGGTGACCGAGCTGGTCTCCCGGGGCGTCGCGGTCACGCCGATCACGCTGCACACCGGCGTCTCGTCGCAGGAGGCGGGCGAGGCCCCGCAGCCGGAACGGTTCGAGGTGAGCGCCGCGACGGCCCGGCTCGTCCAGGCGGCGCGCGCCGGCGGCGGCCGGGTGGTGGCGGTCGGGACCACCGTCACCCGTGCTCTCGAGTCGGCCGTGGACGGCCGCGGGCGGCTGGTCGCCGCCCGCGGCTGGACCGAGCGGGTCGTCACCCCGGCCGACCCGCCCCGGATCGTCACCGGCCTGGTCACCGGCTGGCACGACCCGGCCGCCTCGCACCTGTTGCTGGTGGAGGCGGTCGCGGGAGCCGACCTCACCCAGACGTCGTACGACGCCGCGGTGGCCGGCGGTTACCTCTGGCACGAGTTCGGCGACGCCGCCCTGCTCCTGCCCTGAGCGACCCCTCAGCGCGTCGGCGACCACGGCCGGCGCGCCGTCGACACGCGGCCGGTCTAGTCCGCCCCCGAGAGCGCTCCTTAGAAGTCGACGGCCCGCCAGCCCAGGCGTGGCGCGGGATCCGGCCCGGCGATTGCCTGCGCGTTGCCATCTCGTTTCGACCGGATGGCCGCGACGGACCCACGTTCCGTGATAAAACTCCACAAAGTTGATCGACTTAAGAACTCCTGGTCAGTGTGGCCCCGGATTCACAGAACGATCGCCCCGCACCGATGGAGGAAGCACACGCGTGGATACCTGGGCCCTGGCCGCACTGGCCGTGACACTCGGCCTGTTCGCCGGGATAGCCGCACTGTCACGTCGACACATCAATTTCAGCGTGCTCACGTTCATCGGCCTGTTCCTCGGGGTCGGCGTTGGCTACGTGTTCCGCGACCACCTCGACTACGTCGAGCCGCTGGGACAGGTCTACGTCAAGCTGCTGATGACGATCGTCGCGCCGCTGGTGATCGTCTCGATCCTGTCGAGCATCACCTCGCTCGGCTCGACGTCACAGCTCAAGCGGATCGGCGGCTCGTCGGTGTTCTGGCTGCTCGCCCTGAACCTGATCGCCATCCTGCTCACCCTCGGCCTCTCGCTGCAGCTCGGCGTCGGCAACGGCGCGGACCTCGCGACGCAGGGAGTCCCGACGGGCACGCTCGACGAGTTCAAGGAGTCGTTCGCGGAGGTGTTCCTGGGCTTCTTCCCCTCGAACATCGTCTCCGACATCGCCGAGGACAAGATCATCCCGATCATCATGGTCTCGGTCGCGGTGGCGGTCGCCTACTCCATGATCGCCGAGCGCCAGCCGGAGTCCATGGCACCCATCAAGGGGGTCATCGACGGTTCGCGCGAGCTGGTGTTCAAGGTCGTCGGCTTCATCATCAAGCTGACGCCGTACGCCGTGCTCGCCCTGACCGCGGGCGCCGCCGCCACGACGTCGCTGACGGCGGACGCCCTCAAGCCGTTGCTGGCGCTGCTGGTGGTCGGCTACCTCGCCTGCTTCACGCACGCCTACGTCGTGAACGCCGTGGTGCTGCGGGTCTGGGCCGACGTGAACCCGTTCGTGTTCTTCCGCAAGATCTTCCCGGCCCAGCTGACCGCGTTCACCACCCAGAGCAGCGCCGGCACGCTGCCGGTCACCACCGGGCTGCTGACCCGCCGGGTCGGGGTGCCGGCCGACATCGCCGGCTTCACCGCCCCGCTCGGGACGACGATCGGGATGCCCGGCTGCGCCGGTGTCTGGCCGGTCCTGCTGGCCGTCTACGCGGTCAACGGGCTCGGGCTGTCGTACGGCCTGGCCGACTACGCCGTCCTGGTCTTCCTGGCCCTCGTCGTCTCGCTCGGCACGGCCGGCGTGCCCGGCACAGCCACCGTGACCGCGACGACGGTGTTCGCGGCCGCGGGGCTGCCGCTCGAGGTCATCATCCTCACCCTCCCGATCAGCGCCATCGTCGACATGGCCCGCACGCTCAACAACGTCACGGCGGCCGCCGTCGCGGCGACGCTCGTGGCGCGCCGCGAGGGTCGCCTCGACGACGCCGTGTTCGCGGCGCCCGACGTCGATGACGACGACCGGCCCGGCGCCGCCACCGCGACCGCTCCGGAGCCGCCGCCGACGCCCGTGCCCGACCCGCCGCTGACGACGGCGGCGCTGCTCGACACCCCCTCGTTCCCGCCAGGCCTGCTCGGTGCCTGCGACATCAACGACCGACCCAACCTCAAGAACCCCGTGGAGGCCCGATGACCGCCCAGACCGCCGAGCTCGTGCGCCGCCGCCCCTGGTGGCTGGCGCCCCTGCTCCTGATCCCCATCCTGCTGCTGACCGTCCAGGGCATGACCTTCCGTGCCGACGCGGCGGGTCTGGACTGGATCGACGGCGGCGACGACCAGCTCTGCCTGCAGGACGACAACGGGGCCGCGCTCTCGCACCCGGAGATCGTCGTCTGCTCCCCCATCATCGGCTGCGAGACCGGGGAGACGAACGGCAAGGCCTGGATCCGCTTCCCGAACAAGAACGGCATCTGGCAGCCGAAGGACGAGTACAAGGACTACATCGTCTACTACGGCTCCGAACCGACGACCTCACCATCACCCTCGTCCGGTCCGACGACGAAGCCGACGACCAAGCCCTCGGCCAGCCCCACCAAGAAGCCGACCAAGGGATCGACCACCAAGCCGTCGGCCAGCCCGACGAAGCCGGCCAGCGGCGCCACGGCGACCCCGACCGCGGGCGCGACGACGCCCTCGACCACCGACGACCTCGGCATCGACGAGAACGAGGAGGTCGCGGCGGGCGCGCCCACCGCGCCGGCCGCTCCGACGGTCGCGGTGGACGGCGACAGCGTCACCGTCACCTGGACGGCCTCGGCCGACGCCGAGCTGGAGGGCGTGACCGGCTACAGCCTGCGCTTCAGCAACGTGGCCGAGCCCGTCGTGACGGACGCCGCCACCACCTCGCACACGTTCACCGGACTCGCCGACGGCAACTACCGCGCAGCCGTCCGGGCCGTGAACACGGCCGGCGAGTCGCCGTCGTCCCCGCCGTCGGACATCGCGACCGTGGGCGCTCCCATCGACCAGGTCAAGGGTGAGGTCACCGTGGACGGCGAGCTCCAGCCGGGCGCCGAGGTCACGGTCACCGGGACGGGCTACGCCGCCAACGTGCCCGAGCTGGTCCTCGAGCTCCACTCGACGCCGGTCCAGCTGGCCACGGTCGCGACCGACGCCGACGGCGGCTTCTCCACCACGGTGACGGTGCCTGCCGACATCGAGCCGGGCGAGCACCACCTCGTCGTCCTGTACGACGGCGCCGAGATCACGAGCACCCCGGTCCAGCTCGTCGCCGCCACCACCGAGCCCGACACAGAGACCGAGGCCACGGAGGACGTGGCCACCGTCCCGGCCGCGAGCGTGCCGCCCAACACCGGCGTCGCCATCCTCGGCGCGCTGGCCGCGCTCGGCGTGCTCGCCCTCGCGTGGCACCCGCTGCGCTCGCGGCGTCGGCGCCGTTCGCAGCACGCTCGTGGCGCCCAGCTCGCCCCGACCGTCCCCGCCGTCGCGGGCCGTAGCGCGGAGGTGGTCTGAGGCACGCGCGCGACGACGAGTGGCTGGATTGCCCGACCCTTCGCACGCGCCCGGCAATCCAGCCCACCGAGACGACTCCTGAAAGGCACTCGGCCTGCCCAGTGTGGCAGCAGAAAGTGAAGAACGCCTGTGAACGCCATCCGTAGAACCCGCCGGGGCCGTACCGCTGTGAAGGCCGCCGCGGTGGCCGCAGCAGTGGCCCTCGCGCCGCTCTCCCCGCTCGGCGCCCTGAGCGCCGCCGACGCGGCCGCCCCGACCGCCACCCACGGCATCGACTTCGACTACTTCGACGACGCCTACACGAATCTGGGTGCGAACAGCGTCTTCGAGACCGTCACCCTTGAGCGCTTCAAGTACATCCTCAAGGACAAGCCCGGCAACTTCGCCTTCCTGATCGGCGACCCGGCGGACGCCAGCACCCAGGCGACCATCGGCCACATCAACGACGTGGCCAAGGAGCTCGGCATCTCGAAGATCTACAACTTCACGCCGAAGATCGACGGCGGCAAGTGGAACCTCTGGAACTGGGCCGACCTCGAGTCGGTCGTCGGCGGCAACGGTCTGGCGTACTGGAAGGCCGAGGGACCGGCCGGGACGGCTCTGACGACCGACTACCTCAACCAGGACACCACCCCGCAGTTCGTGCGCAACGGGGCCGGCACGGTCGACGCGCCGTACCTCTTCGTCCACAACAAGGACCGCACGGTCGACGTCGCCGGGGCCCCGACCGCCGACCACATCGTGTCCTCGCTGACCGACCGCAAGACCGTGGCCGACCTGGACACCCCGGCCGAGGTGACGGCGTTCCGTGACCAGGTCCGCGGCGTGCTCGACGACGTCCCCGCCGGCCAGTACGCCGTGAACTCGGCCTTCACCTACTGGAAGGACGAGGGCAACCGGCGCCATGCCGCCGGCTACAACGAGGGCGCGGAGCCCGGTCGGTACGGCGGCACCGAGATCATCACCGACGCCGACAACGTCGACGGGTGGCGGATCCAACCGATCACCTACCCCGAGTGGATCGCGCTGCTGAAGAAGCCGGGCGACATCCCGTTCCTCTTCGGCGGCACCTGGTGCCACAACACCCGGGCGATCATCAAGGAGGTGAACCGGCTGGCCCAGGAGAACGGGGTGAAGAAGGTCTACAACTTCGACTACTCCCTGTTCTCGACGTCCAACGGCGGCACGAACTACGACCACAGCCGGAGCTCGGGCACCACCATCACCACCGGCACCGGTGACGCGACCCGCCTGCTCTACCCGAGCCACCTCTACGGCCAGACGATCAACACCTACCTGTCCAACGCGATCGCGCAGTACGGCAAGGTCGGCCAGGTCGGGCAGAGCCCGAACTACTACCACCCCGACGGCGACATCACGAAGCCGGTCGAGAACGCAGTCCGGATCCAGGTGGGTCACTTCCTGACCTACAACAAGGACCACAAGGACGCGGCCGGCGCCCCGGCGCCGGTGGTCGACCAGGCGCTGCGCCAGAACGACGACGGCGGCAACACCGAGCACATGACCGAGTGGTGGTTCGTCAAGAACCGCGAGCTGCCGTCGACGGACCACACCGGCCGGGGCAGCATCAACGTCACCGCGGGCCAGGCCAACAACGGGCTGGCCAACCAGCGGGCCTTCGCCAAGGAGGCCATCGACGACATCGAGCAGGTCTTCCGCGGCTTCACCACGGACCTGCCGAGCACGACCACCGTCACGGGTGTCGGTGCCTCGGTGGACAAGGGCGCGACGCCGACGCTCCAGGTGTCGCTCGACGCCCCGGGCTACGCGCCGTACACGTCCTCTCAGGGGACCGGCTCCGCCACGCCGGGCACCCTGGTCGCCAAGCCCCGTGGGTGGGTGCGCCTCCTGAACGGCACGACCGAGATCGAGCGCAAGCGGGTCGCCCGCGCCGGTACGACGTCGTTCACCCTGCCGGCGCAGAACACGCCGGGCCCGCAGTCCTACTCGGTGCAGTACCTCGGCCGCGGCGAGCTGATCCAGCCCTCGACCCAGCAGGTGTCGTTCGCGGTGGCGCCCACCACGACGACGCTGACGGGCGCGGCCTCGGCCGCGGCCGGTCAGTCGACGCAGTTCACGGCCACCCTGACGCCCGCGACGGCGACCGGGGCGGTGACCCTCACGGGCCTGCCGGGTGCCGCCGTCACCGGGACCATCAACGCCGGCTCGGCCACGCTGACGGTCCCCGGCACGGTGCCGTCCGGCACCTACCAGGTCAAGGCGGTCTACGCCGGCAACGACGACAACGCCGCCAGCGAGAGCGCCACCCAGGCGTTCCAGGTGGTCGCCAACCCGTCGACGACCACCCTCACCGGCCCGGAGTCGACGACGTACGGCGCGGGCGGCACCTACACGGCCACGGTGAGCGCGGGTGCCACCGGCACCGTCCGGCTGCTCGGCCTGCCGGACGCGATCGACGCCACCATCTCGAGCGGTACGGCGTCCTTCACCCTGCCGGCCGGACTGCCGGTGGGCGCCTACCAGGTGCACGCCCAGTACCTCGGTGACAGCCAGTACGGCTCCTCGGGGTCGGCCCCGCGGGCGCTGACCGTCGCCAAGGCGGCCACGACCACCACCGTGGCCGGCCCGGCGTCGCTGGCGCTCGGTGCCGGCGGCACCGTCACCGCGACCGTGCCCGGCGCGACCGGTCCGGTGACGCTGTCCGGTCTGCCGGGCGGCAACCGCACGGCCCAGCTCGCCTCCGGCGTCGCGCAGTTCACGGTGCCGGCCTCGACCCCCGCCGGGTCGTACGCGCTCACCGCGAGCTACGCGGGCAACGGGTCCTACCTCGCCTCGCAGTCGACGGCCTTCTCCCTCGCGGTGGCCAAGGGCACGGCGTCGCCCGGATCGACGGCGACGAACCAGGCCTACGGCAAGGCGGGCTCGGTCACCGTCACGGTGCCCGGCACCGCCGGCATCGTGCCGACCGGGACCGCGCGGGTCCTGGAGGGCGCCACCGTGCTCGGCACGGCGGCCCTCGTCGGCGGCCGGGCCACGATCGCGCTGCCGAGGACCGCGACGGTCAAGAAGCACGTGCTGAAGGTCGAGTACCTCGGTGACGCGAACTACCTGGCCTCCACCGGGGCCGGCAGCTTCACGGTCACCAAGGGCACGGCCAAGGCGCCGACCTTCAAGGCCAAGGGCACCGTCCGGTCCTCCAAGGCGGGCTCCGCGACCGTGACCGTCGGCACCGCCGCCGGCCTCGCCAAGGCCAGCGGCAAGGTCAAGCTGGTGCTGAAGAGCGGCCGGACGACCAAGACCGTCAACGCCAGGCTCGGCACGCGCGGCACGGCGACGGTGAAGCTGCCGAAGCTGGCCAAGGGGAAGTGGACCGTCCAGGTCACCTACCTCGGCAGCACCACCTACGCGGCGGCCAAGGCGAAGGCCGTCAGGCTCACCGTCAAGAGGTAGTGCGTACGGCGTGGCCGCTCCGGGTTCGCCCGGGGCGGCCACGTCGGCATGTCAGGAGCCGGTGCGGCTCAGGCCAGCGACACCAGGTCGGCGTAGTCCTCGTTCCAGAGGTCCTCGTCGCCGTCCGGGAGCAGCAGCACCCGGTCGGGCTCCAGTGCGCGTACGGCGCCCTCGTCGTGGGTGACCAGGATGATCGCGCCCTCGTAGGTGCGGATCGCGGCCAGCACCTCCTCGCGGGAGGCGGGGTCGAGGTTGTTGGTGGGCTCGTCGAGCAGCAGCACGTTGGCGCTGGAGACGACGAGCGACGCCAGGGCCAACCGGGTCTTCTCGCCGCCGGAGAGGACCGCTGCCGACTTGTTGGCGTCGTCGCCGGAGAAAAGGAACGACCCCAGCACGCTACGGGCCTCGGTGTCGGTGAGCTGCGGCGCCGCGCTCTGCATGTTCTGCAGGACCGTGCGGTCGGTGTCGAGGGTCTCGTGCTCCTGGGCGTAGTAGCCGATCTTCAGGCCGTGCCCGGGCACCACGCGTCCGGTGTCGGCCTGGTCGACTCCGGCCAGGATCCGCAGCATCGTGGTCTTGCCCGCGCCGTTCAGGCCCAGGATGACCACCCGCGAGCCCTTGTCGATGGCCAGGTCGACGTCGGTGAACACCTCGAGCGAGCCGTAGGACTTGGACAGCTCCTCGCCGGTGAGCGGCGTCTTGCCGCACGCCGCGGGGGCGGGGAACTTGATCCGGGCGACCTTGTCGGCGGCGCGCTCGCCCTCGAGCCCGGCCATCATCTTCTCGGCGCGCTTGAGCATCGACTGGGCCGCCACGGCCTTCGACGCCTTGGCGCGCATCTTGTTGGCCTGGTCGGTGAGCGTCTTGGCCTTGCTCTCGGTGTTGGCCCGCTCGCGCTTGCGGCGCTTCTCGTCGGTCTCGCGCTGGGTGAGGTAGTGCTTCCAGCCCATGTTGTAGACGTCCATGACGCAGCGGTTGGCGTCGAGGTGCATGACCTTGTTGACGGTCTCCTCGAGCAGCGCGTTGTCGTGGCTGATCACGATGAACCCGCCCTTGTGGGCCTTCAGGAAGTCGCGCAGCCAGACGATCGAGTCGGCGTCGAGGTGGTTGGTCGGCTCGTCGAGGATCAGGATCTCGGCGCCCGAGAAGAGGATCCGGGCCAGCTCCACGCGGCGACGCTGGCCGCCCGAGAGCGTCTTCAGCGGCTGGGAGAGGATCCGGTCCTCGATGCCGAGGCTGGCGGCGATCGTGGCGGCCTCCGACTCGGCGGCGTAGCCACCGCCGGCGTGCATCTCGTCGTCGGCCCGCGCGTAGCGGCGCATCGCCTTGTCGCGTTTCGCCGGGTCGTCACTGCCCATGTCGAGCTCGGCCTGCCGCAGACGTCGTACGACGTCGTCGAGCCCGCGGGCCGAGAGGATCCGGTCGCGCGCGATGACCTCGGGGTCGCCGATGCGCGGGTCCTGCGGCAGGTAGCCGACGTCGCCGGAGCTGGTCACCTTGCCGCTGGCGGGCAGCGCCTCGCCGGCGAGGATCTTGGTCAGGGTGGTCTTGCCGGCGCCGTTGCGACCGACGAGGCCGACCTTGTCGCCGGCGGCCACCCGGAAGCTGACGTTCTCCATGAGGAGACGCGCGCCGGCGCGGACTTCCAGCTGGGAGGCGGTGATCATGAGGACACCCATCCTAGGTCTGGGTACGGGTCGACCAGCGAATCCGAGGAGGCGGCGAGATGCGGTTCAACCCCAAGGCCAGGCTGGACACGGGCCGGGTGAGTGACGCAGGTCGCGGTGGCGGCGGCTCGCGGGCCGGCATCCCGGGCGGCCTCCCCGTCGGCGGCGGCATCGGCGGCGTGCTCGTCCTGGTCCTCGTCTACGTCGCGATCCAGGTCCTCGGTGGGGGCGGCGGCACCGACGACGCCGTCGACGGCAGCGAGCGGTACGCCGGCTGCGAGACCGGGGCCGACGCCAACGAGAGCGCCGACTGCTTCCGGGTCGGTGTGGCGAACTCCCTCGACGACTACTGGTCCGGCGAGCTGGGTGCGGACTTCCGGCCGGTCGACCGGCTGGTCACCTTCACCGGGAACGTCCAGACCGGCTGCGGCGCCGCATCGTCGGCGGTCGGACCGTTCTACTGCCCGGGCGACGAACGGATCTATCTCGACACCTCGTTCTTCGACGAGGTCCTGGAGCGGCAGCTGGGCGGGCCGGACGGTGGCTTCGTGGAGTCCTACGTGCTCGCCCACGAGTACGGCCACCACATCCAGCACCTGCTCGGCACGATGGGACGGGTGCGCACCCAGCAGGGGGCGCAGAGCGACGCCGTACGGCTGGAGCTGCAGGCGGACTGCTACGCCGGCCTGTGGGCCCGCTACGCCACCAGCACCGAGGACCGGGACGGACTGGTGCTGATCACCGACCTGACCGAGGAGGACATCGACCTGGCCCTGGCCGCGGCGTCCGCCATCGGCGATGACCGGATCCAGGAACGGACGCAGGGCCAGGTGACCGAGGAGACCTGGACGCACGGCTCCGCGAAGGCCCGGGCGACGTGGTTTCGCACCGGCTGGGACGGGGGCACGGTGCAGGGCTGCGACACCTTCGACGCCCCGAACGGGTGAGACCTGATTAAGACAGGTCCCGAGGGGCGATAGCGTCTACCCATGACTTCCGGCCAGCGATCCGACCCACCCCGCCCCGCCGGGGCCGGAGGTGAGGGCACGCCGGGACCGCTCCGGGTGCTGGTCGCCGACGACTTCGAACCCGTCCGCATGCTCGCCGTCCGGATGCTGCAGAAGCTCGGGTACAGCGAGATCGAGGAGGCCGAGGACGGCCAGCAGGCGGTCGACGCCCTCGCGGCCCGGCGCTTCGACCTGCTCTTCCTCGATCTCTCGATGCCCAAGCTGTCCGGCCAGGACGTCGTCCGCTGGCTGCGCTCGCACCCCGACCGCTCAGACGGTCTCTCGATCGTCGTCATCAGCGCCTCGGCCCATGCCGAGCGCCCGGTGCTCAACGAGCTCGGGGTCACCCACGTGCTCCCGAAGCCGTTCCGCAGCCAGGAGATCGCCGATGTGATCAAGGCGATCTACGGGCCCGCCTGAGCCGTCCGGATTTCGGGCGCATGACCCGGGACCGACCGGGTAGATTGACCCACGAAGTGGGGACTTCGATGTGGGAGCAGTACGAAAGGGACACGACATGATCAAGAACTTCCGCCAGCGCCGTGCGATCGCCCAGGCCGGCCGCAGCCTGCGCGCCATCTACACCTGGCGCAAGCCGGGCATCTGAGCACGACCGCTGGACCACACGGCGCCGAGGACCCCGACGGGGTCCTCGGCGCCGTGGTACGTGCGGCCGGTACGTCGGAGCCCGTGCGCCTGGCTCCCGGCGGCCCGGTCCTGGTCCCCTCCTTCGACGGCGCGCGCACGGTGCTCACCGACCCCGATCGCTTCGTGCTGCCCTTCGACGTCAGCCGTCGGGCCGTCCGCCGCCACGGCCGATCGGTGCCCAAGGACACCGCTCCCCTGCCGGCCGACGCGGTCGCCCTGGGGCGCGAGGTCTTCGCCCGTGAGCTGGCCCGGGCCGCTGCCGGCCTCGGTCACGAGTCGACCGAGGTCGACACCCTGGTCCTCCTGCGCGAGCCGGTGGGACGGTCGACGACGGCCGCCCTGCTGCCCGACCTCGACCCCGTACGCCGCGACGGCATCGCCGACCTGGTGGTCGCCTGGGTCGACGCCCTCGGTCCGGTGATCTCGGCCCAGCGTCCGCCCGGCCGCTGGAGCCGCGTGCGGCGGGCCGAGCAGCGGTCCTGGCGTGCCCTGCTCGCCGGCCTGCGCACCGCCGGCGTCCCGGACCCCGCGGCCGTCGCGACCGCCCTGGCCGCCGGCGTCCAGGTGCCGATCGCGGCCGGCGCCTGGTGCCTCACCCTGCTGGCCGCCGACCCCGATCTCCAGGACCGGCTCCGCGCCGAACCGGGGCTGGTGCTGCCCTTCGTGTGGGAGGTGCTCCGGCTCTACCCGCCCACCTGGCTGCTCGCCCGGATCACTGCCACCGAGGTGGAGGTCGGCGGCACCCGGCTCCCGCCGTACACGCCGGTGGTCGTCAGCCCGGTCGCGCTCGGACGCCTCCCCCGGCTGGTCCCCGGTCCAGACCGGGGCCGGTCCTCGCTGGACCGGCTGGACCCGAATCGCTGGACCGGGTCCGACGTCCGTCCGGGTGCGTGGCTCGCCTTCGGCGCCGGTCCCCACGCCTGTCCGGGACGCAGTCTCGGCCTGGCCCAGCTGACCCTGCTGACCTCCTGGGCGACGACGACCGACCTCGAGGCCACCGCGCCGCTGCAGGTCGACACCGACCGCGGGCTCTCCCCGCGGCCGTCCGCCGTGGTGATCTCGCCGCGCGCGCATCCCCCGGCCTCCTAGCTGTACCTAGCGGCGCGCGTCGCGCGCCCCTCCCTGCGTTGCCGACGCCAGCCGGACGGCTCGACGTGACGGCACGTCGGACGCCTGGCGCGCCACCCGCTCCGAGCACGCCAACCGGGCCACAACTTCCGACGCGCGACACTAGGCTGTCGCCTGTGGAGAGCGACGCGATGCAGTCGATCCCGACGCAGATGGCGGCCTCCCCCGAGGCGCTCGCCCTGGCGACGGAGATCCTGGCCGGACACGGCACCATGACGGCCGCCATCGAGCAGGTCGGCGGCCTGCTCTCCGGCCTCGACGGTGTCGACCTGGTCGCGACCACGCTGGTCCTGCTGCGCCCCGCGGACACCGAGCAGTGGATCCCGCTCGGCGAGCGCGCCTGGCTGCGCGAGTGGCGTCGGCCCGGGGCCCACTGCTCCGTCGCGCCCCAGGAGGGCGGTGGCCCCGAGCAGGCGCTCACCATGCCCTGGCTCTCGCCGCGTGCCCGCTCCAGCGTGATCGCCGTCGTCGACGTCGAGCGCCTGCCCGAGGAAGCGGCCCAGGACCGGCGCGAGCTGACCGGCTGCGGGGTCCGCGCGGTCGTGAGCCAGTCGATCTCCCACCACGGCGTGCTCTACGGGAGCGTGGCGATGGCCCGCGAGGAGGCCGGTCCCTGGCCCGAGTCGCACCTGTCCGACGTACGCCTGCTCAGCGCGGCCGTCGCCTCCCGGATGGCCGAGGAGCTGGCCCAGCTCGCGCTCATCGACGCGATCCGGCGCGGTGACGACGCCCACCGCAGCAAGGAGCACTTCTTCGCCGCGCTCGGGCACGAGCTCCGGACCCCGATCGCCGCGATCCTCGGCACCGCCGAGCTCCTCGGCGAGGACGCCCGCGAACGAGTCGAGACCGACGGCTCCGGGTTCGCCGCCGACGTCGCCCGCGACGCCGGCGTCGTGCTGCGCGCGGCCGAGCAGCTGCACGCCGTCGTCGAGGAGCTGCTCGGCACCGGGCAGGAGCTCGGGGGCGGGACCGAGACCCAGTGGGTCGATGTGGCCGAGGCGCTCGCCGACGTCGGGCACTGGCTGGCTGCGCCCGCGCGCGCCGGCGCGATCACGGTCAGCACCGACGTGCCACCGGGCGTCCTGGTCCGCACCACGCCGTCCGCGCTCCGCCAGATCCTGACCAACCTGCTCGGCAACGCCATCGCCTACAACTCCCCCGGCGGCAGCGTGCACGTCACGGCGAGCCGGGCGATCGACGAGTTCGGCCGCCCGCGGGTGCGGATCGGCGTCCGCGACGACGGTCCGGGCCTCACCCCCGAGCAGCAGCGCCAGGTGTTCGACCCGTTCGTGCGCTTCGCCGGCGCGGAGGTCCGCGGCACCGGGTTGGGGCTGTCGCTCTCGCGCTCGCTCGCGGAGCGCGACGGCGGGCTGATGGGCGTGGAGTCGACGCCCGCTGAGGGCTCGGTCTTCTGGCTCGACCTGGCGTCGTCCTAGCGGCTACAGCAGCGCCTCGATCTGGGGGAACTGCCGCTGGAGCGCCCGCAGGTGCGGGGCGACGGCCGGGTGGCGGTACTTGCCGGCCAGCGCTCCCTCGCCGCCGGCGACCCGGGCCAGCGCCCACTCGGCGCGGTTGAAGGCGGTGAGGACCGCGGTGACCCGCGCGCCCTGGGCGGCGTCCTCCCGGGCGGCGGCGCCGGCGGGGAGCCCCATCAGGTAGGCGTCGAGCAGCGGCTCGAACTCCTCGCGCGCCATCAGCATGAAGTAGCCGAGGTCGGCGCCGACCGGCCCGCGCCCCAGCATCGACCAGTCGATCGCGACGACGTCGTCGCCGTGCCGGCCGGGCAGGTTGGCCGGCACCGGGTCGCCGTGCTGCGCGACCTGGGGCAGCGCGTCGAGCTCGTCGAGCAGCGCGTGCCGCTTGCCCCACAGGTGCTCGGCGACGTCGGCCACCGTGGTCCGGGCCAGCGTGCGCCAGCCGCCGTGCCGCTCGACCCGCCGCATCCGGTCCCGCAGCTGGTCCTGCGCCAGCCAGCGGATCCCGCCGAGCTCCACACCCGCGAAGCGGCCGAGCCCGTGCGCCGCGAAGAGCCCGGTCACCGCCGCGTCCTCGACCCACTCCTGGGTCAGGGTGATGCCCTCGGAGTCCTCCTCGACCGCCGAGACGGGGCCGCGGAGACCCGGCGTACGGTCGACCAGGCAGGCGGTGACGACGTCGGCGCCCCGGCGCCAGTAGGCGAAGTGCCGTGGGTCGCTCAGCTCCGCCGGGTCGTGCTCGGCGGGTGCGGAGAGACGCTTGACGACCACGGGACGGTCGCCGACCACCGTGCGCCACACGCCGACGGTGGACGTACCGGTGCCACCCGGGAGCGGGTGCCAGCCGGGCTCGGGCTGCCACATGCCGTCATCGTGGCAGAAAGAGACCCCGGAGACGGGGAGGTCAGGCCGATCCGGCGTCGGCGTTGACGACCTCGACCTGGACGGAGCACGCGTCCGCGACCGCCTGCTCCAGCACCGCCCGGCGCGGATCGGGCACGGCGAGCCACGGCCCGACCACCTCGAGCGAGCGCAACCGGGCGTCGCCGAGCACCTCCTCGACGGCCGGCCGGTCTCCCCCGGTGACCAGCGGACCGCGCAGGCCGGCGAGGATCCGTGCCGCGTGCTCGGCGGCCGCCTCGTAGGCCTGCCGCGCCTGGTTGTCCCGGCGGCGGGCGAAGCGCTGCTGGCTCTGCCCGCCCGCTTTGGTGCGGCCCTGGACGTGCCGCTGACCGACCTTGGACTCGCCGGTCCGGTCGCCGGCCAGCCGGGCCACGGCGAAGCCGCCCTTGCGCACCAGGAGCACGCCCCAGTCCACCGGCGCGACGCTCGCCGCGGCGAAGGCCTCGGCGTCCGGCAGGCCGTCGTACCCCTCGGCGAAGGGGAGGCGCGCGCGGAACGTCGAGCCGTCGGAGGCCGCTCCGGCCAGCGCGCCGCCGGCGACCGTGAGTCCGGTCGCGCCGTGCCGGCCCTGAAAGTTCAGGACCCACCGCTCGAACCGGGCGGCTGGGATGAGGACGGGGGGCACGGGGACCACCCTAGGGCGGCGCGGCGTCAGCAGAAGACGAGGGCCGAGGGAGCCCCCCTGGTGGGGTCAGCGCCCCCCGTGGGGGTGCCCGCCGGCACAGGGTGAAGGGGTGGCCACACCCCCCCCCGCC
>NZ_JBBBBJ010000009.1:0-108682 GCF_037120545.1 Nocardioides sp. CCNWLW216
GCGCGGACAACACCGTCCTGCTCGGCGACCCGTTCCGCTTCAACAAGGACAACATCGCCGACTTCGACTTCTGATCGGCAACAAGGCCACCGCCGTCCGCGTGGTCCACAGGAATAGGACCGAGACCGGCGGCGGGCGACCGTTCCACCAATTCAATCGGCCGGTGCTCAACATTCGGGCGAGGGTCGACGGGGGTGATCTCCATGCCCGAGAAGCCGACCATCAAGGACGTGGCATCCGTCGCCGACGTCTCCGCCGGGACGGTATCCAACGTCCTGAAACGCCCAAATCAAGTGCGGTCGGATCTGCCACGACGAGTCGAGGACGCCATCGCCTCGCTCGGGTTCGTTCCCGATAAGACCGCACGACGCCTTCGTACGGCCACATCGAGAATCAGGGAGGTGAGGACGAGAAACTCATGGACGAACCCATCGACGAAGATGCGGCCGAGCTGCCGCGTCCGGACTCAACGACACTTCAGATCCTCCGCGCACTTGCGGGCGGCGCGACGATAGCCGAGGCCGCACTTCGATGCCATGTCGCGGACAGCACGTTGCGGCGCAAGCTCGCGAACCTGCGCGTGGAGTGGTCAGTCGAGACCAACATGCAGCTCGTCGTCCTAGCGATTCGCCGCGGCCTCATCTAGCGCTTGCCCAGACCATGAGCGATTTCGCTCGACTCCGCTCTCATCACTCGACATGTGAGCGCGATCACTGCGTAACTTGCAACGTTTCATCAAAAGTCGGCGCGACGTCCTCCCACGTCGTTCGATCCATCGCATTGGAGAACAGCCCTTGAACACCACAGCATCACAAGGTCGGGTGTCGGTACGTCGCTTGGCGACGTCCTTTGTCCTGGCTGGCGCCCTAGTCGCTCCCATGGCCTCCGTGGCCTTCCCGTCACTGTCCCAGGCGGCCGTCGCCGTCGACGGGTCCCGCGTCGGCCTGGACACTCTCCGGGTCGACGGGCGCACGGGCCCGCTGTATGCCTTTGGCAACACCACGCCGTCCTTCAGCTGGACCCTGGATGGGGCGACCTCCCAGACGGCGTACGAGATTCGGGCCGCTACGACCGAGGCCGGCCTGACCCGGCCCAACCTGTGGAAGACGAACAAGGTCGAGTCGTCCGCTTCCGCGCAGGTCGTCTGGAAGGGCATCGCGCTGACGTCGCGGACCCAGGTGTTCTGGCAGGTCCGTGTCTGGGATGCGGCCGGTGACGTCTCGGAGTGGAGCGCACCGCAGTTCTTCGAGATGGGCCTCATCAACAAGTCCGACTGGGGCAACGCCCAGTGGATCGAGCACCCGACTCGCAACCCGCAGGGTGCGATGCCGATCTTCGCCAAGCAGGTCACGGTCGACCCGGCCAAGACGTTGGCTAAGGCTCGGCTCTACGTCTCGGGTCTCGGCGTGCAGGTGTCGACTGTCAACGGCAAGGCGGTCACCGACGAGGTGCTGGCGCCCGGTGGTGCCAACGAGCAGGTTGCCGTGCCCTACCGCGGCTACGACGTGACCGGCCTGCTGGAGTCGGGTTCCGGCAACACCGTCGGCATCGAGCTCGGCAACGGCGAGGCCTTCATGCAGAAGACCGAGAACCCGACGTACGGCCGCACCGATTCCTACGTGAAGATCCTCGGCGCCGCGGTCGTGCCGACCACCCTCAGCGACAGCACCGCCGTCGGTGCTACCTCCGTCGTGGTCGCCGACGTCGCCGGCCTGAAGGTCGGGCAGACCCTGAACGTGGACACCGCGGACGCCGGTGTGCGTCTCGAGCAGCGGCGAATCACTGCGATCGATGCCGCAACGCGCACGGTGACCCTGGAGACCGCGCTCACCGCGGCGCACGCCGCTGGCGCGAAGGTGACTCGCTCGGGTGAGCGTGACTCGCCCAACACTCGGGTCACGCCGCGCCTCATCGCCCGCGTCGAGCTGACCTACGCCGACGGCACCACCACCAACGTGGTCTCCGACCGGACCTGGCGCACCGCGACCGGGCCGGCGATCACGGACCACTGGTGGGGCGGCACCGACTACGACGCCCGCTTCGAACAGGTCGGCTGGAAGGACCGCAACAGCGACCTGACCTCGGCGGCGACCCGCCGCAACGGCCAGGCGACCGGCTGGATCGACGCCGGCACCGTCGGCACGCCCAACCTCGACACCGACCTCATCGAACGAGGTGCGGAGCCCGTCGAGATCGTCGACACGTTCCCCGCTCAGAAGGTCTGGGAGGTCGCGGGCCACCCCGGCACCTGGATCTTCGACATGGGCCAGGCCTTCTCGGGCTTCGCCGAGGTCACGACCCCGGGCTCCTTCCCCGCCGGCACCACCATCAAGATGCAGTACGGCGAGTCGTTCAACACCACCGAGCCGGCGAACAAGGGCCTGATCAACGTCCTCGACATGGTCGAAGGAAGCGTCGGCACCACCGGCACGCAGACCCTCGACACGTACACGACCTACGGCAACCCGGCGGGCGAGACGTGGCACCCGCAGTTCGGGTACGACGGGTTCCAGTACATCCAGATGACCGGCCTGCCGGCCGGGTTCACGCCGACCACCTCGATGATCCGCGGGCTGCAGACGCACGCGAACGCGCCCGAGGCCGGCTCGGTCGAGACCGACAACGAGCGGATCAACCGGATCCACAAGATGTCGCACTACTCGATCATGAGCAACATGCAGTCGTACTTCACCGACTGCCCCAACCGGGAGAAGGCCGGCTGGCTGGCCGACATGATCCAGTCGATGCCGGCCATCGACAAGCACTTCGACATGGCCGCCTATCTGCACACCATGATGGAGGCCATCGAGGGAGCCCAGACCAAGACCGGCATCGATGCCGGCTTCGTCCCGTCGACCACCCCCAACGACCAGGTTCGCCTGTCCGGCTCCGGCCTCGGCAACGACCTCAACTGGGGCGGCGCAGTCGTCCTGACGCCGTACTGGCTGTTCAAGAACTATGGCGACCAGGCGACCATGAAGAAGCACTGGGACTCGATGGTCCTCTACATGGACTACATCCGGACCCGCCGCACCGCAGGGACCACCGGATCGAACCAGTACTTCATCGACAACGGCCTCGGTGACTGGGCCTCGGCCGATCGGGCCGCCACCAACCGTGCGATGACCGCCACCGGCGCGTACTTCAAGATGGCCAACAACATGGCCGAGATGGCAGCGGCTCTCGGCCTCGACAACAAGGTCGAGGAATACGCGACCCTCGCCAAGAACGTGAAGGCCACCTACAACGAGCGGTTCTGGAACCCGGCGCTGCTGAAGTACACGATCAACCCCAACAGCTCGGTCGGCGGCCAGACTGCTCAGGGCATCGCCCTCGACTACGGACTGGTCCCCGACGAGCACCGCGAGGACGTCCTCAACGAGCTCGTCGAGCAGATCTACGCCTACAACCCCAACGGCGGCGGCCCGCACCTCAACTCCGGCATGATCGGCCTCGGCCCCGTGACCCGGGCGCTGATGAACAACGGCCGCCAGGACGTCCTCTGGGACCTGCTGCAGGAAGATACCGCGCCCAGCTACGGCTACTTCCTGCAGGACACCGAGAAGCACCCGGGCGGTCTCACCACCATCCCCGAGTACTGGGACCTGCGGCAGTCGCAGAACCACATGATCCTGCTCCAGATCGACGAGTGGTTCACCGCCGGTCTGGCCGGAATCAAGCAGTCCGCGGACTCCCTCGGCTACAAGAACCTGGTGATCCGTCCGCAGGTCGTCGGCGACCTGGGCCACGTCAAGGGCGAGTACAAGACGCCGTACGGCATGGTCACCAGCGAGTGGACCCGCGAGGGTGACGGCGTTCCGACCCTGAAGGTCAGTGTCCCGTCCAACTCCACCGCTGAGATCTGGGCCCCGACGGGCGGCAGCGAGGCCCTCGTCACCGGCGGGGACGCCACCTTCGTTCGCAGCGAGGACGGCTACGCCGTCTACGAGGTCGGACCGGGTGACTACACCTTCGCTCCCGACCCCGGCCTGGCCGAGTCCTCGGTCACGGCCGCGTCTGCCACAGGCACCTACGGCCAGGCCACGACCGTCACGGCCAAGGTCACCGGGGACAACCCCACCGGCACCGTTGACATCGCCTCCGCAGGCAAGGTCCTCGCCACCGCCTCGGTGTCCAACGGCACGGCCACCGCGGAGATCCCCGCGACCGCACTGGCCGCTGGGCGGCACGTCCTCAGCCTGAGCTACAGCGGCGACGCCAAGAACGCAGCCTCGACCAGCGCCGCGACGGTCACCATCAGCAAGGCCTCCACCAGGATCAGTGCATCGGTCGCGCCGGCCAAGCCCAAGGCCGGCACCCGCCCGAAGGTGAAGGTCGTCCTGACAGCCACCGGCGCGCGGCCCAGCGGAGTCGTCTCTGTGCTGAAGAACGGCAAGAAGATCGCCTCCGGCCGGGTCAACGCTGCGGGCAAGGTCGTCATCAGGTTGCCGAAGCAGAAGGCAGGCCGGCACAAGGTCCGCGTGGTCTACAACGGCAGCGCGAACTTCGCCAAGAGCGTGAAGGTGGTGACCGTACGCGTCGTACGACGACGCTGACCTCAGCGTGGGTGTCAGGCGGGGCTCGTCCGAACTCTCGGACGAGCCCCGCCGCTCGTGCCCTCGCGGGGGCTAAAGGGTTTGCTGCACGAGCAGGTGACCGCCTCGCGCGTCTGGTTGTGTCCGACGGGCCACGGTGATGTTCAGCTGTCTGTGACGAAGTTGTGCCGAAGTACGTCGAGGCGGCTTGTGTCTGCAGGTCGGGGCAGTAGCTCGGTCGGACTGTAAATCCGTCGGCGTAGCCTTCGAAGGTTCGAATCCTTCATCTGCCACCAGGGAAGCGAAGGGCCTCTGACCTGCGGAAACGCAGGTCAGAGGTCCTGTTGCTATACGGAGTTGGGGTATCCGGACAAGCGGGTTTCGGACCTACTTCTCCACGTCGGCCTGCAACTCGCTGACCTGCAGAAACGCGAGGCCGCCGTTGCGTGGCGCGGAGCGCGTGACGAATGCGTGCCAAAGTTTCGCACTCTCGTGGCGCCGACTGGCCCGGCCGCCACGCTGACCTGCGCTGACGAAGAGCGGGGGTATGCAACGGCGACGGAGTGTTAGACCGTCGGCGTACCGGCCCGACGTCGTGGGAGCTCGTGAGATGCGTGCAGCTCGGGCGCGACCGTTGCGCGGCACTCAACCTGACGTGCCCTACGGCTCGGTGAACTGGTCCCGAACACCCGGACGGCTGGGTTGGTGATGTGTCCGGCAAAGTCCGACTCACGGCTCTGCTCTGCGGAACGCAGAGCAGAGGCACCTCGTGCAATCCGAGCAGGACCGGATTCGCTGACCTCCCCACACGTCCGCGATACCGTCCGGCGCCGTTGCGCGGGCCCATGCGCGACCAAGTCGGTGCCGCGCCTGCCGCGGGCTTGCTCCTCCACCTCTGACCTGGGCGGACGGCGCCCGTGGGAGCGGCGCCGACTGACGACAGGTCCGTCGGCGCCGGAGTGCGCGGCCGCCGTCGTAAGAACCAGCGGTGAGGAGTCGTCCCCCTGCCGTGAACCTCAACCTGCAGGAGCTCTTCGAGTTCGTCGTGGCTCGCAACGTCGAGGCCGCCTCGGCGGCGGGCGTCAGGGGTGACCCGGTCGCCGCGCAGGCGCACCATCGTCTGCACGACCTCCTGAGCCGCAAGCGATCGGATGTCGTCGGCGGTCGGGAGGTCTCGGCCGCCGAGCGCCGGGGCCTCGAGGACGCACTGCGGCGCATGGCATCGAGCTACGACGACCATCCCGCCTTCCGACGCGAGTGGCTGATGAGTCCCTGATGGCCTGGACGCCAGGAAGCACATCTGGTCCGCCTCTGGGGCCGTTTCCCGGTGATGGGTCTTCCGGGCTAGCCCACCTGGAGAACCGCGTAAGCCAACTTCTTGTCCGCCCGTCTTCCCCCTGACTCGGGACCTCCGGCCGAGACCAGCGCCGGGTGCCCGCAGAGACGAAACCAGGGGAGATCCACCATGACAGGACAACACCGACTCGCCGCCTGGCGGGGACGGCGGAAGAAGCGGACAGTCACGTCACTGGCGCTGATCGCGCTCGGCGCGGTCGTCGTCTCGGCGCTTCCATCGGTCGCTGCGCCGGGCGACGAGACACTGACCCTGACGCTGAGCCAACAGACCGGCACCGGTCCGTTCGATGCGGATGACGCGCCCGGGCACGACTCAGGTGCGGGCAACGATGTCGTGCGGACCAACGACACCGTCACCTACACCGTCGGCATCCGCTACGAGGGTGGGGACGCGACCGCGCCGACGATGACCTTCGCCCTCCCGCAGGGCCAGGAGCTGGTGTCGCTCCCACCGTTCTGTGGCGGGGCTTCGTCGGTGACGCCGGCCTCGATCGGCGCGCCGACGCTGCCGGTGACGAGCACGTCGCACCAGTCGCTGCCGACGCAGACGGTGACCTGCGTGGTCGACAACCAGAGCGAGGGCACCGCGCTGGACTACAAGTTCGTCGCGAAGGTGCGCCCTGAGATGCCGCAGGGTGCCTCGATGGGCCCGTTCTCGGTGAGCGCCACGAGCAACCAGGTGTCGACCCCGGCGGTCTCGCCCAGCGTGACCCAGGTGGTCTCGGCGGCTGCTGACTTCGATGTCTCGAAGCGGGGCACGTCGACGAACGAGAACACGGGTCCGTACTACCAGGAGCCTGCGGCTGTCGCCTGCAGCTTCGACGCGACCCGTTCGTGCCGACGCGTCCACTACCCGCTGACGGTCAACTCGACCCCGGGCGGCAAGGGCATCACGCCCTTGGCCTCGCCGATCACGATGACCGACGACATCAGCCCTGCGGTGTTCTACGGCCCGACCGTCTGGGCCGCCGCGGTCACCGCTGAACCGGCGGAGAGTCGCCCAGGTCCAGGGGCACCTGGGCGAGTGTCGTCGCTGCACGGCGGCCTATCTTGAGCTCGACGCCGTCAACAGCAGGCTCGCCGCCGTTCTCGGTGTCGCCGTCCTGGGTGCCGCCGCATCGGGGTACGCCGCGACCCGGCCTCCGACGGCCGGCTCCCGCGCTGCTCGTCCGCACGACGGTCTGTTGCACCCCCGCGGGGTGCTCGGTGTTCCCCGTCGGCTGACGGAGCGCCCCGTCGTGGCGGCGGTCGCCTCGGTGGCCATCCTCGCCCTGACCGTCGGGATCGCTCTGGCCCTCACCCGGGAGAGCGACGCCTCCGAGGACCCCCTCGCCCTCGGCGCCGCGGAGCACCTCCCCGGGGGTCCCACTCGGGCGACCCGGACACCGGTCCCGCAGGAGCCGATGTCCACATCGTCGCCCGACGACCCGGGAACCCCGGCACGTGCTGCACCCCCGGAGCCACTCGGGGCCCCGTCCGGCCCTGCCCAGGCACCCTCGACGCCGCATCCGTCTCCGTCGGTTCCGTCGAGCACGCAGGGAGACCAGGCGCCGCTGCCTTCGGCGACCGTGGAGGAGCAGCCAGCGAAGACCACGACACCAGCCGGGCCGACGCCGTCGTCGACGCCGTCCCCCGGTCCCACCTCGCCCACGCCGACGCCGACCCCTGCCAGGACGACGGATGATCTCGCCGTCGGGTCGGCCGCGACCATCCATCTCGGTGACTCCTACCACCTGCAGCTCGAGGTGGTGGGGTTCGACGACCCCACGGTGGTGACCTTCGAGGTGGCGCACCTGGTCGGCTACGAGCTGCACCAGGACTTCGACTTTCCCACGAGCAGCTGCGCCACGACGGCCGGTGACCTGACCAGGATCGTCTGCGCCCTGGCCCCGGGCGGCGGAACCTTCGCCCTCGACGTCACCGTCGAGGGCCCGCTCGTCGCGACGGCCCGGATCAGCGCCCCGAACAACGATGACCCGAACCCCGCCAACGACGCGGTCGCCTTCCCCGCACCGTGACCCGTCGCATCCCCACCTGCCGACACCCGGCCGGGCCTGATGGCCGTGCGGGCCGCAGCCGCGTAAGGAGGTGGGGGGCGAGGCGTCTATCCGGTGTGAAGCTCCGTCAAGACACCCGTCGCCCCAGGACGAGCGTTCGCGCCGTCGTGCGCAGCGTCCGCTCCGGCTCTCCTCGCCGACAGAGGTTGTTCGGCAGCCGCCGGAGTCCGGTGCCCGCTGAGCAGTCCCTGCGCGCCGTGATCCTCGAGCTCGACCCGGTCGAGAGATCTGCCCTCATCGACCTGCTCCGGGAGGAGCTCGCTCGCGGCTGGGTTCCCAAGCGGGCGGACCTCGAGGCAGCGCTGGAGTCGATCCGCTCCGGCGACCGCAGCGCCGAGACGTGGTGTGCGTGACCCGGGCTCCGAGACCGACGAAGCCGGCGGGGCCGGTCGCCACTGCCCTGCTGGGCGGCGCAGCCGCTCGGCGGCGCGTCCGGGGTGGTCATCGGTGGTCCAACGACCGGTGTCCTGACTGCGGCCTCTCCCGACATGAGACGTGGCTGCGCGACTAGGTGGGGGCTCCCACCACCGCCATCGTCTGGGTCGCACCAGATGGTGCCGTCGTCGCGCTACGACCGTTTCCCGCGGTGAGCGGTACCGAGCCCCCGGTGGCTGCGAGGCTCCTGCCGACCGCCGCTGAGGGATTCCCCGCTGCGGGGTGCGATGAGCCACCGTGCACCGAGCCGACCCAGACGCGTCCAGCACACCCGACGAGTGGCCGGTGAACCCGTCGAACGGCGTCGTGGCGACCCACCGGCCGTCGCCGATCGCTCATGCACGCGCCGTCGCACGCGGGATCGGCGCGCTCGCCCAGATCGCCCGGGCCGTGCTCGTCTGCCTGCTGCTCGGGGTCCTCGCGCCCGTGGTCGTCCTGACCGTCCTCGTCCCGGTGGGGGTCGTGGTCCTTGGCCTGGCCGCGGGGGCGAGGGTCGGCACCGCGCTGTGATCCGAGCGGATCGGTGGGGACACCGCGTGCGGGCGACCTGCGGAACTCCGGCGGGTCCCACGAGGCGTCGTGCCCGGTGCTGGGGTCAGTCGCAGTCGTGGCAGCGGTCGCTGTCGGTGGCGGAGCGTCGAGAGACGTGCTGGACCAGGAAGCACCGGGTGCAGGTGAACTCGTCGGCCTGTCTCGGCATGACCTCGACGGTCAGCGTCTCGTGGGACAGGTCGGCGCCCGGCAGCTCGAACGACTCGGCGGCCTCGGTCTCGTCCTCGTCCACCTTCCCGGATGACTTGTCCTGCTCACCGGAGGTGAGCCGGAGCGCTTCGAGGCTCTCTTCCTTCTGCTCCTCCTCGGACTTGCGGGAGGCGTCGTAATCAGTGGCCATGGGTGAGGTCCTCTCTGGGTGGCGCGGCGACGATAGTCATGGCGACGACCGCGAGCGGTCCCGGCCTGGTCGAACGGACCTCGAATGAGTGAGGCGTCACGCCCGGCTCGAGCATGCAGGGAGGAACCGCTGACCACCAGAGACGGGCGGCGGCTCCCGGACGAGCGGGGTGACATCACCCCTAAGAGTGGTCTTGAATCTGTGACGTCCCTGTGACACAGCGAAAACGCGGCGAAACGATCCGACCCCTAGCGTCGCCGATCACTCGTGCAGCGTCGCTCGAGTGTCATCGCCGCCTCGCGACGATCGGATGAGTGCGTCGGAGCCGCCGCTCCACCACCGCGGATCCGCTCGCGCGCTGCCGGTAGCCAGAAGCGCTGAGGGGGTGGCGGCCAGGCGGCCTGGGCCGTCCCCGTCCTCCCGAGCACGACGAAAGCAGACTCCCCATGCCAGGTCCCTCACCATCCGACGACGTCTCCGACGCCGAGACCACCTACGACAGCTGCGGCCACCCGGTTCCGGCCCCTCGGGTCTCGCGTCGCGCGCTGTTCGCCGGCGCCGGAGCCACCGCCGCCGTCGTACCGCTCGCGATGCGCGTGCCCCACGCGGACGCCGAGTCGGCACCGGCGAAGCGGGTGCGGCCGGCCAACGAGATCGGCCGCGGCCACTACCTCATCAAGAATGCCGCCCTGGTGTCGGTCGACCCGGAGATCGGCAACCAGCAGGACGTCGACATCGAGGTCAAGGACGGGGTGATCCTGCGGATCGGGTCCCGGTTGACGGCCGCCGGCGCCGAGCAGATCGACGCGAGCGCCATGATCGTGATGCCCGGTTTCATCGAGACGCACTACCACATGTGGAGCGCGCTGGGCCGGAACTTCGTGGGCGACGGTTTCGAGTACTTCCCGGCCAAGTCGGCGACCGTGGCGGCCTACGAGCCCCGCGACTTCTACAACAGCGTCCTCCTCGGCCTGGCCGAGGCGGCGAGCGCAGGCATCACGACGGTCCACAACTGGGCCCACAACGTCCGCGCTCCTGAGTACGCCGACGCCGAGCTGCGCGCGCACCGCGACGCCGCCGTCCGCGCGCGCTACTCCTACGGCCACCGCGACGGACAGCCCGCCACCCAGCTCATCGACATCGCCGACATCGACCGGGTCCGGACCCAGTGGTTCGGCTCGGGCTCGCCGTTCGAGGACGTGGTGCACCTCGGGGTGAACGTCCGCGGCCCGTCGAACATGACGACCTTCCAGGCGGAGATGGCCCTGCTCACCGAGCGCGGGATCCCGGTCAGCGTGCACTCGGGCCAGGGCCCCACGACGGCGGTCAAGCCCGCGGACCTCGAGACCCAGGGCTACCTCGGACCCGACTTCCTGGTCTGCCACAACCTGCCCGCGACCCAGGCCGACCGCGACGCCATGAAGCGCACGGGCGCTCCGGTCAGCTTCGCCCCGCACTCGGAGCTGCGGCTCGGGACGGCCGGTGGCTACCACGGCCAGCTGCTGCGCTCGAAGGCCGACGGACTCATCATCTCGCTGTCCTTCGATGCCTCGTCCCTGGCGCCGATCAACATGTTCGAGTCGATGAACCTGACCTGGAACCTCGGCATCCCGTACATCGGCACCGACACGGCGAGCCTCGCCCCGGTCCTGCTGAAGGACGTCATCGAGTGGGCGACCCTGGGCGGCGCCCGCGCGCTGGGCATCGACGACGTCACCGGCTCCATCACCCCGGGCAAGCGGGCCGACATCATCATGATCCGCCAGGACGACCTCAACATGGCCCCGGCCTGCGACGTCGAGTCGGCGATCGTGCGGGTCGCGACCCCGGCCAACGTCGACACCGTCATGGTCGACGGTCGCGTCCTCAAGCGCGGCGGCAAGCTGGTCGGCTTCGACACCCAGAGGATCGTCCGCAACGCCGCCTCGTCCGCGCACGCCGTGCGGACCAGGGCGGGTGGCCGGCTGAAGCCCGCGTCGGTCAAGGTCCCGACCTTCTGACCGCCCCTGATCGCCGCCCTCTCCCCGTCTCCCGAAGGAAGCCATGAACCTGCTCACCCACCGCCGCCGCGCGGTCGCCGCCGGCGTCTCGGCCGCGTGCGTCCTGTCGCTCGCCGTCGCGGCCGTCGCCGTCCCCGCGACGGCTGAACCGACCACCTCGGCCGCAGCCCTCCCCGCCGGCTCCCCGGCCGTGGTCGGGCTCGGCATCAGCGACGCCCAGGACCTCCTCACCCGGGGCAGCACCACCTCGGTGGCGCTGGTCCAGGCCTACCTCGCGCGGATCGCGGCGTACGACGACCCGTACGGCGACCAGCCCGGCCTGAACGCCATCCTCCGGCTCAACGACCAGGCGCTGGCCGAGGCCGCCGCCCTCGACGCCGAGCGCGCCGCCGGCAAGGTCCGCGGTCCGCTCCACGGCGTACCGATCCTGGTCAAGGACAACTACGACACCGGCGACATGCCGACCACGAGCGGCTCGAAGGCCCTGGCGGACTTCCAGCCGGCCGACGACGCCACCCAGATCGCTCGGCTGCGGGCCGCGGGCGCGATCGTGATCGCCAAGACGAACCTGCACGAGTTCGCCTACGGCATCACGACCGTCAGCTCCCTCGGCGGCCAGACCACCAACCCCTACGACCAGACCCGGAACCCGGGCGGCTCCAGCGGCGGGACGGGGTCCGGCGTCGGAGCGGCCTTCGCAGCCGGGGGCATGGGCACCGACACCTGCGGCTCGATCCGCTACCCCGCCACGCACCAGAACCTGGTCGGCCTCCGCCCGACCCTCGGTCTGACCAGCCGCGACGGCATCGCCCCCATGTCGCAGACCCAGGACACCGGCGGGCCCATCGTCCGCTCGGTCCGAGACGCCGCGATCGTGCTCGACGCCACCGTCGGCTACGACCCGGCGGACCCGATCACCGCCGAGTCCAACGGCAAGACCCCGGCGTCGTACCTCGACTCCCTCGACGACGGCCTGCAGGGCAAGAGGATCGGCCTGCTGGTGAACTCCACCTACCTCGGCGCCACCCAGGCCGAGCAGCCGGTCACCGAGCTCATGTACGACGCCGTGGACCAGCTGGAGGCAGCAGGTGCGGAGGTCGTCGAGGTGGCCCTGTCGCCCGAGCTGGTCGCCGACATCGGCGGCGCCAGCGTCCTGGCCCAGGAGTTCCGCCGCGACCTCAACACGTACCTGGCCCAGCCCGGGGCCACGTTCTCGGCCGAGGTGGCCGCGCTCACGGCGCCGACGGGCACCCTCACGCTGAGCGACATCATCGCCACGAACACGGCGGTCGTGCAGAGCCAGCTGACCGGCGCCCAGAACCAGCCCGAGCTGCCCAGCGCCGACTACGAGGCCCGTCTCGCGAAGCGTGCCTCGGCCCAGGCGAAGCTCACCGAGCTGATGGAGGTCAACGACTTCGACGCCCTCGGCTACCCCACGCTGAAGCAGACCGCCGCGTCCATCGGGCAGAGCCAGCCGGGTGGGAACTGCGGCATCTCGGCGGTGACCGGCTTCCCCGCACTCACCGTCCCGGCCGGGTTCACCAGCGCCGGCATGCCCATGGGTCTCGAGCTCCTCGGCACGCCGTTCAGCGAGCCGACCCTCCTCGCCATCGGCGCCGGCTTCGAGAGGACCGCCGACCACCAGAAGCCCCCGGCCTCGGTCCCCGAGCTCGCCGTCGACGCCGTCCGCCCGGTCGGGCTGACCGGCACGGCCGCCGCCGCGACCTTCGGACGGGCCACCACCGTCACCGCGACCGTGACGTCCGCCGTCCCCGCCCGGGGACGCCTGAGCGTGACCCGCGCCGACGGGACCGTCCTCGGCACCGCCGCCGTCACCGCCCGGACCTCCACGACCCAGGTCCGGATCCAGCTTCCCGCCGGTCGCCTGCCCGGCGGCACGTCGCGCCTCACGCTCGCCTACGCCCCCAGTGCCGGCAACGCGACCGGAGCATCGAAGGTCGCCGTCGCCGCCCAGGTCCGTCGGGCGAAGCCCTCCGCCACGGTGCTGCGCTCCTCGGGACTCGCCCCGGGCGCCCGCGCGCGCATCCGGGTCCGTCTCTCCGCCATCGCCGGTACGGCGCCGCGAGGGACGGTCGTCGTCCGAGTCGGGGGACGCGCGGTGGGCAAGGCCGCGGTCCGCAAGGTCGGCGGGGACTGGATCGCGGTCGTCCGCACCGCGCGGCTCCAACGGTCCGGCGCGGTGGTGCTGACGTACAAGCCCTCCGCGGCGGCGAGGACCAACCTCGCTGCGACGACGTACCGCACCCGCCTGAAGGTGACCCGACGCTAGGCGGGCCAGGCCGGGCGGAACGGACGACGACACGTCCGTGACTCGCCCGACGTCGTGACCCAGCGAGAACCTCCGGCGGAGACGGACCATCGAATGGTCCTCGTTCGCCGGAGGTTCTCGTGCGTCCCAGGTCGCCGGGCACCCATGCGGTGCCGGCCCCCGGTGCTGGCTCTCCCTCGTCGCACCGGAGGTTTCGGCACCACCCGGTTGCTGGAGCGAAGCGCGCTCAGCACGTCGATATCTCCACAGTGTGTGGAGGTTTTGACCTGACGTGACTGGTAGAGAAACCAGGAAGGCCGCGCGGTCTAGACCGGTCGTGGCGATTTTCCGATACCTATCCCGTTGTCCAGGCAATAAACCTCCATATCTTGTGAAGGTCCTGGAGGCGAGTGTCGTAGGTCCCCGCGACAGCGATGACACATGACCGGCGGAGACCGGTCGGGAGCGAAGGAGTTCGATGCACGCGTTCAGGAGCATCCGGTGGACGGTCGGGCGGCGGCTGGCGGTGATCACCGCGGTGGGCGTCGCAGTGACCTCCACGGTGTCGGTGGTGGCGTGGGCGTCCGGGGGCGTCGTCGAGGACGACGCGGAGTCGGTGCGGACCAGCGCTCGCGTCCAGGCGGTCTACCAGTCGCTCGACACCGAGGCCAGCGAGGTCAAGGCGGCCGGGTTCGCGGCCCTGGGGGGACTGGAGGCCGGTGGGGCAGACGGCGCCTCGGGGGCCGGCACCTCGGTCCTGGCCGAGCACTCCCGCCGCATCGAGTCGCTGCTGGACGAGCTCGCCGACCTGAGCGAGTCCGGCTCCTCGGCGGACCGGCAGACCCTTGCCGGGACGGAGGCGGCGTTCGAGCGCTTCCTGCCACTGGTCGCCGATGCGGCGGAGCGTGCTCGGACCACCTCGCAGACGGGGGCGGGGGCCGATCCGTCGACGTCGCGAGCGGTCGCCGAGGCCAGCGAGGAACTGCACGGCCAGCTCACGGACGCCGTCGATCGCGTGACCGCCGACAGTGCCGATGCCTCCTCCCACCTGCTGGCCGCCGCCTCGGGGCTCCGCGCCACGGTGCTGTGGGTCACCCTCGGGGGACTGACGCTGCTGATCGGTCTGGCCTGGGCGATCGCGCGAAGCCTGGTCCGACCCTTGAAGGCTGCGATCGCCGCCCTGCAGCGGATGGCCGACGGCGACCTCACGACCCGGCTGCCGGAGACGGCGTCGGGGTGTACCGGTGACCTCCAGAAGGCGTTCAACCGCTCGGCCGAGAACGTCAGCGGCATCGTGGGCACCGTCTCGTCGAGCGCGGTCGCGGTGGCGGCGGCCTCGGAGGAGCTGTCGGCCTCGAGCCAGCAGATCGCGGCCGGTGCGGAGGAGACCTCGGTCCAGGCCGGCGTGGTGTCCGGTGCCGCGGACGAGGTCTCGCGCAACGTCGGGACCGTCGCGGCGGGTGCGGAGGAGATGGGCGCCTCGATCCGCGAGATCGCCCACTCGGCCAACGAGGCCGCCCGGGTCGCGGCCGAGGCCGTCACCACCGTGGAGGTCACCAACGAGACCGTCGCGAAGCTCGGGACGTCGAGCCAGGAGATCGGCAATGTGGTCAAGGTGATCACCTCGATCGCCGAGCAGACCAACCTGCTGGCCCTGAACGCGACCATCGAGGCCGCCCGGGCCGGCGAGGCCGGCAAGGGCTTCGCGGTCGTGGCGAACGAGGTGAAGGAGCTGGCTCAGGAGACCGCTCGGGCGACCGAGGACATCTCGCGTCGGGTGGAGGCCATCCAGGCCGACACGTCCGGCGCCGTGGTGGCCATCGGTGAGATCGCCGAGATCATCACCAGCATCAACGACTACCAGAACACCATCGCCGCGGCGGTCGAGGAGCAGACCGCGACGACCAACGAGATGTCCCGCAACGTCGCCGAGGCCTCCACCGGCTCCGGCGAGATCGCGACCAACATCTCCGGTGTCGCGGCTGCGGCGGAGAGCACGACCCAGGCCGTCAACCAGACCCTGACCGCGATCGCCGAGCTGGCCACCATGGCCGCCGACCTCAACACCGAGGTCGGGAGGTTCCGCGTGGCGTGACGGGGCTAGCCCGACCTGGCTGCCAGGACGCCGACGACGGTGAGTGGCGGCCGTCCGATCAGCCGGGCGAGCTCGTCGGGGGGCTGGGCGAGCAGCCCGGCGCGGAACAGGGCGTGCACCGGCCCGAACGGCCCCAGCTCGGCCTCGTCGACGGACTCGTGACGGACGGGTCGGCCGAGCCGGTCGGCGAGCTCGCAGGCGAGGGCGTCGTACGTCCACCCCGGGCCGTTGAGGTCGAGCGTCGTCCCGGGCACGGGGGCCGCCAACGCACGGGCGGCGGCCGTGGCGAGGTCACGGACCGACGCCGTGCGGACCGGATGTCCGTACGTCGCGGATCGGACGACCCCGGTCGTGGTCGCCTCCCACCGGGCCCGGGCGACGAACGGCTCGGTGTAGAGACCGTTGCGGAGGATCGTGTAGCTCGTCGGCCCCTCGGCCAGAGCGCGCTCGGTCCGGTGGTGGCCGGGGTCGTGCTCGGAACCGAGAGCACTGGTGTAGACGAGGTGCCGGGTCCCGGCGGCGGCGACGGCGTCGAGGACGGCGAGGTGCTGACGGCTCCGGGTCGCGGAGTCGAGGACGGGGCTCGACACCAGCAGGACACGGTCGATGCCGTCGCACGCCGCCCGGAGACTGGCCGGGTCGTCGTAGTCGCCGCGGCGTACGAGGACGCCGGACGCGACGAGCGCGTCGGTGTCGGCGCCCGGCCGGGCGAGGGCGACGAGGTCGGCGTGGGGGTCGAGGGTCTGGAGTTCCTGGGTGGCCAGGTGGCCGAGGGTCCCGGTAGCACCGGTGACGAGGTAGCTGGTCATGGTCGTCGTTCCTGGGGAGAAGGGTCGCGTCAACGAGCCGGCGGGACAGGGGGCCGGTGCCCACGAGACGGGCAGGCAGCAGCGGACGAGCGCGCAGGGGCTCGCCGACGGACGCGATCAGCCAGGAGGCTCAGGGGTGGGGGAGAAGCACAGTGCATCGAGGATAGGGGAGCCGCGCGGAGCCCGGTGCTTTACCTTCGTCCCGTGGCGAGACAGCGAGCGTCCTCCGCGGACGAGGTGCGCCGGAGACTGGTGGAGGCGGCGGTCCGTGCGCTGCGGGAGCTGACGCCCGCGGACCTGCTGTCGGCGATCGGGTCGCGGGAGCTGGCTCGCCGGGCGGAGGTGAGCTCGACCTCGCTCTTCTACCACTTCGGCTCGATGGAGGCGTTCGCCGACGAGGTGGTCGGGCGGGTCTTCGACCCCGACCAGCTCCCGAAGGACCGGACACACGCGCTGATCGGCCGGGTCCGCGCCGGCGTCGTCCCCCTGCCCGACCTGCTCGAGCTGCACCGGCAGGAGCTCGGCCGCCTCAGCGGCGACCCCGAGCTGCGCGTCCGGCTGGGGCTGTGGGCGCTGGGTGGGGGGACGGTCGACGGCGTGTACGCCGCCTACCTGGCCGAGCTGGACCGGCTCCTCGCCGCGCTGGTGGGGCCGGTGTTCGAGGGGTGGGGGCGGGAGCTGCGCTCGCCGTACGACATGGCGACCTTCGTGGCGACCCAGGGCGCGCTGCTGACCGGCTCGGCGATCCGGCACGTCGTCGACCCCGGGGTCAGCCGGCCGGAGGTGTTCGCGCGGGCGGCCGGCTCGTTGAGCGTGGTCGCGGTCGGACCGGTGGGGGACCGGCGCGAGGTGGACGACCGGCTCGCGGAGGTGAACTACTACGCGGATCGTGCCGCGGTCGTCGCTCCGAGCGCGGACGGGCGCCGTGAGCGCACCCGGGCCCGCATCCTCGAGGCCGCGAGCGTCCCGCTCGCCGAGCGGGGGTACGACGGCGTGACGCTCGCGCAGGTGGCGCGGGCGGCGGGGGTGAGCGCCTCGACGCTCGCCCACCACTTCCCGACGAAGGCCGCGCTGGCCGCCGCCGTCTTCCGGCACGCCGTCGCCGGGCACCTGGCCGGGCTGCCGACGGACCCGACCACCCCGGCCGGCGACCGTCTGGCCGACGTCGTGGCCGAGCTCGCCCGGGCCGCCGGCACCTACGTCGGGGTCGCCGCGCCGTACCTCGCCGAGGCGACCGCGCACGATCCGCGGCACGAGGGCGATCCGGTGGTGACGGCGGTCCGTGCGCTCGTGGAGGAGCTCGCCGCGGCCGACCGGCTGCGGACCTCGCTCGCCGCGGCAGCGGTCGCGGACCTGCTCGTGGTCACGACGGTCAGCCAGGTCGTCGCCGCCCCGAGCCAGGACCTCGTCCGGCTGGCCCACGACGTGGTCGGCCTGGTCGTCGAGCCGTCCGAGGTTTGAGCGACCGCTCAAGAGGTCCCGCTCGACCCACGGTCACGCGGGGTGGAGATCGATCAGTCCGGTTCCGGTTCAGGTAAAGGACCTCGGGCGGGTGCCGATGCATGGTGTCGTACCGCCTGGCCGTTCGGCCCGCCCCATCCTGTCCGTCCGGTCCTCGAAGGGTCCCGCATGTCCTTCTCCCCGCGCGCCTCGACCTCGCCTGCTGGCGTCCGTCGTCGCCGTCGTCTCGCCGTTCCTGTCACGGCCCTGACGCTTCTCGGCGTCGTCTGCGTCCCCGTGACGTCCCCGGCCGCCGCGGCCCCCGCGCCGCAGGCCGACGGCTCCGCGATGCGGACCGGCGTGCTGGCGATCGCCGGCGCCATCTCGGCCGTCGGCCAGACGCCCGAGCTCGCGACGGCGCTGCCGTTCGCCCCGACCTCCGTGGCGGAGCTGCTCGACCTGGACGCCAACCTGGCGAAGGGCGTCGAGCGCGCGCTGGAGAACGGCGGGACCAACCTCGCGGCGGCGCTCGACTCGATCGACGGCGTCGACGTCGGCCCCGGGAGCACCGCGCGCTCGATCTCGTTCACCTACGACCGGACCGTCACCACGGACCTCGACCTGGCCTACGACGACGGCGACCTCCGGGTCGGCGGGCAGGGCGCCGGCGGCGAGGTCGAGGTCTCGCTGATCACCGACGACGCGCACCCGTTCGTCGTGAGCATCGACCCCGACCAGCAGGACCCGCTGCTGCGCACCGCCCTGGTCAGCCAGCCCGTCATGGACCTGTCGATCACGGTCGACACCGACGACATCCACGGCCTCGACGCGCGCCAGGGCTTCACCCGGCTCGACGTCACCGACGGCCACTACCGGATCGAGCGCGACCAGCGGATCACCATGCGCGACCCCGACGGTCGCAGCCTGCTCACCATCGAGGACCTGCGGTACTCGACGCTGCCCGACCTCTTCCGCATCGTCACCGGCACCGACGACCTGGACATCGAGCTCGGCCTGGCGCTCCCCGACTCCCTCGCCGGGGGCGCGGACGACGAGCGCACCGGCACCCTGGGCCTGGACGGCGTCCCGTCCGGCGTGGTGTGGCCGAAGGCGGGCGACGCGGTCCGCGACTACGGCACCGCGCTGGCCCGGGCCACGAGCCTCTCGATGGTCGACGGCATGACCTCGCTCGCGCAGTACACCGGCACGGTGCTGTCCCTCCAGGACGCCGCCGACGTCGACTTCCCCAACCTCCAGGGCGGTACGACGGACCTGTTCGCCCCCGGCGACGACCTGCTCGACATGGTCGCGACCTCCGCCGCGGCGCAGATCCAGTGCGGCGTGGCGCCGGCGTCCCCGCCGGGTGGCGTGGCGGCTCCGGGCGACACGACGTACTGCCAGGCGACCACGGCCGACGGCCTCGGCGAGCCCACCGGCATCACCTGGAAGCTGAACGACGGCGGCACCATCGCCAGCGCTCCCGACGCGGCGCTCGGCGAGTCCCCGAGCGACTTCGTCGTCATCGAGAACGGCGACGGCGAGCCCGACCTCGAGGTCTCCTTCACCGCCGACGGCGAGCCGCTGGCCGGCCGGACGGTCCCGCGCACGGTCCAGGACGTCGTCAGCCGGATCGACGAGATCGAGGGCTCCAGCGCGAAGGCCACCCTCACCGCGGACCGGCTCGACGTCGACGTCTCGATCGTCCGCGCCGAGAACACCGAGTCGCTGGAGCTGGGCAACCCGAGCACGCTGGGCACCCTGGTCGGCCTCACGGGACTGCGCTCCGAGGACCCGGAGAACCCCGCGACCGCGCCGGCGACGGCGACCGGAGCGAGCTTCGACGTGGGCTTCGGCATCCAGACCGGCCCGCTCGGCGAGGGCGAGTCCCGTGAGACGGTCCTGCTGCCGCGCGACGGCTCCCTCCTCGTCGTCGAGGGCCTGAGCGCCTCGGCCCCGTCGACCGTCACCGGTCTGACGGCGCGGATCGGCTTCCTGGGCGTGACCACCGACCTCGAGGAGCTGAGCCTGGGCACCGCCGGCTCCGCGAACGCCGTCGAGCTGGAGCGCGTCGTCCGGGCCGGTCAGTCCGTCACCGACCCGCTTCCCCTCACCGACCTCGTCAGCGAGGACGGCACCGTCGACACCGACCAGCTCTCACTGACCTCCGCCGTGACCGGCTCCATCGCCTTCACGGCGACCGAGCGCCCCCTGCCGGGCGGCGCCCACGCCGTGGGCACCGCGGCCGACCCCGCCAGCGGTACCGCGAAGGTCTCGTGGAGCGCGCGCTCCGTGCCCTCGGTCACCGTGGACGCGGGCTACGAGCGCCTCCGGGTCTTCGACCCGGTCCCGGCCGCCTTCCTGCGCGGCACGGCCCGGGTGACCACCACCGACGGCGTCGAGTCCGTGACCGTCGACGTCACCTCGCTCCCGCAGGGCCAGACCCTGTACGACGCGCTCCGCGTGGGCGCCAGCCCCGACCCGGTCGGCGTCGCCCGGCGACTCGTCGGCGACGGCGTCGCCTGCCAGAACGTCACGATCCTCGACGCCGACTCGCTCACCTGCGGCGAGCTCGCGCCCAGCGGCCGGGCCGCCTGGGCCGACGGGGCGACCGTCGACGCGATCGTCCTCGGCAACCCCTACGTCATGCGCGACTCGGTCATCGAGGGCCTGGGCTCCACGCTCTCGAAGTTCGACCAGCTCGCGGGCGACAACCTGACCGGCGCCGACGACCAGCCGGCCGACCAGTACGCCTCCACGCTGCCGCTGGTGGACCTCAAGCCCGCCCAGCTGGCCGTCGAGCGCGACACGCTGCGTGCCGGCATCGGCGGCCTGACCCAGGCCGCGGCGGCCGACGAGGGCGGCACCGGCGGTGCCACCCTGCCGTCGGTCTCGAGCGTCCAGGATCTCTCCGCCGCCGTCGACACGCTCTTCGCGGCCGACAGCGGTCACCAGCCCACGATCGACTTCGACCTCGGTGCCCAGGCGCTGGCCGTCGAGCTGAGCGTCCAGGCCCCCGAGAACACCGTGCTCCGTGCCGCCCTCCGCTTCGACGACGCCGGCTCGCCGAGCCAGCCCGGCCGCGGCCAGGTCATGAGCGGCCGGGTCGAGGACGAGCAGCGGACCGTCCCGGTCGCCGTCGAGTCGTCGACGACGCTCGCGCTGGCCGTCGACCGCGCCACGGCGCGCGCCGCCGTCACCGCGCCCACCGGCACCTCCTCGAGCGCCGTGGTCGGGCGCACCGGCCCCCAGCTGGCCGAGCACCCGCTCCAGGCCGGTGTCAGCGCGCTCGAGGTCCTCGGCAAGGACACCAGCGTCAACCCGGTCCAGGACAGCTCGGTCGACCTCGGCGTCGACGTGAGCACGACGTACGTCGCCGACGGGGACGGCCTGCTGCGGACCACCCGCACCAACGCCCGCTCCTCGGGCCGGGCCGCCGAGGCCCGCCTCGTCGTCGGCCCCGGCGACCTGATCTCGTACGACGCCGACGCCACCGACACCTCCGGCGGCGAGGGCACCGCCCAGCCCGCCCCCGACCCGATGCAGGTCGGCTTCCTGGCCGAGGGCCTCGACGGCCTCGCGGCGGCGATCGGCTCCGCGCAGGACGGCGCGGCACCGCGCAACCTGGACCCGCAGACGAGGGTCCCCGTGTCGGCGCCGCTCATCGGCACCGACCTGGACGCCGGCGCCGGCGTCCCCGACACCCTGACCTCGCTCACCTCCGCCCTGCGGACCGAGCTCGCGGCGCCCGCCGTCGCGGAGGCTGCGGACGCCGCCGCGCTGAAGGGCGCGCTCGACGACGCCGTCTCCGCCGCCGTCGGGTCGACCGAGGGCGTCGCCCCCGTCGCCGCGCGCGACGTGGCCGTCGAGGTCACGTGTGGCGGTCTCGCCGGCGCGTGCAGCCCGTGCCCGAGCGTCGACCCCCAGGACCCGGATCCGGCCGCGTGCACGACCGACAGCAGCACCGGTTGGAAGAGCGTCGAGGTCTCCTTCCTGCTCGACGGTGTCGAGGCCGAGGGCGAGGTGGCCTTCGAGACCGGTCTCGCCGGGCTCGAGGTCCGCTCGGACAAGATGGTCGAGACCACGACCACGTGGTCCCTCCCGGTCACGCTGCGCCTCGTGCGCGGCGTCGGCCCGCAGGTCGTCGTCGGCGCGGACGAGGCCCTCGAGACCCACGTCAGCGCCCGCCTCCCCGAGGACGGCATCGACGCCATCGTCGGCTACCTGCCCGCCCACCTGGACGCCCAGGACGCGGCCGACAAGTCCGTCGACACCGTCATCCGGATCGCTCCCGAGCCGGGCGCCTACGACCTGTTCGACCTCTACGACGGCGAGCTGAAGGCGCGCCCGTCGTTCGCCGACACCGCCGACGGCCCGGAGGAGGGCCTGACCCTCGGCTTCGCGACCCTGGACCAGCCCGGCCTCCTGGGCCTCGAGGGCACCCTCGGGCTGCCCTGGACGGCCGACGAGGGCTTCGGCGAGGTCACGTACGACGAGGTCACCCTCGACGTCGGTGACGTCATCGCCGGCCTGGCGACGCCGTTCGCGGTCCTGGACCCCTACCTGGCCCCCGTCCGCGACGTCGTCGACGTGATGCGGAGCCCGATCCCCGTGATCTCGGACCTGTCCGAGCTCGCCGGTGGTGACGAGGTCTCGCTGCTGAGCCTGCTGGAGACCGCGGCCAAGGCGACGCGGAAGCCCCAGCTCGAGCTGGCCCACCGGGTCATCGGCCTGACCGGTGGCGTGACCGACATGGTCACGGCCGCGAAGGCGCTCGCCAAGGGCAAGGTCCCGCTCGAGGAGCTCGCCGACGTGGGCGCGCTGCTCACGATCGAGCCCGGCGACGTCTCGCTCCTGGAGAGCTGCACGCAGACCGTCCGCCCCGCCGGCGGCAAGGCGAGCGCCCCGCAGCCGTGCGAGGACGAGGAGGAGGACGACGGCAAGGGTGGCGTGGCCGGTCAGTCGACCGCCGAGAAGCGCACCGGCGACCGCAACGCCAAGAAGACGGTCGACGAGCGGACCGGCGAGGTCACCGCGCAGCTGCCGGGCTTCTCGCTGCCGTTCCTGGCCGACACCGACCAGGTGCTCGACCTGCTGACCGGCGAGGGCGAGGCGTCGTACTTCCGCCTCGACCTGGGCAAGCTGTCCGCCTCGGTCTCCTACAGCCGGAAGTTCGGGCCGATCATGGCCGGCCCCGTGCCGATCGTCCCGTTCGTCGGTGGCTCCATCTCCATCGAGGGCCGGCTCGCGATGGGCTTCGACTCCCTCCCGCAGACGCTGGCCGCCGAGTCGGTCGCGCCCGGTGACGTCGACGCCCTGGTCGCGAAGTACGACAAGTTCGACGGCGGCGACGTGATCCGCGAGGGCTTCTACCTCGACGACCTGGACTCCGACGGCGAGGACGTCCCCGAGGTCAAGCTCGTCACCACGATCGAGGCCGGCGCGAGCGTATCGATCGGCATCGTGTCGGCGGGCCTCAAGGGCGGCATCACCCTGACGGTCAACCTCGACCTGAACGACCCGAACGACGACGGACGGATCCGCACGGCCGAGATCCGGCAGATCTTCAACGGCAACGCGTCGTGCATCTTCGACGCCAGCGCCACGATCGAGGCCTTCATCTCGATCTTCGTGGAGATCGAGCTGCTCTTCACCTCGCTCGAGTACGAGTTCGACCTGCTCCGCCTCGGCCCGTACGAGCTCTTCAAGTACGGCTGCCCCGACGCGGTGCCGACCCTCGTCACGGCGAGCGGTGACGGCTCGGAGCTGAGGCTCACCAGCGGTGGGCGCAGCGGCGAACGGATGCCCGGCGGCTCCGACGGGGTCGACGAGTACGAGGTGCGGCAGTACGACCGCGCCGGCGTGACGACGTACGAGGTCTCCGGCTTCGGCCGGGTCCAGAACGTGACGGTGACGCGCTCCGGGGGCACCTGGACCGTCCGGATATACCAGTCCGGCGTCAACCTGCCGGGCCAGGACGTTCTGCGCACCGTGACCTCCTCGACGCGCCCGACCTTCGTGGCCGACGGCGGCGCGGGTGACGACACCCTCTCCTTCCTGGCCGGCGAGGACTTCGCGGACGACGGTGCCGGTGGCGTGAAGCTCCAGCAGACGCCGTTCGACACCCGGGTCACCGCGCTGACCGGCGGTCCCGGCAACGACGTCCTCGAGACCGGCGACGCCGACGACACCGGCGTCGACGGCGGCCCGGGCAACGACAGCATCTCGCTGGGCCTCGGCGACGACCGCGCCACCGGTGGCACCGGTGACGACGTCATGGACGGCGGCGCCGGACGTGACGACCTCAGCGGCGGCTCCGGCAACGACCGGATCTCCGGTGGCGCCGGTGCGGACCGGCTCCTCGGCGAGAACGGCGAGGACAACCTGGTCGGCGGCCCCGGACGCGACGTCCGTGCCCTCCTGGTGCGCCCCCGCGGCTCGGCAGCCGGCGTGGTGGCCGACCAGGTGCGGCTCGGCTTCGACAGCGGCGACATCATCGTCGGCGGCGCGGGTGCGGACTCGGTCGACGGCGGCGACGGCTCGGACCTGGTCGTGGGGGGCGACGCCCCCTCCCTCAGCAACCCGGCCATCGGCTCGGTGTTCCGCACCGGCAGCCGCTCGGTGAGCGTGCTGAGGCAGGGCGCCACCGACGACGACCCGAACGAGTTCACGACCGAGTCGGTGCCGGTGGACACGGCGACCGTGCCCACCGCCCAGGAGCTCGACACCCTCTGCACGTCCGGCACGCCCGAGGCCGGCGCGGGCAGCGCCGACTACGTCACCGGCGGCCCCGAGGCCGACGTGGTCGTGGGCGGCAACGGGCCGGACAGCCTCGACGGCGGTGCGGGACCCGACGAGATCTGCGGGCGCGCCGGCAACGACTCGATCTCCGGCGACGGTGCCGGCGGGTCGGACGGCTCCGACCCCGCGGTCGACTCCGACGTCATCCGCGGCGGCACCGGCGACGACCGGGTCGACGCGGGCCTGGGCGACGACGTCGTCTTCGGTGACGACGTCGACCTCTACCGGGCCGGCAACGGCCGCTGGCTCGACGGGTCCCTGCGCGGGACCGGTCGCGGCCAGGGCGACGACTACCTCGCGGGCGGGCCGGGCACCGACGTGCTCGCCGGCGGCAACGGCGCCGACCTCGTGGTCGGCGGCGCCGGCGACGACGCGACGTACGGCGAGGGCCGCGACACCGCGGCCGTCGGCGGGGCCGCGCCCCCGGTCAGCGAGCGTCTGCTCGACTGCAACCCGGCGACGCGCGTCGTGGCCGGACGCATCGACCTGAACGGCGACCTGCTCGCCGGCCCGGCCGACGCGGTCAACGGCATCGCGGCCGACACCGGCCAGCTCGCGGGCATGGACGTCGTCGACGGCGTGCTCCGGGACCCGGCGACCGGGGCCGCCCTCAACGGCCTGCTCAACGGCGACATCGTCGTCGTCGGCGGCCGGGTCGACCTGGACCGCGACGGCGTCGTCGGCTCGGACCGCGACGACACGGGCTCGATCCCGCTGCCCTCGATGCTCGACACCGGCGCGAACGAGGACGGCGACTGCGTCCTGGCCGGCGACGGCGACGACGAGCTGCGCGGCGGCACCGGCTCCGACTACCTCGGTGCGGGCGACGGCGTCGACCTCGCCGACGGCGGGGACGGCAACGACCTGGTCCTCGGCGACGCGGGCACCGACGTCCTGCTCGGCGGACCCCACCACGACGTGCTCGTCGGCGGGATCGGCGACGACCACCTCGTCGGCGGCAACGGCGACGACCGCCTCCGCGGCAACGAGGGCGCCGACGACCTGGTCGGCGGGTCCGAGGACCCGGGCGCCCGCGACGGCCAGGACGTGCTCCTGGGCGGCCGCGACGAGGACGTCCTGGTCGCGGAGAACGGCATCCTCGTCTCCGAGGACATCGTCGCCGCCAGCGGCGCCACGTCCTGGGCGGACGCGGAGATCGTGCCCGACGCCGTGCGCGGCGACGACCCCAGCCTGGTGTTCGAGTCCAGCGCGCTGACCTGCGGTGACGCGCCGACGACCCGCTACCTCACCGTCGTCGCGGACGACGGCGTGGCGGGCACGCCGGTGGCCTCGCCCGGGACCCCGCTCGCCTACGACGAGCTGTACGGCGGCTTCGGCTGCGACGTCGTGCTGGGCTCGCCCGGCGACGACCTCGTCCGCGGCGGCCCGGACAGCGACCTCGTCGAGGGCGGCCCCGGTGCGGACCAGGGCTACGGCGACGACGGCGACGACGTCGTGGTCGGCGGGTCGACCTTCGACCCGACCGCGCAGCGGACGCCGTACACGGTGGAGCGCAGCGGGGCCGGCGTGCCCGACGCAGGCGACCGGCTGTTCGGCGACGGCGGCCCGGACGCGATCGACGGCGCCGACCTGGTCGCCGGCGACAACGCCCTCCCGATCCGGGTCCCGGCGCTCGCCGTGGCCGGGGTGCGGACGGCGTACACGCTGCGCCTCGACAACGTGGCGACGGTGGCCTCCGGGCCGGCGACCATCGGCGCGGGCGACGTCATCAGCGGTGGTGGCAAGCGCGACCTGGTCTTCGGCCAGGCCGGCGCCGACACCATCGACGGTGACGCCGGCGACGACTACGTCGAGGGCAACGACGGGGCCGACGACCTGCGCGGCGGCGCGGACGACGACGACCTCGTCGGCGGCTCCTCGACCGCGGACGGCCTGCCCCTCGGGGTCACCGGCCTGCGGCTGGCGCGTGCCGCTGAGGCCGTCCCGGCCTCGGCCCCGCGCCTGCTCGACGGCAGCGACCGGATCTCCGGCGGCGCGGACGACGACGTGGTCATCGGCGACAACGGACTGCTCACGCGGCCGTCCGACGTCCGCTCGACCCGTGCCGACGGCACCACCCTGCGCACCATCCGGCTCGACGACGTCGTGACGGCCGCCCGGCCCACGGCCGTGCCGGCCTCGGTGGGTGCGGCGGACACGCTGTCCGGCGACGCCGGACGCGACCTGATGTTCGGCCAGGCCGGCAACGACGCGATGTCCGGCGGAGCGGGCGACGACTACCTGGAGGGCAACGTCGGTGACGACAGCCTCGGCGGCGGCGACGGCGAGGACGACCTCGTCGGCGGCGGCTCCAGCCAGGGCGTGGTCATCTCGGTCGCCCAGGGCGTGGTCGTCGACCGCCTGCTCACCGCGCCGAGCAAGGCCACCGACCCGTCGGCCGCCGGCCTCGTGGACGGCAACGACCGGCTCGACGGCGGCAACGCCCGTGACGTCCTCCTGGGCGACAGCGGTCGGATCACCCGCCACGGCCCGAACCGGACGCTGCTCGGCGGCGCCTCCGGACCGCAGGTCGTGCGTCAGGTCGCGATGGCCGACGAGCGCCCGGGTGCCTGGGCCGGCAGCGACCAGCTGTTCGGCGGCGCCGGCGACGACGACCTCTACGGCCAGCTCGACTCGACCCTGTCCACGCGGAACCAGCTCTCCTACGGCGGCGAGCGCGTCCGGGGCGACATCCTGGACGGCGGCGCGGGCGACGACGCCCTCGTCGGCGACCAGGGCGTCAGCGTCCCGACGCCTGCGGCGGCTCTCGGTGAGATCGACCGCACCGTCACGGACAGCTCCCGGTTCCTCCGCGAGCTGCTCCGCCCGCGCGGCACGCTGGTCCGGGTCGTGACCCTGACCCAGTCGACGACGGGCGGCGACGACCTGCTGCTCGGCGGGACGGGGGCGGACTCGGTGCACGCCGGGGCCGGCCGCGACCTGGTCAACGCCGGCGACGGCGACGACGTGGTCTTCGGCGGCGACGGCAGCGACGCCCTCTGGGGCGGCGTCGGCCACGACCGGATCTTCGGTGGCGCGGGCGACGACGCCCTCGACCTGAAGCGGCGGGGGACCGACACCAAGCTGTGGCGGCTCGTGGCCCCGACCGTCGACACCGACGGCGTGCGCAAGACGCTCAACGGTCGCGACGTGCTCTACGGCGGCGCCGGCGCGGACGCGATGCAGGCCGACCAGGGCGACTCGGGCACCACCCGGGTCATCCAGGGCGACCGGCTCATCGACTGGCAGGCCAAGACCAACTACCAGAAGGTCTGCGTCCAGGGCAGCGGGGCGGGCAAGGCCCGCGCCACCGTCACCACCTCGATGGTGGCGACGCTCCGTCTGCTCGCCGCCGCCAACGGCTCGGTCGGACCGGCCGAGCTCGCGATCCCGGGCGACGAACGTCGTCGTACCTATCCCGGGGCTCGGAACCTCGTCTGCGAGGTCCGATGACCCCCGTCCCACCCGTCCCGACCCACCCGACACCGATCCACCACTGCACCCCGGAGAGAACCTCATGAAGCTCAGCCGAACCCTGCGCGGCACGTCCCTCGCCGTCGCCGCCGTTCTGGCGGCCTCGACCGCGTCCGCCCTCTGCTCGCCCGCCTCGGCGGCGAGCGTCCGATCCCTGGTCGCGGCCTCGGCCGACGGCCTGGTCTTCGACCTCGACGAGTACGACGCCGGGGACGTCACCGTCCAGCTCCGCGACTCCGTCGCGGGTCCGGTCGACGCCGACGACACCCAGGACCTCCGCTACCGGTGGAAGGTGACCCCGTTCGACAAGACCGTGCCGGCGATCACCCTGCCGGCCACCGGCTTCGACACCGTCACCGACGACGTCACCGGCGCCTTCACGGTCCCGCTGCCGGCCGGTCAGCCGTCCGGCACCTACGTCCTCACGGCGGGCCTCGGCGCCACCGGGACGGGCACCGGCGCGATCGCCGAGAAGGTGCTGCTGACGGTCAAGGCCGGTCAGGCCGCGCTCACCCTGGGCGCCGGCGAGTCGCTGCGGGCTCCGGCCGGCGACGACGTCACGGTCACCGGCGCGCTGGCGCTCGAGGACGGCACCGGCCTGGTCGGCCGGCTCGTCGACCTGGAGCTCACCCGCGGCGCCGCGGGCACCGACCCCCGCGCCGACGCCGGCTTCGTGCCGGTCGTGGCGGGTGCGCCCCTCGAGACGACCCGCCAGCTGACGACCGCCGCCGCCGGGGCGATCTCCGTCGTCGTGAGCGACCCGGAGGAGGCCGGCCAGGGCACCGAGCTCGGCGGCGTCCTCGCCGCGACCACCGTCGAGGACGTCGACCTCGACGACCCCGCCGCGGACACGACCCTCGCCCTCGACCTGGTGAGCCTGGTCCCGCCGGTGGACAGCACAGTCACGATGGGCGACCCCGGTGACGGCAAGCCGGGCGAGGTCCTGGGCAGCACCGTGACCGTGCTCGCCCCCGACGACAGCTTCGACGTCGACCCCGACGTCGAGGGCGTCCAGGGTGACGCCGACGCCGACCCCGACCCCGTCGAGGGCCAGGTCCTCGCCCTCGGTGTCGACCACGGCTTCTTCACCGACGGCGAGGTGACGCTCCCGACCGAGGTGGGCGCCCCCGCCGGCACCTGGACCGACCTGGGCAAGAAGGTCGAGCTGGTGACCGCGGCCGACGGCACCTCGTCGTACGACGTGGCGATCGCGCGGGACAAGGCGTTCGACAAGGACGGGAAGCTCACCGCCACCGTCTCGGCCGCGGCCGACAAGACCAGCGCGACCGCGACCGCCGACTGGGACACCGCCGCGCCCCTGAACGGCCGCGTCGCCCTGGTCCTCTCGCCGAAGGGCGAGCAGGACGGGCCGGTGGCCCCGGCCCAGGCCGGCACCCGGACCTACTACGAGGTCTACGCCCAGGACCAGTTCGGCAACCCGGTCGGCGGCGAGCCGATCGACCTGTCCTACGCCGGGAACCTCGACGACTGGGACTACAGCGACGACTTCATGGTCTCGGACTTCGACCAGGCCGGTGACATCTGGGTCGTCTCCTTCGAGAACGCCGACATCGAGCTGACCGGCACCTGGAACGACGCGCCGACCCTCACCTACACCGACACCCTCGGCGGCACCGGCGCGGACACCGCTGCGGCGGTCGGCACGGCCACCGCGAGGTTCTACGAGCTCGACTTCGGCCGGAGCCGCTTCGCGCTGCAGTCGTCGGCCACCGGCATGGTCCCGATCGGCACGGCCGTCCGGCAGACCGTCCGGGTCACCGACCAGCGCGGCAACCCGGTCCCCGGCTACCAGGTCCAGTTCTTCCGGCTCGGCCCGGACGGCGGGACCAGCGAGCCCCGCGCCGTCGTCTCCACCAACGCCCGCGGCGAGGCGGCGTACACCTTCGTCGGCTCGGCCGCCGGCCGCGCCCAGGTGACCGCGACGGTCTCCGACGGCTTCCGCAGCCGGACCCTCACGGGCGGTGCGTCCTTCGGCCACCGCGTCAGCGCCACCCTCCGCGGCAGCAAGGCCGCCTCGCGCAAGGACCAGGTCACGGTCACCGCGCCGCGGACCGCGGCGAAGGCCCGGGTCGTGCTCTACCGGGTCCAGGGCAGCAAGCGGATCGCGGTGGCTCGCGGCGTGCTGAGCGGGAAGGGGACGGTCGACCTGGCCGTCCGCGACCGCAACGGCAAGCGCAAGAAGACCACCTACGTCGCGGTCGTCGCGGCCACCGGCACGACCTTCGCGGCGCAGACGAACACGGTCCGCGTGAAGTGATTCCGGCGGATGGGTGAGCCGTCTCGGCGCCGATCCCTCTCCCACGCAGCGCCCCCGGTCCCTCGAGGACCGGGGGCGCTGTGGCGTCTCTGGGACGGGTGGGCTCAGCTCCCGAGCAGGTCGTCGAGCCCGGCGGCGAAGGTCCGCTGCGCGGTGGCGACGTCGCCCAGCATGCCGGCGACCATCGCGCCGTCGCGGAGCATGACGTAGCGGCGGGCGGCGTCGTCCGGCCGGGCGTGACCGGCCTGCGCGAACCCGTCGCGGATCACGTCCTGGTACCAGGTGCGGTGGTCGAGCACGGCCCGGGCGACCGGGCTCTCGGGGTCGCTGGTCTCCACGGCCGCCCGGATGAACGCGCAGCCGTGGAAGCCGGGCCGGCACAGGTCGGCACCGATGTCGGCGCCGATGGCCCGGAGCAGCTCGGCGCCCTCCAGCCGGGCGGTCAGGTCGGCGACGGTCGCCTCGATGTGGGCGTGGACCGCCTCCAGGTAGGCGACGACGAGGTCCTGCTTGCTCGGGAAGTGGCGGTAGAAGGTCGCCAGCGTCACCCGGCCCTCCTCGACCAGTCGACCGACGCCGACGGTGTTGATCCCCTCGGCGTAGAAGACCGCGGACGCCGCCTGGAGCAGCCGGTCGCGGGCGGCGGAGCCGCGGGTGGGTGAGGAGGGCACGAGGCCAGTGTAGAGAGCGTTCGCTCTTGACGGACGCCGGAGGTCGTGGTCTCCTGGAGGTAGAGAGAGCGATCGCTCTCTTTCTTGATCCGAGGAGCCGCCATGTCCGTCCCGACCGCCCCCGTCCGTCCGCTGCTGACGGCCGCCCCGTCCCCCTCGGTCGGACGGCGGATCGCCCTGGTGCGCGCCGGGATCGCCGTGCTGTGGGCGCTCGCCCTCGTCGTGGCCCTGGGGGACGACGTGTCCCGGGCGACGTCCGAGCTCCCCGTCGGCGCCGCCCTCCTGCTGATCGGCTACCCGCTGATCGACGTGGTCGCCTCCGTCGTCGAGGCCGTACGACGGACGTCGGCCCGGCCGGCCGTGCACGTCGTCAACGCGGTGGTCGGCCTGCTCGCCGCCGTCGGCCTGGCCGTCGCCTCGCTCGGCTCCGACTCCGGTGCCGTCCTGGTCGTCTTCGGCGCCTGGGCGACCCTGTCCGGCGCGATCCAGCTCGGTCTCGCGCTGCACCGGCGCCGGGCGGGGAGCCGTCAGACGTTCATGGTCGTCAGCGGCGGGCTGTCCACGGTCATCGGAGTCGCCCTCGCGGCCATGGCCCGCCAGGACGAGGTCGACCTGAGCCCGCTCGCCGGGTACGCCGTCGGCGGTGCGGTCCTCTACGTCCTCTGGGCCACCCTGGGCCGGGCCGGCGCGGCCCGGCACCAGGTCTCCTCGCGCCACTAGGCGGCCTCCGCGAGCTCCTCGGTCTCCTCGTGGCTGGGGACCAGCAGCCGGGAGACGATGGCCGGCCGCCCTACGACTGGCCGGCGCGGTAGGCCTTCAGCACCTCGGCGACCCGCTCCTCGTCCCGCTCGGAGAGCGGGATCAGCAGCTCGGTGACCACGTCGGTGAGCTCGGCGATGCGGCGGTTGAGCTGCCGGTTCTCCTGGGCCTCCGCCTCGAGGGCGGCGAGCCGGGCGCGGACGCCGTAGGCCCGGGGCGTCCGGCGCTCCCACCGGTCACGGACGATGCGGAATCGGGACTGCAGGACGCTCATGCGACGTTCCTCTGCTGGGTCGGGGTCGGACGGCGGCGGGGCCAGCTCACCCGCAGTCGGGCGACGGCCGGGTCGGGCTGCCCGACCAGGTCGGTGCTGGGGCCAAGCTCCTGGTGCTCCACGACGCCGCCGGCGGCCTCGATCTCGGCCAGGAGTGCGTCGAGGTCGACACGCTCGCCGGGGCCGACGGTGTCGGGCAGCTCGGGACCGGTGACCGAGACCTCGAGGAAGGCCGCGCGGCCGGACATCCGGCACAGCCGCCACAGGTTGGCACGCTCGGCCCGGTCGAGGGTCTCGACGAGGTGGCGGGCGTGCACGTGGTGGGGCGAGCGGGCCAGCTCGGCGCCGAGGAGCAGCACGGCGCGCAGGTCACCCATGGCCACCACGTGGAACGGCACCTCCACCCCGAGGCGGCGGGACCGCGCGAGGAAGACGCTGCGCGCCCCCCGGGCGAAGTCGACGGCCTGCACCGCACGCCCGGCGCGGGCGTACCAGAGGGCGTCGCGACCGGTGCCGCACCCGACGTCGATGATCGCCTCGCCCTTCGGCAGCTGGCGGTGGACCCAGAGTGCGAACTCGGAGTGCCGCTGCGGTGAGGGGACGGCGCGGTGGTGGTCGGTCCAGTCCTGGAGTTTGGTGCGGAAGCCGCGCAGCCACCCGTCCAGGCGACGGACGCCGGCCGGCGGGTCGGCGTACTTGAAGGAGGGGTCGGGAACCCGCCAGCTCGGCCCGTAGACGAAGGCCAGCATCGCCTCGGGATCGGCGGGCGCCGGGAAGTCGACACCGTGCAGCGTGATGGTGGAGGGCGGCAGGATCGCCGAGGTCGGCAACGAGCCGCTCCGGTTGCCGAGCTGGTAGAAGGTGTCGCCCACGCGGAAGGCGACGAAGATGTCGATGTGGCAGGTCCGCCCATCGGAGAGCGGGAGCATCAGCTTGACGTCACCGCCCGACATCCGGACAGCTCGCCAGCCGCGACCTCGCATCACCCGCTCGACGTGGAACGACTCCAGGATCACATCAGCGGGGGAGCCGTGCCGCGACAGGTAGCAGACGTCGGTGTCGGAGTCGTGCGCGATCATCGCGCCGTCGCGGATCGCCCCGAGCAGGGCGCCGTAGTTGAGGTAGGCCTCGACACCGGCGTGCTCGCGCAGGTCGTCGAGCGCCCGCTTGGTGCCGAGGAGGATCTCGTCGCGGATCTGCTCGTCGGTCTCCTCGAAGGCCCGGCACAGGTGACCGACCTTGTCGATGGCCAGCGGGTTGCCGCTGCGGTCCTGGACCTGGATGCGGTCGTCCTCGTCGGTCGGGGTCCCGAGCATGACCTCGTCCTCGAAGAGGGGGGTCTCGGTGTCGCCGACCGCGCCGACCCGGACGGTGGCGCGGCCGTTCAGGAACGACCGGAGGGCCAGCGGCCACTCCACCAGGACGCCGGCGCCCTGCGTGCGGCCGTCGCGCAGCGGGGTGAACGACCAGACGTAGCGCCCGTCGAGGGTGAGGACGAGCGGGTGGGTGGGCGGGCGACTGAGCCAGATGCCGTCGTCGGTGACCGTGACGGTCATCCGGTGAGGGCCCGCCCGATCGCCGACCGCAGGGCCGTGCTGGAGGTCTGCAGCGTGTAGGGGAACCAGACGACCTCGACCCCGACGCCCTCCATGCGGGTCACCAGGGCGTCGCCCTTCGGGGTGCCCCGCCAGTCGTCGCCCTTGAAGAGCAGGTGGAACCCGACCTCTTCCCAGGCGTCCTTCTTGTCGGTGGTGGTCTCGGCGTAGACGGCGTCGACGATGCCGATGGCCTCGACGATCTCCAGACGCTCGGACAGGGGGACGAACGGGCGCAGGCCCTTGGCGGCCTCGCACACCTCGTCGGAGACGACGCCGGCGACGAGCACGTCGCACATCTCGCGAGCCTGGCGCAGTGCGTTCAGGTGACCCACGTGGAAGAGGTCGTAGACGCCCGGCACGTAGCCGATGACGGGTCCCATGCTGCTGCCCCCTGCTTGGTTCACGAACCGCCCAATTCTCACAAAGTCAGTCGACTTTATCCGAATGTTCACCTCATTGTCCCATCGACGCGTGCGCCTCCGGAGTCCAACTCACCGAATCTAGCCGACGAGCAGAGCGGCAGCGAGTCCGAGGCCGGCGGCGCCCACGGCCCATCGCAGCGGCCGCTCGGGGAGCACTCGCACCACCTGGGGACCGATCCAGCCGCCGACCAGGGCCCCGGCGGCGAGGGCGGCCACGGACGGCCAGTGCACCGGGGCGAGCACGACGTAGGCCAGCGCGGCGACCAGGTTGGCGGTGCTGGTGGCCACGTTCTTGACGGCGTTGGTGACCGCCAGCGGCTCGGAGGTCCGCAGGGCCAGGACGGCCAGCATGATGATGCCGGAGGCGGCGCCGAAGTAGCCGCCGTAGACCCCGACACCCACCACGACGAGCCGTCCGCGCCACGCGGGCGGCGTCGTACGACGGGTCGCGGACCAGGCGCGCAGCCGATCGCGGGCCAGCAGCAGCACCGAGCCGAGGGCGATCAGCCACGGGACCACCGCCTCGAAGACCGACTCGTCGGTGACCAGGAGCAGGACCGCGCCGAGCGCGCCCCCGATCGCGCACAAGAGCATCAGCGCCCGGATCCGCGGCCACTGGCCGGTCAGCTCGCGCCGCGACCCGATCGTGGTGCCGACCGAGTTGCCGAACAGCGCGACGGTGTTGGTGACGTTGGCGGCCAGCGGTGACAGGCCGGTGGCGAGCAGCGCCGGGTAGCTGACCAGCGAGGCCAGGCCGGCGATCGATCCGGTCAGCCCGGCGCCGACCCCGGCGAGGACGAGGAGGGCCGCCTCGCCCGCGCTCACGCGGGGACGGGCGTAACCAGCTCGCCGTGGTCGAGCCAGCGCTCCAGGTTGGCCAGCGTCAGCTCGAGCATCGCCTCCCGGGTCTCGACCGTGCCGCTGGCGAGGTGGGGCAGCAGCACGACGTTGTCGAGCCCGAGCAGCGCCTCGGGCACGTGCGGCTCCCGGGCGAAGACGTCGAGCCCGGCGCCGGCCAGCCGGCCGCTGACGAGGAGGTCCACGAGGGCATCCTCGTCCACGACCGACCCGCGGGCGACGTTGACCAGGAAACCGTCCGGGCCGAGGGCCTCCAGGACCGCCCGGTCGACCAGGTGCGTCGAGCCCGCACCGCCCGCGGTGGCGACCACGAGCAGGTCGACGGCGGCGGCCAGCTGGACGGCGCTCGCCGCATAGACGTACGGCGACCCCGCGACCGGCCGGCGGGAGTGGTAGCTGATCGGGCAGCCGAAGGCCTCCAGCCGGACGGCGACGGCCTGCCCGATCCGGCCGAGGCCGAGGATGCCGACCCGGGACCCGGAGACCCGCCGGGTGAGCGGGACGTCGCCGTCGGCGGGCCACGCGCCGCGGCGGACGAAGCGGTCGGCCGCGGAGAGCTGCCGCATGGTGTCGATCGCCAGCCCGACCGCGGTGTCCGCGACGCAGTCGGTGAGCACGTCGGGGGTGTTCGAGATCGCGATCCCGCGCTCGCGGGCCGCCGCCACGTCGGTGGTGTCGTAGCCGACCCCGAAGCCGACGATCGCCGCGAGCGCGGGCAGCCGGCCCATCAGGTCGCGGTCGACGCCGTACCGGCCCGAGGTGACGACGACCTCGACCCCCGGGCCGTGCTCGGCCAGGAACGCCTCCCGCCCCTCGGGGTCGGCCGGCAGCGCCGGGGCGTCGTACGACGTGCGCAGCCGCTCGGCCAGCGCCGGCTTGAGAGTGCCGACCTGCAGGACGCGCGCCATCAGCGGGCCGTCATCGGACCAGGCAGGGGCGCTTGGGGTCGAAGGCCCAGCCGGGGACGAGGTACTGCATGGCCAGGCCGTCGTCGCGGGCGCCCAGGCCGTGCTCGCGGTAGCGCGCGTGCGCGGCCGCGACCTTCTCCCGGTCGAGCGTGACGCCGAGGCCGGGCGTGGTCGGGACCTCGATGGCGCCGCCGACGATCTCCAGTGGCGCGGTGGTCAGGCCCTGCCCGTCCTGCCAGATCCAGTGCGTGTCGAGCGCGGTGATCTCGCCCGGCGCCGCAGCCGCGACCTGGGTGAACATGGCCAGCGAGACGTCGAAGTGGTTGTTGGAGTGCGAGCCCCAGGTCAGGCCGAAGTCGTGGCACAGCTGGGCCACCCGGACCGAGCCGGCCATGGTCCAGAAGTGCGGGTCGGCGAGCGGGATGTCGACGGCCTCGGTGCGGATCGCGTGCGCCATCTGCCGCCAGTCGGTGGCGATCATGTTGGTCGCGGTGCGCAGGCCGGTCGCCCGCTTGAACTCCGCCATCACCTCGCGGCCCGAGTAGCCGCCCTCGGCACCGCACGGGTCCTCGGCGTACGCGAGGACGTCGTCGAGGCCGCCCAGCAGCCGGACGGCGTCGGCGAGCAGCCAGCCGCCGTTGGGGTCGAGGGTGATCCGGGCGTCGGGGAACCGCTCGTGCAGCGCGGTGACCGCCGCGACCTCCTCCTCGCCCGCGAGCACGCCGCCCTTGAGCTTGAAGTCGCCGAAGCCGTAGCGGGCCTGCGCCGCCTCGGCCAGGCGTACGACGGCCTCCGGGGTCAGCGCCTGCTCGCGTCGTACGCGCTCCCAGTCGTCGGCCCCGTCCGGCTCGCGCAGGTAGGGCAGGTCGGTCCGGTCGGGGTCGCCGACGTAGAAGAGGTAGCCGAGCATCGGCACGCTGGTGCGCTGCTGGCCGTCGCCGAGCAGCTCGGCCACCGGCACCCCCTGCTCCTGGCCGGCCAGGTCCAGCAGCGCCGACTCCAGTGCGGTGACCGCGTGGACGGTGGTGCGCAGGTCGAAGGTCTGCAGGCCGCGGCCGCCGCTGTCGCGGTCGGCGAACCGGGTCGCGACCTCGCGCAGCAGCGAGCGGTAGCGGGCCACCGGCTGCCCGACGAGCAGGTCGGCGGCATCGGCGATCGTGGCCCGGATGGCCTCGCCGCCGGGCACCTCGCCGACGCCCTCGCGGCCGTCGCTGTCGGTCAGGATCGCGATGTTGCGCGTGAAGTACGGCGCGTGCGCGCCGCTGAGGTTGAGCAGCATCGAGTCGTGGCCCGCGACCGGGACCACCTCGATGCGAGCGATATGGGCAGTCACTCGGGGCCCCCACAGAGTTGTTCGGAGGAGCGAAGCGGGGGAGAAGAACTCTGTGGGGAACTCACTCGAGCTCCCCGTCGATGCGGCGGCGCAGGCCCCACGGGTTGGCGTCGCGGACGGCGTCGGGCAGCACCCCGTCCGGCACGTCCTGGTAGGCGACCGGGCGCTGGAACCGCTCGATGGCCAGGCTGCCGACCGAGGTGGTGCGGGAGTCGGAGGTGGACGGGAACGGCCCGCCGTGGACCATCGCGTGGCCGACCTCGACACCGGTCGGCCAGCCGTTGAAGAGGATCCGGCCGACCTTCAGCTCCAGGACGGCCAGCAGCGCGCGGGCCGCGTCGGCGTCCGTGTCGGTCGCGTGCACGGTCGCGGTGAGCTGACCCTCCAGCTGCTCCAGGCGGGGGAGCAGGCCGGCGAGGTCGTCGTACCGGACGACGACGCCGGCCGCGCCGAAGACCTCCTCGCCCACCGGCCCGTCGAGGCTCGTGGCCTCGACCAGCTGCGGGGCCGGCGCGTCGTCGCCGCCCGCGTCGCCCCGGGCGACGACGCGGACGCCGGCGGCGGCGTCGATCGCGGCGGTGCCGGACCGGTAGGCCTCGGCGATGCCGCTCGTGAGCATGGTGGCGCCGGTGGCGGCCGCGACCGCCTCGCCGGCGGCGGCGAGGAACGCGTCGCCGGCCGCGCCGGTCGGCAGGAAGAGCAGGCCCGGGTTGGTGCAGAACTGGCCGGCCCCGAGGGTGAGCGAGCCGACGTACGCCGTGGCGAGCGCGGCGACGCTGTCGGGGGAGCTCGCGAGGGCGCCCGGCAGCACGACGACCGGGTTGACCGACGACATCTCGGCGTACACCGGGATCGGCTCGGGCCGCGCGGCGGCGGCGGCGACCAGCGCCAGGCCGCCGCCGCGGGAGCCGGTGAAGCCGACCGCCTTGATGCGCGGGTCGGCGACGAGCTCCTGGCCGAGCTCGAAGCCCGGTCCGAGGAGGAAGGAGAAGGTCCCGGCGGGCAGGCCGGCCCGGGCGACGGCCCGGCTGACCGCGGTCGCGACCAGATGGCCGGCCCGCGGGTGGGCCGGGTGGCCCTTGACGACCACCGGGCAGCCGGCGGCCAGCGCGGAGGCGGTGTCGCCGCCCGCGGTCGAGAAGGCCAGCGGGAAGTTGCTGGCGCCGAAGACCGCGACCGGGCCGAGCGGGATCTGCCGCTGGCGGAGATCGGGCCGCGGCAGCGGGGTCCGGTCGGGGAGCGCCGGGTCGAGGCGCACGCCGAGGTGGTCGCCTCGTCGTACGACGCCCGCGAAGAGGCGCAGCTGCCCGGTGGTGCGGCCCAGCTCGCCGGTGATCCGCGCGAGCGGGAGGTGGCTCTCGGCGACCGCCGCCTCGATGATCGCCTCGCCGTCCGCCTCGATCTCGACGGCGACGGCCTCCAGGAACGCGGCGCGCTCCTCGGGGCCGGTCGCCCGGTAGGCGGCGAAGGCCTCGGTGGCGGCGGTGGTGGCGGCGACGACGTCAGGTCGGTCGGACTCGGTGCCGGCGATGATCGAGCGGGGGTCGGTCATGGGTTCCTCTCGGGCGGTGCGGTCAGGAGATCCGGGCGACGAGCTCGCGCAGCTCGTCGACCTCGTCGGCGCGCAGGTTCGTCAGCGGCGGGCGGACCGGTCCGGCCGGGCGGCCGATGGCGGCCAGGCCGCCCTTGACGATGGACACGGCGTACCCGGCGGTGCGGTCGCGGATGTCGAGGTAGGGGAGCACGAACTCGTTCAGCCGACGGTAGACCTCGTCGCGGTCCTGGGCGCGCACGGCGTCGTAGAACTCGATGGCCCAGGCGGGGGCGAAGTTGAAGAGCGCGGAGGAGTAGGTGCTCACGCCGAGCTGCAGCAGCGGGAGCGCGAAGGTCTCCGCGGTGGGCAGGCCGCCGACGTAGACCAGCCGGTCGCCGACCTTCGCGTAGGTGCGGGTCATCTGCTCGATGTTGCCGACGCCGTCCTTGAAGCCGATCAGGTTCGGGTTGCGGTCGGCGATCTCGGCGACGGCGACGTCCTGGAGGACCGCGTTGGCCCGGCTGTAGACGACCACGCCGAGGCTCGTCGCCGCGCACACCCGGCTGACGTGCTCGACCAGCCCGGCCTGGCTGGCCTCGGTGAGGTACGGCGGCAGCAGCAGCAGACCGTCCGCGCCCGCGGCCTCGGCGGCCTGCGCCTGGGCGATCGCGTGGGCGGTGCTGCCGGTGGCCGGCGCGAGGACCGGCACCACCCCGTTGACCTCCTCGACGGCGGCGCGCACGACGCGGTCGGTCTCCTCGAAGGTGAGCGAGAAGACCTCGCCGGTGCCGCCCGCGGCGAACAGCCCGGCCACCGGGTGCTCCGAGAGCCAGGCGAGGTGCTTGCGGTAGCCGCCCTCGTCGACCTCGAGGTCGTCGGTGAAGTGCGTGACCGGGAACGAGAGCAGGCCGCTCTTGAGCTGGGCCGCCAGGTCGGTCGGGCTGTAGTCGGTCACGGGGGGTCCTTCGCGTCGTGGGCGGGGTGACGAGCACCACGCTAGGAACGCCGGACGATGCCTGTCCAAGCCCGTTTTTGCATTCAGCGATGCCTGCCGGGCATCGTCGCGAGGTGTAACGCGATGTTCGCCGCACTAGGTACGCGCTGCAGCGCGTCCCCAGTGCGGCGAACATCGCGTTACAGCTCCGGCGCGCCCCCGCCCGGCAGCGCCGCCCGGATCACGTCCAGCACCCGCCGTACGACGGGGGAGACCGCCTCGCGCGACCAGATCGCGTGCAGCTCGACGGGTCGCTCGGGGTCGGCGTCGAGGTCGGTGTCGCCGCCGCCGTGGGCGAGCTCGCGGAAGACCACGCCCTCGACGTGCAGCGAGGCCGCCGAGGCGGGGGCCAGGGCGAGGCCGCGGTCGGCGGCGGCGAGCAGCATCGCGGTGAGGACCTGGTGGACCCGCTGCTCGATCCGCGGGTGGGCGTTGGCGAGGAAGCGCACCGACAGCTCGGCGAAGTAGCGCGACTGCTGCGGGTGGTAGCCGATCACCGGCTCGCCCTCGAAGTCCTGGGGGGTCAGCGGCCGGTCCAGGGCGGTCAGCGGGTGGGAGGCCGGCAGCACGGCCATCAGCGGCTCGCGGACCACGACCCGTGAGGAGAGCAGGGCGGTGTCGAACGGCGGACGGGCCAGGCCGATGTCGAGCTCGCCGCGCCGGATGCCGTCGACCTGCGCGAGGGTGACCCGCTCCGACAGGCGGACCTCGACGTCGGGGAGCTCGGCGGTGAGCCGGCGCAGCAGCGGTCCGAGCACCTCGATGGCGGAGACCGCCGTGAAGCCCAGTCGTACGACGCCGGCCGCGCCCGCGTCCACGCGGCGGGCCAGGTCGCCGGCGCTCTCGACCAGGTTGAGCATCCGGTAGGCCTCGTTCAGGAAGGCCGCTCCGGCGCCGGTCAGGGCCACCCGCCGGTTGTCGCGCTCCAGCAGTCGGGCGCCGACGGACTTCTCGAGGCGTTGGATCTGGCGGGACAGGGGAGGCTGGGTCATCTGCAGCCGCTCGGCCGCCCGCCCGAAGTGCAGTTCCTCCGCGACGGCCACGAACACACGCACCTGGTCGAGGGTGATCACGATACCCAGAGTAGATCACTCCATGCTCAATCGGGCTTGGACGGGCATCGACCAACGTTCGTAGTGTCGGTGGTCACACAGCACCACCTCCCGAGCACGCCCCAAGGAGCCACACGATGCGCAAGTCCACCACCTGCCTCGCCGCCGTCGCCGGCGTCGCGACCCTGGCCCTCTCCGCCTGCGGCGGCGTCTCCACGACCACCGGCGGCAGCGATGGCGACGAGTACCCCTCGGGCTCGGTCGAGATGTACGTCGGCGCGTCCGCCGGCGGCTCCAGCGACCTGATCAGCCGGGCCGTCTCGACGGGGCTGTCGCAGGAGCTCGGCGCCCAGTTCCCCGTCATCAACCGCGAGGGTGCCAACGGTGCCCTCGCCGCGAGCCAGCTCGAGTCGGCGAAGAACGACGGCGCGACCCTCGCGATCCAGAACGCCTCGCTGTTCGCGATCACCCCGCTGGCGGTCTCCGCGGACGAGGTCACCAACATCGACGACTTCGACGTGATCGGCGGGGTCTCGCGCGACGACTACGTGCTCGTCACCAACGCCGACAACGGCTGGTCGGGCATCGACGACCTGAAGGCCGAGAACCGGCGCATCACCTACGGCACCACCGGTGTCGGCACCGGCGCGCAGCTCTCCTGCGCGCTCACCTACGAGGTCGGCGAGATCAAGTCCGAGGCCGTCCCGTTCGACGGCGGCGCCCCGGCCCTGACCGCGCTGCTCGGCAACCAGGTCGACACCGCCTGCCTGCAGATCGGCGAGGCGCGCGAGAACATCGAGAGCGGCAAGCTCACCGCCCTGTCGGTCTTCGCCCCCGAGCGCATCGAGTACCTCCCCGAGGTGCCGACCGCGACCGAGCAGGGCCTGGACGTCGAGGTCTACCAGTACCGGTTCATGACGGCCCCCAAGGACACTCCCCAGGACGTGAAGGACACGATCTGGGAGGCCATGGAGGCCACCTTCGCCACCGAGGACTACCAGGCGTTCAACGAGCAGAACAGCCTCACCCCGCTCGAGGTCTCCGGCGACGAGGTCGTCGAGATGCTGAACAGCGACAAGGAGCGCTACGCCGCCCTGGTCGAGGAGTACGGCATCAACCTCGGCAGCGCCGGCTGACGGTCGGCCCGCCCGCACCGGTACGACGCCCGCACCCCGCCAGCACGAAGGACCCACGATGAGCGACGAGCGCACGCACGCGAGTGCCCCGGACATCCTCGACGAGATCGAGGCCGAGGTGGCCGAGACCCTCGCCGAGGACGAGCTGCCGCCCGGCGGCCCGGCGTACCAGACGGTCGGTGCGCTCGTCGCCCTCGCCATCGGCATCGGGGGCATGGTGCTGGCCCTGGACTACGGGCTCGACGGCCTGCGCCGCCCGGGCCCGGGCCTGTGGCCGTTCGTGACCGCGACCGTGATCACGGTGCTGTCCGTGGTTCTGCTGGTCGTCGGTCGGCGGCTGGAGGACAGCGTCTCCTTCAGCCGGGCCAGCGTGCTCCCGGCGATCGGCGTGCTCACCTTCATCGGGCTGGGCGTGCTGATGCCGGTGATCGGCTTCGAGATCCCGTCCCTGGTGCTGTGCGTGGTCTGGCTGCGCTTCCTCGGTGGCGAGACGTGGCGCAGCACCGTGCTCGTCTCGGTCGGCACGGTCGCGGTCTTCTACTTCCTGTTCCTCTACGGGCTCAGCATCCCGCTGCCCCACCTGCTGACGTTCTGAGAGGAGGCACCCCATGGACGACTTCCTGAACGGCTTCGCCGTCGTCGCGCAGCCCGACACCCTGCTCTACTGCCTCATCGGCGTCCTGATCGGCATGCTCATCGGCGTGCTGCCCGGCCTCGGGCCGGCCGCCACCATGGCCATCCTGCTGCCCATCGTCATCCAGGTCGGCGACCCGATCACGGGCATCGTGATGATGGCCGGCGTCTACTACGGCGCCCAGTACGGCGGCACGATCACCTCGGTCCTGCTGCGCCTGCCCGGCGAGGCCTCCTCGGTGGTGACCGTCTTCGACGGGTTCGCCCTGGCCAAGCAGGGCCGGGCCGGCACCGCCCTCGGCATCGCGGCGATCGGCAGCTTCGTCGGGGCCACCGTCTCCATCGTGGCCCTCAGCCTCTCGGCTCCGCTGGTCGCCGGCTGGGCCGTCGACTTCGGGCCGCCCGAGTACGCCGCCCTCGCGCTGCTCGGCGTCCTGCTCGTCTCCACGATCGGCAGCGGCAACAAGATCAAGGCCCTCATCGCGGCCGCCGTCGGCCTGCTGTTCGCCACCGTGGGCCAGGACAGCTTCAGCGGAGCCGAGCGCTACACCTTCGGCAGCCTGGAGCTCAGCCAGGGCATCGACTTCGTGGTCGTCGCGATGGGGCTCTTCGGAGTCAGCGAGATCCTCCACAACCTGGAGGAGCGGCACGGCAAGGTGCACGTGCCGGCCAAGGTCACCAACATCTGGCCCTCCCGCAAGGACATCAAGGAGGCCTCCCCGGCTATCGGCCGCGGCACCGTCATCGGCTTCTTCCTCGGTGTGCTGCCCGGCGGTGGCGCCGTGATGTCGTCCCTCGCGGCGTACGCCACCGAGAAGCGCATCTCGAAGACGCCCGAGGACTTCGGCCGCGGCTCGATCAAGGGCGTCGCGGCCCCGGAGACGGCGAACAACGCCGCGGCCACCTCGTCGTTCATCCCGCTGCTCACGCTCGGCATCCCGGCCAACGCGTCGATGGCCATGCTGTTCGCCGCGCTGCTCGTGCTGGGCATCACCCCCAGCCCGGCCCTGGTCGAGGAGAACCCCGACCTGTTCTGGGGCGTGGTCAACTCGATGTACGTCGGCAACGTGATCCTGCTCCTGCTGAGCATCCCGCTGGTCGGCATCTTCGTGCGGATCCTGCGAGTGCGTCCGGCGATCCTGGCGCCGATCACCGCGCTGATCACGATCCTCGGCGCCTACACGCTCAACAACTCGACCTTCGACGTCTTCTTGATGATCGCCTTCGGCGTCCTCGGCTACCTGATGAAGAAGGGAGGCTTCGAGCCCGGGCCGATGGTGCTCGCCTTCGTGCTCGGCGCGATCCTGGAGAACAACGTCCGGCGCTCGCTGATCATCTACGACGGCGACCCGACCGGGTTCGTCCAGGACCCCATCGCGGGCACGATCCTGGCGGTCTTCCTGGTGGTCGCACTCTGGCCGCTGGCCAAGTCGGTCCTGGGCCGCCGCCGTACGACCACCACCCACGACCGCGACCACGCCGGAGTCTGAGGAGACACCATGACCATCCTGATCGGCTACGTCCCCACGCCCGTCGGCGAGGCGGCCCTCGAGGCCGGCCTCGCGGAAGCCGCCGTCCACGGCGACGACGTCGTGATCCTGAACAGCCCGCGCCGCGGCTCGACCGTCGACGCCGACCTGGTCGGCGAGGAGGCGGAGTCCGCGCTCGTGGCCCGGGCCACGGCCGTCGGGGTCACCGCTCGTGTCGACCACGCCGACCACGGGCCGGACGTGGTGGCCACGTTCGAGGCGCTGGTCCGGGAGACCGGGGCGCGGCTCATCGTGATCGGGCTGCGTCGTCGTACGCCGGTGGGCAAGCTGGTGATGGGCAGCAGCGCCCAGCGGATCCTGCTCGAGGCCAGCGTGCCCGTGCTCGCCGTGAAGCCCGCATGACGCGGTCCAGGATCAGCCGGGTCGTCGTCACCCCGGTCGCGTTCGCCGACCCGCCCCTGCTCAACGTCGTCGGGGTCCACCAGCCGTGGGCGCTGCGCGCGATCGTCGAGGTGCACACCGACTCCGGTCTCCTCGGTCTCGGCGAGATCTACGCCGACGAGATCCACCTGGCCCGGCTCGGGGCCGTGGCCGCGGTGCTGCCCGGGCACGACCCCTTCGACCTGCACGGCCTGCGCCGCCTGGTGGCCGACGTCCTCGGCAGGGAGACCGGCGGCGGAGGGGCGTCCTTCGGCGGCATGCTCGACGTCTCCTCGGCCCTCCCGACCGTCTACTCGCCGTTCGAGGTGGCCTGCCTCGACATCCAGGCCCGGGCGATCGACCGCCCGCTGAGCGACCTGCTCGGCGGCGCCGTCCGCGACCGGGTGCCCTTCAGCGGCTACCTCTTCTACAAGTGGGCTGGCCACCCCGGCCAGCCTGACGACGAGTGGGGCGCGGCCCTCGATCCGGACGGGATCGTCGCGCAGGCGCGGCGGATGGTCGACGGCTGGGGCTTCGGCTCGCTGAAGCTCAAGGGCGGCGTCTTCCACCCCGACGAGGAGTGCGCGGCGATCGAGGCGCTGCGCGCGGCGTACCCCGACCTGCCGCTGCGGCTCGACCCCAACGGCGCCTGGACGCCCGAGACCTCGGTCCGGGTGGCCGACCGGCTCGCCGGCGTCGTCGAGTACCTCGAGGACCCGACCCCCGGCATCGAGGGCATGGCGTACGTCGCCGCCCGCACCGACGTCCCGCTCGCGACCAACATGTGCGTGATCGCGTTCGAGCACGTCGCCCCGGCCGTGGCCGCGGACGCCGTTCAGGTGGTGCTCTCCGACCACCACCTCTGGGGTGGCCTGCGCAGCTCGGCACTGCTCGGCGGGATCTGCGAGACCTTCGGGATGGGGCTGTCGATGCACAGCAACTCCCACCTCGGCGTCTCGCTCGCCGCGATGGTCCACCTCGCCGCCGCGACGCCCAACCTCACCTACGCCTGCGACACTCATTACCCGTGGAAGACCCAGGACCTGGTCACTCCCGGCGTGCTGTCCTTCGAGGACGGCGCGGTCGCCGTACCGACGGGACCGGGCCTCGGCGTCGAGCTCGACCGCGACCAGCTCGGCGTCCTGCACGAGCAGTACCTCACCTGCGGCGTACGACGTCGCGAGGACACCGTCTACATGCAGTCCATCCAGCCCGACTTCACCCCCCACACCTCCCGCTGGTAGCCGCTGTCCGCCGAGTCAGCAGAAGTTGCGGGTCGAGTCAGCACCAGTAGTGCTGACTCGGCCCGCAACTGGTGCTGACTCGGCGATCAGGCCTGGAGACGGCGGCGGGTGTTGCCGAGGTGCAGGCGCATGGCGGCGCGGGCGGTCTCGGGGTCGCGGGCCAGCACGGCGGCGCCGATGCTGTCGTGCTCGCGGCGGACCCGGTCGACGTGGGTCGCGTCGTGGTGGGAGAACTCCTCGGGCAGCCGGGTGCGCGGCAGCATGATCATCATCGGGCCGAGCGAGTCGAGCAGGTCGACGTAGAAGCGGTTGCCGGTGGCGGCCGCGACGGCGCGGTGGAAGGCGAAGTCGGCCTCGACCGCGTGGTCCGGGCCGGCGGTGGCGAACGCCTCCAGCGCCGCCCGTACGGCGTCCGCCGCGGCGGGGGTGTGGTGGGTGGCGGCGAGGGAGGCCGCCTCGCACTCGACCCCGAGCCGGAAGTCGACCATGGCCAGGACGTCGTGCTGGGTGCGGATGGCCGAGGCCTCCACGCGGAACGACGTCGGCTCGGGCACCGTGAGCACGAACGAGCCGCGGCCCTGGAAGGTCTCCACGAGGCCCTCGGCCCGCAGCCGGGTCACCGCCTCGCGGACCACGGTCCGCGAGACGGCGTACTCGTCGATGAGGTCGGACTCCGACGGCAGCTTGGTCCCGGGGGCCAGCCTGCCGTCGAGGATCCGCTCCTTGAGCCCGGCGACGACGCGCTGGGCCAGGGTGGTCGTCACGAGCCGAAGGTAGCGGTCTCCACCGTCAGGTCGCGCATGCGCTGGGTCAGCGTGAAGCCCAGGCCCGGGCGGTCCGGCACGAAGATCTGGCCGTCGCGGATCTCGATGCGCTCCTCGAAGAGCGGGTTGAGCCACTCGAAGTGCTCCACCCACGGCTCGGTCGGGTACGTCGCCGCGAGGTGCAGGTGGATCTCCATCGCGTAGTGCGGCGCGAGGTCGAGGCGGTGGTGGGCGGCGAGGGTGGCGAACTTCAGGAACGGGGTGATGCCGCCGATGCGGGGGGCGTCGGGCTGCACGATGCCGCGGTAGCCGGCGTCGACGAGGCCCATGTGCTCGGCCACCGAGGTCAGCATCTCGCCGGTGGCGATCGGGGTGTCGAAGGTGTGCGACAGGTCGGCGTGGCCGACGTGGTCCCAGGCGTCGAGGGGCTCCTCGATCCAGACCAGGTCGAACTGCTCGAGCTCGCGGCACATCCGACGGGCCCGGGCGCGGTCCCACTGCTGGTTGGCGTCGACCATGAAGGGCCCGTCGCCGAGGTGCTCGCGCAGGGCGGCGACCCGGCGCAGGTCCTCGCGCCAGTCGGGCTGCCCGACCTTGATCTTGATGCCGCCAATGCCGGACTCCAGGGACGCGGTGGCCTTCTCCTTGATCTCCTCGACCGAGGCCTGGAGGAACCCGCCGGAGGTGTTGTAGACCCGGCACGAGTCGCGGTGGGCGCCGAGCAGCTTGGCCAGCGGCAGGCCGGCGCGGCGGGCCTTGAGGTCGTAGAGCGCGACGTCGAGCGCGGCGACGGCCTGGGTGGCGACGCCCGAGCGGCCGACCGAGGCGCCGGCCCACATCAGCGACTCGTAGATCTTCGCGATGTCGTTGGGGTCCTGGCCGATCGCGACGTCCATGACCTCCTGCAGGTGGGCGTACTGCGCCCGGCCGCCCGCGCGCTTGGAGTAGCTGAAGCCCATGCCCTCGAGGCCCTGCTCGGTGGTGAGCTCGACGAAGAGCATCACCGTCTCGGTCAGCGGCTTCTGGCGACCGGTGAGCACCTTGGCGTCGCTGACCGGGTTCGGCAGCGGCAGGACGACGTGGGACAGGGTGACGGAGCGGATGCGGTCGGCGGTCATGGGCGGCCCTTCGGTGGGAAACTGAACTTGTATGATGAGATGACAACTTATCGTACAAGTGAGGATGGGTCCATGGCTCTGCTCGACGACCTGCGTGCCCTGCTGGGCGCGGACCACGTGCTGACCGAGGCGGCCGACGTGGCGCCGTACGTCTCGGACTGGACGGGGGCGTTCGTCGGGACGGCCGCGGCGGTGCTCCGCCCGGCCGACACCGCGCAGGTCGCGGCCGCCGTGGGTGCGTGCGCGGCGGCGGGGGTGGCCGTCGTGCCGCAGGGCGGCAACACCGGGCTGGCTGGGGGCGGCGTGCCCGACGCCTCGGGGGAGCAGGTGGTGCTGGTGCTGGACCGCCTGCGCCGGGTCCGCTCGGTCGACCCCGTCGCCGACACCATCACCGTCGAGGCCGGGGTGGTGCTGGCGACGGTGCAGGAGCAGGCGGCCGCGGTGGGTCGGCTGTTCCCGCTCTCGCTGGGCTCCGAGGGGTCGTGCACGGTCGGCGGCAACGTGTCGACCAACGCCGGCGGTACGGCGGTGCTGCGCTACGGGATGATGCGCGACCTGGTCCTCGGCCTCGAGGTGGTGCTCCCCGACGGCCGGGTCTGGGACGGGCTGCGTCCGCTGCGCAAGGACAACACCGGCTACGACCTCAAGCAGCTGTTCATCGGCGCCGAGGGCACCCTCGGCATCGTCACCGCGGCCGTGCTGCGGATGCTCCCCGACACCCCGCGGCGCGCGACCGCGCTGCTCGCGCTGCCCTCGGTCGACGCGGCCGTGGCGCTGCTCCCGCTGCTGCGCGAGCACGGCGGCGGGGAGCTGAGCACCTGGGAGCTGGTCGACCGGCAGGCCCTGGAGCTGGTCACCGCGAACCTGCCCGGGGCGCGTGACCCGTTCGGCGAGCCGCACCCCTGCTACGGCCTCGTCGAGTACGCCGGCTCCGCGGACCACGTCGCCTCCCGGCTGGAGGAGGCGCTCACCGACGGGGTCGAGCGCGGTCTGGTCGTCGACGCGGTGGTCGCCGGCAGTCCCGCCCAGCGGGCCGAGCTGTGGGCGCTGCGCGAGGGCGTCTCGGAGGCCCAGAAGGTCGAGGGCGCCACCCTGAAGCACGACGTCACGCTGCCCATCACCGACCTGGCCGGGTACGTCGCCGAGGTCGGCCCCCGGGTCCTCGACGCGCTGCCCGGTGCCCGGCTGGTCGTCTACGGCCACATCGGCGACGGCAACCTGCACTACAACGTCAGCGCCCCCGTCGGCGACGACGACGCCCTCCGTGCGGCCGCGCCGGCGCTGACCCGGATCGTCTACGACGCCGTCGCCGCGCGTGGCGGGAGCATCAGCGCCGAGCACGGGCTGGGTGCACTCAAGCGGGACGCCGCGGCGTCGTACAAGTCGGACGTCGAGGTGGAGCTGATGCGCACCGTCAAGCGGGCCCTCGACCCGCGCGGGCTGATGAACCCCGGGAAGGTGCTGCCGGACTGAGGGGTCAGGCCACCGGGTGGAAGCGGGCGACGAACGCGCGCAGGTCGTCGGCGAGCAGCTGCGGCTCGATGCTCATCCGGACCGGGGCCTCGGTGCCGTCGGCGCGCACGACCGGCACCGTCACGCTCACCCCGAGCAGCACGCTGCGGCCGTTCGTGTGGTGGAGCGTGGTGCCGGCGACGTGGGCCTGGTGGAAGCGCGGCGGGATCACCAGCGTGACCCGGCGGCCGAGCAGGTCGGCCTCGTCGTCGTACCCGAGGAACGCGACCGCGGCCGGGCTCACCGCGACGACGACGCTCGCCTCGTCGGTGGCGACGACCGCGGCACCGGTCGCGGCCAGGGCGCGGAAGGCGGGCTCGATGCCCGTCACCTCGCGTACGACGGCGCCCGGGTCGTGGTCGCCGGTCCATCCGGTCCACCCGGTCGGTCCGTCGCCGCCGGCTTGGCGGAGCACCTCGTGGCAGACCCAGGCCCGCAGCTCGGCGGCCTCGGGCTGCGTCGAGGCGCCGAGCAGCGCGCCGTCCTCGGCGAGCTCGCGGGCCCGGCGCAGGAGCAGGTCGAGGGTCTCGAAGTGGGCGACCGCGGAGCGGGGCACGCGCAGCGCGACGACGTCCGCGGTGACCGCGGGCTCGACGGCGCTGGCCATCACGGCCTCGGGGTCCTCGGCGACCACCGGCGCGGGCACCTGCTCGTAGAGCAGGCCGAGGGCCGCGCTCGCCTCGGCGTGCTGCTCGAGGACGGCGGGGTCCTCGTCGAGGCGGACCAGGAGGTACTCGCGCAGCAGGGCGGCCGCGTGCTCCTGCCAGGCCCAGTGCATCAGCAGCGGCATCCGCAGCAGCCGCACCTCGACGCCCTCCTCGGCGGGCGTGGGGTCGGAGCCCGCGTCCGAGGACGGCATCGGGTCGCCGAGCTCGAACCACACCGTCTTGCCGCCCTCGCGCGGCTCGACGTCCCAGCGGTCGACGCTGCTGGCGAGCAGGTGCAGGCCGCGTCCGGTGGCCGCGGTCGCGGAGTGCGTACGGCGGGCCGGCATCGTCGTGGTCCCGTCCTCGACCTCGACCCGCAGCGAGGTCGGCCGCAGCCGGACCCGTAACTCGATGTCGGTGCCGGCGTGGACCACGGCGTTCGTCACCAGCTCGGTCACCGCCAGCTCGGCGCGCTCGGCCCAGCCGGACCACTCGGGCCGCTCGGCCACCGCGGAGCGCAGCACCTGCCGGGCCTCGCGGGCACTGCGCGGGTCGGCTGGCAGCAGCTCTCGTACGACGGTGTCCGTCGCCTCGCTCGACACCCGGGTCCCCTTCCCTGTCCGCACCGCGGCGAACCTCCACCGCTGCAACATTCAACCACTGCGAGCGGGTCGGTCAGGGCACCTCCCGCGTCCTGCCTGCCGGACCCGTGCTGCCGAAGGCGACCCCCGCTGTGGACAATGAGCCGGTGACCACCGAGGCCGGACACGCGCTGAGGCTGCTGCGCGCCACCGTGCTCGCGGGCGTCGTCACGGTGCTCGGCACGGTCGCCCACAGCCTGGCCGGTGGCCGGCTCCCCGGTGCGACCGGCTTCGCCGTCCTCCTCGTGCTGCTGGTCGCGGGCGCCGCGCCGCTGCTCGCCCGCGCGGCCTCGACCCGTCGTCTCGTCGCGCTGGTGGTGGGCGGCCAGACCTTCGTCCACGCCGTCCTGACCGCGACCTCCGGGCACGCCGGCGACGGCGTCGACGCCTCGTCGCCCGCGCCGGTCGTCCCGACGATCCCGGACTCCGTGCTCACGAGCAGCCATCGCGAGGGCACCCTGGCCGAGCTGCTGCACCCGCAGCCCGCCGCCGGCTCGGGCACCGGCCCCACCGTCCCGGACTGGGTCCTGCACCTGCTCGCGGACCTCCACCCCGCCCAGCTGCCGATGGCGCTGGCCCACCTGCTGGCCGCCGTGGGCGTCGGCTGGTGGCTGGCCTCGGGGGAGCGGGCCCTCTTCGCGCTGCTCGCCCTGGCCGCGGCCCCGCTGCTGCGGCTCCTCGCCCCGGCCGCGCTGCCGGTGGCGATCGGTCCGGTCCGCGCGGTCCGGACCGCGTTCCGCCTCCGCGTCGTGCGGCGCGAGGTCCTGCTCTCCAGCTCGCTGGCCCGCCGCGGCCCGCCGGCGCCGGTGCTCCTCGCCACCTGACCCGCTCCCGATGGAGGGCGCGGGTCGTCGTACCCACCCTTCCTCGAGATCCAGATCAGGAGCACCACCATGTCCGTCCGCACCCTCGCGCGCCTCGGCGCGCCCGCCGCCGCCGTCGCCCTCGCCCTGGGCGTCGCCGGCCCCGCCGCCGCGCACGTCACCATCACCCCGACCGGGGGCACCGCCGCCGGGTCCTACACCGTCCTGACCGCCGCCTTCGGCCACGGCTGCGACGGCTCGCCGACCACGAAGCTGGCGATCCAGGTCCCGGAGCAGCTCAATGCCATCACCCCGACCCGGGTCGCGGGCTGGCAGGTCGAGAAGGTGATGGAGAAGCTCGCCGAGCCGATCACCGACTCGCACGGCAACGAGGTGACGGAGCGGGTCGCCCAGGTCGTCTACACCGCCGACGAGCCGCTGGCCGACGGCTACCGGGCGGCCTTCGACCTGTCGCTGCAGCTCCCCGAGACCCCGGGCGAGACGCTGGCCTTCCCGACCATCCAGACCTGCGAGCAGGGCGAGACCGCCTGGACCGAGGTCGCCGCCGAGGGCGCCGAGGAGCCGGAGCACCCGGCGCCGAGCGTGACGATCACCGAGGCCGCGGAGGGCGGGGCCCACGGCGCCGCCGACACCGCCACCCACGAGGAGGACGCGGAGGGCGCCGAGACCGAGCCGGTCGCGTCGACCACCACCGAGGCGGACGCCGACGACGACGGTGGCAACGCCCTCGGCATCGCCGGCCTGGTCGCCGGCCTGCTCGGTCTGGCGGCCGGTGTGACCGCGCTGGTCACCAGCCGCCGGAAGGCGTGACCCGCCTCCTGCGGCTGGTCCTCGCCCTCGTCGTCGGGCTCCTCGTGGCGGCGGCCGGCACCTCGCCGGCCGCCGCCCACGCCCAGCTGATCGAGAGTGACCCGGCCGACGGGAGCGTGGTGGCGTCCGCGCCGGACACCGTCACGCTGACCTTCAACGAGCCGGTCCGCCTCGAGCGGGCCAGGATCTTCGCCGCCGACGGCACCGAGCTCGACGTCGACGCCCGCTCCAGCGACAGCGTCGTGACGATCGACCCGCAGGACGACCTCGGTGAGGGCACGGTCGTGGTCAGCTGGGAGCTGGAGTCGGCCGACGGCCACGTTGTCTCCGGCGCGCTGTCCTTCTCGGTCGGCGCCCCCTCCGCGGGCTCCACCGGTACGACGGGCAGCGCGTCCGGGACCGACGCCGGCCCGGACGCGACCGCGGCCGCGGTGCTCGGCCTGCTCGGGGCGGCGGTGGCCGTCGCCGGCCTGCTGCTGCGCCGACCGGTCCTGGTCCGCGGCGGCTGGACCGTCGCGGTGGCGGCCGCCGTCCTGTGGCTGCCGCTGCAGACCGGCGGCGGGCTGCGCGAGTCGGCGAGCTGGCTCGACGGGGCGCTGTCGTGGCGGGGGCTGCTGCTGGTCGGCACCCTGGCCGGCCTGGCAGGGGTCGTCTCTGCCGGGCGGCGGGCGACGCTGGCGCTCGGTGCGGTCGTGCTGGTCGCGGCCGGGACCGGGCTGGTCGTCGTACCCGGGCCGACGACGGTCGCGCCCGCGGGCGCCGCGCCCGCGGCCGGTCCCCAGGAGCTGATGGGCGGGCTCGGCGCCGGCACCGTCACCGCGGTGGTGGACCGCGCCGACGGCGGGTCGACCACGCTCGAGCTGTCGGTCGTGGACGAGGCCGGCGAGCCGGTGGCCCCGGTCGCCGTCCCGGCCGTCCGGTTCCGCTCCGCCGACCTGGACATCGGGCCGATCGTGCTCGAGGAGGCCGGCCCGGGCGCCTGGACCGGCACCGCCACGCTCCCGACCGCGGGGGAGTGGACGCTCGAGATCAGCGTCCGGATCACGGAGTTCGACAACCCGGTGGTTGACCTGCCCTTCACCATCGAGGGGTGAGCGGGCTCCGTCGTAGCGCCGACGACCTGCTGCGCGCCGCCACCGGCGCGCGGCGGGTCGTCCGGCTCTGCCCGGCGTGCGGCAGCGGCGAGCACGGTCGCCCGGTGGCGCTGGGCAGCGACGCCCACGTGTCGATCTCGTACGCCGGCGACCTGGTCGCCGTCGCCTGGTCGTACGACGGGCCGGTGGGGATCGACGTGGAGCTCGACATCGAGCAGGGCGCGGACCGTCAGGAGTGGACCCGCGTCGAGGCGCTGCTGAAGGCGACCGGCGAGGGGGTCCGCGGCTGGCCGGACGTCACGCTGCCCGACCTGCCGAGCCGGCCGATCGACGTCCCCCGCGGCTATGTCGGCACGGTGGTCGGGACCGGGGTCAGCTGGCGGCTGGCAGGTCCGGCAGCTCAGGCCGGTCCAGCCAGGCCATGAACAGCGCGGCGAGCGCGGCACCGGTGCGCTGCTCGGCGTACGCGACGAAGTCGGCGGTCGTCACCGAGCCGCCGGCGTGGTCGGCGACCCAGCCGCGCAGCAGGTCGAAGAACGCGTCGTCGCCGACGCTCAGCCGGATCGCGTGCAGGGTGAGCGCGCCGCGCTTGTAGACCCGGTCGTCGAACATCAGCTCCGGGCCGGGATCGGCCAGCACCAGGTCCTGGTCGAGGCCGGCCAGCCGCTCGTGGTGGCGCCGGGCGTGGTCGTCGGCGGGCTCGCCGCCGGACCGCTCCGACCACAGCCACTCCGCGTAGCAGGCGAAGCCCTCGTGCAGCCAGATGTCACGCCACTCGCGCAGCGTCACCGCGTTGCCGAACCACTGGTGCGCGAGCTCGTGGGCGACCAGGCGCACGGCGCCCCAGTCGTCGCTGAGGAAGTTCCGGCCGAAGGTCGACAGTCCCTGCGACTCCAGCGGGATCTCCAGGTCGTCGTCGGTGACGACCACGGCGTACGACGCGAACGGGTAGGGGCCGAACAGCTCGGTGAACACCTCGAGCATCTCGGGCTGCCGCCCGAAGCCGGCGTCGAAGCCCTCGGTGGTCCCCTCCGGCACGGCGGCGGTCATCGGCACCGAGGCGTCGAGCTCGCGGACGTCGTACCGGCCGAGCTGGACGGTGGCCAGGTAGGTCGCCATCGGCTCGTCCTGCTCGTAGACCCAGGTGCGGGTCGCGCCCCGCCGGGCGCTGCTCGCGAGCCGGCCGTTGGCGACCACGGTGTAGTCGGGGTGGGTCGTGATCGAGAGCCGGTACGGCGCCTTGTCGTCCGGCCGGTCGTTGCACGGGAACCAGGTCGGCGCGCCGTGCGGCTGGCCGGCCACGATCACGCCGTCGGTCAGCTCCTCCCAGCCGGCGTCGCCGTGGTGCTTCTCGACGAGCGGCTTGGGCTTGCCGGCGTACTTCACGGCCAGGGTGAACGTCGAGCCGGCGCTGATCGGTGCCTTCAGGGTGAGCACCAGGCGGTTGCTGCGGGCGGCGTACTTGGCGGGCGGGCGGCCGTCGACGAGGACCTTCTCGACGTCGAGGTGGGCCAGGTCGAGCACGACCCGCGCCAGGTCCTCGACCGCGACCGCGGCGATGGTCGCCTCGCCGCGCAGCCGGTTGCCGTCGGCCTCGTAGGTGAGCGCGAGGTCGTAGCGGGTGGCGCTCCAGGAGGGGTCGCCGTGCCCGGGGAGGTAGGGGTCGGCGGTGGGGAGGTCGGACCCCCTCACGAGCCCGCCACCCACGGCCCGATCGGGTTGCCGATCCAGGTCGTCTTGTCGGGCACCGACTCGCCCCTCATCACCAGTGACACAGGGCCGACCGTAGCGTGGCGGCCCAGCGTGGCCGCGGGCAGGATCACGCTGTTCGGGCCGAGGGTCGCGCCGCGGCGGAGGGTGACCGCGTCGAGGCTGAGCACCCGGTCGTGGAAGAGGTGGGTCTGCACGACGCTGCCCTGGTTGACGGTGGCCCCGTCGCCGAGGTCGACGAGGTCGGTCTCGGGGAGCCAGTAGGTCTCGCACCACACGCCGCGGCCGATCCGCGCGCCCATCGCGCGGAACCACACGTTGAGCAGCGGGGTGCCGGCGACGGCCCGGGCGAACCACGGCGCAGCCAGCACCTCGACGAAGGTGTCGGCCAGCTCGTTGCGCCACACGAACGAGCTCCACAGCGGGTGCTCCCCGGCGCGGACGCGCCCGATCAGCAGCCACTTCGCGGCCACCGTGACCGCCGCCGCGAGCAGGCCGCCGGCGCTCAGCACCGGTCCGGCCAGCAGCAGCGCGACCAGGGGATGGGTCCGGTCGGCCAGGGCGACCAGGGTCAGCGCCGCCAGGCCGGTCAGCGCGACCGCGGCCACCACCGGCACTAGGCGGCAGAGCTCGACCGCCCCGCGCAGCGCCTTCAGCGACGCCGGCGGCTGGTAGGTCCGCCCGGCGTCGGTGTCCTGGCTGACCCGCCGCAGCGGGGCGGGCGGGCTGCCGAGCCAGGACTCGCCCGAGCGCGCCTTGGTACGACGAGGTGCCGCCGAGAGCACGGCCACCAGCGACGCCTTCGGCACCTTGCGGCCCGGCGCCGCCATGCCGGAGTTGCCGACGAAGGCCCGCTTGCCGATCTTGACCCGCTCGACGCGCAGCCAGCCGCCGCCCAGCTCGTAGCCGCCGATCAGGGTGTCGTCGGCCAGGAACGCCTGCCCGCCGACCTGGGTCAGCGACGGGATCATCAGCACCGTCGAGGCCTCGACGTCCTTGCCGATCCGGGCGCCCAGGGCGCGCAGCCAGGTCGGGGTGAGTTGGGAGGAGTAGAGCGGGAAGAGCCAGGTGCGGGCCTCGTCGAGGACCCGGACCGTCGTCCACACCGCGAGCGCGGGCGCGCTGCGGACCGGGTGCACGCCGGTGCGGACCGCGAGGGCGGCCACCCGGACCACCGTCCAGACCAGGCCGGCCAGCACCAGCAGGCCGACCACGGTCGAGACCGGCAGCCAGCCGGCCAGGCCGAGGACGTCGTCGTACCCCTGCGGGTCGGCCGCCAGCAGCGGTACGGCGAGGCCGGCGGCCACCGCGGCGACCGGCAGGCCGGACAGGAGCAGGGCGACGGCGGCGTAGGCGACCACCCAGGCGCGGTGGTTCGAGGGCCGGGCGTCCCAGGGGCCGCGCGCGTCGGTGGCCAGCCGGGTGGCGGGGGAGCCGGACCAGAACTCGCCGTCGGGGACGGTGCCGAAGACGGCCGAGCCGGGGGCGACCTCCGCGCCGGCTCCGACGTCGGCGCCGGGGACCAGCATCGAGCGCGCGCCGACCCGGGCCCGCGCGCCGATCCGCACCGCGCCGAGGTGGAGCACGTCGCCGTCGACCCACGACCCGCTGAGGTCGACCTCGGGCTCGACCGAGCTGCCCTTGCCGAGGGTCAGGAACCCGGTGACCGGCGGCAGACTGTGCAGGTCGACGTGCGGGCCGATGTCGGCGCCGAGCATCCGCGCGTACCAGGTCATGTACGGCGCCCCCGCCAGCGAGGTGGCCCCGAGCTCGTCGGCGACCCGGGTGGCGAGCCACAGCCGCAGGTGGACCTTGCCACCGCGCGGGTGCTCGCCGGGCTCGACGCCGCGGAGCAGCAGCCGGGCGCCGGCCGCGGCGAGCAGCATCCGGCCCGGCGGGGCCACGAAGAGCAGCACGGCCAGGACGAGCAGCACGGGGTGCGGGGTCGGCAGCCAGTCGAGCCCGAGCCAGACCAGGACCTGGCAGGCCAACGCGGCCCAGGTCAGCCAGCGCGGTCCGGCCAGCGCCCGCAGCCCCAGCAGCGCGACCACCTGGCCGGCCTGCGTCTTCACCGGCACGACCGGCACCGTGCGGTCGCTGGTCGGCCCTGCCTCGGCCATCCCGTCGAGGTACGTCGCCAGCGCCCCGACCGTCGGCTGCTCGTAGATGTCGCCGACCGCGACCTCGGGGTAGCGGGTCCGCAGCCGGGAGACCATCTGGGCCGCGGTCAGGCTGCCGCCGCCCAGGTCGAAGAAGTCGTCGTCGCGGCCGCGGACGCTCGCGCCCAGCACGTCGAGCCAGAGCTCGGCGACCCAGGCGGCGGTGCCGTCGAGGCCGGCCGCCTCGGGGTCGGTCCGGGTGGGCAGCGGCCAGGGCAGGGCGTCCCGGTCGACCTTGCCGGAGGTGCGGGTCGGCAGGGTGTCGACGACGGCCAGCCGCGGCACCAGCGCCGCGGGCAGGTCGCGGCGCAGGATCTCCAGCGCCCGGGTCTGGTCGAAGGTCGCCTCGGTCGCGACGTAGCCGACCAGCAGCTGGTTGCCCGCGGCGCTGCGTCGTACGGCGGCCGCGGCCCCGTGCACGCCCGGCAGCTGGAGCAGCGCGCTGTCGATCTCGCCCAGCTCGATGCGCCGTCCGCCCAGCTTGACCTGGTCGTCGGCGCGGCCGCCGAACAGCAGCCCCGCGGGCTCGAAGGTGACCAGGTCGCCCGAGCGGTAGGCGCGGTCCCAGCCCAGCGTGGGCATCGGCGCGTACTTCTCGGCGTCCTTGGCGGGGTCGAGGTAGCGGGCCAGGCCGACGCCGCCGATGATCAGCTCGCCGGTCTCGCCCGGCGCGACGTGCTGACCCGCGGCGTCGACGACGGCCAGGTCCCAGCCGTCCAGCGGCAGGCCGATCGGCACCGGACCGGCACCGGTCAGCTGCGCGCCGCACGCGACGACCGTCGCCTCGGTCGGGCCGTAGGTGTTCCAGACCTCGCGACCCGGCGCGACGAGCCGGGCGGCCAGCTCGGGCGGGCAGGCCTCGCCGCCCATGATCAGCAGCCGCACCCGCGCCAGCGCCTCGGCCGGCCACAGCGCGACCAGGGTCGGCACGGTCGACACCACGGTGACCCGGTTGGCCACCAGCCACGGACCGACGTCGATGCCGCTGCGCACCAGGGCGCGCGGCGCCGGGACCAGGCAGCCGCCGTACCGCCAGGCGAGCCACATCTCCTCGCAGCTGGCGTCGAACGCGACCGACAGGCCGGCCATCACCCGGTCGCCCACGCCGAGCGGCTCGGCCTGCAGGAACATCCGCGACTCCGCGTCCACGAACGCGCCGGCGCTGCGGTGGCTGACCGCGACGCCCTTGGGCGTGCCGGTCGAGCCGGACGTGAAGATCACCCACGCGTCGTCGTCGAGGCCCGGGTCCTCGGCCTCGCGCGGCGGCCCCGGACGTCGTACGGCGACGGCCAGGTCGTTGCCGACCACCGCGGCGACGTCGGCCTCGCCGAAGACCAGCCGGGCCCGCTCGTCGGGGTCGTCGGCGTCGACGGGCACGTACGCCGCCCCCGCGAGCAGGACGCCGAGGATCGCGACGTACAGATCGGTGGTGCCGGAGCCGACCCGGACGCCGACCTTGTCGCCGCGGCCGACCCCGAGCGCGTTGAGCTCGGCGGCCAGCTCGTCGGCCGCCTCGGCGAGCTCGGCGTAGGTCAGCGCGCCGGTGCCGGCGTCGACCGCCGGCTCGTCGGCCGCCTGGTCGACCGTGGCGCGGAAGACCTCGACGAGGGTGCGGGCGGGCGGGGCCTGGTCGCCGCGCAGGAGCGCGGCGGTCGGGTCGTGGGCGTCGGGCACGGGGACACGCTGCCGCATCGAGATGAACGGTAGGTGGTTACCGTGTCGGGGTGCCCCTCCCGTCCTGCCGGATCGAGTCCGACGGCCCCGGCCGGCTACGCGTCGAGGGCGACCTCGACGAGCTGGGCGTCCCGGCCCTGCGCAGCGCCCTCGAGACCCACGGCGGTGTTCCCGCGCTGGTGGTCGACCTCAGCGACGCGTCGTACCTCTGCTCGCAGGCGGTGTCCGTCCTGGTCGGCGCCATCCGTGGCAGCGAGGCGATGGGCCGCAGCCTCACCCTCGAGGCCCTCGACGGCTCCATCGCCCACCGCGTCCTCCAGGTCCTCGCCATCCCCCACGAGGCCATCTGACCTGTGGATGGTGCCGCCGCCTCGGCGATCTCTTCTCCAGGCGAGAGTGGGTCTCAGGGGTGGAGGTGCCAGACCTCGGTGGCCTCGCGCCAGCCGGTGGCGGCGGGGTCGCGTCCAGGGTTGAACGGGGTCTGGCACGGGTCGGTGTGGGTCCACCACTCGCGGGTGACCGGGTCCTCGGCGATCCGGGCCATGTCGGCTGCGTGGTCGGTGCCGACGTACTCGTAGTAGGCGAAGAGGGTGTCGTCGATCGCGAAGATCGAGTAGTTCGTGACGTGGCAGTCACGGAGCGTCTGCTCGACCTGCGGCCAGACGGCGGCGTGCAGGCGGAGGTACTCCTCGCGCTTCTCGGGGACGAGGTCGACGACCAGGCCGTGCCGCTCGGTCACAGGCCCCGCGCCTTCTGGGTCGGCAGCCGGCGGCGCTGCCACGCGTCGAGGATGTGCCGGTTCATGCTCGCCTGCGCCTGCGCGGCCTCGCGGGCGGCGATGGCGGCGAAGATCGCCTCGTGCTCGTCGAGCGTGACCTGGAAGTTGTCGCTCGGATCGACGCCGTGGTACCTCGTGCTCTCGAGCGCGCGGTCGAAGAGGATGCGCGCGATGCTCTCGGCCAGCCGGTTGCCCGAGGACGACATCACCGTCTCGTGGAAGGCGATGTCGGCGGCCCGGAACACGGCCTCGTCGTGCAGCGCCTCGCGCATCCGCTGCAGGTGCTCCTCGAGCTCCTTGAGCTGGACGTCGGAGCGCTGCTGGGCGGTGTCGGCCGCCATCACCGACTCCAGCTGGGCGCGGACGACGCTGAGCTCGTCGAGCACGCCGAGGGAGTCGTCGTGCTTGATCAAGGAGGTCAGCACGACCTGGTCGAGGATGTTCCAGGAGCTCGTCGGGCGCACCGAGGTGCCGCGCCCGCGGGCGATGGTGACCAGCCCCTTCTCCTCGATCCGCTTCACCGACTCGCGGATCACCGTGCGGCTGACGCCGAACTGGTCGCTGAGGGGCCCCTCGGGCGGGAGCAGGTCACCCGGCTGCACCGCCCCGGAGACGATCGCGTCGACGAGGGCGTCGACGACCGCGACGCCGAGCATGGGCGACGGGTCACGCTTCTCGGCGAACGGGAAGCCGGGTCGTACGTCGCTGGGCATGGCGGGAGCATAGGGCAACGAATCTCGTGACGTACCTCAAACGTATGACGTACGCTCACTGCGCTCGGCTGCCGGCGGGTCGCCACCCGCCAGTCGGCCCGCTGGTCGCCGGGCCTCGTTCGTTGGTCGATGCGCTGCCCTGACGGCCCTGCTCGTTGGTCGAGTAGCGAGCGCCAGCGAGCGTATCGAGACCCGCGGTGGTGTGGTCTCGATACGCCCCGCTCGTTCCTCGCGGGGCTACTCGACCAGCGAAGGTGAGGGCTGCTCGTTGGTCGAGTAGGGAGCGCCAGCGAGTGTATCGAGACCCGCGGTGGCGCGGTCTCGATACGCCCCGCTCGTTCCTCGCGGGGCTACTCGACCAGCGAAGGTGAGGGCTGCTCGTTGGTCGAGTAGCGAGCGCCAGCGAGCGTATCGAGACCCGGCGCGAGCTCATCCGGTCTCGTCCGAGCGGTCCCGCCGCGGGCTGAAGTCCTTCTTCGCCAACGCCGGCAGGCCGGCGTAGTCCTGTCTGATCAAGGCGAATCGCTTCACGCGACTCCAGTTCTGGACCTGCTTCTCGCGGTGAAACGCCGCCCCGACGTTCTCGTGCTCCTCGTGCCAGACGAGCTGCACCGGGAGGCGACGGCGGGTGTACGCCGCACCCTCGCCGATCTGGTGCTCGTAGAGACGGTGCTCCAGGTCGCGGGTGCTGCCGACGTAGAACGAGCCGTCGGAGCAGAGCAGCATGTAGGTGTAGGCCATGGCGTGGATGCTCGGGCGCATCGCGCGGCGGAGCAACGGCCACGATCGCTACCTGTGGACGGTGGTCTCGATACGCCCCGCTCGTTCCTCGCGGGGCTACTCGACCAGCGACAGGGTGGGGTGAGGGTTGGCGGGGCCTCTGCTCGTTGGTCGAGTAGTGAGCGCCAGCGAACGTATCGAGACCCTTGGTGGTGGTCTCGATACGCCCCGCCCGTTCCTCGCGGGGCTACTCGACCAGCGAGAGGGTGCGGGCTAATCGGCCGGCGAGGGGCTCGCGGCGGGGCGGCGGCGGTCCCAGGCGCGGGTGATGTGCTCGCCGATCGCGGCGGCGGCGCCGGCCGGGTCGCGGGCGAGCAGGCGGGCGAGGATCTCGGCGTGCTCGCCGTTGCTGGTCCGGCAGCCCTCGGGAGTCGGGTGGCCGGCGTAGAGCGCGCTGGTGCGCGCCTCGTCGTGGACGGTCCGGACGATCGAGCTGGCCAGTCGGCTGCCGGCGGCGCGCATGATCCGGTCGTGGAAGAGCACGTCGGTCTCGATGAAGGCGTACGGCGTGGCGATCTCGCGCTCCATCCGCGCGTGCAGGTCGGCGATCTCGGCCAGGTCGGCGTCGCTCGCCCGGGTCGCGGCCTGGATCGCCAGCATGGACTCGAGCGAGGCGCGGACCCGGACCAGCTCGTCGAGGACGGCCAGCCCCTGCTCGTGGCGGCAGGCGGCCGCCAGCACGTCGGGCTCGAGGAGGTTCCAGTCGTCCTCGGGCCGTACGACGGTGCCGAGCCCCTGGCGGACCTCGACCAGCCCCTTGGCCTCCAGCAGCTTGACCGCCTCGCGGACGGTGCTGCGGCTGACGCCGAACGACTCGGCCAGCAGCGGCTCGGGCGGCAGTGCCTCGCCGACCCCGACCGCGCCGGAGACCACGGTGTCGATCAGGCTGGAGACGACGCCCTGCGCCAGCCGCTCGCGGGGGCGTCGGGGAGTGGCCTGGACCGGTGTGACCCCGATCTCTCCCAAACGCTTGACGTCAGACATCATACGTTCGATGATAGCGCACGGCGGGGTTGTGGCAGCAGTCACAGCATCCACAAGATCCAGCGAAATCAGGAGCGCCTCCATGCCCGCAGCACTCCCCAACGGGACCCGGTCCCGTCGGTTCTCCACGCGGCTCGCCGCCGTGGCCATCGCGCCCCTGGTGCTGACCCTCGCCGCGTGCGGCGCGGCGTCGGATGACGGCGGCGGCAGCGAGGGAGGCGGCGAGAGCGGCAAGCTCGTCGTCTGGGACTGGAAGTCCGGCGACCCGACCGCGAAGGCCTACGTCGACGCGGCGAAGAAGGACTTCGAGAAGAAGCACCCGGACGTCGAGGTCGAGTTCGTCGCCCAGCCGTTCGACAACTACTACACGCTTCTCGGGACCGCGATCGAGTCGGGCTCCGGCCCGGACGTCGTGCTGTTCAACGGCGGCGCGCAGCTGCGCGACCGCGTGGACGCCCTGGTGCCGCTCGACGACTACCTCGGCGACAACGAGGAGCGGCTGGCCGGCTGGGAGGCGTTCCAGGACGCCGACCAGACCTACGCCGTCCCGATCACGCTGCAGGGCGAGCCCTTCTACTACAACAAGAAGATCTACGAGGAGGCCGGTCTCGACCCCGAGGCCCCGCCGACGACGTACGACGAGCTCACCGACGTCTGCGAGGCGATCGCCAAGATCGACAAGGACTGCTTCTCCCTGGGCAACAAGGAGGGCATCGGCATGGAGTTCCACCTGTCGACCTTCGGCCCGGGCGTCTTCACCCCCGAGCAGTACGACGCGTGGCTGGCCGGCGACCGCGACTGGTCCTCGCCCGAGGTCAAGCAGCTCTTCGAGATGTGGGTCCAGCAGAACGAGGACGGCTGGTTCAACGACGGCGTGAACTCGACCGCGATGTTCATGGACGAGTTCACCAAGTTCCAGGGCGGCGAGTCCGGCAACGTGGTCGGCCTGATCTCCGACGTGGCGCACTGGAAGAGCTTCGACGAGTTCCTCGGCGACGACCTCGGTGTCTACCCGGGCCCGATCGTCAACGAGGGCGGCCAGTCCTTGATGCCCGCCGAGGGCGGCATCGGGTACGGCGTGACCGAGTGGACCGCCGACAAGGAGCTGGCCTACGACCTGGTCGACAGCCTCTCCAGCACCGACGCGCTGACCGCGTTCTACGCCGACGCCGGCGCGATCGCCTCGGACACCACGATCGACACCTCCGACTCCGGCATCCCGGTCGTCGCGGACATCGTGTCCTGGCTGCCCGAGTCCAAGCCGAACCTGCACACCGTGCTCTCGGCCGACACCCTCGACCTGCTGCACCGGCTCTCGCAGCAGCTGATCGACGGCAAGGTCACCGTGGACGACGCGCTCGCGCAGCTGGCGGCGTCGGACAAGTGACCGACATGAACACCTCTCGCCTCGGCACCCGGACGGACGCCGGCGACCCCGGCTCCGCCCGGGTGCCGGGCGGGACCCCCGGTGCGACGACCCCTCCCTCGACCCGCACCGGTCAGCGGGCCGCCGGCTCCGGCCGGCGGCCCCGCTGGACCGAGGACCGGGTGGTGCCGTACCTGCTGGTGCTGCCCGCCGTCCTCATCGTGGTGCTGCTGCGCATCGTGCCGCTGGTGATGGGGGCCAACTTCTCCTTCACCGGCGACGGCGACGCCAACGGCGCCTGGGTCGGCCTCGACAACTACCGCACGCTGTGGGACGACGAGGTCTTCCGGACCGCGATGAAGAACGTGGGGCTGCTGCTGCTCGCGCTCCCCGTCGCGGTCGCGATCCCCGGCCTGCTCGCCACCTTCCTCTTCCTGAAGGTGCCGGGCTACCGGCTCTACCGCAGCGTCTACTTCTTTCCGGTCGTGCTCAGCCCGGTGATCATCGGCGCGATCTTCAACGTCGTGCTGTCCTTCGACGGGCCGGCCAACCAGCTGCTGGAGAAGGTCGGGATCGAGCCGATCGACTGGCTCGGCGACTCGACGTACGCCATGTTCACCGTGATCGGCGTGCACATCTGGGCGACCTTCGGCATGGCGCTGGTGATCTTCATGGCCGGCTTCGCCACCGTCGACCAGTCGCTGCTCGACGCCGCGCGCTCGGACGGCGCCAACCTGCGCCAGACCGTGTGGCACGTGATCATCCCCGAGCTCAGCCAGACCATCCAGTTCGTCTTCGTGACGACGATGATCGGGATGCTGACCGGGATGTTCGGCCTGCTCTACATCATGACCGGCGGCGGTCCGGGCGGGGCGACGTACCTGCCCGAGCTCTACATCTGGACCCAGCAGGGCCAGATGAACCGTCCCGCGCTGGCCTCGGCCGCGTCGATCGTGCTCTTCGTGCTGATGCTCGTCGTCGGCTTCGCCCAGCTGCGCCTCCTCAAGCGCGCGACCAAGGAGTCCTGATGGGTACCCGTGGTCTCAGCCGCTGGGTCATCGCGATCCCGATGGCGCTGCTCGCCATCGCGACGATCTACCCGCTGCTGTTCACCCTCAACGTCTCGCAGAAGACCCGGCGCGAGTACGTCCTCGACCGCTTCGGCCTGTCGAACACCTTCGGCCTCGACAACTTCGTCGACGCCTGGCAGACCTCCGGGCTCGGCACCTACGCGCTGAACTCGACCATCGTCACCCTCGGCAGCGTCGCGCTGCTGCTGGTCTTCGGGTCGATGGCCGGCTTCGCCTTCAGCCAGCTGCACTTCCGCGGCAGCAAGGCGGCGTTCCTGCTGATCCTCGGCGCCCTGCTGGTGCCGTTCCAGGTCGTGATGGTCCCGTTCTTCCGGGTCCTCGGCCAGATCGGGCTCCTGGACACCTACCCCGGGCTGGTGCTGGCCTACACGGCGCAGTTCCTGCCGTTCACGGTCTTCCTGATGACCAGCTACTACAGCCGGATCCCGGGCGAGATCATCGAGGCGGCCCGCATCGACGGGGCCAGCACATTCGGCATCTACCTGCGGCTGATGCTGCCGCTGGGCCGCCCGGCGCTGGTCTCGGTCGGCATCCTCAACGCGCTGTTCTGCTGGAACGACGTGCTGATCTCGCTGCTCACCATGCAGTCGGCCGACCACCGGACGCTGATGGTGGGCGTGACCGCCCTGCGCGGCCAGTACTCCGACAACATCCCGCTCTTCGCGGGTGGCGTCGTGATGGCGGCACTGCCCGTCCTGGTCGTCTACCTGTTCTTCCAGAAGCAGATCACCGACGGCGTCACCGCCGGATCGACGAAGGGCTGAGCCGATGCGCATCACCGGCTACCGGACCCTCTCGACCCTGCACCGCTGGGGCCGCCCGATCGGCGACGTCAACGGGTACGTCGAGTCCGGCAAGACCGTCGTCCCGGTCGTGCTCCTGGAGACCGACTCCGGCCTGACCGGGGTCGGCCTGGGCAGCCACACCGGCCTCGACACCGTGTTCCCCGCCCTGGAGGGCGAGGACCCGCGGGCCACCACCGCGCTCTACGACCGGATGCTGGCCTGGGTCTTCAAGTCCGGCCACGGCGGCGTGACGTTCGGCGCGATCGGCGCCTTCGACATGGCCCTGTGGGACCTGAAGGCCAAGGCCGCCGGCCAGCCGCTGTGGCGGCTGCTCGGCGCCCGCGACCACGTCGTCCCCGGCTACGCCTCCGGGCTGGACGGACCGCTCGACGACGAGCGGCTGCTCCAGGTCCAGCAGGAGTTCGCCGACCGCGGCTTCCGGGCCGTGAAGCTCAAGGGCGGGCTCGACATCGCCACCGACATCCGCCGGCTCGAGGCGGTCCGGGACCTGTACGCCGACGCCGCGGGCGGCCGCCAGCCGTCGCTGATGCTCGACGCGAACGAGTCGTGGTCGCGCAAGGAGGCGATCCGCTACCTGCACCGGATCGAGCAGCGGGTCCCGCTGGCCTGGGTCGAGGAGCCGGTGCGCCGCTGGGACGTCGAGGGTCACGCCCACGTCGTCCGGGCGGTCGACGCCGCGGTCGCGACCGGGGAGAACCTGACCGGCCTCGAGCAGTTCCGGCCGCTGATCCAGCACGCCGCGGTCGACATCGTGCAGACCGGCAGCGTCTGGGGCATCACCCACTTCCTGCGGGTGGCCGCGCTGGCCCACGCCTTCGAGCTGCCCGTCAGCCCGGTCGGCTACAACGCGAACCCGCTCGCGCACGCGGCGGCCGCCGTACCCAACCACCTGGCGACCGAGGTCCAGGACCTCGGCTTCCCGGAGGGGATCCGGGCCGACCAGCACTTCGAGGACGGGCACCTGGTCCTCGGCGAGGCCCCGGGCCTCGGCCTGGAGGTCGACGAGGCCGCGATCGCCGGTCTCGGCGAGCAGGCCGACTGGGGCCTCAGCACCGGACCGCACGTCCGCCCGCACCGCGCGGGCCGCCGGCTGATCTCGCCGGAGCCGCACCTCTTCGCACCCCTGGCCAACGGGGTCGCCACCACCGATGGGAGCCCTACGCTGTGACCGCCGTGACCTACGAGAAGGCCCAGCGCCTCTACCCCGGCTCGACCACCCCTGCCGTGGACGCCCTCGACCTGGAGATCCGGGACGGGGAGTTCATGGTCCTGGTCGGACCGTCCGGCTGCGGCAAGTCCACCTCGCTGCGGATGCTCGCGGGCCTGGAGGAGGTGACGTCGGGGTCGATCCGGATCGGCGACCGCGACGTGACGCACCTGCCGCCCAAGGACCGCGACATCGCGATGGTCTTCCAGAACTACGCGCTCTACCCCCACATGACCGTCGCCGAGAACATGGCCTTCGCGCTCAAGATGGCCGGCGTCGGCAAGGAGGAGCGGGCCGCCCGCGTCAAGGAGGCAGCGTCCCTGCTCGACCTCGACGCCTACCTCGACCGCAAGCCGAAGGCCCTCTCGGGTGGTCAGCGGCAGCGGGTCGCGATGGGGCGCGCGATCGTCCGCCAGCCGCAGGTGTTCTGCATGGACGAGCCGCTGTCGAACCTCGACGCCAAGCTGCGGGTCTCGACCCGCACCCAGATCGCCGCGCTGCAGCAGCGCCTGGGGATCACGACGGTGTACGTCACCCACGACCAGGTCGAGGCGATGACCATGGGCGACCGGGTCGCGGTGCTCAAGGACGGCGTCCTGCAGCAGGTGGACACGCCGCTCGCGCTCTACGACAAGCCGGCGAACCTCTTCGTCGCGGGCTTCATCGGCTCGCCCGCCATGAACCTCATCGAGGGCGAGCTCCGCGAGGGCCACGCCGTCGTCGGCGGGCACGAGATCCCGGTCGACCGGGCCGCCGCCGCGGCCGCCACCGGTCCGGTCACCCTGGGCGTGCGCCCCGAGGCCTTCCGGGTCGTCGGCGAGGGCCAGGACGGGCTGCCGGTCAAGGTCACCCTGGTCGAGGAGCTCGGCGCGGACGCCTACGTCTACGGCACCTCCGGCGTCGAGGGCACGCCCAGCAACGTCGTCGTCCGGGTCCCCGGCCAGGTCGGCCACCAGAAGGGCTCGACCATCCGGGTCACCACCGACCCGACGGCCGTGCACCTCTTCGACAACGCCACCGGGCGGCGCCTCAACCCGTGAGGATCGACGCGCACCACCACCTCTGGGACCTGGCCCGCCGACCGCAGCCGTGGACGGCCGGCCTGGCCCCCCTCGAGCGCTCCTTCGCGTACGACGAGCTGCTGCCGCAGCTGGACGCCGCCGGGATCGACGGCACCGTCGTCGTGCACACCGTCGCCAGCGTCGAGGAGACCCACGAGCTGCTGGCCCTCGCGGCCGAGCAGCCGCGGCTCCTCGGCGTGGTCGGCTGGGTCGACCTGACCGCGGACTCCTTCGGCGCCGAGGTGGCCGAGGCGCGCGCGCTGACCGGCGGAGAGCACCTGGTCGGCGTGCGCCACCAGCTCCAGGTCGAGCCCGACCCGGACTGGCTCGCGCGGCCCGTCGTACGACGCTCGCTGGAGCACCTCGGTGAGGCCGGGCTGGCCTACGACGTCGTGGTCTCGCCCGCCCAGCTGCCGGTCGTCACCGCGGCGGTGGCGGCGACGCCGGGGACGACGTTCGTGCTCGACCACGCCGGCAAGCCCGGGCTCGGCGGCGACCTCGCCGACTGGGGTCGCGACGTCGCGGCGCTGGCCGCGCACCCGCATGTGTCGGTGAAGCTGTCCGGCCTGGTCACCGAGGCCGACTGGCAGGCCTGGACGGTCACCGACCTGGTGCCCGCCGTCGAGACCGTGCTGGCGGCGTTCGGCGCCGACCGCGTCATGTGGGGCTCGGACTGGCCGGTGAGCCTGCTCGCCGACACGTCGTACGCCCGCTGGGTCGAGGTCAGCGAGGAGCTGCTCGCGGGGCTCTCGGCGTCCGAGGCGGCTGCCGTCTGGGGCGGCACCGCCGCCCGCGTCTACGGGCTGGCGTCATGAGGACCCGCACGATCGGGCGCCGCGGGATCGCGCTGACCGAGCTCGGCTTCGGCGCGGCCTCCCTCGGCAACCTCTACCGGGCCACGCCCGACGAGGACGCGACCGCCGCGGCGGTCGCCGCCCACGAGGCCGGCGTCCGCTACTTCGACACCGCGCCGCACTACGGCCTCGGCCTCTCCGAGCGCCGGCTCGGCGCCGCCGTCGCCGGGCTGCCGGGCGTGGTGCTGTCCACCAAGGTCGGCCGGCTGCTCGAGCCGAACCCCGCGCCCACCGGCTCCGACCTGGAGAGCGGCGGCTTCGACGTGCCCGACGACCTGGTCCGGCGCTTCGACTTCACCCGCGACGGCGTGCTGCGCAGCTTCGAGTCCAGCCTGGAGCGGCTCGGCGTGGACCGGGTCGACGTCGTCTACCTGCACGACCCGGACGACCACGCCGACGACGCCGTCCGGTACGGCGTCCCCGCGCTGGCCGAGCTGCGCGACCAGGGCCTGGTCGGTGCGATCGGCGTCGGCATGAACCAGATCGCCGTCCCGCTGCGGCTGGTCGAGGAGACCGACGTCGACGTGGTCATGCTGGCCAACCGCTGGACCCTGCTCGACCGCTCCGGCGAGCCGCTGCTCGACGCGTGCGCCGAGCGGGGCGTCTCGGTGGTCGCGGCGGCGCCGTACAACTCCGGGCTGCTGGCCAATCCGCGGCCGCCCTCCGACGCGACCTTCGACTACCAGCAGGCCGACCCCGCGGTGCTGCGCCGGGCGCACGCCATGGCCGACGCCTGCGAGCGGCACGGCGTCAGCCTGCCCGAGGCCGCCCTCCAGTTCCCGCTGCGCCACCCCGCCGTGGTGTCCGTCGTCGCCGGCCTGCGCACCGCCGGGCAGGTCGCCGAGTCGGTCCGCCGGCTCGGCGTACCGGTCCCGGACGCGCTCTGGGCCGAGCTCACCCCCGTCTAGAGGAGAACCCCATGCTCACCGCGTCGTACGTCGGCGACGGCACCCTGAAGGTCGCCGAGGCCGAGCCGGTCGTCCCCGCCCCCGGGGAGGTGCAGGTCGAGGTCGCGTACGTCGGCATCTGCGGCACCGACCTGCACATCCTGCACGGCGCCATGGACGCCCGCGTCGCGATGCCGGCGATCATCGGGCACGAGATGTCGGGGACCGTGGCTGCGCTCGGCGAGGGCGTCACCGGCTGGTCGGTCGGCGACCCGGTCACGGTCATGCCGCTGGCCTGGGACGGGACCTGCCCGGCCTGCCGGGCCGGCCACCAGCACGTCTGCCAGCACCTCGACTTCGTCGGCATCGACAGCCCCGGCGCCCTGCAGGGCCGCTGGAACGTCCGGGCCGACCTCCTGGTCCGCCTCGGCGCCGACGTCCCGCTGCAGCACGGGGCGCTGGTCGAGCCGGTCGCCGTCGCGGTCCACGACGTACGGCGCTCCGAGGTCGGCCTGGGCGACACCGCGGTCGTCCTCGGCGGCGGGCCGATCGGCGTGCTGATCGCCGTCGTCGCCGCGGCCGCCGGGGCCCGGGTGCTGGTGTCCGAGCCCGACGCCGGCCGGCGCGCGACCATCGCGTCGCTCGGTCACGAGACCTTCGACCCGACCGCGGGCGACCTGGTCGCCCACGTGGAGGCCTGGACCGGCGAGGCGGGGGCCGACGTGGTCTTCGAGGTCTCCGGCGCGGCCCCGGCCGTGCTCGCGGCGACCGCGGTCGCCAAGGTCCGCGGCACGGTCGTGGTCGTGGCCATCCACCCGCAGCCGGTGCCGGTGAACCTGCAGCGCGTCTTCTGGCGCGAGCTGCGGATCCTGGGCGCCCGGGTCTACGAGCGGGCCGACTTCGAGCGGGCCGCGGCGCTGATCGCCGACGGGTCGATCCCGGCCGACACGATGATCACCGCCGTGCTGCCGATCTCCGAGGTGGCCGAGGCGTTCGCCTCCCTGGAGTCGGGTCGGGCCATGAAGGTCCTCGTGGACACCCAGGCGGTGCCGGCATGAGCGACCTCTTCGACCTGACCGGGCGGACCGCCGTCGTCACCGGTGCCCGCCGGGGCATCGGCCTCGCGATGGCGGTGGCCCTGGCCGAGGCCGGCGCCGACGTCATCGGCGTCTCGGCGCAGCTGGAGGACGTCCCCGAGGTCGGCCGCCTGGTGCGGGCCGCCGGGCGGTCCTTCGAGGGGCGGCGCTGCGACTTCGCGGACCGGTCCGCCGTGCTCGCCCTCGGGGCGGAGTTGGCCGAGCGGGCGCCCGACATCCTGGTCAACAACGCCGGCACCATCCGCCGCCAGCCCGCCGCCGAGCACGCGCTCGAGCTGTGGGACGAGGTGATCGCGGTGAACCTGTCGTCGCAGTTCGCGCTGACCCAGGCGCTGGCCGCGCCGATGCTGGAGCGCGGCTCCGGCAAGGTCGTGTTCACCGCATCGCTGCTGTCCTTCCAGGGCGGCATCAACGTGCCCGGCTACACCGCCTCCAAGTCCGGCGTCGCCGGGCTGACCAAGGCGCTGGCCAACGAGTGGGCGGGTCGCGGCGTCAACGTCAACGCGATCGCCCCCGGCTACATCGCCACCGACAACACCCAGGCCCTGCAGGACGACCCGGACCGCTCGCGCTCGATCCTGGAGCGGATCCCGGCCGGTCGCTGGGGCGGTGGCGAGGACCTCGCCGGCGCCACCGTCTTCCTGTGCAGCCGCGCCTCCGACTACGTCAGCGGCATCACGCTGCCCGTCGACGGGGGCTGGCTCGGCCGATGACCGGCCTGCTCACGATCGGCGAGACGCTCGGCCTGGTGGTGACCGGGCCGCTGCGGCACGCCACCACCGCGTCGGTCGGGATCGGCGGGGCGGAGAGCAACGTCGCCATCGGCGTACGGCGCCTCGGCGGGCCGGCGACCTGGCTGGGCCGGGTGGGCGCCGACCCGTGGGGCGAGCGGGTGCTGCGCGAGCTCCGCGCCGAGGGGCTCTCCGTGGTCTCCGTGTCCGATCCGGACGCCCCGACCGCGCTGATGACCAAGGAGCGACGCAGCGCGCTGGCCACGACCGTGCTCTACCACCGGGCCGGCAGCGCGGGCAGCCGGCTGCGGCCGGCCGACGTACCGCCCGGGCTGGTGGACGACGCCGGGCTGGTGCACCTCACCGGCATCACCCCGGGTCTGTCGGACACCGCCCTGGCGACCGCGCTGCACGTGCGCGACCGGGCGGCCGGGGCCGGCGTACCGCTCTCGTTCGACGTCAACCACCGGGCCGGGGTCTGGGGCGCGCGCGACGCCGCCTCCGTCTACCGGTCCTTCGCCGCCCGAGCCGCCGTGGTCTTCGCCGGCGAGGACGAGGCCCGGCTGCTGACCGGCACCGCGACGACCGACCCGGAGGCGCTGCTCGACGAGCTGGCCGCTGTCTGCGCGGGCGACGTGGTGCTGAAGCGCGGCGCCGACGGCTGCCGGGCGATCGTCGGCGGCGAGCGGCTCGCCGTCCCGGCGGTCGTCGTACCCGTCGTGGACACCGTGGGTGCCGGCGACGCCTTCGTGGCCGGCTACCTGGCCGAGCTGCTCGCCGGCCGCGACCCCGCGACCCGACTGGCGACGGCGGTGCGCTGCGGCGCGTTCGCCTGCCTGTCGCCCGGCGACTGGGAGGGCCTGCCCACCCGCGCCGACCTGGACACCCTCGACCGGCCCGACCCGGTCACCCGCTGAACCCACCTAGGAGAACACCATGCGTTTCGCCCGCCTCGGCCCCGTCGGTGCCGAGATCCCCACCGTGATCGTCGACGGCACCCACCTGGACCTGCGCCCGGTGACCGCCGACCTCGGGCCCGCGTTCTTCGCGGGCGGCGGCTTGGACGCCGTCCGCTCGGCGGTGGCGGCCGGCTCGCTGGCCCCGCTCGAGGGCGTGGCGGACCTGCGGGTCGGGGCGCCGATCGCCCGGCCGGGCAAGATCCTCTGCATCGGGCTGAACTACCGCGACCACGCGGCCGAGACCGGGGCCGCGATCCCCGAGGAGCCGGTGCTCTTCATGAAGGACCCGTCGACCGTGGTCGGCCCGTTCGACACCGTCTACGTGCCGCGGAAGTCCGTGAAGACCGACTGGGAGGTCGAGCTCGGCGTCGTCATCGGCACGAAGGCGCGCTACCTGGAGTCGCCCGAGCAGGCGCTCGCGCACGTCGCCGGGTACGCCGTCTCCCACGACGTCTCCGAGCGCGAGTTCCAGCTCGAGCGCGGCGGCCAGTGGGACAAGGGCAAGAGCTGCGAGACCTTCAACCCGCTCGGCCCCGAGCTGGTCACGGCCGACGAGGTCGCCGACCCCCAGGACCTGCGGCTGTCGCTGTCGGTCAACGGCACCGTCCGCCAGGACGGCACCACCGCCGACATGGTCTTCGGCGTCGCGCACGTCATCTGGTACCTGTCGCAGTTCCTCGTCCTCGAGCCCGGCGACCTGATCAACACCGGCACCCCGGCGGGTGTCGCGATGGGCATCGAGGGCCAGCCCTACCTGCGCGCGGGCGACGTCGTCGAGCTCACCATCGCCGGCCTCGGCACGGCCCGGCAGACCTTCGAGCAGGCATGACCACCCCCGTGCCTCGTCCGGGTGAGTACGACGGCCTGGTCGCGGCTGTCACCGGCGGCGGCGCCGGCATCGGGGCGGCCGTCGTCACCGAGCTGCTCGCCCGGGGAGCGCGGGTCGCCGCCCTCGACCTGGACCCGTCCGCGGCGCCGGACGGCGCGCTGCCGGTCGTCTGCGACGTGGCCGACCGGGCGTCGGTCGACGCGGCGGTCGCCCGCGTGGGGGCCGAGCTGGGCGGCCTCGACGTACTGGTGAACAACGCGGGCATCTCCGCCGTCGGCACCGTCGAGGAGAACGACGACGCCACCTGGGCCCGGGTCCTCGACGTCAACGTCACCGGCATCGCCCGGGTGACCGCGGCCGCGCTCCCGCACCTGCGGGCGTCGTCCGCGGCGGCGGTCGTCAACCTGTCCTCGATCGCCGCCCTGAACGGGCTCCCGCAGCGCGCGCTCTACTCCGCGTCCAAGGGCGCGGTGATGTCGCTGACCTTCGCGCTGGCCACCGACCACGTCCGCGAGGGGATCCGGGTCAACTGCGTGTGCCCCGGCACGGTGCACACGGGCTTCGTGGACCGGTTGCTGCAGAACTTCCCCGACCCGGTCGCCGAGCGGGCCGCCATGGACGCCCGCCAGGCCACCGGCCGGATGGTCACCCCGGCCGAGGTCGCCCACGCCGTCGCCTACCTGGCCTCGCCCCGCAACGGCTCCACGACCGGTACGGCGCTCGACGTCGACGGCGGCGTCACCCACCTCCGGGTCCGCCCGACCTGACCGATAGTCCCTGACCTTCCGCGGGCCACGAGCCTGCAGGAGGTCAGGGACTATCGGAGCGTCACGGCAGGACGAGCACCCCGTCCAGGCGCCGCGGGAGGCCCCACGGGTTGGCGTCGCGCAGCGACGCGGGGAGTACGGCGTCCGGCGCGTCCTGGAACGTCACGGGGCGCAGCCAGCGGCGGATCGCGGTCGCGCCGACGGAGGTGTGCTGCGCCGAGGTGGTGGACGGCCAGGGACCGCCGTGGGTCTGCGCCCAGCTGACGGCCACGCCGGTCGGCCAGCCGTTGAACAGCACCCGGCCGGCGCGCGCGGCGACCAGGCCGACCAGCTCGTCGAGCGGGAGCGAGTCGTCGTCCTCGACGTGCAGGGTCGCGGTCAGGCTGCCCTCGACCGAGCGGAGCGCGACGGCCAGGTCGTCGAGGTCGTCGTACTCGACGACGACGGAGACCGGGCCGAAGACCTCCTCGGTGACGGTCGGGTCGGCGGCGACGGTGGCGGCGGAGGTGACGAAGACCGACGGCGAGGCCCAGGATCCCTCGGCCGGGGCGTCCTCGCCGCGGGCGAGCCGGGTCGCGGCCGCCGACAGCGCGGCGACCCCGTCGTCGAGGGCGGTGCGGATCCGGGCGTTGAGCAGCGGCGCGGGGGCGGCGGCACCGACCCGGGCGGCCAGGGCGTCGGCCAGGCCGTGGCCGCGGGGCAGGAAGAGCAGGCCGGGCTTGGTGCAGAACTGGCCGGTGCCGAGGGTGAAGGAGTCGACGTACCCGTCGACGATCGCGGCGCCGCGGGCGGCGACGGCCGAGGGCGTGACGATCGTCGGGTTGATGCTGCCGAGCTCGCCGAAGAACGGGATCGGGTCGGGCCGCGAGGAGGCGGCGTCGAAGAGCATCCGGCCCACGTGGGTCGAGCCGGTGAAGCCGGCCGCCTTGATCCGGGGATCGCGCAGGGCGGTGAGGGCCGCGTCGTTGCCGCGCACCGCGCCGATCACGCCGGCGGGCAGGCCCTGCTCGGCCACGACGGTCGCGGCCAGGTCGAGGACGGTCGCCGAGAGGCCCGGGTGCGAGTCGTGCACCTTGGCCAGCACCGGCGAGCCGCACGCGAGGGCGGAGGCGGTGTCGCCGCCGAGGACGCTGAAGGCCAGCGGGAAGTTCGAGGCGCCGAAGACCAGCACCGGGCCGAGGGACACCAGGACCCGGCGCAGGTCGGGCCGCGGCGGCGTCGCGGTGGGGACCGCGGGGTCGAGGGTCGCCTCGAGGTAGGACCCCTCCTCGACCACCGTCGCGAACAGCCGCAGCTGCCCGGACGTCCGGCCGACCTCGCCGGTCAGCCGGCCCAGCGGCAGGCCGGACTCGAGGCTGCCCAGCTCGGCCAGCGCGGCGGCGTTCTCGTCCAGCCGGTCGGCCAGCGCGCGCAGCAGCCCGGCGCGCACGCCCGGCTCCGAGGCGGCGTACGACGGGGCCGCGGCGGCCGCGGCCGCGAGCAGCTGCTCCAGCTCGTCGGGGGTGGTCGCGGCGTAGGCCTCGCCGACCGGCTCGCCGGTGCGGGGGTCGGTGCCCTGGATGAGCGTCATGAGTCCTTCTGGGTCGGGTCGGGGGTGAGGTGCCAGCGGGCGCCGGCGAGGCCGCGGCGGGCCAGGTCGTCGAGGTGGGCGCGGGCGAGGGAGACGGTCTGCAGGTTGGGCCCGCCGAACGGGCCCAGGTCGCGACCGATGGCGATCGCCAGGTCGCGCACGCCGACCACCTCGTGCCGGGTCAGGTGGTCGTGGACGAAGTCGGTCGCGCGGTCGACGAAGTCCAGGCTCTCCTGGATCCGCGCGCGCCCGGCGGCGGGATCGAGCGGGTCGCCGTGCGAGGGGACCAGCGCGGCGAAGTCGAGGTCGAGCAGTCGCCGCAGGCCGGACCGGTAGCGGTCGACGTCGTGGTAGAGCGGAGCCAGCCACTCGGCCGAGCCGGCGATGGGGACGCCCGCGCCCTGCACGTCGTCGAAGGTGAAGAGCAGCCCGCGGTCCAGGTCGCGCACCGCGATGTGGCCGGGGGAGTGGCCGCTGGTGGTGACCACCTCGAGGCGGCCGAACGAGCCGTCCAGGACGTCGCCGTCGCGCAGCAGCCGGTCGATCCGGACGCGCTCGCCGTACAGGCCGGCGATCTCGGCGCGTTCCTCGGCGCTGAGCCGGTAGGCGTCCGGGTTGGCCTCCCACAGCTCGGTGATCACCCGGTCGTTGTCCTCCAGCCACGCGGCCTCGGCGGCCGGGGCGGCGAAGACCGCGTCGCTGACCGCGGCCAGGGCCGCGTTGCCGCCCATGTGGTCGGGGTGCGCGTGGCTGTTGACGACCAGTGAGACGTCCTCGATCCGGTGACCCGCACCGGCCAGCCGGCCGCGCACCGAGGTCTCCGGCGTGATCGACGTGCCGCTGTCGAGCAGCACCAGCCCGCCCTCGTGCGGCAGCGCGTGCAGCCACAGCGGGAGCCCGCAGGCCTGGAGGTACTCGGTCTCGATCCGGACCCAGTCGCCGAAGACCGACGCCGGCAGGCTCACGGCCGCCGCGCCGGGTCGGGGGACAGCCAGGCGAAGTGCTCGGCCGACGCGGCCAGGACCGGGTTGCGCAGGGTGCCGACGCCGGCGACCGAGACCTCGACGACGTCGCCGGGGACCAGGTCGAAGTCCAGGTCGGGCACCAGGCCGGTGCCGGTCGAGAGGAGCGCCCCGTCGGGGAACGTCGACTGCCGGCGCAGGTGCTCGACGAGGTCGTCGTACGTGCGGTGCAGCAGCCGGGTGGACGTCTCGCCCTTCCAGCGCACGGTGCCGTCGGCGCCGGTGACGACCAGGGTGACGCCGAGGTCGTAGAGGTCCGGCACCTCCCAGACCGGCCGGATGCCGGGGCCGACCGCGCAGGCGCCGTGGTAGAGCTTGGCCTGCGGCAGGTAGAGCGGGTTCTCGCCCTCGATCGAGCGCGACGACACGTCGTCGCACACGCTGACGCCGACCGTCTCGCCGGCGGCGTTGACCACCACGACGACCTCGGGCTCGGGCACGTTGACCGGCGAGTCCTCGCGGACGCCGATCGGCTCGCCGTCGCCGACGGCCCGCCAGGCGACGGACTTGAAGAACAGCTCGGGCCGCGCGGCGTCGTACACCCGGGAGTAGACGTCGGGCACGCCCGACTCCTCCTGGCGCGCCTCGCTGGAGCGCTGGTAGGTGACGCCGGCGGCCCACACCTCGGTGAGGCCGTCGACGGGCGGCAGCAGCCGCACCCCCTCGAGCGGTACGGCGGGCGCCGTGACCGCCTCGCAGACCGCGCGGAGCTCGGCCAGGGGCAGCCGCAGCAGCTCGGCCAGGGTGGCCACGGGCAGCGCCCGGACCTGCCCGTCGCTCTCGAGGCCGACCAGCACCTGGTCGTCGTGGACGTAGCGGATGATCAGCATTCTCGGGACTCCTTAGCGGCCGGTGAAGACCGGCGGTCGCTTCTCGGCGAAGGCGCGCCGCCCCTCGGCGGCGTCCTGGGTGGCCATGCAGATGGCCTGCATCTCGCGCTCGTACTGGATGGCCGGCTCGAGCGCCATGCTGCGCGCGGCCAGCAGGTTGGCCTTCGCCGACTGGGCGGCGATCGGGGGCCGGGCCGCGATCGTGCGGGCCAGCGTGAGGGCGGCGTCGAGCAGCTCGTCCGGCTCGTGCAGCCGACTGACCAGTCCGGTCCGGAGCGCCTCCGGGGCGTCGACGGGGTCGCCGGTCAGCAGCATCAGCGCCGCGTCGCTCGACGACACGGCGTTGGACAGCAGCGCGGTCACGCCGCCGCCGCCGATCCAGCCCAGCTTGATCTCGGCCGCGCAGAAGCGGGCGGTGGTGCTGGCCAGACGGACGTCGCAGGAGAGCGCGAGCTCGAGGCCGCCGCCGTACGCGAGGCCGTTGACGGCCGCGATGACCGGCAGGCGCAGGGCGCGCAGCGCGTCGCAGTAGTCGCGGCGGTTCCGGAACTGCCACGGGTCGGGGTAGCCGTCGACCTCGCCGATGTCGCTGCCGACGCAGAAGGAGCGCTCGCCGGCGCCGGTGAGCACCAGCGCCCGCACGTCCTCGCGGTCGTCCATCGTCTCGACGAGCTCCAGCAGCGTGGAGCTCATGTCCTTGGTGACGGCGTTGAGCTTCTCCGGCCGGCGCAGGGTGATCACCCCGACGCCGTCGGCGACCTCGAAGCCGATGTGCTCGCTCATGCGCTGCGGAACCTCTCGTTGATCTCGGTGACGACCGCCGCGGCGCGGGCGCGGCCGTCGACGACCTCGCGCACCAGCTCCGAGGCCTCGTCCTGCAGGGCGACCCAGCCGTCGTACCGGGGACGGACCCAGGCGGTGTCGACCGAGCGGCGGGTGGCGGAGTAGTAGCCGCCCCAGTCCCGGTCGACCTCGGGGCTGTCCCAGGCGCCGCGGTGCGCGGGCTGGCCGGAGGTCGAGGGCACCAGGGCGGTCTGGACGTCGTCGGCGAGGAAGGCGGTCACCCAGCGTCGTACGTCGTCCAGGTCGGTGTCGCGGTGGGCGGACAGCGCGAGGCCGGTGCCGCCGAGGACGCTGCCCGGCCGGTCGGTCGCGAACGACGGCGCGCCGGCCCAGGCCAGCGGGCGGGCACCGGTGCGGCCGGCGGCGTACGACGCGTAGCCGTAGGCGAGCGGGCACCAGTCGGCCGCGCCGGCGGCGATCGCCTCGTGCACGGTGATCGGGTCGCCGAGCGAGGTCGTCCGGTCCACGGTCCGCCACAGCCAGGTGAGCAGGTCGAGGGCCTGCTCGGCGACCTGCGGGTCGAGCAGGTCGGGGGAGCGGCGGTCGTCGTCGGCGCACATGGCGAGCAGCATCAGGAAGGCGTGCGGGCCGCCCAGGCACAGGGTGGTCGCGATCTCGCGGCTGGCGTCGGGGACGTCGGTCCAGGCGGTGGGCAGCGGCGTCGTCAGGTCGGCGGCGCGCACGCCCACCTGGGTGGCGGCGTCGATGGGGAGCGCCCACTGCTGGTCGTCGAGGGTGTAGCTGGCCCAGGTCGGACCCACGCTCGCCGCGGCCCAGACGGCCAGCTCGTCGCCCGTGAAGACCTTGTCCCACGGCAGCAGCGCGCCGGTGGCGATCGCGTGGCCGAGGCCGGGGTGGTCGACGACCAGGAAGTCGTACGACGGCGCCAGCGTCTCGAGCGGTCGGGCCTCGAAGTCGGCCAGCGACTGTCGGTCCCAGGTGATCCGGGGCGCCGCGAGGCGCCCGGCGAAGGCCTGCAGCGGCAGGTAGGCGCGCGGGTGGTCCCAGGTCATGCCGCGGAGCCCGGTCATCGGCGCACGACCCCCGCCTCCACGAGCGCGCCGACCTCGGCCGCGCTGAGGCCGACCTCGGCCAGCACCTCGTCGGTGTGCTGCCCGACCAGGGGCGCCGGGCGGGCCACGGTGGCCGGCGTCGCGGCCATCCTGAACGCGAAGCCCGGCGTGGTGACCTCGCCCTCGGTGGGGTGGTCGTAGGTGACGAACGAGCCGTTGTGCTGCACCTGCGGGTCGTCGAGCAGGTCGTCGTAGGAGTTGACCGGGCCGACCCACACCCCGCGCCCGCCGAGGTCCTCCAGCCACCACGCGGTGGTCCGGGTGGCCAGGCAGCGGGCCACCAGCGCGGAGATCTCGTCACGGTGGGTGAACCCGTCGCGCTCGGCGTCGAACGCCTTCAGCTCGGGCTCGTCGAAGGCCTCGGCCAGCACGCCGAGGTCGGCGAACGCGAGCGCGACGTACCCGTCGGAGGTGGCGTAGATCCCGTACGGCGCCCGGATGTAGGTGTGCGCGTGCACCTCGGTGCTGCGGCTCTGCGGGACGCCGCCGACGGTGCGCACCGACAGCTCCTGCATCTGCATGGCGATCAGCGCGTCGAGCATGTTGACCTCGACCAGCTGGCCCTCGCCGGAGCGCTCGCGGTGCAGCAGCGCGGCCAGGACCGCCTCGAAGGCGGAGTAGCCGGTGATCGCGTCGGCCAGGAAGTACGGCGCCGCCTGGGGCGGCTGCTCCGGTGTGCCGGCGCTGTAGAGAGCGCCGCCGAGCGACTGCAGGAGCAGGTCCTGGCCGGGTCGGGCGACGTACGGGCCGGACTCGCCGTACCCGCTCATGGAGACGTAGACCAGGTCGGGCTTGATCGCGCGCAGGGTCTCGTAGTCGACGCCGAGGCGGGCCGCGACGCCCGGGCGGTAGTTCTGCAGCACGACGTCGGCGGTCGCGACCAGCCTGGCCAGCAGCGCCTTCCCCTCGTCGCTCTTCAGGTCGACCGCGAGGCTGCGCTTGTTGCGGTTGAGGGAGAGGAACGAGGCGTTGACCTCGTTGCCGACCGCGCCGCCGGCGCTGACGTGGCGCTGCCACTCGCCGGTGGTCGGCTCGATCTTGATGACGTCGGCGCCGAGGTCGCCGAGGCGCATGGTGGCCAGCGGGCCGGCCATGGCGATCGAGAGGTCGAGGACGCGGTAGCCGTCGAGGACGGGCATGGGATCTCCTGGGTTCAGCGGGTACGGCGGTCGCGCCGGATGTCGTGGGCGGCGCCGGTGACGACCTCGCGCATCAGCGCCGACGCCTGGTCGGCGTCCTTGGCGACGATCGCGTCGAGCACGGCGCGGTGGGCGGGCAGCGTGCGCTTGTTGCGGCGCACGTTGCGGGTGTGCACCTGGCGGGCGGCCGCGAGCGCGACCTCCATCACCGAGTGCAGGTGGACGAGCAGGTCGTTGCCGCCGGCCTCGACCACGGCCCGGTGGAAGGCCAGGTCGTGGACGATGAAGGCGTCCGGGTCGTCGAGCGTCTCCTCCATCCGGTGGTAGCTCTCCTGGATGGCGCGCACCACCGTCCGGTCCTTGGCCCGCGCGGCCAGCCGCGCGGCCTCGGGCTCCAGGACGACCCGCATCTCGGCGAGGTGGTCGAGGTGGAGCGCCGTCGGGTCGTTCTCGTAGCGCCAGGCCAGCACGTCCGGGTCGAGCAGGCTCCAGGCGGTCTCGGGCTGCACGATCGTGCCGACCTTGCGCTTGGAGACCACCAGCCCCTTGGCGACCAGCACCTTGGTCGCCTCGCGGACGGCCGAGCGGCCCGAGCCGTAGACCTTCCCGAGCTGCTCCTCGGTCGGCAGCGGGGCCCCGACCGGCAGCTCGCCGGTGACGATCTGGCGGCCGAGGTCGTGGACCAGCTGGCCGTGCAGGCCGTCACGGCGGTACGCCGTCGCGCGCTCGGTCATCGGTCCTCCTCGGGTGGTCTGCGACCGACTGTAGACGTTTCGTCAGACAAAAGCATCAAAAAGTCTGACAAAAGTCTGGACGCGCTCGGCGGACCGGATGACACTGGACGGCGTACGACGTCACGACCCCTTGTGGACCCCTGAGGAGCAGCACGATGAACCGGTTCGACGGCCAGGTAGCACTCATCACCGGAGGGGCGTCGGGCATCGGCCTGGCCACCGCCCGGCGGCTCCTCGACGAGGGGGCGCAGGTGGTCCTGCTCGACCGTGACGAGGCCACGCTGAGCGCCGCGGTGGCCGAGCTCGGCGCGGGCGCGCACGCCCGGGTCGCCGACGTGGCCGACGCGGCCGGCATCGACGCGGTCGTCACCGGCGTGGCCGACGAGCTGGGCCGGATCGACGTGCTCGTCACCGCCGCCGGCGTGGACCGCTGCGACACCGTCGTCAACACCTCGCTGGAGGAGTGGCGCACGATCATGGACGTCGACCTCGACGGCGTCTTCTACATCTGCCGCTCGACCATCCCGGTCTTCGTGCGCCAGGGCGGCGGCGCGATCGTCACCATCTCCTCGGCCATCGGCACGGTGGGCGAGCGCAACCGCTCGGCGTACTGCGCGGCCAAGTCCGGCGTCGAGAACCTCACCCGCGCCATGGCCCTCGACCACGGCGCCGAGGGCGTCCGGGCCAACTGTGTCGCCCCCGGCCTCATCGACACCCCGCTGATCGCCAACGGCAAGGTCGCCGGCGGCAGCGACACCGCCCTGATGGACTCGATGATCGCCGCCCACCACGCCATCCCGCGGATCGGCCAGCCGTCCGAGGTCGCCAGCGCCATCGCCTTCCTCGCCAGCGCGGACGCCTCCTTCGTCACCGGCGCGATCCTCGCCGTCGACGCCGGCTGGACCGCCGCCTGAGCCGACCCGTCACTCAGGTACCTGTTCTGTCGGCGTGTCGGTCGCCGATCGACGGGTCGTCGTACGGCGTCAGTCGGGCCGACCCGTCGATCGCTGACCGACACGCCGCGAAAAGTGGTCATCCAGTGACGGGTCGGCGGGGGCGGGCGGCCTGGTCGCGGAGCGCGGCGAGCAGGGCCCGGGCGGCGGCGCCCGGCGGCGGCGTGCGTCGTACGGCGACGTGCAGCTCCCAGTCGTCCGGGGCGTCGACGACCGGCACCCGGGCACAGCCGTCCATCGGGACGGCGTCGGGCAGCACCGCGACGCCGAGCCCGGCCCGCACGAACCGCGCGGCCGACGGCAGGTCGCCCGCCTCGACGACCAGGCGCCGGGTCAGGCCGCGCTGGCGGAGGGTCTCGTCGAGCACCACCCGGTTGCCGAAGCCCGGCGGGGTGTCGACCCAGTCCTCGTCGGCCAGGTCGGCGAGCCGCAGCCGGCGGAGGCCGGCGAGCCGGTGCCGCTCGGGCAGCACGGCGACGAACGGGAAGGACCGCAGCGGGTACGACGCCAGCTCGGTCTCGCCGTGCGGGCTGACGAGCGCGACGTCCAGCCGACCGCGCAGCAGGTCCTCCTGGAGGCCGGTCGAGCCCCGCGGGGAGACGCCCAGCGTCAGCTCGACCCCCGGGTGCTGCCGGCGGAACCCGGCGATCACGGCGGGCAGGTCGATCAGGTCCATCGCGCTGAACGTGCCGAGCCGAACCTTCCCGCGCAGCCCGGCCGTCGACTCCCGGGCCAGGTCGCGGGCCTCCTCGACGGCGGCGACGGCGGCCCGGGCGGCCGGCAGGACGCGCTCGCCGGCCGGGGTGAGCCGGACACTGCGCGTGGTCCGCTCCAGCAGCGTGGCGCCGAGCTCGCGCTCCAGGCTGCGCAGCGCGGCCGAGACCGTCGACTGGGCCGCGTGGACGCGCGCCGCCGCCCGGGTCACGTTGAGCTCCTCGGCCACGGCCACGAACTGCTCGAGCGAGCGGATGTCCATGCATCGATCCTATCGATGATTGAGTCCATGATTCTGCGTTGGACCCGCACGATCTCGACGCGCACGCTGGAGCCATGACCAGCACCCTCGCCACGCCGTCCGTCCCCGATGCTCCCTGGCGACTGCGCCACGGCCTCGGGTTCTGGGTCGTCGCCGCGGCCTTCCTCGCCGTGATGGCCTTCGCGACCGTCCCCACCCCGCTCTACGCGATCTACCAGCAGGTCGACGGCCTGGAGCCGCTCGCGATCACCGCGGTCTTCGCCGCCTTCGCGGTCGGGGTGATGGCCAGCCTCTACCTGGCCGGTCACCTCAGCGACGTGCTCGGGCGCCGGCCGATGATCCTGGTCTCGGTGCTGGTCGAGGTGGTCTCCGCGATCGTCTTCCTGCAGTCCACCGCCCTGCCGGTGCTGCTGGCCGCCCGGCTGCTCTGCGGGCTCGGCGTCGGCACCCTGGCCGCCACCGCCACCGCCCACCTCAGCGAGCTCCGGCTGGCCGCTCGGCCGGAGGACGGTCCGGGGGCGGCCGGCACCGTCGCGGGCGTCGTCAACATCGGCGGGCTGGCGCTGGGCGCCCTCGTCGGCGGGGTGCTGGCCGAGACCGTCGACCGGCCGCTGCACACGCCGTACCTCGTCTTCCTGGTGCTGCTCGTCGTGGCCGCGCTGGCCGTGGCCCTGGTGCCCGAGACCGTGGTCCGGGCCGAGCAGCGCCCGGCGTACCGGCCGCAGCGGGTGGCCGTCCCCGCGGCCGCACGGTCCACCTTCGCCGCGGCCGGCGCGGCGGCGTTCGCCGCCTTCGCCGTCCTCGGGCTCTTCACGTCCCTCACCCCGACCTTCCTGGTCACCGTCTTCGACCAGCGCGACCACCTGGTCGCCGGGGCCGTGGTCTTCGGCGTCTTCGGCTCCGCGTCGGCCGCCCAGGTCGTCGCCGCCCGCTGGCCCCTGGCCCGCCAGCTCGGGTACGGCGCCGCCGCGACCGCGGTCGGGCTCGCCGGCGTGGTGGCCGGCGCCCTGCTGTCGGCGCTCCCGCTGTTCGTCGTGGGCGGTGTGGTGGCCGGTGCCGGGGTCGGCCTGGTGTTCAAGGCGTCGGTCGCCCTGGCCGCGGGCCTGGCGCCGGCCGAGAGCCGCGGCGAGGTGCTGGCTGCCGTCTTCCTGGTCGCCTACGCCGGCATCACCCTCCCGGTGCTCGCCGTCGGCGCCGCGCTGCTGGCGGTGTCGCCCGAGCCGGTCCTGGTCGTCTTCGCCGCCCTGGTCGCCGCCGCCGTCGCGGCCACGACCACCCGCCTGCGCCGTACCCTCGCCGCCTGACCTGTGGACGATCCCGCCGAGTCCGCAGGCCGGCTATTCGGACGACCCTTGTCCCGAAGGTGAGGGCGGGCCTACGTTGCCCGGCATGATCCGCGTCTTCCAGGTCGCCACGGGCAACGTCGGCACCGAGATGGTCAAGCGGCTGCAGACACACCGGGAGCTGGAGCTGGTGGGGCTGCACTGCTACTCGCCCGAGAAGATCGGCCGCGACGCCGGGGAGATCGCGGGCATCGGCCCGATCGGGGTGCGGGGCACGGGGACGGTCGAGGAGATCCTGGCCGCCGAGCCGGACGTGCTGACCTTCCACGGGGTGTGGCCCGACGTCGACCTCTACGTGCGGGTCCTGGAGGCCGGCATCGACGTCGTGACGACGGCCGACTGGATCACCGGCCACCACCGCGACGCGAACCACCGGCGCCCCGACGGGGCCACCGAGACCGAGCTGATCGCCGCCGCCTGCGAGCGGGGCGGGTCGACGTTCTACGGCACCGGCATGAACCCCGGCCTGGCCCAGATCCTCACCACCGTGCACTCCGCCGACGTCGCCGACATCGAGAACGTCACCTGCCTGGAGTCCGTCGACGTCTCCTGCCACCACTCCGCCGACACCTGGGCCAACTGCGGCTTCGGCCGCCCGGTCGACGACCCGGAGGTGCCGCGGCTGCTGGAGCTCGGCACCCGCGTCTTCGGCGACGGCGTGCACCTGATGGCCGACTGCTTCGGCATCGAGCTCGACGAGGTCACCTTCGACTACCAGCTCGGCGCCTGCACGAAGGACGTCGACCTGGGCTGGTACGTCCTCCCCGAGGGCTCCGTCGGCGGCGCCGCGTTCCAGTACGTCGGCCGGGTCGCCGGCGTACCCCGGGTCGAGCTGCACCTGGAGTGGCAGATGACGCCGCTGACCGAGCCGAAGTGGGACGTCCAGGGCTGCTACGTCACCAGGATCCAGGGCGACCCGGTCATCCACAGCAAGCACCTGATCCTGCCGAAGCCGGGCACCGACTTCTCCTCGGTCGAGGCGTTCGCCGCGATCGGCATGACGGTCACCGGCATGCCCGCCCTGAACGCGATCCCCGCGGTCGTCGCCGCACCACCGGGGATCGTCACCAGCGCCGACCTGCCGCTGCGCGCGTTCGGCGGGCGGTTCGTCGAGGCGGCGTACGCCGGGCGTGGCTGACTTCCCACACCTGCTCCGGCCCGGCCGGATCGGGGAGATGACGATCCGCAACCGGATCGTCATGTCGCCGATGGAGACCATGTACGGCACGCCCGACGGGCTGCCCTCGGAGCGCACGGTCGCCTACTTCGCGGAGCGGGCCGCGGGCGGCGTCGGCCTGGTCACGCTGGGGGCGACCGGGATCGACCACCGGCACCCGGAGACCCCCGGCGGGTTGCACCTCGGCACCGACGAGGCGGTCGCCGCGCACCGCCGGCTGGTCGAGGCGGTGCACGCCCACGGCGCGCGGATCCAGCCCCAGGTCGTGCACGCCGGCCCCGACGGGCTCGGCCCGGAGATGCACGGCGTGACCTCGCTCGGCCCGAGCGTGATCCCGTCGTACCTCACCGGCCGGCCCTCGACGGAGATGACCAAGGCCGACATCGCGGCCCTGCTCGACCTCTACCGGGCGGCGGTGCGCCGCGTCGCCGAGGCGGGGTACGACGGCCTCGAGCTGCACGCCGCGCACGGCTACATGATGATCGGCTCGTTCCTCGCCCCGCAGCGCAACCGGCGCACCGACCGCTACCGCGGCACCAGCCCGGAGGGCCGGCTGCGGCTGCTGCTGGAGGTGCTGGCGGCGATCCGCGCCGAGGTCGAGCTGCCGGTGACGCTGCGCATCTCGGGCTACGAGCGGGTGGCCGGCGGGCGGCCGGTCTGGGACACCGCCGGGGCGGCGCCGCTGCTGGTCGAGGCCGGCGTCGCCGCTTTCCACGTCAGCGGCGGGGTGATCGACCGGCTGGTCACCCGGATGGTGAACGGCGCCGACGACGGCGACGGGCTGAACGTGGGCGCGGCGGCCGCGGTCAAGCAGGTCGTCGACGTGCCGGTGATCGCGGTCGGGCGGCTGCACGACCCGGTGCTGGCCGAGCGGGTGCTGGCCGAGGGGCGGGCCGACTTCGTGGCCCTGGCCCGGCCGCTGCTCGCCGATCCCGACCTGCCCCGCAAGCTCGCCACCGGCCGGCACCAGCGGGTCCGCCGCTGCATCTCCTGCGAGAACTGCATCGACTCCCTGGAGCAGCGCTTCTCGGTCGACTGCGCCGTCAACGCCCGGACCGGTCGCGAGCTCGAGCTGCTCCCGACTCCGACGACCCGGGCCCGGCACGTGGTGGTCGTCGGCGGCGGGCCGGCCGGGCTGGAGACCGCCCGCGTCGCGGCCGGTCGCGGGCACCGGGTCACGCTCCTCGAGCGGGGCCGGCGGCTGGGCGGGGCGCTGGTCTGGGCGGCGGTCGTGCACCCGGAGAACGAGCCGTTCCTGACCTGGCTGCGTGACGAGGTCGAGCGCGCGGGGGTCGACGTACGCCTGCGGACCGCGGCGACGCCCGACCTGGTCGCCGCGCTGGCGCCCGACGCGGTCGTGGTCGCGACCGGAGGTCGGATCGAGGTGCCGGAGCCGCCCGGCGACCACCTGCCCCACGTCCGTCGCGGTGTCGAGCTGCGCGAGCGGCTCGCGAGCCTCCCGCTCGTCCGGCCCGGGCTGGTCCGCGCCGCGAGCCGCGCCTGGCTCCCGCTCGGGCGCCGCGTCGCGCTGGTCGGCGGCGACCTGGTGGCGATCGAGCTGGCCGAGCTGCTGGCCACCCGCGGTCGGCTGGTCACGGTGCTGGAGGCCGGCCCCGCGCTCGCGCCCGAGGTCGGCTGGAAGCGCCGGACCGAGCACATGGACCGCCTCGACCGGCTCGGCGTCACCTGCCACGTCGGCGCGGTCGTCGAGCGGATCACGCCGGGCGGGCTGGCCTTCCGCCCCGCCGGCGGTACGACGCGCGCGCTCGCCGCGGACTCGTGCTGGCCGGCGAGGCCCGCCCCGACCTCGCGCTGCACGACGCCCTGGTGGCGCGGCTGCCCGGCGTACCCGTCACGCCGGTGGGGGACTGCACCGGTCTCGGGCTGATCCGCGGGGCGGTCGAGGACGGCGCCCGCGCGGGTGGTGTGATCTGAGACCCATCCGGGAGGCCGGCGGCTCCGAACAGCGGGCACCATCTCCCTCCCGAAAGGTCGTCCTCATGCGCCGTCCCACCCCCAGCCTGATCGTGTCCGTGCTCGCCCTCGTGGTGGCCACCGGCGGCACGTCGTACGCCGCTGTGCAGCTCACCGGCAAGGACATCAAGAACGGCTCGATCTACTCGGCCGACATCGCCGACCAGTCGCTGCGCGCGCGCGACTTCCGCGACGGCGTGCTGAAGCCGGGCCCGAAGGGCGACCGCGGGCCCGCGGGCGAGAAGGGCGACGCGGGTCCCGCCGGCACCGGCCGCTGGGCGCTCGTCGCCGCGGACGGCACCATCGAGGCGCAGTCCGGCGGCTTCACCGTCGCCTCGGCGTACGACGCCCCCGGGGCCCCCGCCGGCGCGGTCGGCAACGTCTACATCGACGCCAACGAGGACCTGAGCGACAACGCCGTGATCGCCACCATCGCCCTGCAGAACCAGGTCGACCAGAACGGCGACACCATCACCAACGGCCGCTCGCTGAACCCGGACGCCAACCCGGAGTTCTCCGGTGAGATCACCGCGACCCAGTGTGCGATCGCCGGCGTCGTGGCCTGCGCCCCGACCGGCACCAACACCGCCGAGCACCTCGTCGTCAGCCCCCGCCTCAGCGACGGCCAGGTCACCACCGCCCCTAACCGCAAGCGGTTCTACGTGGTCGTCACCGGCGACTCGACCGACTACGTGGCCCCCGCCGCCTGACCCCACCACGTCGAGGGCCGGGGGTCAGCGGGGCTCGTGACTCTCCAGCTCGTTGTTGAAGGCCGAGTCCTTCCTGGACAGGTGCTCGCGGCGCTCCTCGTGGGTGAGCGCCTCGACCTGGGACCGGACGTCGGAGGGGAAGCCGGTCAGCTCCGGCGCCTCGGCCAGCGGGACGATCGTCTGCACGACGCGGTCGTCGTACACGTGGGTCATCGTGAACGACTGGTGGCCGTCCACCCCCGACACGAACCGCTCCAGCGGGGCCGGGTCGGAGGTGTAGCAGGTCGCCGAGGCCACCGAGACCGGGATGCCGGCGAAGGTGGAGTACGTCGAGTAGTGCAGGTGTCCCGCGAGGATCGTGCGGACGTCGGTGCCGCGCAGCACGTCGGCGAGCCGGTGCTGGTCGGCCAGCTCGATCACCTCGGCGGCCGGCAGCATCGGCGTCGGCACCGGCGGGTGGTGCATCGCCACAATCGTCCCGTGCTCCGCGGGCGTGGCCAGCACGTCGGCCAGCCAGGCCAGCTGGTCGTCGGTCAGCTCGCCGTGGTGGTAGCCCACCACGCTGGTGTCGAGGGCGACGATCCGCAGCCCGGCGACCTCGTGCACCCGGTCCTGGCACGCGTCCGGGTCGTCGGGGTCGACGTCGAAGAGCCCGCGCGAGTACGCCGCCCGCTCGTCGTGGTTGCCCATCGTCCAGATGACCTCGGCGCCCAGCGCCGCGGCGGCCGGCTCGACGACCTCGCGCAGCCGGGCGTACGCCGCCGGCTCGGCCTTGTCGGCGAGGTCGCCGGTGAAGACGAGCGCCTGCGGGGGGACCGGCAGGTGGGCCAGCCGCTCCAGGGCCCGTCGCAGTCCTTGCTCGGTGTCGACGACGCCGTACTGACGGACGCCCTCGGCGAGCAGGTGGGGATCGCTCAGGTGGGCGATCGCGTGGCTGGGGGCGGGATGCTGACCGAACGACACCCGGAGAAACCTACGTCCTCGGGGCCAGCTCGAAGACGGGAATGACCCGGTCCGTGCGCTTCTCGTAGGTCGCGAAGTTCGGCCACGTCCGCAGCATCACCTGCCACAGGTCGGCCCGCTCGTCACCGGTCACCTCCCGCGCCGTCACGTCGTACGACGTCCGCCCGACGCGGACCGTCGCCTCGCCGGCCGCGCGCAGGTTGTGGACCCAGACCGGCATCTCGGGGCCGCCGAAGTAGGACCCCGCGACCAGCCAGCGGCCGTCGTACGGGACGCAGAGCAGCGGGGTCGAGCGGGGCAGGCCGGACTTGCGGCCCATGACGGTGAGCACCAGGTTCGGCAGCCCGGCGATGTCGAGCACGCTGTAGCGCCCGCCGGTCAGCGACTGCAGGCGCCGATCGGTCCACACCACCTGCGGGAGCAGCCTCGGCATCCACGGGAGGGCGCCGATCCGGACGGCGAGCGGGGTGAGCAGACCCATAGCCGGATCGTAGGGGGTTCGTGGTCACCCCGACCGGTGCAGTTCACGCGCGAGAAAGACGCCCTTCCTAGCCTCCGCACGTGCTCACTCGTGGTCTGGCCGGCAGCGTGCTGGTCCTGCTCGGCGGCCTGGTGGTCTCCACACTGCCCCGGTCGACCCAGCTGCTGAGGTCGGAGTCCCTGGTCGCGATCCGCGGCTCCGAGGCCGGGCGGATGGTCGGGCTGACCGTCGTCCTGCTCGGGCTGGGGCTGCTCGCGGCCGCCTGGCTGGCCCTGTGCCGGCACGTCGCGGTGGCGGTCGGCGAGGAGCAGGACGACGCCCTCGCGCTGGTCCGACACGCCGTCGTCGTCTGGTCCGCGCCGCTGGTGATCGCGCCGCCGCTGTTCTCCCGCGACGGCTGGTCCTACGCCGCGCAGGGGATGATGGCCCACCTCGGGATCTCGCCCTACGACCACGGTCCGTCGGTCCTGCACGGCCCCGTCGTCCAGGCCGTCGACCCGATGTGGCTCGAGACGGTCACGCCGTACGGGCCGCTGCCGCTGGTCGCGGGGGACTTCTTCGCCGACTTCACCGGCAACCCGTGGATCCTGGCCATCGGGCACCGGGCGGTCGCGCTGCTCGGCCTGGTGCTGCTGGCCTGGGCGGTCCCGCGGATGGCCCGCTGGACCGGCCTCAACCCGGCGATGGCCTCGGCGGTCGCGCTGGCCTCCCCGCTGATGCTCGCGAACGGCGTCGGCGGCCTCCACAACGACCTGCTGATGGTCGGCCTGATGGCGGCGGCGCTGGTCGTGGCGGCCGAGCGGGGCTGGGTCGGGGCGGCGGTGCTCGGCGGGTGCGCGGCGGCGGTCAAGGCGCCGGGCGGGCTGGTCTGTCTCGCGGTCGCGCTGGTCTCGCTTCCGCTGCTGGCCTCCACCGCCGAGCGGGTACGACGCCTCGCCGCGGTCGCGGCCGTCTCGCTGGGGACCCTGGTCGGGCTGAGCCTGGTGACCGGGCTCGGCCTGGGCTGGCTCGGCGGGCTGACCGTGCCGGCCACCGTCAACACCCCGCTGTCCCTGACCACCCTGGTCGGCGGCGCGTTCGACTGGGTGGCCCGGGTGGCCGGCACCGGACTCCCGAACGCGCTCTTCCTCGACCTGGTCCGCCAGACCGGCACCCTCACCGCCGTCGGCGTCGCGGTCTGGGTGGCGCTCACCTGGCCCACCGGGCGCCGCGACACGGCCGTCGCCGCGGTCGCCACCGTCATTGGCACCCTGGTCGTGCTGAGCCCGGTGGTGCACCTCTGGTACTTCCTCTGGGTCACCCCGTTCCTGGCCGCGATGCACCTGAGCCGGGTCGCCGCCAGTGGCCTGCTCGCCGCGTCCGTCGTCCTCGGGCTGGTCGCGCCGCTCGACTCCTCGCTGCACGGCGCCTACCTGGCGATCGTGCTCGGCAGCATGACGGTGGCCGTCCTGGTCCCGGTCCTGCTGCTCACCCGCCGCGCCCGCGTGCGCCTCGACAAGATCGTGAGGTCACGGTGGCTCGCCGTCCCCTGACGTGGCTGCTCCTCCTGGTCGCCGCCCTCATCGCCGGCCGGGTCGAGCAGGTCCGCGGCTTCATCGACCTCGAGGTCTACCGCTTCGGCGGCGCGACGCTCGCCTCCGGCGCCGACCTGTACGACGGGGGCGCGGTCGAGGCGGCCGGCCTCCCGTTCACCTACCCGCCCTTCGCGGCGGTCCTGATGGCGCCGCTGGCCGAGCTGCCGCCGGTGCTGCTGGCCGCCGGCTGGGCGGCCGCCAGCGTGGCCGCGCTGCTGGCCGTGCTGCGGCTGCTGCTGCCCGCGTGGCCACCGTCCGGTGTGGTCGCGCTGTCCGCCGGCGCGCTGCTGCTGGAGCCGGTCTGGCAGTCGCTCTCCTTCGGGCAGGTCAACCTGTTCCTGCTCCTGCTGGTCTCGTACGACGTGCTGCGGCCGGACCGGCGTACGGCCGGGGTGCTGATCGGCGTCGCCGCCGGCATCAAGCTCACCCCGCTGGTCTTCGTCGCGCTGCTGGTGCTCGCGGGCCGGCGGGTGCCGGCGGTCCGGGCGGTGGCCGCCTTCGCGGGCACCGTGGCGCTGGGGTTCCTGGCGGCGGCGGGCGACTCGGCGACGTACTGGACCCACACGCTGTGGGACCCGACCCGGATCGGCGGCCTGTCCTTCAGCAGCAACCAGTCGGTGAACGGGGTGCTGGTGCGGCTGCTCGGTCACGAGCCGCCGACGCTGCTCTGGCTGGCGGTGGCCGGCGCCGCGGCCGGGGGCCTGCTGGTCCTGGGCGGGCTCTGGTGGCGGCGCGGCGAGCCCGGTCTCGCCCTGGTGTTGGGCGCGCTCGCGATGCTGCTCGCCTCGCCCGTCTCGTGGAGCCACCACTGGGTCTGGGCGGCACCGGCGGCGGTGGTGCTGTGGCGGCGCTCCCGCGCGATCGCGGTGGCCTGGACGGCGCTGTTCACGTCGGCCTGCATTTGGTGGCCGCCGCACCGCGAGGACCGCGAGCTGGCCTGGGGCCTGCCCGAGCACCTGGTCGGCGACGCCTACGTCTGGGCCGCGCTCCTGGTCGGGGGCTGGGCCGCGGTGACCTACGTGCGCGCCGGCTCGACCCGGCCGCGCACCTCGCCCAGCGACAGCCGCGCCCCGCTGGTCGAGGGCGCGGTGTAGCGCAGCACCACCTCGGCGCCGTCCTCCAGGAAGCGCTCGCCCCACCACAGTTCCAGGAACGACCCGCGCTGGTCCTCCGCCGGCCCGCTGATCGTCCCCGACGCGAACAGGTCGCCGGTGCGCAGCGAGGCGCCGTTGGAGGTCAGGTGGGCCAGCATCTGCGCCGGTCCCCAGTAGGTCGTGCGGTACGGCGGCCTGCTCACCACCTCGCCGTCCAGCTCCACCTCGACCTCGATGTCCAGCCCGCGCGGGGTCCCGACCGCCGGCAGCAGGTGGGGGAGCGGCTCGGGGTCCTGGCCCGGCAGGTCGCACCAGGCCGCGTCGAGCGCCGCGAGGGGCGTCACCCAGGCGCCGACCGAGGTGGCGAAGGACTTGCCGAGGAACGGCCCGAGCGGCACGTACTCCCACGCCTGCACGTCGCGCGCCGACCAGTCGTTGAGCCCCACCACGCCGAACACGTGGTCGCCGAAGGCGTCGTACGCCACCGGGGTGCCGAGCGGGCTCGGGGCGCCGACCACGAAGCCCAGCTCCGCCTCGATGTCCAGCCGCTCCGTCGGGCCGTACGACGCGCCGCCGGGCCGCTGTCCCTGCGGGCGTACGACGGGCGTCCCGCTGACCACCACCGTGCCGGCGCGGCCGTGGTAGGCCACCGGCAGGTGCTTCCAGTTCGGCAGCAGCGGCTCCTGGTCGGGGCGGAACATCCGCCCGACGTTCGTCGCGTGGTGCTCGGAGGCGTAGAAGTCGACGTAGTCGGCGACCTCGAACGGCAGGTGCAGGACGACGTCGTCGACCGGGACCGACGGGGCGTCGGACACCCGCTCGGTCAGCTCCTCGCGGGTCTGCCGCCAGACCTCCGGGCCCAGGCCCAGGAAGGCGTTCAGCGACGGCTGCGCGAACTCCGGTCGCCCCGTCAGCTCCGCCAGGTCGACGACCGCGTCGTCCAGACGTACGCCGACGCGCCGCTCACCGCCCGCCACCGAGAAGACGCCGTAGGGGAGGTGGTCGATCCCGAAGCCGCTCATGCGAGGCCCAGTACCCGCAGGTCGGCCAGCGGCTCGTCGAGGGAGCAGGACCCGAACGAGGTGAACCAGCGCCGCCCGCGGGCCAGCTCGGCGGCGTCGAGGTCCGGCGCCCGGTCCTCGAGGGTCGCGACCACCTCGTCGGCGCCCGCGCCGTCGAAGGCACGCACCGTCGCGAGCAGCACGTTGAGGAAGCCGTGGCCGGCGTCGTGGTGGCCCGGGTCGTGGCGCAGCGCGCGGTGCAGGCCGGCGGTGCACTTGAACGGCGTCTCGCGGTCCAGGGCCGCGTCGATCCAGGCCGCGAGGTCGCGGGCCGGTGCCTCGTTGGTGCGGTACTTCAGCCGCAGCTCGGCCCCGGCCACCTCGTCGGCGGCCGCGAGCCAGCCGTACGACGGCGCGGTCGGCGGCAGCTCGACGTACACCGGTGTGTCCTCGTCGAGCGCACCGTCCGCGCGGGCGGCGTCGACCGCGGCGACGACCCGGCGGGCGTTGCCGGGCAGGTCGTCGGGGTCGCGCAGGGCGACCTCCAAGCCGGCCAGCCGGACCCCGTTCCGGGTGCACAGCGCGGCGGGCCCGGCGACCTGGCCGGCGCCGCCGGTGAGGACGACGGAGACCGGCAGGTCGGTCCCGGTCGCGGCGGCCACGACGGGCAGGTCGGTGTCGCGGAGCACGAAGCTGCCGACGAGCGGCTCGTCGCGGACGGCGTAGGCGTGAGCGGCCTCGACGAGGTCCGCGTCGCCGGGCGGGAAGATCGCTGCGTCGTCGACCAGCGCGGTCCAGAAGGGTTCCGTGGTGGGAGGCACGCGACTACCCTACCGGCACATATCGGCACCAGATGTCCGATAAACGGACATGCTCGGAGGGTGGATCGTGGCGTACTACCGGCTGGTCGGCGAGGTCCCGCGGCAGCGGCACACCCAGCAGCGCGGCCCCGACGGGCGGCTGCACCGCGAGGAGCTGGTGGGGGAGGAGGGCTTCTCGTCCGACTCCTCGCTGCTCTACCACCGGGGCGTCCCCTCGGCGATCACGGCCAGCGAGGTCTGGGAGCTGCCGTCGCAGCGGACGGTCCCCAACCACCCGCTGAAGCCCCGCCACCTGCGCCTGCACGCGCTCTTCCCCCCGGTGGTGGAGGAGGTTGCGCAGCAACCGTCTCGAAACCCCGACGCGGTGGTCGACCGCCGGCTGGTGCTCGGCAACGCCGACGTCCGGATCTCGTACGTCGTCACCGGGGACGCGCCCTCGGCGTACTACCGCAACGCCACCGGCGACGAGTGCGTCTTCGTCGAGTCCGGCAGCGGAGTGGTCGAGACGGTCTTCGGCGTGGTGCCGTACCGCTCCGGTGACTACGTGGTGATCCCGCGGGCGACCACGCACCGTTGGGTGCCGGCGTCGTCCTCCCGTCTCTACGCGATCGAGTCGAACAGCCACGTCGCCCCGCCGAAGCGCTACCTCTCCCGCTACGGCCAGCTGCTGGAGCACGCGCCGTACTGCGAACGCGACCTGCACGGCCCCTCCGCACCCCTGGTGGTCGAGGGCGCCGACGTCGAGGTGCTGGTCAAGCACCGCACCAGCGCCGGCGTGGTCGGCACCCGGCTCACCTGCGCGACCCACCCCTTCGACGTGGTCGGCTGGGACGGCTGCCTCTACCCCTACACGCTGAACATCGTGGACTACATGCCGATCACCGGCAAGGTCCACCAGCCGCCGCCGGTGCACCAGGTCTTCGAGGGCCGCAACTTCGTGGTCTGCAACTTCCTGCCCCGCAAGGTCGACTACCACCCGCTCGCGATCCCGGTGCCCTACTACCACTCGAACGTCGACAGCGACGAGGTGATGTTCTACGTCGCCGGCGACTACGAGGCCCGCAAGGGCTCCGGCATCGGCCTCGGCTCGATCTCCCTGCACCCCGGCGGCCACCCCCACGGCCCCCAGCCCTCGGCGATCGAGGCGTCCCTCGGCGCCGAGGCCTTCGAGGAGTCCGCCGTCATGGTCGACACCTTCGCCCCGCTGGAGCTCGGCGAGGGCGGCCTCGCCGTCGAGGACGACGCCTACTCCTGGACCTGGGCGCGCGACTCCGGTGGTTGAGCAGCAAAGGACGAAGCCCCCCGGTGGTTGAGCAGCGAAGGACGAAGTCCTGAGCGTGTCGAAACCCCCGCAGCCCACAAGTGACGTCAACCCCGCCCCGCCTCCGCGCGTGACACCCGCATGCCTCTGCTCCGCCGTACGACGCTCCCGCCGCGGGCTGCTCCAGGGGCAGCGGTGAGCAGTCCACCGATCCGGGCAGGCGATCGGTGGCTGGCGCACCGCCGCAGCGGCGTGTCCGTGCGACACGCCTGATCCACGGTGGCCGGCCCACCTTCTGCGCGATCAGAACGGTGGACAGCTCACCGCCGCGACCGCACCCCTAGGCCCCCAGCGGTACGACGAGCCGCCCAGCGTGCACGCCGAGCATCCGGTCGACGGTCGCCGACCAGGGGAAGAGGGACGCTCGCGCCCGGGCCGCCGCCCGGCGGACCGGGACCGGCCGGGCCGCGACCTCCAGCACCGCGTCGGCCAGCGAGGCCGCGTCGGGAGCCCCCCAGCCACCCGAGGCCGCGTCGACCAGCTCGCGGGCACCGCCCCGGTCCGCGGTGACGACCGGGGTGCCGCAGGCCAGCGCCTCCAGCACGGCCAGGCCGAAGGTCTCGCCGGGACAGACCGACAGTGCGACGTCGGCGGCGGCGAGCCGGCGGGCCAGGTCGGCGCGGCCGTCGACGAACCCGTGGAAGACGACCGGCGCGTCGCCGGCCAGGGCGAGCAGCTCGTCGCGGTGCGGGCCCTCGCCGTACACGTCGAGGCGCAGCGGCACCCCGCGCCGATGCAGCTCGACGGCGGTCGCGACGGCCAGGTGAGGCGACTTCTCGCGAGACAGCCGCCCGGCGTGGACCAGCCGCAGCACCCCGTCGACGGGGCGCGGCGGAGCCGGGCGGGGAGGGCGGAAGGTCTCCAGGTCGACCCCGAGCGGCACCTGCTCGACCGGGCATCCGGCGGAGTCGGCGAGCGCCTGGAACTCCCGGCGGGCGTACGCCGACGTCACGACCACGGTGTCGAAGCTGCGCACCAGCAGCCGGTTGAGCAGCGCGATGGACACCTTCGAGGTGGCGTCGAGGCCGGTGCGCATCGCGAGCATGTCGCCCAGCCGCTCATGCGAGAACAGCACCGTCCGGACCCCGTGCCGCCGGGCCCAGCGAGCGACCGGCAGCAGGGTCAGCTTGTCGCTCGACTCGACCGACGTCGGCCCGAACTCCTCCAGCACGTCGATCACCCGCCACGGCTCCACGATCAGCCGGTAGCCGCCCCCGACCCGCGGCGCCCGCAGCTGCACGACGAGACCCTCGGGCGTGCGGGTGCGCGCGTCGACGGGCCCCGGTACGACGAGCAGCCGCTCGGCCCCGGCGCCGGCGTACCCGCGCCCGAGGGCGGCGACGGCGGTCTTCATCCCCCCGGAGGCGGGGCCGATGAAGTTGGCCAGCTGGGCGATGCGCACGCCCGCACCCTCTCGGCGAGCGGTGAACGGACGGCGACCACGACACGTGCGGGCGTGAAATGCCGGACGCCGTACCCGCCGAGGTGGCGGGTACGGCGTCCGAGGCGATGCGCGTGGCTCAGGCCGCGACGTCCTGGGCTGTCAGCATCTTGTACGTGTACGCCGTGCCGATCAGCACCAGCGGGTAGGTGACCAGCACACCGACGCCGCAGGCGATGGCGCCGGCGCCAGCGACCAGGTAGCCGACGATCGCCCAGACCAGGGCGTTGCCGAGGTTGTCCTTGACGAGGTTGATGCTCGCCTTGATGGCGTCGACCGGGGCGAGCCCCTTGTCGATCACGAAGTAGAGGCTGTAGCTGGTCGCGATGGCGAACGCGATGCCCGGGAGGAAGCAGAGGAGGTAGCCGACGAAGGTGCCCGCTGCGATCAGCAGGCTGGTGACGACGACCGGACCCAGGTTGTCGAGCTTGAAGATCGACGCGGCCTGGAAGGGCCGTCCCTCGGTCACGCCGAGCGCGCCGCGGATGAGGCCGGCGCCGATCACCAGGCTCGCGAAGAGGATCAGGGCGATCAGGATCGCGGTGGCGATCATGGTGACGATGAAGCCGGAGCCGTTGGTACAGGTGGACGAGAACGTCTCGGGGTCGTAGGTGCACTCGGCGGGGCTGGTCAGCAGCATCATGATGACGAAGCCGATGCCGTAGGCGATGCCGACGCCGACGAAGAGCACCAGGCCGGCGATGATCCACTGGGCGGCGCCCTCCTGGAACTTCTTCCAGCCGTAGGACAGGGCCGCGCCCAGCTCCCAGGAGGCCGGACCGGTCGGCGGCGCGCCGTACGGGGTTCCGGCCGGAGGCGGGGGCGGCGGGGTGGCACCGTACGGCTGGTGGCCCCCGGCGGGCGGCTCCTGCGGCGGTGGTGCGGGCGGGTCGACGGGGGGCTCGTTCGTGGACATGCGGGCTCCTCGGGGGACGGGCCGGGCAGGGGCCGGCACTCAACAGGAAGGTAGTGGTGACCCCAGGGTCGGGAAATGACCCGTTCGGGGGGTGGTGCGACCCTGCTGCCAGGGGGTGCTCATACCGGTACGGCGGTCCGGGTAAACATGGGTCATGGCCCGACGTTCACGACAGCGCGAGATCGACGAGGCCGACGTCGAGGTCGGCGCCCCGCAGGACCACGCGGCAGGGCCGACGGCGGTGGCCGTGAGCATGAAGCGGGCGATCGGCCACATGGGGGTCAAGCGCACCGCCCAGACCCTGCTGCGGCTCAACCAGGCCGACGGGTTCGACTGTCAGGGCTGCGCCTGGCCGGACCCGAGCCCGGACCACCGGCACACGGCCGAGTTCTGCGAGAACGGCGCCAAGGCGGTCGCCGACGAGGCGACCCGCGACCTGATCGGACGCGAGTTCTTCGCGCAGCACCCGGTGGCCGAGCTGGCCGAGCACACCGACTACTGGCTCAACCAGCAGGGCCGGATCACCGAGCCGATGGTGCTGCGCGCCGGCGGCACCCACTACGAGCCGATCACCTGGGGCGACGCGTTCGCGACGATCGGTCGACACCTCACCGCGATCGAGCCCGACCAGGCTGTCTTCTACACCTCGGGCAAGACCTCCAACGAGGCCGCGTTCCTCTATCAGCTCTTCGCCCGCGCCTACGGCACCAACAACCTCCCGGACTGCTCCAACATGTGCCACGAGTCGACCTCGGTGGGTCTCGCCGAGGTCATCGGCATCGGCAAGGGGTCGGTCTCGCTCGAGGACGTCCATCGGGCCGAGCTGATCGTGATCCTGGGCCAGAACCCCGGCACCAACCACCCGCGGATGCTCTCCGCGCTCGAGGAGGCCAAGGGCAACGGCGCCAGGATCGTGGCCGTGAACCCGCTCAAGGAGGCGGGCCTGGTCCGGTTCAAGAACCCCCAGAACGTGCGCGGCGTCGTCGGCCACGGCACCGGCCTCGCCGACCGCTACCTGCAGATCCGCAGCAACGGCGACCTCGCCCTCCTGCAGGCGCTCGGGGCCCTGCTGATCGAGCGCGGCGCGGTCGACCGCGACTTCGTCCAGCGCCACACCACCGGCTTCGAGGAGTACGCCGCCGCGCTGGCCGAGCTCGACTGGGACAAGGTGCTCCGCTCGACGGGCCTGACCCGCGCCGAGATCGAGGACACCGCCGACCTGCTGGCCGCGTCCGAGCGGACCGTCTTCTGCTGGGCGATGGGCATCACCCAGCACCACAACGCCGTCGCCACCGTGAAGGAGATCGCCAACCTGGCCTTCCTCCAGGGCAACATCGGCAAGCCCGGCGCCGGCCTCTGCCCGGTCCGCGGCCACTCCAACGTGCAGGGCGACCGCACCATGGGCATCTGGGAGCGCCCGCCGGGTCACTTCCTCGACAGCCTCCAGCGCGAGCTGGGCTTCGACCCCCCGCGCGAGCACGGGTACGACGCCGTCGCCGCGATCCGGGCGCTGCGCGACGGTGACGCGAAGGTCTTCATCGGCATGGGCGGCAACTTCGTCTCGGCCGCACCGGACACCTCCGTCACCGAGGAGGCGATGCGCGCGGCCGACCTGACCGTGCACGTCTCCACCAAGCTCAACCGCTCCCACGTCGTCCACGGCCGCGAGGCGCTGATCCTGCCCGCCCTCGGGCGCAGCGAGCGCGACCTCACCGGCGGCCGCGTGCAGCGGGTCAGCGTCGAGGACTCGATGTCGGCGGTGCACACCTCGCACGGCCCGCTGAAGCCGGCGTCGCCGTACCTCCGCTCCGAGGTCGACATCGTCTGCTCGATCGCCGAGGCCACCCTCGGGCAGGGCCACCACCTGCCGTGGGCGGCGTACCGCGCCGACTACGCCGAGGTACGACGCACGATCGCCAAGGTCGTCCCCGGCTGCGCGTCGTACGACGAGAAGGCCTCGCAGCCCGGCGGTTTCGTGCTGCCCCACCCGCCGCGCGACACCCGGACCTTCCCGACCAAGGTGGACAAGGCGATCTTCACCGTGAGCCCCGTCGAGGTGCTGGAGGTGCCGCCCGGCAAGCTGGTGCTGCAGACGATCCGCTCGCACGACCAGTTCAACACCACGATCTACGGGCTCTCCGACCGCTACCGCGGCATCGAGAACGGCCGCCGCGTCATCTTCCTGCACCCCGACGACATCACCGCGCTGGGCTTCGCCGAGGGCGACCTGGTCGACATCATCAGCGAGTGGGAGGACGGCTCGGTCCGTCAGGTGCCGACGTTCCGGGTGGTGTCCTACGACCAGCCCCGCGGCTGCGCGGCGGCGTACTACCCCGAGACCAACCCGCTGATCGCCCTCGACCACACCGCCGAGGGCAGCAACCAGCCGGCGTACAAGTCGATCATCGTCCGCCTCACCCCCTCCGACGGCGGCACGACCGGGGTCGTCTCGACCCTGGCCAGCACCTACACCCGCGGCGACGAGACCAAGCGGACCGTCGAGCCCGACCAGCTGTCCTGATCCGTCTCGGTGGTGGTCGCGGGGCCAGCGAGAGTTTCATCGGCTAGCCGACGAACCTCACGCCGGGACGACGAAGGTTCATCGTCCCGGCGTGAGTTTCATCGGCTAGCCGATGAACCTTTGCGGCCCACCCAGCCACGACCGACGCGACTCCTCGCGACCCGGTGCGAGAATCACCCCATGCTGGAGCTGCGACCCAACTGCGAGTGCTGCGACAAGGACCTGCCGCCGGACGCGCCCGACGCGGTGATCTGCACCTTCGAGTGCACCTGGTGCCGCGACTGCGCCGAGAACGTGCTGCTCGGGGTGTGTCCGAACTGCCAGGGCGGCTTCACACCCCGGCCGATCCGCCCGGCGGCCGCGCTCGAGCGCCACCCCGCCTCGACGGTCCGCGTGCTCGCCCAGGACTGCGCGGCGCGCGCATGACCAACCCCGAGCGCGACCCCGACGTCCTGACCTGCGCGGCGCACGTGGTGCCCGGCGTCGAGATCATGACGCCGCGCGACGTCCCCCTGGGCGGTCCCCGCGCCATGGGCGTACGACGCACCCTGCCCCAGCGCGGTCGCTCGCTGATCGGCGCCTGGTGCTTCCTCGACCACTACGGCCCCGACGACGTCGCCGACACCGGCGGGATGAAGGTCGCCCCGCACCCGCACACCGGGCTGCAGACGGTCAGCTGGCTGTTCACCGGCGAGATCGAGCACCGCGACAGCGCCGGTCACCACGCGATGGTCCGGCCGGGCGAGGTCAACCTGATGACCGCCGGGCACGGCATCAGCCACTCCGAGGTGTCGCCGCCCACCACGACGACCCTGCACGGCGCCCAGCTCTGGGTCGCCCTCCCCGAGGCCGCCCGCGACACCGCGCCGACCTTCGCCCACCACGCGCCCGCGCCGATCACCCGCGACGGCCTCGAGGCCCGGGTGTTCCTCGGCTCGCTGCTCGGCGAGACCTCGCCGGTCGCGACGTTCACCCCGCTGCTCGGCGCCGAGCTGCTGCTCGACCCCGGCGCCGCGCTGGTCCTCGACGTCGACCCGTCGTACGAGCACGGCGTCCTGGTCGACGCCGGGACGGTCACCGCGGCCGGCGCCGACGTGGACAAGGACGAGCTCGCCTACGTCCCGCCCGGCTCCGCCACCCTCGCGCTGCGGGCCGGCGCCGACCCGGTCCGGCTGCTGCTCCTCGGCGGCCCGCCGTTCGGCGAGGCCATCGTGATGTGGTGGAACTTCGTCGGCCGCAGCCACGACGAGGTGGTCGCCTTCCGGGAGGAGTGGCAGGCCCAGATCACCCCCGACGGGCTGGTCGACGGCCGGTTCGGCATCCCCGTCGACGACCCGCTCCCGCCGATCCCGGCCCCGGCGCTGCCCAACGCGAGGCTGCGCGAGCGCCGCTAGCGACGCGCGTACTCGTTCACCACGACCCCCGAGCGGTACGGCGTGCTGCGCACCAGCCGGTAGTCCGGCGCGACCACCGGATCGCGGAACAGCGGCGTCCCGCCGCCGAGCACGACCGGGTTGACCTTCAGCACCAGCCGGTCGATCTCGCCCGCGAGGCGCCCCGCGAGGGCCCCGCCCCCGCACAGCCAGATGCCGGTGCCGGGCTCGCTCTTGAGTCGTCGTACGACGGCGACCGGGTCCTCGTCGGTGACGGTGATCGAGTCCGGTGCGTCCGCCGCGGTGCGGGTGCGCGAGAAGACGAACTGGCGGGTGTGGGGGTACGGGTCCCGGGTGTGCTCGAAGCCGGCGGCGTAGGTCCGCCACCCCATCAGCGTGGTGTCGAAGCGCTCACCGGTCGCCACCAGGCCCAGGGCCCGCAGGCCGACGTCGGGCAGGGTGTCGACGTAGTCGCGGAGGATCATCTCGATGTGGTCGCCCTCGAGCGGGAAGCGGCTCACGTCCCCGCCCGGGCCGTCGATGAAGCCGTCGAGGGAGACGGCGACGTAGTAGGTGAGCTCGCGCACGGCAGGTCCTTTCCACGACAGATGTAGTGGTGCGGAGAGTAGAACACCTGTAGTGGTTGCGTCTACTCTGGGCGGATGGCGCGCAACAGCTCCCGGCGGACCGAGCTGGCCGATGCCGCGATCACCGTGCTCGCCGCCGAGGGGGCGCGCGGTCTGACCCACCGCGCGGTCGACCGGCGGGCCGGCGTGCCGGCGGGCACGACCTCCAACTACTTCCGCTCGCGGGCGGCGCTGCTCGAAGGGCTGGTCGGACGCATCGGCGAGCGGCTGGCGCCCGAGCCCGAGGTGCTGGCCTCCCTGGCCGCGGACCCGCCGGACCGGGCGTCGTACCTGCGCCACGTCCGCGACATCGCCCGGCGGCTGCTGCGGGACCGGGACGTGACTCTGGCCTGGTTCGAGCTGCGGCTGGAGGCGGCCCGGCGACCGGAGGTGGGTGCGCTCATGGAGCGGGTGCTGGTGGCCGGCTTCGCCGGGGACGTCGCCTACAACGAGGCCGCCGGCCTGCCGGGCGGGGCTCGCGAGATCGCGTTGTTCCACTACGCGATGGACGGGCTGGTGCTCGACCGCCTGACCGTCTCGATCGACCCCGCGACCGACGTGGACGACGTGGTCGCGACCCTGGTCGACCGGCTGCTGCCCTGACCGGCCGCCGCGGACTGTCGGCGGCGTACGTCAGGATGCCCCCATGGGACCCGTGACCGGCGAGGACGGCATCGCCCGCTGCCCGTGGGGCAGCGGACCCGGGGTGATGCGCGACTACCACGACACCGAGTGGGGCAACCGCGTCCACGGGGAGTCGGCCTACCTGGAGCGGCTCACCCTGGAGGCGTTCCAGTCGGGGCTGTCGTGGTCGACGATCCTCAACAAGCGCGAGAACTTCCGCGCCGCGTTCGCCGGTTTCGACGCCGAGGTCGTGGCGGCCTACGACGACGCCGACCGCGCGCGGCTGATGGCCGATGCCGGCATCGTCCGCAACCGGCTGAAGGTCGACGCCGCGATCACCAACGCCGCGGCCACCGTGGCGCTGCGCGAGCGGGAGGGCCTCGAGGCCTTCGTGCTCTCCTTCGCGCCCGACGAGCCGCCGGCCTGGGCCGACACCGCCGAGATGGCGACCACCTCGCCCGAGTCGAAGGCCCTGTCGAAAGCCCTGAAGAAGGTCGGCTTCGCCTTCGTCGGCCCGACCACGATGTACGCGCTGATGGAGGCGATCGGGGTCTTCGACCCGCACCTCGTCGGCTGCCACCGGCGGGGTGCCAGCGGGACTCAGCCCAGCTGAGCCGCCTCCGCGGCGAGCGCGCTGACCCGGTCCCAGTCGCCCGCGGCCAGCACCGACGCCGGGGTGATCCACGAGCCGCCCACGCAGCCCACGTTCGCCAACGAGAGGTACGACGGCGCGGACGCGGCCGTGATCCCGCCGGTCGGGCAGAACCGCGCGGCCGGGACGACGGAGGCGAGCGAGCCCAGGTACGCCGCTCCGCCCGAGGCCTCGGCCGGGAAGAACTTCAGCTCGGTGCAGCCGGCCTCCAGCGCGGCCAGCGCCTCGGAGACGGTCGCGGTGCCGGGCAGGAACGGCAGCCCGGTGTCGCGCATCCCGGCCAGCACGGCCGGGGTCGCGCCGGGGGAGACCAGGAACTGCGCACCGGCCTCGGCCGCCGCGGCGGCGAGCGCGGGGGAGGTGACGGTGCCGGCCCCGACGGTGATGTCCGGGACCTCGGAGGCGATGGCCCGGATCGCGTCGAGCGCGACCGGCGTGCGCAGGGTGAGCTCGATGACCGGCAGGCCGCCGGCCACCAGGGCGCGCGCGACCGGGACGGCGTGCGCGAGGTCGCTCACGACCACCACCGGCACGACCGGGGCGAGGGTGAGGAGCGAGGACTCAGACGGGCTGGACAACGGGGGCCTCCTGGAAGGGCGTGGGCACGCCGGGGAAGATACTGGCACCCGCGTCGGCCGGGCCCACGCTCGCCCGGAACATCGCGAACAGCTCGCGCCCGGTCCCGGCCCACTCGTCGCCGAGCGGCGCGCGGCCGGTGGACTCGCGGAGCGCGAGGTCGGACTCCGAGACGTCGATCGACAGCAGGCCGCCGTCGGCGTCGACGGTGATCAGGTCGCCCTCGCGCACCCGCGCCAGCGGGCCGCCGAGCGCGGCCTCGGGGGTGACGTGGATGGCGGCCGGCACCTTGCCCGACGCCCCGGACATCCGGCCGTCGGTCACGATCGCCACCCGCTGCCCGCGGTCCTGGAGGACGCCGAGGGCGGGCGTGAGCTTGTGCAGCTCGGGCATGCCGTTGGCCGCCGGGCCCTGGTAGCGCACCACCGCGACCAGGTCGCGGCCGTCGAGCTCGCCCGCGCCGAACGCGGTGAGGAAGTCGTCCTGGTGGTCGAAGACCATCGCCGGCGCGGTGACCAGCCGGTGCTCCGGCTTCACCGCCGAGGTCTTGATGACCGCCCGGCCGAGCGGTCCGGAGAGCACCCGGACGCCGCCGTCGGGCGCGAACGGGTCGGACGCCGGCCGCAGGACGTCGAGGTCGGCGCTGACCTTGGCGCCCTCCTCCCAGCTGACGGACTCGCCGGAGAGCTTGGCCTCGGCGGTGTGCCGCCACAGGCCACGACCCGAGACGGTGAGCACGTCCTCGTGGAGCAGTCCGTGGCGCAGCAGCGTCTGGACCAGGAACGGCACCCCGCCGGCGGCGTGGAAGTGGTTCACGTCGGCCGACCCGTTCGGGTAGACCCGGGTCAGCGACGGCACCACGGCCGACAGGTCGGACAGGTCGTCCCAGGTCAGCTCGATGCCGGCGGCCTTGGCGATGGCCACCAGGTGCAGGGTGTGGTTGGTCGAGCCGCCGCTGGCCAGCAGCGCGATGCACGCGTTGACGACGGCCTTCTCGTCGACGACCTCGCCGATCGGGGTGTACTCGCCGCCCTGCCGGGTGATCTCGACCGCGCGGGTCGCGGCCGCCCGCGTGAGGGCGTCGCGCAGCGGGTTGTCGGGGTTCACGAAGGACGAGCCGGGCAGGTGCAGCCCCAGCACCTCCATGATCAGCTGGTTGGAGTTGGCCGTGCCGTAGAACGTGCACGTCCCGCGCGAGTGGTACGACGCCGACTCGGCCTCGAGGAGCTCCTCGCGGGTGGCCTTGCCCTCGGCGTACAGCTGGCGGATGCGCGCCTTCTCGCCGTTCGGCAGCCCGGAGGCCATCGGGCCGGCGGGCACGAACACGGTCGGCAGGTGGCCGAAGGAGAGCGCCCCGATCAGCAGGCCGGGGACGATCTTGTCGCAGACGCCGAGCATCAGCGCGCCGTCGAACATGTCGTGCGAGAGCGCGATCGCCGTCGACATCGCGATCACGTCGCGCGAGAACAGCGACAGCTGCATGCCGTCGCGGCCCTGGGTGACGCCGTCGCACATGGCCGGCACGCCGCCGGCGACCTGGGCGATGCCGCCCGCCTTCACGACCGCCTTCTTCAGCGCCCGCGGGTAGGTCTCGAACGGCTGGTGCGCCGAGAGCATGTCGTTGTAGCTGGTGACGATGGCCAGGTTGGGCTTCACCGACCCGATCAGCGCCCGCTTCTCGGCGGGCTCGGAGGCGGCGAAGCCGTGGGCCAGGTTGGCGCAGGCCAGCCGCCCGCGGGCGGGGCCGCGCTCGGAGGCGGCGCGGATCCGCGCGAGGTACGCCGTACGCGTCGGCTCGCTGCGAGCGACGAGCCGGGCGGTGACGGCGGCGATCTCCGGGTGGAGGGGAGTGGTCACGAGTCGAGCTCCTGCCAGGTACGGCCGTCGCGCTCCAGGAGCGCCGCGGCGGCGGTGGGGCCGGCGGTTCCGGCGGGGTAGCCCAGGGGCTGCTCGGGCGTCGAGGCCCAGCGGTGCAGGACCGGCTCGGCCCAGGCCCAGGCGGCCTCGACCTCGTCGCGCCGCATGAAGAGGGTCGGGTTGCCCTTCATCACGTCCATCAGCAGCCGCTCGTAGGCGTCGGGCAGGCGCTGGTCGAACGCCGTCGCGTAGGCGAGGTCCAGGGAGACGGGCCGGAGGCGGTAGCCCCCGGGACCCGGCTCCTTGGCGGTGAGGTGCAGGCGCATGCCCTCGTCGGGCTGGACCAGGATGTGCAGCCGGTTCGGCGTGGTGACGCCCTCGGCCTGCGGGAACATCGAGTGCGGCGGCCGCTTGAAGACCACCACGATCTCGGACGCCCGCCGGTCCATCCTCTTGCCGGTGCGCAGGTAGAACGGCACCCCGGCCCAACGCCAGTTCTGCACCTCGGTCTTCAGGGCGACGAAGGTCTCCGTGCGCGAGCCCGCGCCGACCTCGTCGTCGTACGACGCCACGGCCTCGCCGTCGACCTGACCGGCGTCGTAGCGGCCGCGGACGGTGTCGCGGTCGATGACCTCCGGCGTCATCGGCTTCAGCGCCTGGAGGACCTTCAGCTTCTCGTCGCGCACGGTCTCGCGGTCGACGTACGTCGGAGGCTCCATCGCGACCAGGCAGAGCAGCTGCAGCAGGTGGTTCTGCACCATGTCGCGCAGCGCGCCGGCCTGGTCGTAGTAGCCGCCGCGGGAGCCGACGCCCAGCGACTCGGCCACGGTGATCTGCACGTGGTCGACCCAGCTGGAGTTCCACAGCGGCTCGAGGAAGGTGTTGGCGAAGCGCGTGACCAGGAGGTTCTGGACGCTCTCCTTGCCGAGGTAGTGGTCGATCCGGAAGATCTGCCGCTCCTCGAAGACCCGCCCGACCGACTCGTTGACCGCGCGGGCGGACTCCAGGTCGTGGCCGATCGGCTTCTCCATGACGACGCGGGCGTGCTCGTCGACGGCGCCGATCTCGTCCAGCCGCTCGCAGACCTGCCCGAACATCCGCGGTGCGACGGCCAGGTAGTAGACGCGGACCGTCTCGTCGTACGACGGCCGGTCCTTCAGCAGCCCGTGGAAGAGGTGCCAGCCGTCGGGGTCGGAGAAGTCCAGCGTGACGTGGTGCAGCCGCGCGAGCAGCCGCTCCAGCACGTCCTCGCGCAGCACCCCGGGGGCGAGGTGCTCGGCGAGCGCAGCCCGGACCTGCAGGCGGTACGCCGCGTCGTCGAGGTCGCTGTGCGACACGGCGATGATCCGGGTGTCGGGGGGCAGCTGGCCCTCGTGGTCGCGCATGTAGAGCGCCGGCAGCAGCTTGCGGAGCGCCAGGTCGCCCGTGCCTCCGAAGACGGTGAAGTCACAGGTCTCGGGCATCTCCATGCCTCCACGGTACGGAGACTTAGGTACGCCGCGCAACCGAAGTTAGGACTTTCTCAGATCGAAGGGTCCCGGACTTGGGTTCCGGCGTGATTCAATCCCGGCCATGAACGCGCCGCTGGACCCGACGACCGGGAGTCTCGTGCTGCCCGGCTCGTCGGCCGCGGACCTGTTGCAGCTGGTCCGGACCGGTCAGGCCACCACCCGCGCCGAGCTGCGCCGGCTGACCGGGCTCTCGCGGACCGCGATCGTCACCCGCGTCTCGGCCCTGGTGGACTCGGGCCTGCTCCAGCTCGGGGAGGAGCTGCCGTCCACCGGCGGTCGTCCCCCCGGGGCGCTGGTCTTCAACCAGGACGCCGCCGTGGTCGTCGCGGCCGCGATCGGCCGCTCCCGCAGCCAGCTCGGGATCTTCGACCTGGACGGCCGCGAGCTGGTGGGGGACACCCGCGACCACGAGGTCGGGATCGGTCCCGACGAGCTGATGCCCGCGGTCGTCGAGCGGCTCGGCAAGCTGCTGGTCGGGATCGAGCCTCCGGTCGCCGGCATCGGGATGAGCCTGCCGGGCTCGGTCGACCCGGTCCGGGGCGCGAGCGTCGACTCGCCGATCATGGGTCGCTGGGAGGGCATCGAGCTGGCGCCGTACCTCGCCGACGTCTGTCCCGCGCCGCTGCTGGTCGCCAACGACACCGAGGCGCTGGCCCGCTCCGAGCTGTTCCCGAGCTCGTCGGTCCGCGACCTGCTGGTGGTCAAGGCCTCCACCGGGCTGGGGATGAGCACGGTGTCCGGCGGCCGGATCGTCACCGGCCGGGTCGGCACCACCGGCGAGATCGGGCACACCCGGGTGCCGGACGCCGACGGGCTGGTCTGCCGCTGCGGGGCGACCGGCTGCCTGGAGACCCTCGCGGGCGGCTGGGCCCTCGCCCAGCGACTCACCGCCTCGGGCCGGCCGGCCACCCACGTCCGCGACCTGGTCGCCCTCGCGCTGGAGGGTGACGCGGTCGCCCGCGGCCTGATGCGCGACGCCGGCCGCCACGTCGGCGAGGTCCTCGCCGTCGCGGTCAACCTGCTCAACCCCCAGGCCATCGTCATCGGCGGCGACCTGGCCTCCGCCTTCGACCTCTTCGTCGCCGGCATCCGCGAGAGCGTCTACGCCCTGGCCACCGCGACCGCCGTCCGCGACCTGCAGTTCCTCCCCGCCGCCCACGGCGACTCCGCCGGCCTGGTCGGCTGCGCCGCCCTGGCCATCGAGCACTCCCTCCGTCCCGCCGCCGTCGAGGCCCGCATCAACCCCTGACCCACCCACCCCCGGGCCTCCCGCCGAGTCAGCACAAGTGGTGGGGGGGGGCGCCCGCCCCAAGTGTTGGTCGCGCCCCCCCCACTCGAGACGCTCGGGGGGGGGGGGGC
>NZ_JBBBBJ010000009.1:108692-229055 GCF_037120545.1 Nocardioides sp. CCNWLW216
CCCACACCCCCCCCCCCCCCCCCCCCCCCGCCCCCCCCCCCGGCCCCCCCGCGGGGGGGGGGGGGCGCCCCCCCCCGGGGCCCCCCCCCCCCCCCCCACTTCTGCTGACTCGGCGCGGGGCGGCCAGGATGGGGGCGTGATCACCGGACTGACGTGGCTGCTGGGGTGCCAGCTGGTGGGGGAGGTCCTGGTCCGGCTGACCGACGCGCCGGTGCCGGGGCCGGTGGTGGGGATGGTGGTGCTCTTCGTCGTCCTCCAGGTACGGCGGGCCGCGGACGACGTCCCCGTCGTGCGGGTGAGCGACGCCCTGCTGCGCCACCTCCAGCTGCTGTTCGTGCCGGCCGGAGCCGGGGTGGTCGGCTACCTGTCCGTGCTGCGCGAGGACGCCCTGCCGGTCACCGTCGCGCTGGTCGGCTCGTGGGTGCTCGGCCTGGCCGTCGTGGGCTGGACGGTCTCCCTGTTGGGCGGGAGGGACCGATGAGCTGGCTGACCGACTCGCCGCTGTTCCCGCTGGTGCTGACCCTGCTGGCCTACCAGACCGGCCGGTCCCTGCAGGCTCGGACCGGCCACGCCCTCGCCCAGCCGGTCCTGGTCGCGGTGGTGCTGGTCGGCACGGTGCTGCTGGTGCTCGACGTGGACGTGGCCGACTACCGCGCCGGGACCGCGCTGCTGACCTTCCTGCTCGGTCCGGCGACGGTCGCGCTGGCCGTCCCGCTGCACCGGCAGGCCCACCGGCTGCGCGGGCTGCTGGTCCCGCTGCTGCTCGCCGTGCCGCTGGGGGCGCTGGTCAGCGTCGGGTCGGCGGTCCTGGTCGCGCGCGGCCTCGGCGGCGACGAGCTGCTCCAGCGCACCCTGGCGCCGAAGGCGGCGACCGCGCCGGTCTCGATCGCGCTGTCGGGCGAGAACGGCGGCATCCCCCAGCTCACCGCGGCCCTCACGATCGTCGCCGGCATCCTCGGCGCCGTGGCCGGCCCGGCCGTGCTCACCCTGCTGCGCATCCGCTCGCGCACCGCCCGCGGCATCGCGATGGGCTCGGTCTCACACGGCATCGGGACCTCCCGGGCCCTCGTCGAGGACCGCACCGAGGGCGCCTTCTCCGGCCTGGCCATGGGGCTCACCGCCCTCGCCACCAGCCTGGTCCTGCCGATCCTGCTGGCCCTACTCCTCTAGCCCCGCCCCGATCCGCTCGATGATGCGCCGCCGGGCCTGCTCACCCTCCGGCACCGGCAGCAGCGGTACGACGTGCAGCCCGCCGGGCAGCTCGTGGAAGTCGACCGGCACCACGCCGGCCAGCCGGTCGCGCAGGATCCGGGCGTCCGGCAGCGTGATGTCGCGGGTGCCGACCCACAGGTCGACCGGCGGCAGCCCGTCGACCGGGCCGAGGAGCGGGCTGACCCGCGGGTCGTCCAGCGACAGGCCGGCCGCCCAGGCGTCGGCGATCGGGCGCAGCGCGGCCCGCGCGAGCCACGGGTCGTGCGGCTCCAGCGCGTCCACCTCGGGGTTGCGCATGCCGAGGTCGAGCCACGGGGCGATCAGGGTCAGGCCGCGGACGGTCGAGCGGCCGAGGGCGACCGCGCGCTGGGCGGCCGCGAGGGCCAGCCCGCCGCCGGCCGAGTCCCCGGCGAGCCAGCAGTCGCGGCCCGCGTCGTACAGCTCCGCGAGGAGGGCGGCGACCAGGTCGTGGGCCTGCTGCGCGTAGTGGTCCGGGGCCAGCCCGTAGACGGGCACCCAGACCTCGACGTCGAGCTCGGCGGCCAACCGCCGCACGAGCGCCCAGTGCTGGCTGACGATCTCGTTCACGTAGGCGCCACCGTGCAGGTAGACGACGACCGGCCGCGACCCGGCGGAGTCCGGGCGACGGACCTGGTGGACGTCGAAGCAGCCCACTGTCCGGGACTCGACCGACATCCGACGGGTCACCGAGCGCGGGGGGTCCGAGGGACCCTTCGCGCGGGCCAACATGTCGAGGCCACCCTCGGTCGTCAGGAACCGTCGCTTGCGGGTGCTGCGCATCAGCGCCGCCACACCCCTCATCTGCCAGGACACCACGTGCGGAGCGTAGTTGGATGAGGGACATGACTCGCGTGCACGCCTTCCGTGACGACGCCCTCGGCGACCTCGACGCCGTCGGTCTGGTGACCGCCCTCCACGCCGGCGAGGTGTCGGTCCGCGAGGCCGTCGAGGCCGCCGTCGCCCGGACCGAGGAGGTCGACCCCGCACTGGGCGCGGTCGCCTACCGCGCCTACGACCGGGCCCGCGCGGAGAGCCTCGACCCGCGCGGCGGGTTCTTCTCGGGCGTGCCGACCTTCGTCAAGGACAACGTCGACGTCCAGCACCTGCCGACCCAGCACGGCACCGACGCCTTCGAGGGGCGACCGCGTCCGGCCGACGGCGACCTGGCCCGGATGTACCTCGCCACCGGGCTGGTCCCGCTGGGCAAGACCCGGCTCTCGGAGTACGGCTTCAGTGCCGCCGCCGAGCACCCGCGGCAGGGCCCGGTCCGCTCGCCCTGGTCGACCGACCACAGCGCGGGGGCGTCGTCCGCGGGCTCGGCCGCCCTGGTCGCCGCGGGCGCCGTCCCGATCGCCCACGCCAACGACGGTGGCGGCTCGATCCGGATCCCGGCCGCGGTCAACGGCCTGGTCGGGCTCAAGCCGACCCGCGACCGGCTGGCCCAGGACGCGCTGACCCGCCAGATGCCGCTGCGGATCGTCGCCGACGGCGTGGTGACCCGCTCGGTCCGCGACACCGCGGCGTTCCTCCGCGAGGCGGAGAAGGTCTACCGCGCCCTGCACCTTCCGCCGGTCGGCGACATCACCCGTCCGGGTCGCGGCCGGCTCCGGATCGCCGTCAACACCGCCGGCATCGGCCGTGGCGCGAGCCCGGAGGTCACGACCCTCACCTGGAGGGTGGCCGAGCAGCTGGAGGAGCTCGGCCACGCCGTCGAGGAGGCGCCCGCCCCGGCCGACCCCGGCTTCCCCGACGACTTCGTCCTCTACTGGGCGTTCCTGGCCCTGGTCATCGTCCGCACCGGCCGCCGCGTCAACGGCCGCAGCTGGGACCCCGACCGCCTCGACAATCTCACCCGCGGGCTGGCCCGGCACGCCCTCCGCAACCTGCACCGGGTCCCCGGGGCGATCCGTCGGCTCACCCGTGCCCGGCACGCCGCGGCCGCCTTCCACGAGCGGTACGACGTCGTGCTGACCCCCACGCTCGCGCACGAGACGCCGCGTGTCGGTCACCTCGACCCCACCCAGGAGTACGACGTCATCATGGACCGCCTGCTCGACTGGGTGGCCTTCACGCCCTGGCAGAACGTGACCGGCGACCCGGCCGTCTCGCTGCCCCTCGCGACCACGGCCGCGGGCCTCCCGCAGGGGATGATGCTCGGCGCCGGAGCGGGCCGCGAGGCCACCCTCCTGGAGCTCGCCTACGAGCTCGAGGAGGCCTTCCCGTTCGCCCGGATCGTGGCTCCGTAGGGCGAGGATCGAGCCGATTTCTCGTTCCCGGGAGGGCTGTGTATCGTTCTCCGTCGTTGCCCCTTTAGCTCAGTCGGCAGAGCGTCTCCATGGTAAGGAGAAGGTCTACGGTTCGATTCCGTAAAGGGGCTCTGGGTGAGGGTTGTGCGGCCGGTTAACCTGGCCGTACTCCCATGCCCTCGTGGCGGGGTAGCTCAGGTGGTTAGAGCACACGGCTCATAATCGTGGTGTCGCGGGTTCGAGTCCCGCCCCCGCTACTCACCACCGAGCAGCACCGCACCACCCTCGACCCCAAGGACTTCCCGTGGCCAGCAAGAGCTCCGACGTTCGCCCCAAGATCACTCTCGCGTGCGTTGAGTGCAAGGAGCGCAACTACATCACCAAGAAGAACCGCCGCAACGACCCCGATCGTCTCGAGCTGGCGAAGTTCTGCCCGCGGTGCCGCAAGCACCAGGCGCACCGCGAGACCCGCTGACCCGTCAGCGTCTCTGCTTCCCCGACGACCCGTCCGAGCTTGGCTCGGGCGGGTCGTCGGCGTTCCCGGCTCCGTCGCTAGGCTGACCGGCATGCCAGTCGATGCCTCGCTCGTCGGACGGGTCTTCCCGCCGACCGCCCCGCTCACCGTCTCCGAGGAGCGGGTCCGCGCCTTCGCCGCGGCCACCGGCTCGTCGTACGACGGGGGCCCGGCGCCGGCCACCTTCCCGATCGTGCTGGCCTTCGACGCGATGAACGCCTTCCTCGAGGCCGAGGCCATCGACCTGTTCCGCATCGTCCACGGCGAGCAGCGGTTCGCCTACGAGCGGCCGGTCGTCCCGGGCGACGTGCTGACCGCGACGCTCACCGTCGCGTCGCTGCGCCAGATCGCCGGCAACGACATCATCGGCACCACGTCCGAGGTCACCGACGCCGACGGCACCCTGGTGTGCGCGACCAGCGCGACCCTGGTCCACCGGGGGGCGGCCGCATGACGCTCGACACCCAGACCTACGCCGTCACCCGCGCCGACCTCGTGGCGTACGCCGAGGCCAGCGGCGACCACAACCCGATCCACCAGGACGAGGACGTCGCCCGCAGCGTCGGCCTGCCCGGCGTGATCGCCCACGGCATGTACACGATGGCGCTGGCCGCCCGCGCGGTCGCGACCTGGTTCCCGGGTGCCGAGGTGGTCAGTCTCGGCTGCAAGTTCACCAGCCCGGTCGTGGTGCCCGCCGAGGGCGCCGTCGACGTCGTCGTCGCGGGCGAGGTGAAGAGCAGCGAGGACGGGCTCACCACCGTGGCCCTCACCGTCACGAGCGCCGGCCAGAAGGTCCTCGGCATGCCCAAGGCGGTCGTGCGCACCGATGGCTGAGCTGCTCGCCGACCACACCACGCTGCGCGTCGGGGGAGCGGCCGGCAGCTACGTCCGGGCCGCCACCGAGGACGAGCTCACCGAGGCCGTCACGGCCGCGGAGATGGCCGGCGAGCCGGTGCTGGTGCTCGGGGGCGGCAGCAACCTCCTGGTCGCCGACGAGGGCTTCCCCGGCACCGTGGTGGAGGTCGCGACCACCGGGCTCGAGCTCGACGTCGAGGACGACGACCCGACCTGCGGCGGGGTGCTCGCGACGGTCGCCGCCGGCGAGACCTGGGACGACCTGGTGGCGCTCGCCGTCGAGCGCGGCTGGGTGGGCGTGGAGGCCCTCTCCGGCATTCCCGGGTCGGTCGGTGCCACCCCGATCCAGAACGTCGGCGCCTACGGCCAGGAGGTCGCCCAGACCATCGCCTCCGTGCGGGTGTGGGACCGCCGTCTGCGGGGCGTGCGCACCTTCGCGGCCGCCGACTGCGGCTTCGGCTACCGGCACAGCCGGTTCAAGGCCGACCCCGGGCGGCACGTCGTCCTGAGCGTCACCTTCCAGCTCCGCCAGGGCACCCTCGGCGCACCCGTCGCGTACGCCGAGCTCGCCCGGACCCTCGGCGTCGAGGTCGGTGCCCGGGCGCCGCTGGCCGACGTCCGCGCGGCGGTCCTCGGCCTGCGCCGGGGCAAGGGCATGGTGCTCGACCCGGCCGACCACGACACCTGGAGCGCGGGCTCCTTCTTCACCAACCCGGTCGTCGGGGCGGGCGCCGTACCCGAGGGGGCGCCGGCGTGGCCCCAGCCCGACGGCTCGGTGAAGACCAGCGCCGCCTGGCTGATCGACCACGCCGGCTTCGCCAAGGGGTACGGCGAGGGCCCGGCCCGGCTCTCCACCAAGCACCCGCTGGCCCTGACCAACCGCGGCTCGGCGAGCGCCGACGACCTCCTCGCCCTGGCCCGCGAGGTCCGCGACGGGGTCGAGGAGCGGTTCGGCATCCGGCTCGTCAACGAGCCGGTGCTGGTCGGCTGCGTGCTCTAGCCGAGCACTAGGTCCCGGAGTAGTCGGTCGAGTAGTCCGGCGACGAGTCGACGGCGAGCACCAGCACCACGAACGCGATGATCGCCAGGATCGCCAGGACGAGCAGCACCGTCGTGACGATCCCGAGGATCATGCCGGTGTTGGCCTCGCTCTCGCCGCGGTAGGCCCCGCCGCTCGCGGCGATCTCGCGCTTGACCTTCGCGCCCATCGACCACGCGAACGGCCCGAGGACGACCAGGACGCCGCACAGGAACGTGCCGGCGAGGCCGACGATGCCGAGGATCAGCGCGGTGTTGGCCTGCGGGTGGATGGGCGCCGCCATCGGCGGGGTGTAGCCGTAGGCGTAGCCGGGCTGCTGCTGGCTGTACTGGGGCCACTGCGGCTGCCCGGGCTGCCCGGGCTGGCCGGGCTGCTGCGGGGCGGGCTCGTCGGGACGGCGCTGGTACCCGGGGTGGTCGGGGTGCTCGGGACCGATGGTCATGGGGACATCGTGCCCGAGGGAGCGGCGACCCAGGCATCGATCTCGCGGAGCACGCCGGCGCGGACGTCGTCGGGGGCCCGCGAGGCCCGCACCGACATCCGGGCCAGCTCGGCCAGAGTCGCATCGGAGAGGTCGTGCGCGGCCCGCATGGTGGCGTACTGGCCGGCCAGCCGGGAGCCGAACAGCAGCGGGTCGTCGGCGCCGAGCGCGACCGTGGCCCCGGCGGCCAGCAGGGTCGGCAGCGGCACCGAGGTCAGGTCGGAGTAGACGCCCAGCGCGACGTTGGAGACCGGGCAGACCTCGAGCGCCACGCCGGCCGCGACGATCCGGTCGAGGAGCGCCGGGTCCTCGGCCGAGCGGACGCCGTGGCCGAGCCGGTCGGCGTGCAGGGTGTCCAGGCAGGTGCTGACGTGCTCGGGGCCCCGCAGCTCGCCGCCGTGCGGCACCAGGGCCAGGCCGGCCCGCTCGGCGATCGCGAACGCGCCCGCGAAGTCGGCCGTGGTGCCCCGGCGCTCGTCGTTGGACAGCCCGAAGCCCACCACGCCGCGCCCGGCGTACTGGACGGCGAGCCGGGCGAGGGTGCGGGCGTCGAGCGGGTGCCGGGTGCGGTTCGCGGCGATGACGACCGCCATCCCGAGCCCGGTCGTCGCCGACGCCTCCCGGACGGCGTCGAGCACCAGGTCGGTGAAGGCGGTGATCCCACCGAAGCGGGCGCCGTACCCGCTCGGGTCGACCTGGATCTCCAGCCACCGCCCGCCGTCGCGCACGTCGTCCTCGGCGGCCTCGAGCACCAGCCGTCGTACGTCGTCCTCGGTGCGCAGCACCGAGCGCGCGACGTCGTAGAGCCGCTGGAAGCGGAACCAGCCCTTCTCGTCGGCCGCCGAGAGCGTCGGCGGCCACTCGGACACCAGCTGGTCCGGCAGCGAGATGCCGTCCCGCTCCGCGAGCTCGAGCAGGGTCTGGTGCCGCATCGACCCTGTGAAGTGCAGGTGCAGGTGCGCCTTGGGCAGTGCGTGCAGGTCCCTCACTCAGCCGAAGAGCTTCTGCAGCCGGGTGATCCCCTCGACGATGTCGTCGTCCCCGAGGGCGTAGGACAGTCGCAGGTAGCCCGGCGACCCGAACGCCTCGCCCGGCACGATCGCCACCTCGGCCTCGTCGAGGATGTACTCGGACAGCTCGGCGGAGGTCTCGATCACGCGGCCGCCGTACTCCTTGCCGAGCAGGCCCTTGACCGACGGGTAGGCGTAGAACGCGCCGCCGGGCAGCGGGCAGACGACGCCGTCGATCTCGTTGAGCATCGACACGATCGTGCGCCGGCGCCGGTCGAAGGCGACCTTCATCTCGTCGACCGCGGACAGGTCGCCCTCGAGCGCGGCGATGGCGGCGCGCTGGGAGACGTTGGCGACGTTGGAGGTGGCGTGCGACTGCAGGTTCGTGGCGGCCTTGACGATGTCCTTCGGGCCGATGACCCAGCCGACCCGCCAGCCGGTCATCGCGTAGGTCTTGGCGACGCCGTTGACGATCACGGTGTGGTCGGCCAGCTCGGGGCAGAGCACCGGCAGCGAGCCGGTCTCGATGCCGTCGTAGACGAGGTGCTCGTAGATCTCGTCGGTCAGCACCCACAGCTGGTGCTCCTCGACCCAGGCGCCGATGGCCCGGATCTCGTCGGCGGTGTAGACCGCGCCGGTCGGGTTCGAGGGCGAGACGAACAGCAGCACCTTGGTCTTCTCGGTGCGCGCGGCCTCGAGCTGCTCGACGGTGACCTTGTAGTCCTGGGTCTCGTCGGCCAGCACCTCGACCGGGACGCCGCCGGCCAGCGCGATCGACTCGGGGTAGGTGGTCCAGTACGGCGCCGGCACGATCACCTCGTCGCCCGGGTCGAGCATCGCGGCGAAGGCGCCGTAGATGGCCTGCTTGCCGCCGTTCGTCACCAGCACCTGGGCCGGCTCGATCACGAGCCCGCTGTCGCGGCGGGTCTTCTCTACGATGGCCTTCTTCAGCTCGGGCAGTCCGCCGGCCGGGGTGTAGCGGTGGTTCTTGGCGTCGCGGGCCGCCTCGACGGCCGCCTCGACGATGTAGCCGGGCGTCGGGAAGTCGGGCTCGCCGGCGCCGAACCCGACGACCGGGCGGCCCTCCGCCTTCAGCGCCTTGGCCTTGGCATCCACCTTGAGCGTCGCGGACTCGGCGATGGCGCCGATCCGCTGGGACACGCGACGGTCACGAGGGCTTCCGGGAGAGGTCATGGCGCCCATCGTAGAGGCCGCCCTCGTCACCGACGCATCACCTTTCGCGCCAGGCCGTTGCCGGCGAACTGGGCGATCTGGACGAGCGCCACGATGATCAGCACGGTCGTCCAGGTGACCACCGTGTCGAACTGCCGCCAGCCGTACTGGAGGGCGAAGGCGCCCAGCCCGCCGGCCCCGATCGCGCCGGCGATCGCGGACATGTCGATGATCGCGACCACGACGAAGGTGTAGCCCAGGATGAGCGGGCCGAGCGCCTCGGGCAGCAGCACGGTGAGCACGATCCGCAGCCGCCCGGCGCCCATGGAGCGGGCCGCCTCGATCACGCCGGGGTCGACGCTGACCAGGTTCTGCTCGACGATCCGGCTGATGCCGAACGTCGCGGCCAGGGTCATCGCGAAGATGATCGCCTTCTCGCCGATGCCCGTGCCGACCACCACCCGGGCGAAGGGCTGCACGGCGCCGATGAAGATGACGAACGGGATCGGCCGGAAGAAGTTGACCAGCAGGTTGAGCACCACGAAGACCGGCCGGTTGGCCAGCAGCCCGCCGCGCCGGGTCGTCGAGAGCGCCAGTCCCAGCGCCAGGCCGAGCAGGCCGCCGACCAGCAGCGTCAGCCCGACGATGTAGAGGGTGGTGAAGAACTCCTCGCGGAGCAGGTCGGTGAGGTCGAGGAGACGGGTGTCGTCGAACATCAGGCCGCCACCTCCCGCACGTCGACCAGGGCCCGTACGGCGCCCAGCGCCGCCTCGACCTGGGTCGGGTCGCCGGTCAGCGAGAGCGTGAGGTTGCCGAAGGTCTCGCCCTGGATGTCCTCGATGCCGCCGTAGACGAGCTCGAACGCCACGTCGCGGGAGATCAGCTCGGCGAACACCTGCGACTGGCGGACGGCGGGGTCGCGGAAGGCGAGCGTCACGAACCGGCCGTCGTGCCGCTCCCGCAGCACCTGCAGCGCCCGCTCGGGCGGCTGGTCGGCGACGAGCGTGGAGACGAAGCGGCGGGTCGCGGGGTGCTGCGGACGGGAGAAGAGGTCGAAGACCGGTCCCTGCTCGATGACCTTGCCGTCCTCCATCACCGCGACCTTGTCGGCGATCGTCTTGATCACCTCCATCTCGTGGGTGATCAGCACGATGGTGATGCCGAGCTCGGTGTTGACCTGCTTCAGCAGGGCCAGCACCTCCTGGGTGGTCTCCGGGTCGAGGGCGCTGGTCGCCTCGTCGGCCAGCAGCAGCTTCGGCGAGGTGGCCAGCGCGCGGGCGATGCCGACCCGCTGCTTCTGGCCGCCCGAGAGCTGGTCTGGGTAGGCGAGCGCCTTGTCGGCGAGACCGACGAAGTGCAGCAGCTCGGAGATCCGCTTGCGGTGCTCCGACTTCGGGACGCCGGCGACCTGGAGCGGGAAGGCGATGTTGCCGTAGACGGTGCGCGAGTTCATCAGGTTGAACTGCTGGAAGATCATGCCGATGTCGCGGCGGACCCGCTGCAGGCTGCGCTCGCCCAGTCCGACGACCTCGGTGCCGTCGACCCGGATCGAGCCCGACGTCGCGGGCTCGAGCGCGTTCACCAGTCGGACGAGCGTGGACTTGCCGGCGCCGGAGTAGCCGACGATGCCGAAGATCTCACCCGCCTCGACGTCGAGGTCGACGCCGTCGACGGCCACCGTCGGCGAGCCTCCTCGGGAGCGGGCGGGGAACTCTTTGCGGACGTCGCGGATCTCGACGAGGGGCATGCTGCGGGTCCTTCGGGTGGGGCGGTGGATGGTCCGGGAGCGGTACGACGGGGGCAGGGTGCGCCCCACCCCCGTCGTACCCGGTGTCCTGCGATCAGCGCATCACTGCTGGGCGCGGGTGTCCTCCTCGACCTGCGCCAGCGACTCCTCGAGGTCGCTGACGGGGGTCTTCAGCAGCACGGCCGTGTTGCCGGAGGCCTCCTGCACGCCCGCCTGGACCTTCTCGTTGGTCTGGTAGATCTCGACCAGCTTGCGGTAGGTCTCGTTGTCCTGGTCCTCCGCGCGGGCGGCGAAGATGTTGACGTAGGGCAGCGCGTTCGGGTCCTCGGGGTCGTCCTGGGCGATGGCGTCCTCGAACGTCAGGCCGGCGTCCTCGACGAAGTCGTTGTTGATGATCGCCGCGGCGACGTCCGGCAGCGAGGTCGGCGTGAGGTTGGCGTCGAGGGCGGTGACCTTGACGCGCGAGGCGTCCTCGTCGATCTCGTCGAGCGTGGAGTAGATCGAGCCGCCACCCTCCAGGGTGATCAGGCCGGCCGACTGCAGCACGAGCAGGCCGCGGGCCAGGTTGCTGTCGTCGTTGGGCACGGCGACGGTCGAGCCGTCCGGGATGTCCTCGACGGAGTCGAACTGGGTCGAGTAGAGCGCCAGCGGGTAGATCGCGGTCGCGCCGATCGGCACCAGGTCCTCGTCGGCGTCGACGTTGTATCCGGCCAGGTAGACGATGTGCTGGAACTGGTTGAGGTCGAGGTCGCCCTCGGTCAGCGCGGGGTTGGGCTGGGTGTAGTCGGCGAAGTTCTTCAGCTCGACCGTGATGCCCTCGTCGGCAGCGGCGTCGACATAGGTGTCCCAGTACGGCTCGCTGGCGTCGACGACGCCGATCACGACGGTGTCCTCGTCGTCACCGCCCCGGAGGGCGAAGAACGCGACGGCCGCGACGACCGCGAGGACGACGACCCCGACGACGACGTAGAGGCCGGTGCGCGAGCGGGGTGCTTCGACGAGCTGGTCAGACATGGTGGATCCTTTCCGTTCCGGCTGGTGGCCGGATGACTCACGTGCGGGCGGTGGCCCGCGTCGTAAGAGATTAGTACCTAAAGTCGATCAACTAACAATTGATTCGACACCAGGGGCCGGACGGTCGGTCCGGTGCACCCGCCCCAACGGCGGACCACCCGGCGGGATTCCCGGGTGGTTTGGACTGTGTCGAGGTCCACCCCGTAGACTTCCGTGCTGGTGGATTTCCCACATGCTTCGGCGTGCCCGGAAAGCCCATCGGAGGGCACTAGCTCAACTGGCAGAGCATCGGTCTCCAAAACCGAAGGTTGGGGGTTCAAGTCCCTCGTGCCCTGCAGGACAACTGGTCAACCGGCCGGACGGAAATGAACGAGGAGAGGTGGCGTCGGTGTCGGACAGCACGCCGGACAGCAAGGCGGTCCGCGGTCCACGCGACAGCAAGGCCGACAAGCGCACCAGCCTCCCCACGTTCTACCGACAGGTCGTCGCGGAGCTCCGCAAGGTCGTGTACCCGACCCAGGAACAGCTGGTCACGTACTTCTTCGTGGTCATGGTGTTCGTGGTCGTGATGATCGCGCTGGTCTCGGTGCTCGACCTGGCCTTCGGAAAGCTCGTGTTCTCGATCTTCACGGGGCCCGGCCAGACGTGATCGAGCCGCCCGCGGGCTGACCGCGGGCCTCGGTCCACCGGTACCGGCGACCTGCCGGACCGACGAGCACAGCGAAGTGATGGAGCAGCACGTGTCGGAGCAGCAGGAGCCCGAGGTCACCCTCGAGGACCAGTACGGCGAGCCGAACGACGGCCCGGAGATCCTCGACGACGACCCGCGCCTGGACGCCGAGGTCACCGACGAGGACACCGACGAGGCCCTGGGTCTCGACGACACCGACGCCGAGGGCGCGACCAGCCACGACCTCAGCCTCGCCGAGGGTGACGAGGAGCCGGAGGCCGCCGACGACGAGGCCGCCGACGAGGACCCGCTGGAGGCGTTCCGCCGCGAGCTGTGGGCCAAGCCGGGCGACTGGTTCGTCGTGCACACCTACTCCGGCATGGAGAACCGGGTGAAGTCGAACCTGGAGAACCGCATCATCTCCCTCAACATGGAGGACTACATCCACGAGATCGTGGTCCCCACCGAGGAGGTCGCGGAGATCAAGAACGGTCAGCGCAAGATGGTCAAGCGCACCGTGCTCCCCGGCTACGTCCTGGTCCGCATGGACCTCACCGACGAGTCCTGGTCCGCCGTGCGCCACACGCCGTCGGTGACCGGCTTCGTCGGCCACAGCCACCAGCCGGTGCCGCTGAGCATGAGCGAGGTCGAGAGCATGCTCGCGCCCGCCGTGGTCGCGCAGGCCGAGGCCGAGGCCGCTGCGGCCGCCTCCGCCGCCGGCACCCCGGCGCCCGCCGGCACGACGACCAAGCGCCCGGTCGAGGTCGCCGACTTCGACGTGTCCGACTCGGTCATGGTCGTCGACGGCCCGTTCGCCACGCTGCACGCCACGATCACCGAGATCAACGCGGAGTCGCAGCGGGTCAAGGCACTCGTCGAGATCTTCGGCCGCGAGACCCCGGTCGAGCTCTCGTTCTCGCAAATTCAGCGAGTCTGAGAGGTCCGAGGCCCTGCCCCGAGCTTGCGAGGGGCAGGACAGCCGAGGAGGTCGAGTAGCGCCGACGCGGACCTGAGCGAAGCGAAGGAACGCGTGGCGCGTATCGAGACCCTGATCCAGTTCGCGCAAGCACCTCCGGCTCGATTCGCCACCACGCGACTCGGGCTCGCACAATAGATCGGTTGCCCGGCGCGACCGAGCAACAGCAGGTGGCAGAGGCCGTCGTACGACGCCCTCGTCATGACCACGGAACAGAAAGAGAAGCAACATGCCTCCCAAGAAGAAGATCGCTGCGCTGGTCAAGGTGCAGCTGCAGGCCGGTGCCGCGACGCCGGCCCCGCCGGTCGGTACCGCTCTCGGTCCGCACGGCGTGAACATCATGGACTTCTGCAAGGCGTACAACGCCCAGACCGAGGCCATGCGCGGCAACGTGATCCCCGTCGAGATCACCATCTACGAGGACCGGTCCTTCACCTTCATCACGAAGACCCCGCCGGCCGCCGAGCTGATCAAGAAGGCCGCCGGCCTCCAGAAGGGCTCGGGCGTCCCGCACAAGGAGAAGGTCGGCAAGCTGACCAAGGACCAGATCCGCGAGATCGCGCAGACCAAGCTGCCCGACCTCAACGCCAACGACATCGACGCCGCGATGAAGATCGTCGAGGGCACCGCCCGCTCCATGGGCGTCACCACCGACTGAGAGCCCCCGGGCTCACCCATCCGGCCCCCTGTGGCAGAGCCGCGCTGGCTCACCTAGACCACGACTGGCACTGAAGAAACGAGAGAACCAGACATGCAGCGCAGCAAGACCTACCGCGCGGCCGCGGAGCAGTTCGACAAGGACGAGCTCTACGCCCCGCTGTCCGCGATCAAGATCGCCAAGACCGCCAGCAAGAAGAAGTTCGACGAGACCGTCGACGTCGTCATGCGCCTCGGTGTCGACCCGCGCAAGGCCGACCAGATGGTCCGCGGCACGGTCAACCTCCCGCACGGCACGGGCAAGACCGCCCGCGTCCTCGTGTTCGCCGTCGGCGACAAGGCGCAGGCCGCCCTCGACGCCGGTGCCGACGAGGTCGGTGGCGACGAGCTGATCGACAAGGTGGCCGGTGGCTACCTCGACTTCGACGCCGTCGTCGCGACCCCGGACCTGATGGGCAAGGTCGGCCGCCTCGGCCGCGTGCTCGGTCCCCGTGGCCTGATGCCGAACCCGAAGACCGGCACCGTCACCCCGGACCCGGCCAAGGCCGTGACCGACATCAAGGGCGGCAAGATCGAGTTCCGGGTCGACCGGCACGCGAACCTGCACTTCATCATCGGCAAGGCCTCGTTCGCCGAGGTCCAGCTCGCGGAGAACTACGCCGCGGCGCTCGAGGAGGTGCTGCGGCTCAAGCCCGCCAGCTCCAAGGGCCGCTACATCAAGAAGGTCACCGTCTCCACGACCATGGGCCCCGGCGTCCAGGTCGACCCCAACCGCACCAAGAACGTCGCGGTCGAGGACGAGGCCTGATCGCAGCCGCGCAGCGGTTGCGATCATCGGTGGTCGAGTAGCGACTCCGACCGAGCTTGCGAGGTCGGAACGGAGCGCGTCGAGACCCGGTGGGCTCACCGAGAACAGCAAGGTCGAAGGCCCGTCACCCTCAGGGTGGCGGGCTTTCGCCGTTCCCGAGCAGTCCCAGCCGGCCGGCCCGGGCGAGCGCCTCGGGACGGGACGAGGCACCGAGCTTCGCGTAGAGGCTGCGCAGGTGGGTCTTCAGGGTGTTGCGGCTGACGTAGAGCCGCTCCGCGACCTCGGGCAGGGAGGCGGGTCCGTCGAGCGCCGCGAGCACCCGCGCCTCCGCCGGCGTGAGCCGGACCACCGGGTCCGCCGACACCGGCACCGCGTGCGCCTCCGGCACCCCGTCGTACGACAACCGCAGCCGGCCGTTCAGCGCGGCCGGGAGCAGTGCGGCGGTCCGCCGCAGCTCGTCCGGCAGCGCGGCGCGGTCGGCCGGAGGGGGCTCGTCCGCGAGCGCCATCCCGACCAGCCGGCTCTCCCGGCGTACCCGCTGGTCGGTCGCGCCGTGCTCGGCCTCCGCGGCCAGTCGGCGCGCCGAGGGCCGGTCGTCGCCCAGCAGGGCGAGGTGGACCGGCTGCAGGGCACCCAGGGCGGGCATCGGGGTCTCGGCGAGCAGCCGGGACAGCGGGCCGGACCGGCCCCGCGCCCGGGCGACCTCGGCGCGGGCGAGTGCGGCGAACGACGTGTGGATCGACCCGTCGACCGCCGGCGCAGGGTGCCGCCCGGCCGTGGTGGCGACCAGGTCGGCGGCCCGCTCGGTCGCGCCGGTGTCGACCAGGTGCCGCACGATCGCGACCAGGGTGATCGGCCACAGCTCGTCGAAGGCCAGCTGCGGGACCAGGGCTTCGGCGAGCGGTGTCGCGGTGGTGGCGTCGAGCCGGTCCACGGCGCTCAGCAGGGCCGCGACCAGGGCCGGGCGCTCCATGGTCTCCCACTCGATGAGGGTGCGGCCGCGCTCGGCGAGCGCGTCGACCTCGTGCTGCCAGCGGGCCTGCCCGGCCGCGTCCCCGGCCAGGGCCGCGAGCAGGACGCCGAACGGGGCGCCCGAGGTGGCGGCGTACCCCGTCACGTCGTCGGCGCGGAAGGCCCAGCACTGCTCGACGTGCCGGCGGGCCTGGTCGAGCTCCCCGACGTGCAGGGCGGCCTGGGCCGCCTGCAGGTGCCAGTACGACGCCAGGTCGGCCGCCGGCGAGAACCGGGTGCGGGTGGCCGCCCGCAGCAGCGGGAGCGAGGCCTGCGCGAGCTCCAGGGCCTCCTGGGGGAGACCGGCCGCGCGGCGGGCGACCATGCCGAGGATCGCCAGCTCGACGTGCTCGCGCGCGCGGCCGGCGCGCAGGGTCGCGTCCACCTGGGCGTCGGCGGGCAGCAGCACCCGGGCGGCACCGGGCGCGAGGCGGCCGATGCTCTCGGCCATCAGCGTGGCGCGCGGGTGCCGGCGTACCTCGTCCTCCGGCGCCTCGGCGAGCAGCGCGAAGACCGCGCGGTAGGTGGCCTCCGCAAAGACCAGCCGGGTCCAGCCCTGGTCGACCAGCGTGAGCGCCCGCGGCCAGTCCTGGGCGGCGCAGGCCGCCAGGAACTCGTCCTCGGCCATCGGTCGCTCCGGGTCCTTCCCGCGGCTGGTGGGGTGAGGCCGGGGTGAGACGCGGCCCGGCGGGGGTGAAATCTACCGTCCGCGGGCGTTCGGGCCGACCGGGTCGGGAAACCTGGACCCCGCGCTGGGTCCTGGCCCGTGTCCCGTGGGGAGGAGCACGTGCGAGGCGTCGGCGGCTCGGTCGACCCGGGTGGCGCCGTACTCGCTCATGGGGGCGGGTGCGGCACCCGCTCAGCGGCGGACCCGCCACGGGCGGACGGCCGGTGGCCCGGCGAGGACCAGGCCGCCGGGCAGGGACCTGGCGCTGATCCGGTGCCGGCCGCGCGCGAGCCGGACGGTGAGGACCGCCCGACCGTCCCGGAGCCGGAGGGTGCGCAGGACGCGGTCGCCGTCGAGCACCCGGACCAGGCCGGTCGCGGGCCTGCCGGCGACCCGCCCGACGACGGTGACCTGGGTGCGCGGACGCTTCTTCCGGCGGTGCCCCGGCGCGAGGCGGACGCGCAGGCCGAGCTCGGCCGGGGCGCGGACCTCCGAGCTCGGCGCCGACCACGCCACGCCCGGGCCGAGGAAGATCGGGCTGCCGGTGTTGGCCCGGTCGGCCGTCACTTGGACCCGCAGCCGCGTGCCGAAGTCGGCCGCCGAGGCGACGTACGACGACCCGGTCGCGCCGGCGATCGGCTTGCTCCCGCGGAACCACTGGTAGGTGTGGGCGTAGGCGTGCGTCGTGGGTCCGTCGCGGAGCACCGGGGTCCAGGTGCCGGCGTCGGCGGTGAGGCGTCGCGCGACGACCGGGGCCCCGGTGACGACCGGCGCCCGGCGGTTCAGGGGAGTGGTGTTCTCGACGACGACCGTGGGGGAGTGGAGGACGTCGGCGGTGGCCCAGAAGCCGGCGGGCACGGCCCGCACGGAGATCTCGGCCTCCCAGCCGTTCTCGAAGCCGTCCAGTTCGTACGACGGACCGGTGGCGTCGTCAACGGCCACCCCGTTGCGGTACCACTGGAAGTCGGTGGCGACCGTCGGCTCCGACCAGGTGACGTCCGCGACCGCGGTGAGCGTGCGACCCCACTCGGCCCGGGCCGGGTCCGCGGCCGTCGTCCCGGCGATGGACACGGTGCCGGAGCCGGCGACCGGCAGCTTCAGCCGTCGTACGCCGAGCGCGAGCCCCGCGAGCTCGCCCGGGACCCGGACCAGGCCGACCGCACCCGCGGCGAAGTCACCGGAGGTGCCGGGCGTGGTGGCGTCGAGGCCTCCGTTCGCGAAGGAGAACGCGTACTGCCCGGACGGGTCGACGACCCGCAGGCCGTAGTAGCCGGCCGCCCAGTAGCTCCACGAGACGTCGATCGCGAACGTCCCGCCGCTGTCGACGACGACGGGCGCGACGCCGGGCACCCGGTTCCAGCCCCCGGGACGGTTGCCGTAGATGCCACCTGCCTCCAGCCACAGCTCGACGCGGGCGCCCGCCGGGTCCCGCCCGGGCGGAGCCTCCAGCCGGCCCGAGACCGTCTCGACCGGCAGGTGCGTCAGCAGGGGCGAGGTCCCGAGGGCCCCGTCGGTCCACGACTCGACCGTGACCGTGCCGGCGTCCACGAAGGCCGCGCCGGTCCAGCGGCCTGCGACCACTCCTGGGGACGTCCACCAGGCCGTGCTGCCGGCCCACACGTTCATGTCGCGCTCGTAGGTGCCGAACGAGATCCGGTACTCCCCGGGCGCGAGGTCCGAGATCGTGAAGGACCCGTCCAGGGCGGTCCAGGCCGCGCCACCGGCTCCGCCCGCGACCGGGTGCGCGGTGACCCGCACGTCGCGGACGTCGTACCCGACCGGCACGGTGACGACGCCGCTGAGGGAGCCGGGGCCGGGGACCGCCCCGGCGGGTGGCGCGGTGACGGTCAGGAGCGTGACGAGGAGGAGGGCCCCGAGGAGGGCGCGGAGGGGACGCACGGGAGGAGCGTAGGAACGGCCGGGCCCGTGCGCCTGAGTGCGGACTACTCAAACCCCAGTCCCGAGGGCCCGTCCGACCCTAGGATTCGGGGCATGGCCGCCGGCACGGTGGGAAGGGCACGCGACCTCGGTCTCGTGCGCGCGCTGCTGGCCGACCGGGCGGCCCGCGTCGTGCTGGTCACCGGTGAGGCCGGGGTCGGCAAGTCCCACCTCCTCGACGTGCTGGCGCAGGAGCGCGCGGCCGTGCGGGCCTGGGGCGTCCGCGGTCTCTCGGCGGTCCCGCTCGGGGCCCTGGCCCACCTGGTCGTCACCGGGGAGTCGCTGACCGAGATGGTGGTGGAGGTGCTCGCCGCGGTCCCGGCGGGCGGGGTGCTCGTGGTCGACGACCTCGACCAGCTCGACGAGGTGTCGCTCGCGGTGGCGCTCCGGGTCGCCCGCGACCGCGACCGGGTGCTGCTGGCGTCGGTACGCACGGAGGGCGGCGAGCTGCCCGCCGCGGTCGCGGCGGCGTCGTACGACGGGGGCGTGGCGGTGCACGAGGTCCGCGCGTTCGACCCGGCCGAGACCGAGCAGTTCGTGGAGCAGCTGCTAGGCGACGTGGTGGACGCCGCGGTCGTCGACGAGGTCTGGCGCCGCTGCCGCGGCAACGCGCTGCTGGTCAGTCAGCTGGTGGGGGAGGCCCGGCTGCGGGGTGACCTGGTGCGCGGCGACGCCGGATGGGTCGCCCGGGGCCGGCTGCGGGTGCCTGCGGAGCCGCGACGGCTGCTGCTCTCCCGCCTCGACGGGCTCTCCGACGAGGCGGTCGAGGCCGCGCACCTGCTCGCGGTCGTGGAGCGGATGCCGCTGGCCGAGGTGACGCTGTCGGGTCGTGGCGACTGGTTCGATGAGCTGGAGGAGCACGGGCTGGTCGAGTGGGTCGGCGACGTCGTGCGGTTCGCCCACCCGCTGCTCGCCGAGGTGGTCTGGGACGACCTCACACCGCCCCGGCGCCAGGCGCTGCACCGCGACCACGCCGCCCTGGCCCGGGCGGTCCCCGGGTACGACGTGGTCCGCGCGGCCGTCCTCGCCCTGGAGGCCGGCGAGGTCCCCGACGAGCCCGGCCTGCTCGCGGCGGCCCGGCTCGCGATGGCGGGCGGGAGCGCCCGCACCGCCGTACGGCTGGCGCTCGGGGCGGTCGACGCCGCCGACCTCGACGTGGCCGCCGAGGCCGCGCTGGTCGCCGCGACCGCGCAGGCCGAGCTGGGCCGCCTCGACGACGCCGTCGACCTGCTCCGCCGGGTGCTGGTCCAGCAGCCGATCGGGCCGATGGCCGCCGCGCTCGCCGTCGCCCTGCACAGCCTGGTCGTGTGGACCAGCTTCGACGTCGAGGGGGCCGCCGAGGTGCTGGCGGCCGAGATCGAGCGCTACCCCGCGGGCACGCCCCTGATCGGCGAGGTCTTCGCCGTCGCCCGCGCCGACGCGCTCGTGTACGCCGGCCACGCCGAGCAGGCGCTCGCACTCGTGGCGGACGTCGACGGTGCGCAGCTGCCGCCGGACCTGCGTTACTTCCACCTCGGCACCCTCACCCACGCCCACACCCGGCTGGGCCGTACGGCGGAGGCGATCGCGGTCGCCGAGTCGGCGCTGGCCGGGGCGGCGGCCGACCCGGACGGGGTGGACGCGACGGTCCGGGTCAAGCACCTGACCAACCTCGCCAACGCGCAGCGCGAGCACGGTCGGCTGACCGACGCCGCCGCCAGCGCGGAGCAGGCCCACCGCATCGCCCTCGCGGACGGCCGGGTGCTGGAGCGGGCCTGGGCGGCGCTCAACGCCGGGGCCGCCCACCTGCAGACCGGCGACCTGACGTCGGCCACGACCTGGGCCCGGCGCAGCCTGCTCGCGGCCGCCCCGGCCGCGATGGTCGACTGCCAGCGCCTCGCCCTCGGGGTGCTGATCACCGCGCAGGGGATGTGCGGCGTCGCCGACGACGCGTCGCTGCGCCGCCTGGACGAGCTGCCGGACGGCGTCGGCTTCCTGCGCCAGCACGTCCCGATCGCCCGGGCCTGGCACGCCGTCGCGCGGGGGCGGACCGGCCTGGCGCACGAGCACCTGGCGTCCGGACTGCGCGACGCCGCCGACAGCGGCGCGGTCGTCACCGAGGGCTGGATCCTCCACGAGCAGCTGCGGCTCGGCGAGCGCGCCGGCGTCCTGGACCGGCTCCGGGCGCTCCCGGCCGACTCACCCGTCGCGCGGGCCCGGGTCGCCCTGGCGACCGGCATCGAGCGGCGCGACGCCGCCGCGCTCGCCGATGCGGCCGCCCGGTTCGAGGACCTCGGCGCGCTCCTGTACGCCGCCGAGGCCCACGCCGAGCTCGGTCGCACGTCGACCGGCCGCGACGCCGCCCGCGCCGTACGGCGGGCTCGCGAGCTCGTGGACCGGCTCGGCTGCGTACCGCGCACCCCGCTGCTCCTCGGCGTCCCCGAGGATCCGCTGACCCGGCGCGAGCGGCTGGTCGCCGAGCGGGCCGCGACCGGCCAGAGCAACGCCGAGATCGCCGCCGACCTGCACCTGTCGGTCCGGACGGTGGAGAACCACCTGGCCCGCGCCTACGCGAAGCTCGGCATCGAGTCCCGCTCGGAGCTCGCCGGCGCGGTCCGACCCGCGCACGTTTGAGTAGTCGCCACTCAGGCGCTCGGGCAAGAGCCATCCCTAACCTGCGAGGAGATCCCTCCCCCCAGCTCCAGGAGCCTCCATGTCTCGGTTCGATCGGGCGATGAGCCCGGCTGCCCTGCTCGTCTCGGTCCTCGCCCTGGTGATCGCCACCAGCGCCGGCTCGGCGTACGCCGCCGCGAAGATCTCGACCGGCCAGATCAAGAACGGCGCGATCACGGCCGCCAAGATCAGGAACGGTGCCGTCACGGCGCCGAAGATCGCCCCCAACGCCGTCAACGGCAGCCGGATCCAGGACCGCTCGATCACGGCCGCCGACCTGGCCCCGGCCACGGTGAACGCGCTCAGGGCGACCCCGACGTACTGGGCCTACGTCACCCAGGGCGGTGCCCTCGGGCGCGGCAGTGCCGGGGTCAGCTCGGAGGCCCAGCTCAACGGCGGGTTCTGGCAGTACCGCGTGACCTTCCCGCGCGACGTGTCCGGGTGCGGCTACCAGGCCACGTCCGGCGACGGCGCCGCGCTCGGGTCCAACGAGTACGTCATCCCGGCCATGATCGGCGTCGCCCGCTCCACCCAGGGACCGCGGACCCTCGTGGTCAACGTCTTCCACTGGGACACCGGCACCTCGATCCAGGACACGTTCTTCCTCGCCGTGACCTGCTGACCCACCGACCCCCCTGGGGCGCCCGCGCCCTGGTAGCTCGACGGGGGAGGATGGCGCCATGCTGTGCGTCATCCTCGACGACTACCAGGGCGTGGCGGCGTCGTACGCCGACTGGTCGACGCTGCCCGTGACGATCCAGGTGGTGCGCGAGCACCTCGATCCCGACGCCACCGCCGCCGCGCTCGCGGGGGCCGAGGTGGTCGTGCTGATGCGCGAGCGGACCCCGCTCGGCCGCGACCTGCTCGACCGGCTGCCCGACCTGCGGCTGGTCGTCACGACCGGGATGCGCAACGCCTCGATCGACCTCGACGCCTGCCGCGAGCGGGGGATCCCCGTGTGCGGCACCGCCTCGTCGAAGACCTCGACCGCCGAGCTGACCTGGGCGCTGCTGCTCGGCCTGCTCCGCCAGGTCGGACCCGAGAGCCGCTCGCTCGCCGCCGGCGGCTGGCAGACCACCGTCGGCGCCGACCTCGCCGGCCGCACCCTCGGCCTGCTCGGGCTGGGCGCCATCGGCTCCCGGGTGGCGCGCGTCGCGACCGCCTTCGAGATGGACGTCGTGGCCTGGAGCCCGCACCTCACCAGGGAGCGGGCCGCCGCCGGGGGCGCCCGACCGGTCGGGCGCGACGAGCTGTTCGCGACGGCCGACGTCCTGTCGATCCACCTGGTGCTCGCCGAGGCCACCCGCGGGATCGTCGGCGAGCGCGAGCTCGGGCTGCTGCGGGCGTCGGCGTACCTCGTGAACACGTCGCGTGCCGGGCTGGTCGACACCGCCGCGCTGCGGCGGGCCCTCGACGCCGGGACGCTCGCCGGCGCCGCCCTCGACGTGTACGACGTCGAGCCGCTGCCGGCCGGCGACCCCTTCCGGGACCACCCGCGTGTGCTGGCCACCCCGCACCTCGGCTACGTGACGCAGGACAACTACCGCCGCTTCTTCACGCAGGCCGTCGAGGACGTGGCCGCGTGGCTGGGCGGCGAGCCGGTTCGGCTGTTGACCTGAGCGTCCGGCGGATTTGGCCGATCGTCCGCGACCGCCGTACAGTTCCCTGTTGAAACCAGAGACCGCCGGTGGTCGACCTGTGCATGCAGGGTGACCGAAGGTTCCGCGAGACGCGGACGGCCTGCGCAGGGGACAGAGCAAGTTGCACGATCCGTCGTGTCCACGCCCTGAGCCTGCGCTCGGGGCGTTCGTCATTTCTCAGGCGCTGTGCGGTGGTCTCCCAGTCCGGAAGGAGACCCATGGCGCGGGCAGACAGGAACGCCGCCGTCGCGGAGATCGTTGAGTCCTTCAACGACGCCGCTGGCGCCGTGCTGACCGAGTACCGCGGTCTCACCGTCAAGGAGCTGCAGGACCTCCGACGCTCCCTCGGTGAGAACGCCAACTACGCCGTGGTCAAGAACACGCTGGCCAAGATCGCCGCCAACCAGGTGGGCATCTCCGGCTTCGACGACCTGCTGACCGGCCCGACCGCGATCGCCTTCATCCAGGGCGACGTCGTCGAGGCGGCCAAGGGTCTGCGTGACTTTGCCAAGGCCAACCCCACCCTGGTCATCAAGGGTGGAGTCCTGGACGGCAACATCCTCGACGCCTCGCAGATCGCCAAGCTGGCCGATCTGGAGTCGCGCGAGGTGCTCCTGGGCAAGCTGGCGGGCGCGATGCTCGCCTCGCTGAGCCAGGCCGTCTACCTCCTCAACGCCCCGCTCGCACAGGCTGCCCGGCTCGCCGGCGCCCTGCAGGCGAAGGCCGAGGAGGACCCCTCGATCCTCGCAGGTGGTGCTGGTACGCCGGCCGCCGCTGACGAGGCTCCCGCCGAGGAGGAGGCTCCCGCCGAGGAGCCCGCCGCCGAGGCCGCCTCTGACGAGGAGACCGCCGAGGCGTGAGCCTCGGTGTCCACACCACCACCTGAAACCCGGCCGGACCGCGACCGCGGCCCCGGCCACCGAATGGAAGGAACGCCACCATGGCGAAGCTCAGCACCGACGAGCTCCTTGACGCCTTCAAGGAGATGACCCTGATCGAGCTCTCCGAGTTCGTGAAGCAGTTCGAGGAGACCTTCGGCGTCACCGCCGCCGCCCCGGTCGCCGTGGCCGCCGCTCCCGCCGCCGGCGGTGCCGCTGGCGGTGCCGACGAGGCCGCCGCGCAGGACGAGTTCGACGTCGTCCTCGAGGCCGCTGGTGACAAGAAGATCAACGTCATCAAGGAGGTGCGCGCGCTCACGTCCCTCGGCCTGAAGGAGGCCAAGGACCTCGTCGAGTCCGCCCCCAAGGCGATCCTCGAGAAGGTCGACAAGGCCACCGCGGACAAGGCCAAGGAGGCCCTCGAGGGCGCCGGGGCCAGCGTCACCCTGAAGTGACCTTGCACCACTGAGCACCACCTGATCGGCTGATCCAGCCGCATCGCCGCCAGGGGCGGCCACCCGTTCGAACGGGTGGCCGCCCCTGCTGCGTTCCAGCCTTCGACCGCTCGAGTTTGAGACCTACGCCACGCGGGCACACACGCATCGTTGGTCCGGTCCCAGCGGAAGTTTTCGCAGGTCGTGATGGGTGCCGACCGAGATCTCGGCTCGTGTCAAGCCCGTGACGTCCGGCACAGGGCGGCGTAACCTCGCCGCCGTACTTCCGTTGTTACCGGTCAGTGGGACGCGCGTTCACCGAACGTGCGTCGGGAGCAGTGGCCGGTTTTCTCGGACCGACGGTCGCAGAAGGGTGTCACGGGCATGGGTGTGGAGATCAAGGTCGACGACCTGAGCAAGTCGTTCGGCAAGCAGCTGATCTGGGGGGACGTCACCCTCACCGTCCCGGCGGGCGAGATCTGCGTGATGCTCGGTCCCTCGGGCACGGGCAAGTCGGTCTTCCTCAAGACGCTGATCGGCCTGCTGAAGCCCGACAAGGGCTCGATCATCATCGAGGGCACCGACATCGCGACCTGCTCCGAGAAGGACCTCTACGAGATCCGCAAACTGTTCGGCGTGCTGTTCCAGGACGGCGCCATGTTCGGCTCGATGAACCTCTACGACAACGTCGCCTTCCCGCTGCGCGAGCACACCAAGAAGTCCGAGTCCGAGGTCCGCGACATCGTCATGGAGAAGATGGACCTGGTCGGCCTCGTCGGCGCGGAGGACAAGCTCCCCGGCGAGATCTCGGGCGGCATGCGCAAGCGCGCCGGCCTGGCCCGGGCCCTGGTCCTCGACCCGGAGATCGTGCTCTTCGACGAGCCCGACTCCGGTCTCGACCCTGTCCGCACGGCCTTCCTCAACCAGCTGATCGTCGACCTGAACGCCCAGATCGACGCGACGTTCCTGATCGTCACCCACGACATCAACACCGCGCGCACCGTGCCCGACAACATCGGGCTGCTCTACCACCGGCACCTGGCCATGTTCGGCCCGCGCGAGATGCTGCTCAGTTCCGAGGAGCCGGTCGTGCGCCAGTTCCTCAACGCCCAGCGGGTCGGCCCGATCGGCATGTCGGAGGAGAAGGACGCCGACGAGCTCGCGGCCGAGGAGGGGCAGGAGCTCCCGCCGCTGCCGCCGATCCCGATGCAGCTGGAGCCGTCCAACGGCATCGCCCGGCGCTCGCAGCGCGAGCCCGGCTCGTGGTGCCGGGAGAACGGCATCACCCCGCCGCCCGGCTCGTTCGAGGAGAACATGTCCATGGTCACGGGCGGCTGATCCGCTCGATGGCATCGATCACCGCGACCCGGTTCCTCGCGCCGGTCGGGACGGCAGGCAAGCTCTTCGCCTTCGCCCTCGACGTCGGCCGCGCCCTGTTCCGGCGTCCGTTCCAGCTGCGGGAGTTCCTGCAGCAGGCCTGGTTCATCGCCTCGGTCACGATCATCCCGACGGCGTTGGTCGCGATCCCGTTCGGCGCGGTCATCGCGCTGCAGGTCGGCGGCCTGATCCGGCAGTTCGGGGCCCAGTCGTTCACCGGCTCGGCCTCGGTCCTCGCGGTGATCCAGCAGGCCGGCCCGATCGCGACCGCCCTGCTGATCGCCGGTGCCGGCGGCTCGGCCATCGCCGCCGACCTCGGCGCGCGCCGGATCCGCGAGGAGCTCGACGCGATGATGGTGCTGGGCATCGACCCGATCCAGCGGCTCGTCGTACCTCGCGTGCTGGCGTGCATGCTCGTCGCGTTCTTCCTCAACGGCATGGTCAGCGTGGTCGGCGTGTCCGGCGGCTACGTCTTCAACGTGATCCTCCAGGACGGCACCCCGGGCGCCTACATCGCGAGCTTCACGGCGCTCGCCCAGCTCCCCGACCTGTGGATCGGCCTGCTGAAGGCGCTGATCTTCGGGATGATCGCCGCCGTCGTGGCGGCCTACAAGGGCATGAACGCGGCCGGCGGACCGAAGGGCGTCGGCGACGCCGTCAACGAGTCGGTGGTCATCACCTTCCTGTTGCTGTTCGTCGTCAACTTCGTGCTGAGCGCGCTCTACCTCCAAATCGTCCCCCCGAAGACAGGCTGACGCGATGGCCAACATCCGCAGCGTCTACCAGCGGCCGCTGGGCGCCCTCGACACCCTCGGGGAGCAGCTCCGGTTCTACCTGCGCGTCCTGCGCGCCCTGCCGCGCTCGGTCGCCCGCTACCCGCGCGAGATCCTCCGGATCCTCGCCGAGGTCACCCTGGGCTCCGGCGCGCTCGCCGTCATCGGCGGCACCATCGGCGTCATCATCGGCATGACCTTCTTCACCGGCGCCCAGGTCGGCCTGTCCGGGTACGCCGCACTCAACCAGCTCGGCACGGCCGCGTTCTCCGGCTTCGTGTCGGCCTACTTCAACACCCGCGAGATCGCCCCGCTGGTCGCCGGCATCGCCCTGGCCGCCACGGTCGGCTGCGGCTTCACCGCCCAGCTCGGCGCGATGCGGATCTCCGAGGAGGTCGACGCCCTCGAGGTGATGGCCATCCCCTCGATGCCCTTCCTGGTCGCGACCCGGGTCATCGGCGGGCTGATCGCGATCATCCCGCTGTACGTCGTGGGGCTGCTGTCGTCGTACTTCGCCAGCCGACTGGTGGTCACGCAGTTCTACGGCCAGTCCTCGGGCACCTACGACCACTACTTCAACCAGTTCCTGCCACCCGGCGACGTGCTGTGGTCGTTCGGCAAGGTGCTGGTCTTCGCGGTCGTGGTGATCCTGATCCACTGCTACCACGGCTACACCGCCTCCGGCGGTCCTGCGGGAGTCGGCGTCGCCGTCGGTCGCGCGGTGCGCACCAGCATCGTCGCCATCAACGTCATCGACCTGTTCCTGTCCATGGCGATCTGGGGCACGTCCACCACCGTGCGATTGGCGGGGTGAGGGCGATGGTGCGCACCAAGCTGCTCGGCGTCGCCTTCCTCGCCCTGGTCGTGCTGGCGGTCTACCTCACCTACGGCGTGTTCACGCAGAAGTTCACCGACTACGACCGGGTCACCCTGGAGACCTCGAAGATCGGCCTCCAGCTGCCGCGCCGCGCGGACGTGAAGGTCCGCGGCGTGATCGTCGGCGAGGTGCTCGACGTGCGCTCCGACACCGACGGGGCCGAGATCGAGCTCGGCATCTTCCCGGAGAAGCGCGACATCATCCCCGCGGGAGTCACCGGCTCGATCGTGCCCAAGACCCTCTTCGGTGAGAAGTACGTCTCGCTGGTCGTCCCCGACGAGGCCACCGAGGGCTCGCTCCGGGCGGGCGCGACCATCCGTCGTACCCAGCTGCCGACGGAGGTGGAGGACGTCCTCTCCGACCTCTACCCGCTGCTGCGCACCGTCCAGCCCGCCGACCTCAACCTCACGCTGACCGCCCTGGCGACCGCGCTGGAGGGTCGGGGCGACCGGCTCGGCGACAACCTCGAGACCGTCGACAGCTACCTCAAGCGGCTCAACCCGCAGATCCCCGCCCTGGTCGAGGACCTCCGGCTCACCGCCCAGGTCGCCGACGTGTACGACGAGATCCTGCCCGAGGTGGGCGAGATCCTGGAGGACACGATCACCACCACCAGCACGCTGGAGGAGCGCGAGAAGGACCTGAACGGGCTGTTCACCGACGTCACCGCCTTCTCGGGCACGGCCCGCGGGTTCCTCTCCGACAACGAGGCCAACCTGATCCGCCTCGGCGAGGTGAGCGAGCCGTTCGTCGGCCTGCTGGCCAAGTACGCCCCGGAGTACCCCTGCCTCCTCAAGGGCATCGTCGGCGCCGGCGAGCTGCAGGCCGAGGCGTTCCGCGACTACACCCTCCACATCGTGCTGGAGACGCTGCCGAACCAGCCGCGCGCCTACGGCCCCGAGGACAAGCCGCGCTTCGGCGAGGACCGCGGGCCGACCTGCCTGCACCTGCCCAAGCCCAACTCCAGCCAGGAGAACCCCCTGCGTCGTCAGCCGAACATGAACGACGGCGTGGACGAGCCCACCGGCAAGGGCACCTCCCGGGTCGCGACCGGCTACGGCCAGCGCGACGCGCACGCCGGCACCGCCGCCGAGGCCGACCTGCTCCGCTCCCTGGTCGCCGACGGGACCGGCCAGCAGGCCGGCGACGTCAGCGACCTCGGGGTGCTGCTGCTCGGCCCGATGGCCCGGGGCGCGGAGGTGTCGCTGCGATGAGCGTCCTCGACAAGCGCACCGCCGGCGACCTGGCCAAGCTCCTGGTCTTCATCGTCGTCACGACCCTGGCCACCGGGGTCCTGGTCATCACCATCGGCAACCTGACCTTCGGCGCCTCCCGCGAGTACCGCGCCGAGTTCGTCGACGCCACCGGCGTCGTCAAGGGCGACGACGTCCGGATCGCCGGCGTCAAGGTCGGCACGGTCAAGGACATCGAGATCCGCGACCGGACCCGGGCCCTGGTCACCTTCAGCGTGGCCGAGGGGTCCGCGGTCCGCGAGTCGACGACCGCGTCGATCCGCTACCGCAACCTCGTCGGGCAGCGCTACATCTCGCTGGCCGAGGGGGTCGGCGACACGGAGCCGCTCGACGAGGGGGACACCATCCCGGTGGGGCGGACCAAGCCGGCGCTCGACCTGACGGTCCTGTTCAACGGCTTCAAGCCGCTCTTCCAGGCGCTGTCGCCGTCCGACATCAACCAGCTCTCCTACGAGATCGTCCAGGTGTTCCAGGGCGAGGGCGGCACGCTGGAGAGCCTGCTCGGCCACACCGCCTCGGTCACCAGCACCCTCGCCGATCGCGACGAGGTGATCTCGTCGCTCATCACCAACCTCAACGACGTGCTCGACCACCTCGGCGACCGCGACGACCAGCTGTCCCAGCTGATCGTCAACTTCAAGACGCTGGTCGGCGGGCTGAAGGACGACCGCGAGGCGATCCTCTCCTCGCTCGACCAGATCTCGCTGCTCTCCGAGCAGACCGCCGACCTCGTGACCGGCATCAAGGAGCCGTTCGTCGACGACGTGAAGCAGCTGCGCCGCCTGGCCACCAACATCGACGACAACAAGGGCGAGCTCGACCGGGCCCTGCAGGTGCTGCCGATCAAGCTGGAGAAGGTCGGCCGCACCGCCATCTACGGCTCCTGGTTCAACTTCTACCTCTGCCACTTCGAGGGCAAGGTCAAGCTGCCGGCCGGCATCGAGGTGCCGCTCGACGACGCCTTCAAGACCGGCGGCAAGAGGTGTGATCTCGGATGATGGTTCCCTTCCGCGAGCGCAACCCCGTGATCATCGGCGCGGTCAGCCTGGCCGTGCTGCTCGGCCTGCTACTGGCCGCCTTCCGGGCCCAGGACCTGCCGCTGATCGGCGGCGGCGACACCTACACCGCTGCCTTCGCCGAGTCCGGAGGCCTCAAGGCCAACGACGAGGTCCGGATCGCCGGCGTCCGGGTCGGCAAGGTCGAGTCCGTCGAGCTCGACGGCGACCACGTCCAGGTCACCTTCAAGGTCAAGACCGACTCCGGCTTCGGCGGCGACACCCGGGCGGCGATCCGGGTCAAGACGCTGCTCGGCGCCATGTACCTCGCCCTGGAGCCGGCCGGCTCGGGCCAGCTCGCCGAGGACAGCGAGATCCCGGTCGAGCGGACCAGCTCGCCGTACGACGTCGTCGAGGCCTTCGAGGGGCTCGCGACGACGTCGGAGGAGATCGACACCGACCAGCTGGCCGACTCGCTCTCCACGCTCGCCGACCTGACCCGCAACACCCCGGAGGAGTTCCGCGACGCGCTCACCGGCGTCTCCGCCCTCTCGACGAACATCGCCGAGAAGAACGAGCAGATCGGCACCCTGCTGCAGAACCTCACCCGGGTCACCAAGGTCCTCGACGAGCGTGACACCGACATCGTCCAGCTGATGAAGGACTCCGACGTCCTCTTCCGCTCGCTGGTGGCGCGGCGCGATGCCGTGCACCGGCTGCTGGTGTCGACCTCGACGCTGTCGAAGTCGCTCACCGCGCTGGTCCGCGAGTCCCGCGACGACCTGAAGCCCGCCCTCGCCGAGCTGGAGAACGTGCTGCGCGTGCTCAACAAGAACGAGGACAACCTCGACAACAGCCTGCGGCTGATGGCGCCGTTCTACCGCGTCTTCGCCAGCACGCTCGGTGGCGGCCCCTGGTTCGACACCTACATCCAGAACCTGCCGCCGGTGCCCGACCTGGCCAACGGCGGCGGCGTCGGAGGTCTCGGATGAACGCCACCCTGAAGCGGGTCCTCCCCCTGCTCGTCGTCGCGGCCCTGGTGGTGGCGGCCGCGCTGACCATGTTCGGCTCCGATGAGCCCAAGAAGCTCACGGCCCACTTCCCGCGCACCGTCTCGATCTACGAGGGCAGCGACGTCCGGGTCCTCGGCGTCCCGATCGGCAAGGTGGTCAGCGTGACCCCCACCGGCACCGACGTGGCCGTCGAGATGGAGTACGACGCCGAGGTGAAGGTCCCCGCGGACGCGCAGGCGGTCATCGTCGCTCCGTCCATCGTCGGCGACCGGTTCATCCAGCTGACCCCGGTCTACGAGCAGGGCCAGAAGGTGCTCGCGACCTCCGCGACGCTGCCGGTGGAGCGCACGTCCGTGCCGCTCGAGCTCGACCAGATCTACTCCAGCATCGACGACCTCACCGTCGCCCTCGGCCCGAACGGGGCCAACAAGGACGGGGCGCTCACCGACCTGCTGGAGACGACCGCCCAGAACTTCGGCGGCCAGGGCGCGCAGCTCAACCGGACGATCAAGGACTTCGGCAAGCTCAGCGCCACCCTCGACGACAACAAGGACGAGCTGTTCGGATCGGCCCGCCAGCTGGAGGCGTTCATCAGCACGCTGGCCGAGAACGACACGACGGTGCGCCAGTTCAACCAGTCGCTGGCCGGGGTGTCCACGATGCTGGCGGGGGAGCGGGAGGAGCTCTCGGCCTCCCTGGAGAACCTGTCGGTCGCCCTCGGCGAGGTCTCGACCTTCGTGAAGGACAACCGCGAGGTCCTCGGCCGCGACATCGCCGGCCTCAACCGGGTCGCCAAGGTGCTGGTCAAGCAGCGCGGTGCGCTCGACGAGATCCTGAAGGCCGGCCCGCTCGCGCTGAACAACCTGTTCCTGGCCTACAACCCGGAGGCCGGGACGCTCGACACCAACGCCAACATCGGCAACCTCGCCCACGAGATCACCTCGGACCCGAGCATCGTCGTCTGCAGCATCCTGGCCCAGAACGACCCCACCGGCGCTCTGTGCCAGCTCGTGCAGGGCATCCTCCCGCGGGCGGGGGCGCTCTCCGGCCCGGCGGCCGACCGGTCGACCGTCCTCGATCCGACGCTCGGCGGACTCCTGGAGGCGAAGCGATGAGCCGCCTGCGCAGGGGTACGACGGCGCTGCTCGGCGTACTGCTCGGCTCGGTCGGGCTGGCCGGCTGCGACTTCGACGTCTACCAGCTGCCGCTGCCCGGCGGCACCGACGCCGGCAGCGACGCGATCGAGCTGACCGTGGAGTTCCGCGACGTCCTCGACCTGGTGCCGAAGTCGACGGTGAAGGTCAACGACGTCTCGGTCGGCCAGGTCACCGCGGTCGACCTGGACGGCTACACCGCCCGGGTCACCGTCGAGCTCCGGTCCGACACCAAGCTGCCCGAGAACACCACGGCCGAGATCCGCCAGACCAGCCTGCTCGGGGAGAAGTTCGTCTCCCTGAGTGCGCCCGAGACCGGGGCGACGGGCGAGCTGAGCGACGGCGAGACCATCCCGCTCGACCGCACGGGTCGCAACCCGGAGGTCGAGGAGGTGCTCGGTGCCCTGAGCCTGGTGCTCAACGGCGGCGGCATCGCCCAGCTCAAGACCATCGCGAGCGAGCTCAACCAGGCGCTCGAGGGGCGCGAGGGTGCTGCGAAGTCGGTGCTCACCCAGGTCGACACGCTGATGTCGAACCTCGACGACGGCAAGGCCGACATCGTCAACGCCATCGAGTCCCTCGACCGCCTCGCCAAGACCGCCCGCGGCCAGCAGGACACCATCGACGCCGCCCTGGCCGAGCTGCCCACGGCTCTGGAGTCCCTGGACCGCCAGCGCGAGGACCTGGTCACGATGCTGCAGAGCCTCAACCGGCTCGGGGACGTCGGGGTCCGGGTCATCAAGGCGACCAAGGACGCCACCATCTCGACCGTCACCCAGCTGGAGCCGGTGCTCCGTCAGCTGGCCAACTCCGGCGACTCCTTCGTCAAGGCGTTCCACGTCTTCCTGACCTACCCGTTCGTCGACGAGGTCGTCGGCCGCGACCCCCAGGTGGCACGCAACCTGCACATGGGCGACTACACCAACCTCTCGATCAGCCTGGACCTCGACCTCTCCGGAGGCCTCACCCCGGGCGCGACGCCGACCCTGCTGCCGAGTCCCGCCGACCCCGGGGTGATCGTCGGTCTGGTGACCCGCTGCCTGCAGAGCGGCCGGCTCGACAGCCAGGCCTGCAAGGACGTGCTCAAGAACGTGGAGGCACTGCTGAAGCTGAAGGCCGAGTGCCAGAAGCCGGCCAACCGCGACACGGTGGTCTGCAAGCTGCTCAACCAGGTGCCGGGTCTGCCGTCGCTGCCCGTGCCGGGTCTCGGCGACGTCCTCGGCGACATCACCGGGGAGCTCGGCCTGAGCCGCCCGGCGACCGGCGAGGCCACAGCCGCCGCCGGGCGAGGGCCGACCCTCGGCCAGCTCGCGGAGGCCTACGACCCGGGTCTGGTCAGCCTGCTCGTCCCGGGGATGGTGAGCCGATGATCACCCGCCGTACCAAGGTCCAGCTGCTGATCTTCGTGGTCATCACGCTCGTCGGCGTCAGCTTCGTCGGCGCCCGCTACGCCCGCCTCGACCGGATCTTCGTCGACGACAGCTACACCGTCGTCGCCCACTTCGCCGACTCCGGCGGCATCTTCGCCGGCGGCGAGGTGTCCTACCGCGGGGTGAAGATCGGCGAGGTCAGCGAGCTGGAGCTCACCGAGGACGGCGTCGACGTCCACCTGTCCATTGACAAGGACCAGGACGAGATCCCGGCCAAGACCCTCGCCGTCGTCGGCAACCGCTCCGCCGTCGGCGAGCAGTACGTCGAGCTGCAGCCGCAGGTCGACGACGGTCCCTACCTCGCCGAGAGCTCCGAGATCGCCCAGGACGACACCCGGATCCCGATCGCCACCGACAAGTTCCTCACCGACCTCTCGACCACCGTGGGGTCCGTGGACCAGGAGGCGCTGCGCACGACCGTCGCCGAGCTCGGTGACGCCTTCGAGGGCACCGGGCCGGACCTGCAGCGCATCATCGACACCGGCAACTCGTTCATCGAGACCGCCAACGACAACTTCGACGTCACCCGGGCGCTGATCCGCGACAGCAACACCGTGCTGCAGGGGCAGGTCGACAGCGCCAGCTCGCTGCGGACCTTCGCCAGTCAGCTGAAGCTGTTCAGCGGCACCCTCGCCGCGTCCGACCCCGACCTGCGTCGCCTCATCGACACCGGGTCGCTCGCGGCCACCGAGCTGCGCACCTTCCTGGAGCAGAACGGCGTCGAGCTCGGCGACCTGATCAACAACCTGGTCACCACCGGCGAGGTCACCGTCAAGAACCTGCCCGGCATCGAGCAGCTGCTGGTGATCTACCCCTACATCGTCGAGGGCGGCTTCACCGTCGTCTCGAAGTCCAGCGACGGCAACTACGACGCCCACTTCGGCCTGGTCCTCACCACCCAGGCCGCGTGCACCGGCGGCTACGAAAGCACCGACAAGCGGATCCCGCAGGACGGGTCCAACCGGCCGATGAACACCAAGGCCGGCTGCACCGAGCCCGCGTCGAAGAGCAACGCCCGCGGCCCCCAGAACCTCGCGCCCCGCGCCCCCGCCGACTACGACGCGCCCGTGGTGGCGTCGTACGACGAGGACAGCGGCGAGGTGACCTGGTTGCCGGGGAGCGGGGCCGACCTGGGCGGCACCGGTAGCGTGGCCCCGCCGTCCCTCGGAGAGGAGTCGTGGAAGTGGCTGTACCTCCAGCCCCTGCAGCGCCAGGAGTGACGAGCAGCCCGCCCGACCCGGACCCCAGCACCACCCCGCGCTCCGCGCGGTTCCGGCTCGCCCTGCTGCTCGTCCTCGTCGTGGTGCTGCTCGGTGCCGCCGGCACCGTCGTCTGGCTGCTCGTCGACGGTCGCGCGGGCGGCGGCGACGCCGACGACCTCGGGCCCGAGCGTGACACGGTGATGAGCCAGACCCGCCAGTTCGTGCTGCGCAGCCAGACCTACGGCCCCGACGACCTCGACGCGGACAAGAAGCTCACCGAGCACCGCGAGTCCGTCGAGGAGGTCACCTCGGACAAGTTCGACGCCGCCTACGACGAGTCGCTCCCGTTCCTCGAGCAGGCGGTCGCGGAGCGGGGGGTCGGGCAGACGACGAAGGTCCTCGGCATCGGGGTCCAGTATCTCGACGACGACTCGGCCCGGGTGCTCGTCGGCGGCGAGTCGACGTTCACCCTCGCCGACGACCAGGGCGAGGAGCAGGCGCCACGGACCCAGACCTTCCGCCAGGTCATCGACCTGGTCAAGGTCGACGGCGACTGGCTGGTCGACGAGGCCAACATCGCCGACCAGGCGTCCGGCCAGGCGTCCGGCCAGCCGTCGTCGTCGACCTCGCCGAGCCCGTCCACCGAGCCGTCGCCGAGCAGCACCGGAGGCAGCCGATGACCCCCACCTGGTACGACGTCCTCGACGTCGAGCCCGACGCCACCGCGGACGAGATCCGCGCGGCCTGGAAGACGTCGATCGCCGACCTGGACCCGGGCGACCGACGGTTCCGCACCCTCAACCAGGCCGCCGAGGTGCTCCTCGACCCCACCCGGCGGGCGGCGTACGACCGCGAGCTGGCTCAGCAGGCCGAGCCGATCGACGAGCCGGTCGACGAGCCGGATCTCGAACCGGGTCCCGCGCCGGCCGGATCCGACGAGACGGACCCCGCGCCCGTGTCCCCGTCCACGCGCGCTGCGCGAGTGGTCCCCGCCTGGGTCCTCGCGCCGGTGGCCCTCCTGGCCGCGGCCCTGGTCGTCGCGGCCGTCCTGCTGGCGGGCCAGTCCTCGGACGAGACGGCCGCCGACGACGTCCGGGCCGCGCAGGCGGCGGCCGAGCGGGCCGTCACCCCGGTCCTCTCCTACGACGCGGCGGACCTGGAGGGCTCGCGGTCCGCGGCGGCGTCGTACCTCACCTCGTCGTACGAGAAGGAGCGCGACAAGCTGTTCGACGACGTCATCGACCCCAACGCCCCCAACACCGGGACCAAGGTCGTCACGTCCGTCAACGAGTCCTCCGTGCGCGCGACCGGTGACGACCGGGTCGAGGTCTTCCTCTTCGTCGACCAGGCCACCACGAACAAGGAGCAGCCGGAGCCGCAGATCCTCAGGACCTGGGTCACCATGACGATGGAGAAGGTCGACGACGAGTGGTTGGTCGGCGACATGCGGGTCATCGACTGACCGGTCCCCGGTGCGACACGCGGGGCCTGGTTGGGGAGATCCGCTTGACCTGGGGCCCGGGGCACCGCATGATCGACGCCAAGCTCGTCAGTTCTGGCGCACGCAGAGATTGTGTTGCGCCCTGCCGCGGGGTATCGTAGCGCTTTGCGTCTGCCCTCAAATGCGAGTCTCCTGCCCGGTGGTTGACTTTGTGGTGGGCCTGGACGCGATCCAGTGCGAACTGTCGAAGGACAACTCTTGGCCGCGCGCAGCACCTCCGGTAACCCCCGCCGCATCTCGTTCAACAAGATCCAGGACCCGATCGAGGTCCCTCAGCTCCTCTCTCTCCAGACCGACAGCTTCGACTGGCTGGTCGGCAACGAGAAGTGGGACGCCGCCGTCGAGCGGCGCCGCTCCGAGGGTGAGGACGTCTCCAGCAAGTCCGGTCTGCAGGAGATCTTCGAGGAGATCTCCCCGATCGAGGACTTCTCCGAGACGATGTCGCTCTCGTTCGAGAACCCGGTCTTCTACGACCCGAAGTACACCGTGGACGAGTGCAAGGAGAAGGACTTCACCTACTCCGCTCCGCTCTACGTCTCGGCGGAGTTCACCAACAACGACACCGGTGAGATCAAGGGCCAGACGGTCTTCATGGGCGACTTCCCCCTGATGACCCCCAAGGGCACCTTCGTCATCAACGGCACCGAGCGCGTCGTCGTCTCGCAGCTCGTCCGCTCGCCGGGCGTCTACTTCGAGCGCACCGCCGACAAGACGTCCGACAAGGACATCTACACCGCGAAGCTCATCCCCTCGCGTGGCGCCTGGCTCGAGTTCGAGATCGACAAGCGCGACCTGGTCGGCGTGCGCCTCGACCGCAAGCGCAAGCAGAACGTCACCGTGCTGCTCAAGGCCCTCGGCTGGACCAACGAGCAGATCCGCGAGGAGTTCGGCGAGTACGAGTCCGTGATGCTGACCCTCGAGAAGGATCACACGGAGACGCAGAAGGACGCGCTGCTCGACATCTACCGCAAGCTCCGTCCGGGCGAGCCGCCCACGGAGGAGGCCGCGCAGACGCTGCTGAACAACTACTACTTCAACCCCAAGCGCTACGACCTGGCCAAGGTCGGTCGCTACAAGATCAACAAGAAGCTGGGGCTGACCGAGGCGTTCGACCAGCAGACGCTGACCGTGGACGACATCGTCGCCGCGATCAAGTACATCGTCGCGCTGCACGACGGCCGCGAGCAGACCGAGGCGCCCCAGGGCGAGCTCGTCATCGCGCCCGACGACATCGACCACTTCGGCAACCGCCGCATGCGCACCGTGGGCGAGCTGATCCAGAACCAGCTCCGCACCGGCCTGGCGCGCATGGAGCGGGTGGTCCGCGAGCGGATGACGACCCAGGACGTCGAGGCGATCACGCCGCAGTCGCTGATCAACATCCGTCCCGTGGTCGCGGCGCTGAAGGAGTTCTTCGGCACCTCGCAGCTCTCGCAGTTCATGGACCAGACCAACCCGATCGCCGGCCTGACGCACAAGCGTCGTCTGTCCGCGCTCGGACCCGGTGGTCTCTCCCGTGACCGCGCCGGCATGGAGGTCCGCGACGTCCACCCGTCGCACTACGGCCGCATGTGCCCGATCGAGACGCCGGAAGGCCCGAACATCGGTCTGATCGGCTCGCTGGCCTCCTTCGGTCGGATCAACCCGTTCGGCTTCGTCGAGACGCCGTACCGCAAGGTCGAGGCCGGTCGGGTCACCGACCAGATCGACTACCTCACCGCCGACGACGAGGACCGCTACGTCATCGCGCAGGCCAACGCCGTCATCGACGAGCAGGGCCGGTTCACCGAGGAGCGCGTGCTGGTCCGCCAGCGCGACGGCGAGGTGTCCGAGATCCTGGCCGACGAGGTCGACTACATGGACGTCTCGCCGCGCCAGATGGTGTCGGTCGCGACCGCCCTGATCCCGTTCCTCGAGCACGACGACGCCAACCGCGCGCTCATGGGCGCCAACATGCAGCGTCAGGCCGTGCCGCTCATCCGCAGCGACTCGCCGATCGTCGGCACCGGCATCGAGTTCCGCGCCGCCGTCGACGCCGGTGACGTGGTCGTGGCCGAGAAGGCCGGTGTGGTCAAGGACGTCTCCGCCGACCTGGTCGAGACCATGAACGACGACGGCACGTACTCCACGTACAAGCTGGCCAAGTTCAAGCGCTCCAACCAGGGCACCTGCATCAACCAGCGCCCGCTGGTCAGCGAGGGCGACCGGCTCGAGGTCGGCAGCCCCGTCGCCGACGGTCCCTGCACCGACGACGCGGAGATGGCGCTCGGCACCAACCTGCTCGTGGCGTTCATGCCGTGGCAGGGCCACAACTACGAGGACGCGATCATCCTCAGCCAGCGCCTGGTGCAGGAGGACGTCCTCACCTCGATCCACATCGAGGAGCACGAGGTCGACGCCCGCGACACCAAGCTGGGTCCGGAGGAGATCACCCGGGACATCCCGAACGTCTCCGAGGAGATGCTGGCCGACCTCGACGAGCGGGGCATCATCCGCATCGGCGCCGAGGTCACCACCGGTGACATCCTCGTCGGCAAGGTCACGCCCAAGGGCGAGACCGAGCTGACCCCCGAGGAGCGGCTGCTCCGCGCGATCTTCGGTGAGAAGGCGCGCGAGGTGCGCGACACCTCGATGAAGGTGCCGCACGGTGAGTCCGGCACGGTCATCGGCGTCCGCGTCTTCGACCGCGAGGAGGGCGACGAGCTGCCCCCGGGCGTGAACCAGCTGGTCCGCGTCTACGTCGCGCAGAAGCGCAAGATCTCCGTCGGTGACAAGCTCGCCGGCCGCCACGGCAACAAGGGCGTCATCGCGAAGATCCTGCCGATCGAGGACATGCCGTTCATGGAGGACGGCACCCCGGTCGACGTCGTGCTGAACCCGCTGGGTGTGCCGCGCCGGATGAACATCGGCCAGATCCTCGAGCTCCACCTGGGCTGGCTCGCCAAGCAGGGCTGGGACATCAAGCTGGCCGAGGACGAGTCCGACGCCGAGTGGAAGCAGCGCCTGATCAAGATCCACGCCGACAAGGCCGACCCGAACACCAAGGTCGCGACCCCGGTGTTCGACGGCGCGCGCGAGGACGAGATCACCGGCCTGCTCGGCTCGACGATCCCGAACCGCGACGGCGTGCGGACCGTGAAGTCCAACGGCAAGGCGTCGCTCTTCGACGGCCGCTCCGGCGAGCCGTTCCCCGAGCCCGTGTCGGTCGGCTACATGTACATCCTCAAGCTGCACCACCTCGTGGACGACAAGATCCACGCGCGCAGCACCGGCCCCTACTCGATGATCACGCAGCAGCCCCTGGGCGGTAAGGCCCAGTTCGGTGGCCAGCGGTTCGGCGAGATGGAGGTCTGGGCGATGGAGGCGTACGGCGCCGCCTACGCCCTGCAGGAGCTGCTCACGATCAAGTCCGACGACGTCCCCGGGCGCGTCAAGGTCTACGAGGCGATCGTGAAGGGCGAGAACATCCCGGACTCCGGCATCCCGGAGTCGTTCAAGGTGCTCGTCAAGGAGATGCAGTCGCTCTGCCTGAACGTGGAGGTCCTCTCGCAGGACGGTTCGAGCATCGAGCTGCGCGACGCGGAGGAAGACGTCTTCCGCGCCGCCGAGGAGCTCGGCATCGACCTGTCCCGTCGCGAGCCCAGCTCGGTCGAAGAGGTGTGACGGCGGGGGCCCGCAAGGGCCCCTGCCTCCGCCCCCTACTTCTCTTTCTTAGAACTACCGAAGGGTTGCAGCCATCGTGCTCGACGTGAACTTCTTCGACCAGCTTCAGATCGGCCTGGCCACCGCGGACGACATCCGCACGTGGAGCCACGGCGAGGTGAAGAAGCCGGAGACCATCAACTACCGCACGCTCAAGCCGGAGCGTGACGGCCTCTTCTGCGAGAAGATCTTCGGTCCCACCCGGGACTGGGAGTGCTACTGCGGCAAGTACAAGCGCGTGCGCTTCAAGGGCATCATCTGCGAGCGCTGCGGCGTCGAGGTGACCCGTTCCAAGGTCCGCCGCGAGCGGATGGGCCACATCGAGCTCGCCGCGCCGGTGACCCACATCTGGTACTTCAAGGGTGTCCCGAGCCGCCTCGGCTACCTGCTCGACCTGGCCCCGAAGGACCTCGAGAAGGTCATCTACTTCGCGGCCTACATGATCACCTCCGTCGACGAGGACGCGCGGCACCGCGACCTGTCCTCGCTCGAGGGCAAGGTCGGCCTGGAGCGCGAGCGCCTCGAGAACCGGATGAACCTCGCCCTGGACGACCGGTCCAAGAAGGAGGAGACCGACCTCGCCGAGCTGGAGGCCGAGGGCGCCAAGGCCGACGCCAAGCGCAAGGTCCGCGACGGCGCGGAGCGTGAGAAGACCCAGATCCGCCGCCGCGGCGAGGCCGAGATCGCTCGCCTCGACGAGGTGTGGAACACCTTCAAGTCCCTCAAGGTCCAGGACCTGATGGGCGACGAGATGCTCTACCGCGAGATGAAGAACTGGTTCGGCAAGTACTTCGAGGGGCACATGGGCGCCACGGCGATCCAGAAGCGCCTCGAGGACTTCGACATCCCGGCCGAGGTCGAGTCGCTGCGCGACACGATCGCCAACGGCAAGGGCCAGAAGAAGGTCCGGGCGCTCAAGCGGCTCAAGGTCGTCGACGCGTTCCGCAAGACCGGCAACAAGCCCCAGGGCATGGTCCTCGACGCCGTCCCGGTCATCCCGCCGGACCTGCGCCCGATGGTGCAGCTCGACGGTGGCCGGTTCGCGACCTCCGACCTCAACGACCTGTACCGCCGCGTGATCAACCGGAACAACCGGCTCAAGCGGCTGCTCGACCTCGGCGCGCCCGAGATCATCGTCAACAACGAGAAGCGGATGCTGCAGGAGGCCGTCGACTCGCTGTTCGACAACGGCCGCCGCGGGCGTCCCGTCACCGGCCCGGGCAACCGGCCGCTGAAGTCGCTGTCCGACATGCTCAAGGGCAAGCAGGGTCGCTTCCGGCAGAACCTGCTCGGCAAGCGCGTCGACTACTCGGGCCGTTCGGTCATCGTCTCCGGCCCCCAGCTGAAGCTGCACCAGTGCGGTCTGCCCAAGCAGATGGCGCTCGAGCTCTTCAAGCCGTTCGTGATGAAGCGCCTCGTCGACCTGTCGCACGCGCAGAACATCAAGTCCGCCAAGCGGATGGTCGAGCGGGCGCGCCCGGTCGTGTGGGACGTCCTCGAAGAGGTCATCACCGAGCACCCCGTGCTGCTCAACCGTGCGCCCACGCTGCACCGCCTCGGCATCCAGGCCTTCGAGCCGCAGCTGATCGAGGGCAAGGCCATCCAGATCCACCCGCTCGTCTGCTCGGCGTTCAACGCCGACTTCGACGGTGACCAGATGGCGGTGCACCTGCCGCTGTCCGCCGAGGCCCAGGCCGAGGCGCGGATCCTGATGCTGTCGACCAACAACATCCTCAAGCCGTCGGACGGCCGTCCGGTGACCATGCCGACCCAGGACATGATCATCGGCCTGTTCTTCCTGACCACCGACCGGCCGAACCAGCCGGGCGAGGGCCGCGCGTTCGCGTCGCAGGCCGAGGCGATCATGGCCTTCGACCGCGGCGAGATCTCGATGCAGTCCCCGATCAAGATCCGCTTCGACGACATCGTGCCCCCGCTGGAGGCCGAGGTCGCCGACTGGGAGCAGGGTCGCTCGCTGATCCTGGACACCACGCTGGGCCGCTCGATCTTCAACGACACCCTGCCGGCCGACTACCCCTTCGTGAACTACGAAGTGGGCAAGAAGGCCCTGGGCGCGATCGTCAACGACCTGGCCGAGCGCTACACCAAGGTCGAGGTCGCGGCGTCGCTGGACGCCCTGAAGGACACCGGCTTCCACTGGGCCACCCGCTCGGGCGTCACGGTCTCGATCGACGACGTGACCACCCCCGCCAACAAGATCGAGATCCTCTCGGCCTACGAGGCGCAGGCGGCCAAGGTCCAGAAGCAGTTCGAGCGCGGTCTGGTCACCGACGAGGAGCGCCGTCAGGAGCTCATCGAGATCTGGACCCAGGCGTCGAACGACGTGGCCAAGGCCATGGAGGGCAACTTCGACCGAGCGAACCCGATCTACATGATGGTCGACTCGGGTGCCTCCGGAAACATGATGCAGATCCGTCAGGTGGCGGCCATGCGTGGTCTGGTGGCCAACCCGAAGGGCGACATCATCCCGCGGCCGATCAAGGCCAACTTCCGTGAGGGTCTGTCGGTCCTCGAGTACTTCATCTCGACGCACGGTGCCCGCAAGGGCCTCGCCGACACCGCCCTGCGCACGGCCGACTCGGGGTACCTGACCCGTCGTCTGGTCGACGTGTCGCAGGACGTCATCATCCGTGAGGACGACTGCGGCACCGAGCGCGGTCTGCCCAAGCGGATCGGCGAGCGTCGCGAGGACGGCTCGGTCGTCAAGCACGAGAACGCCGAGACCGCGGCGTACGCCCGGTCGGCGGCCGTCGAGGTCACCCACCCCGAGACCGGCGAGACGCTGGTCGAGGCGGGCGGCGACCTCGGTGACGTCAAGATCGGCGAGCTGGTCGCGGCCGGGATCGAGGAGGTCAAGGTCCGCTCCGTGCTGACCTGCGACGCCCGCACCGGCACCTGCGCCAAGTGCTACGGCCGCTCGCTGGCCACCGGCAAGCTCGTCGACATCGGCGAGGCCGTCGGCATCATCGCGGCCCAGTCGATCGGTGAGCCCGGCACGCAGCTGACCATGCGTACCTTCCACACCGGTGGTGTGGCCTCCGCGGACGACATCACGCAGGGTCTGCCCCGCGTGGTCGAGCTGTTCGAGGCCCGCTCGCCCAAGGGCCGTACGCCGATCTCCGAGGCCGCCGGCCGCGTGGAGATCGACGAGACCGACAAGGCCCGCAAGGTCCTGGTCACGCCCGACGACGGCTCCGAGGTCCAGGAGTACCCGGTCTCGAAGCGCTCGCGCCTCAACGTCGCCGACGGCGAGCACATCGAGGTCGGTCACCACCTGACGTCCGGTACGCCGGACCCGCAGGACGTGCTCCGCATCCTCGGCGTGCGCCGGGCCCAGGAGCACCTGGTGGACGAGGTCCAGCAGGTCTACCGCTCGCAGGGCGTGTCGATCCACGACAAGCACATCGAGATCATCGTGCGGCAGATGCTGCGCCGGGTCACGGTGATCGAGTCCGGTGAGACCAACCTGCTGCCGTCCGACCTGGTCGACCGGGTGCTGTTCGAGGAGGAGAACCGCCGCGTGGTCTCCGAGGGCGGCAAGCCGGCCTCGGGTCGCCCGGTCCTCATGGGCATCACCAAGGCCTCGCTGGCGACCGAGTCGTGGCTGTCGGCCGCCTCCTTCCAGGAGACGACCCGCGTCCTCACCGACGCTGCCATCCACGGTCGCTCGGACTCGCTGCGCGGTCTGAAGGAGAACGTGATCATCGGCAAGCTGATCCCGGCGGGCACCGGCCTCGAGCGGTACCGCAACATCCGGGTGGAGCCCACCGAGGAGGCCCGCGCCGCGGCGTACTCCGTCACCGGCTACGACTCCTACGACTACGAGTTCGGCAACGCCGCGAGTGGTCAGGCCGTCGCCCTGGACGACTTCGACTTTGGGTCGTACCAGAGCTGAACGAAGTGAAGCTCTGGTAAAGCACGACCCAGATCGAGCAGACAACGCCCGCCCCACGCTTGCGTGGGGCGGGCGTTGTCGTGTCGAGATCCATCCAGGTTCCGCAAGGAGGACCTGCTGGCGCTGACTCGGAAACGGCTCAGGGCAGCAGCACCGTCACCCGCGTCCCCGGCCGGATGGGCTCGATGCTGAACGTGCCTCCGAGCTCGGCGGCCCGCTCCTGCATCGAGCGCAGGCCGATGCCCGGCCGGGTGCCGGTGCTCACCCCGGCGCCGTCGTCCTCGACGACCAGGCGGGCGCCGTCCGGATCCAGGGCGAGAGCGACCCGGCAGCGGGTGGCCCCGGCGTGCCGGTAGGCGTTCAGGAGCGCCTCGGCGGCGACGTGGTAGAGCGCGATCTGGCGCCGGCTGTCGATCCGGTCGGCGTCGGCGGCGTGCACGGTCACCGCGAACCGGCCCTGGTCGAAGCGCTCGACCAGCTGGCCGAGCGCCTCGGCCAGCCGGCCGTCCTCCAGGGGCGGCGGGAGCAGGTGCCGCGACATCTGGCGGACGTCCTCGGAGCGCTGGGCGAGCTCGGCCTGGAGCTCGGTGATCATCGCGGCCTGGCCCGGCTCGAGGCCGGCGGAGCGGCTGATCGCGGCGAGGGCCAGTGACGTGCCGGCCAGCGAGGGGCCGAGACTGTCGTGCAGCTCGCGGCGCAGCAGCCGCCGCTCCTCCTGGCGTACGTCGACCAGCCGCGTGCGCGCGGACTCCAGCTCGGTGTTGACCAGGGCCAGGTCGAGCGCGACGGCCACCAGCGCCGCCAGCTGCTCGACCAGCTCCAGGGTCCGCAGGTCCAGCCGTTCGCCGAGCGGGGCCTCCAGGACCAGCCGGCCGACATCCTGACCCCGGCTGCGCAGCGGTACCTCGACCGGGACCGATAGGCTGGCCGGGCCGGCCCCGACGCGGAGGGTGCCGGTGACGTCCTCGACCACGACGGCCCGCAGGCGCAGGCCCCGGCGCAGGCCGTCGACCAGGCCCTCGAGGATCGACATCTCGCCGTGGCCGCCCTCGATGTCGGCGCCGAGCCGGTCCAGCAGCCGGCCGGCGTCCGCGCTGGAGCCGAAGACCAGCCGGTCGACCCGGGTCTGCAGCCAGGTGCGCAGCGGCATCACCGCGAGGGCCAGCCCGGCGACTGCGACCAGTCCGGCGGACTCGCGGCTCCAGGGCAGGTAGCGGCCGCCGAACCAGACCAGCACCAGGTAGGCGCCGACGACCAGGATCGTGAGCAGCGCGCCGACCAGCGCGCGGGACACCGCCAGGTCGACCCGGTACGACGGCTCACGCAGGACCAGCACGAACACCGCGGCGGGCAGTGCCACCATGGCCGCGGACAGCAGGGAGGCGCCGACCGCGACCGCCGGCCCGTCGGAGGCGAGCCCGGCCTCGAAGGCCAGGTAGGACAGCGACAGGGCGAGCAGACTGGCCATCACCCAGCGCAGGGCCCGGCGCTCGGACGGCGCGGCCCGGCGGGCCCGCAGGGCGAGGTGCAGGGCGCCCACCAGGCCGGCCAGCACGTAGACCGGGACGATCCAGTCGTCGTACCGGGCCGCGACGTCGGAGACCCTCCCGGTCACGAGCGGGAGGTCGGGGGCGCCGTCGAGCTGGACCAGGTAGCGGCTCACCCCGGCCCCGAGCGCCAGCACGGCGCCGGCCACGGCCGCGGAGAGCCGCAGCCCGGTGGGCGGGTCGCGCTCGACCAGCCACGGCAGGACCAGGAGGCCGGACAGGGTGCCGGCGACCCAGCCCGCGACCACCAGCTGGGAGAGCACGGCGTAGGCCGGCGGGTCGGGCTGGGCGACGCCGAGGACGGCGTACTGGATGGCGAAGCTGGTCAGCGCGAAGCCGGTCCCGACGCCCAGCAGCGCCCACCCGATGACGTGGCCGCGAGCGACGACCAGGGCTCCCAGCGCGCTGTAGAGCAGGGCGAGGAGGACGTCGGAGACGAAGAACTCGCGGTGCACCTCGAACGGCGGGTCCGGCGTACCGACGTTGGCCAGGGCCAGCACGACCGCGGCCACGGAGACGGCGGTGGAGAGTCCGCCGACGGCCACCGCGCCGCCGCGCACCACACCGGGGGAGCGGGCAGCGGCGGGCACGGTCCATCATCCTGCCGCAGGAGTCCCGGTGGTGAGGGCCGGATGACCCGAACGACCGGGCCGGTGGGAGAATCAGGGGGTGAGCACTCCCGCGAGGACCGACGTCCTGGTCGTCGGCGCCGGCCCCGCCGGATCCGCGGCCGCGGCCTGGGCGGCCCGCGGTGGCGCCGACGTCGTCCTCGCCGACGCGGCGGTCTTCCCGCGCGACAAGACCTGCGGTGACGGACTGACCCCGCGCGCCATCGGCGAGCTCCAGCGCCTCGGCCTCGAGGACTGGCTGCGGGCCCACACGGTCAACCAGGGTCTGCGCGCGCACGGCTTCGGCCAGACCCTGCTGCTGCCCTGGCCGGGCGGCACCCTGCCCGACTGGGGCTCGGCGGTCGCCCGCACCGAGCTCGACGACCACCTGCGCACCACCGCGCTGAAGTCCGGTGCCACCGGGATCGACGGGGCCCGGGCGGTCGACGTACGACGTGACGGCGGTCGGGTCGCCGCCGTCGTGTTCAAGGACGGAGCCGAGACCTACGAGATCGCCTGCGACACCCTCGTGGTGGCCGACGGCGTCCGCTCCCCGCTCGGCAAGGTGCTGGGCCGCGAGTGGCACCGCGACACCGTGTACGGCGTGGCGGGTCGCTCCTACGTGACGTCCGGGATGAGCGACGACCCGTGGATCAGCTCGCACCTGGAGCTGCGCGGCCAGGACGGCGACATCCTCAGCGGCTACGGCTGGATCTTCCCGCTCGGGACCGGCGAGGTGAACCTCGGCGTCGGCACCCTCGCGACCGCCAAGCGGCCCACCGACATCGCCGTCCGGCCGCTGATGGCCCACTACGCCGAGCAGCGGCGCAGCGAGTTCCAGCTGGGCGACGACCTGCGCGCGCCGACCTCGGCGCTGCTGCCCATGGGCGGCGCGGTCTCCCACGTCGCCGGCGCCAACTGGGCGCTGATCGGCGACGCGGCGGGCTGCGTGAACCCGCTCAACGGCGAGGGCATCGACTACGGCCTGGAGACCGGCCGGCTGGTCGCCGAGCTGATCGCCGACGGGGCCGCGCTCGAGCGGGCCTGGCCCGCGCTGCTGAGCGAGCACTACGGCGAGTCGTTCTCGATCGCCCGCCGGCTCGCCGGCCTGGTGACCGTTCCGCGGCTGCTGCCGGCGCTCGGTCCCGTGGGCATGCGCTCGGACTGGCTGATGACCCTGGCCCTGCGCTGGATGGGCAACCTGGTGACCGACGAGGACCGCGACCGGGCGGCCCGGGTCTGGCGCTGGGCCGGTCGCCGCTCGATCGCCCGCGACCACCGACCGCCGTTCTCCTGATGCGCTCGCTGCCACGCGAGCGGCGGCTCGCGGCCTACGCCGTCGTGCTGCGCGACGACCGGATCCTGCTGAGCCGGCTCGCCCCGCGGGTCAGCGAGAGCGAGGTCTGGACGCTGCCCGGCGGCGGGGTCGAGCACGGTGAGGACCCGCGCGACGCCGTGGTCCGCGAGCTGCACGAGGAGACGGGACTCGACGTCCGGGTGGGGGAGGAGATCCGGGTCGACTCCTTCCACCAGGGCTCGGCCTGGCGCGAGGGCCGGCGGGTGGACGTGCACTCCGTGCGCCTGGTCTACGAGGGCTGGGTGCCGCGCGACGCCCCGGCACCGCGGGTCGTCGAGGTTGACGGCTCGACGGTCGACGCCGCCTGGCACCCGGTCTCCGCGGTGCTGGACGGCACGCTGCCGACCGTGCCGCTGGTCCGCCAGGCGCTGCACCGCCACGAGCCGTTCCGGCTGCAGCGCCTGGCGGCGTACGCCGTGATCCTGCGCGGCGACGACGTGCTGCTGACCCGGATCTCCGCCCGGGGCTTCCACTCCGGCCGCTGGACGCTGCCCGGCGGCGGCGTCGACCACGGCGAGGCGCCCCGCGACGCGCTGGTCCGCGAGGTCGGCGAGGAGTGCGGCGTCGCGTGCACGGTCGGCGAGGTGCTGGACGTCCACGACGAGCACTTCGAGGGGACGGCGCCCTCCGGCCGGCACGAGGACTTCCACGCGGTCCACCTGGTCTTCGCCGCCACGGTCCCCGTGGACGCCGAGCCCCGGGTCACCGAGGTCGACGGCACCACCGACGCGGTCGCCTGGGTGCCGGTCGCCGACGTCTCGTCGGGCGCGGTCGACGCGCTCGACGTAGTGCGGGCCGGGCTCGCGGCCGCGGCGCGCCGTACCGCCTGAGGCGGGTCAGCTGGCGGCGATCGCCGTCTCGCAGACGTTGAGCTCGGGGCGGATCCGGTCGTTGGTGAGCAGGTACGACGAGACGATGAAGCTGCGCTTCACGCCACCGACGGTGAAGAAGAGCCGCAGCATGCCGTTGCGGGGCAGGTCGATCGGCCCGACCAGCTTGGTCTCCGGGTCGTAGTCGACCGTCTCGCCGTCGACGTGGTCCTCGACCTGGCCCTCGCCCGAGATCGTCTCGACCCACACCCGCGAGCTGCGGCCGCGCACCGCCGGGGCCAGCGACAGGGTGCGCCGTCCGTCGTCGTTGCCGACGTCGGGCTCGCAGCGCAGCTGCAGGGTGCCGAGGCCGGCCACGGCGTACTGCGCGAGCTGGGTGGTCGGGGAGTCGGCGACACCGTGCCAGTTGACGCCCATCCGCTGGTTCAGCCGGGTCGTGAGGACCGCGTCGATCTTGCAGGAGCGCCACGACATCGGGTTGCGGAAGCCGGTCCACCACCAGTTGAGCTTCAGCGAGGTCACCGGGACGGGGGCGGTGCCGGTGACCGGCCGGTTGCGGCCCGGTCGCTGGCTGATGATGCCGTCGAGGTAGCCGCTGGAGTAGTTCTCGATCTGAGAGCGCTGGTTGAGGCCCTCGGTCGTGGACTTCCCGGTGCCGCCGGTGCCGTCGTCGAGGGCGTGCGCGTAGCGGTAGACCCGGGCGGTCTTGGTGGCCACGACGGCGCGGTTGTTCTTGGTCTCGTACTTCGCCATCCACATCTGGGTCTCGGCGGAGCGGTCGGAGACGGTGAGCCGGACGTAGGTGGCGTTGGGGCGGCAGGTCAGGGTGAGCCGGCCGATGCCGGGGACCACGGCCGACTTGCTGTAGACCCGCTTGCGCTTGGTGCCCTTCCAGGAGACGGTCACCTTCCGGACGACCCGGGTGGTGTCCTTCTTGCGCGCGACCCGCATCGTCGCGGGCGCGCTCGTGCTGGTGCCGACCCGCGCGGAGTCGAGCGTGACGACCCGTGCGCCGTCGGCGGCGGCCGCCGCCGACAGGGGGACGACGCTCCCTCCGACGGCGAGCGCCAGGAGCAGGGGAGTGACGAGCCAGTGGCCCCGAGAACCCGCGTGCATCACTGGGCCGGCTCGTCGACCGGCTCGGCGTCCTTCGTGGACTCGACCGCGGCCTTGTCCTCCTCGGGCACGACCAGCGTCGGCGCCTGCTCGCCGCGGACCACCGCGAGCTGCTGGTTCACCTGGGCGTCCGGGAGCGGGACCAGGCGGGCGTCCTCGGCCTCCTGGACCGCGTGGGAGAGCGTGAACTCCAGCAGGCCCGAGACGTCGTCGCGGTCGAGCGAGCGGGTGGTCGTGGTGAGCAGCAGCTGCTGGGAGAGCGGGTACTGCCCCGAGACAATGGTCCGCTGGCTCGGGAACACGCAGTTGCGCTGGCCGTCGGGCAGGGTGATCTCGAACGGCCGGAGCTGCTCCTCGAAGAGCTCGTAGTAGCTGAACCGGAAGTACGACAGGTGACCCCGGGTGGCCTCGTAGCGCTTCAGCGCCGCGGCGGAGCCGTCGGCGGCCCGCTTGGCCCGGGTCCAGCTCGCCTTCAGGGCGACCAGCTTGGTCCGAGCCGCCTGGTAGGCGGCGTTCGCCTTGTCGAGGCGCTGCTGGTCGCGGGCCTGGTCGGCGGCCGGCCGCTGGTCGCGGACGCCCTTGGTGACCTCGGCGGTGGCGGCCTCGACCTCGTCGCGGGCGTCGTCGACGACCTGGCGCTGCGCGGCGACCTCGCTGCGCAGCTGCTCGCGGACCCGCTGGCGGTCGGCGTTGGTGCCGGCGATCCGCTCGTCGCGGGCGCTGCCGACGACGAAGGTCCGCGAGCCGCGGTCGCTGTCGAGGGCGCGGTAGTCGGAGCGGAGATTGACCAGCGAGGGCTGCGGCGCGTCGAGGACGGTACGGCCGAAGAAGTCGAACGCCTTGTTCTGGGTGTCGGGCCCGGCGACGCTGAGCGGCACCTCGTCCAGGCCGACCTGGGCCCAGTTGGTGACCGGCGAGCCGGCCCGGTAGATGTCCTGGACCTGCTGGGTGCTCAGGCAGTCGCCGCCCACGTCGGACTCGGACTTGATGGCGACCACGACCGCGTCGGCCGCGACCTGGAACTGCACGACGTCGAGGCCGACGGCGCGGCAGGCCTCCCACTCCGAGCGGCTGATCGCGCGGCTCGAGTCGACCAGGTCGATCTCGCCGGCGCAGAGCCGCTGGAAGGCCTCGTCCTCGCCGCTGTGACCGACGTCGACGGTGGTGACCGTGCCGTCGGCGACGTACGCCGAGGTGAGGTCGCGGGTCAGCGAGCTGTCGGTGTTGCCGTCGATGACGACGGTGCCGGCGGGCCGGGTCGGCAGGTTGGCCGCGCGGCGCTCGATCTCCTGCTGCTGGGCCAGCTCGGTGCGGTACTGCACCTCCTGGGCCTGGGCCACCAGGTCGGTGCCGTCACCCTCGTCGGAGCTGCACGAGGTGAGCAGGCCGGCGGCGAGCAGGAGGCCCGCACCGACGGCCAGTCCGCGGCGGGCGGCGCTCGGGGTGGGCATCAGGAGGCTCCCTGGGTCGGGGTGGCGGTGGCGGACGGGTCCGAGGACGGCGTGGCGGCGTCGCCCGCGTCCACCTCGTCCGGCGGGTACTCGTAGCGCTTGCCGAGCTCGACGACCTCGAAGTCCTCGAGGTGCAGGCCCTGCAGCTCGTTGCCGCGGAGCATGTCGCCGGTGACGTCGCGCTGGGCGTAGAGCGTGGGGACCGCGGCGCGGTCGACGACGATGGCGCCGTAGGTGCGCAGCGCGAGGGTGATCGCGTCGGCGTACCGGCGCTGCTGGGCGGTCATCGGGATCGGCTTGCCGGTGACCGGGTCGACCGGCTCGGACAAGGTGACGTCAGCCTTGAGGCGGATCCGCGCACCCTCGGGAAGCGACTTCGGCTGGCCGTTGCCGTCGGTCGACGAGGCGGGCTGGACGAAGCTGCTCTGGGCGGGTCCGGGGACGCTGATCGCCAGCGCGTGGTCGATCTTGCCGGCGTTGAGCTCGCCCGGCCGGATCAGCCCGGCGAAGAGCGGGAGGCCGGAGCCGCGGGCGCCGACGACCTGGGGGGCGCTGAAGCCCGGTCCGTCGAGCTCCCAGATCCGCATGAAGTGGTAGGAGATGCTGCCGTCGTCCTCGCGGCGCGCGCGCCACAGGTCGTAGGCGATCGACTTGCTGGTGTCGAAGATGGTGTACCAGCCGTCGTAGCGCGGGTCCGGGTCGATGTCGGTCGGGACGTTGAGGACCATGCTGTCCGCGCCGTCGCCGCAGATGATCTGCCGGCACACGACCTTGGTCGGCTCGCCGCCCGCGACGACGGGCGTCGTCCAGGCCTCGGTGTTGATGTAGACCGGGTCGGTGATCTGGCGCGGCTCGACCGTGATGTCGTTGCCGTCCTCGACGACGCCGACCCGCTCGCGGGCCAGCCTCATCATCGAGTTCGACGCGGGGTCCACGTCGAGGTCGTCCGCACGGGTGTTCCACGGTGAGGAGTCGGAGAAGAACCGGGTCTCCGCGGAGTCGAGGGTGTCGGCGGCGTCGGCGCCGGACGCGGCGATCTGCAGGTCCGGGTCGGCCTTCGCCTCGTCGTCCCCACCGCCGCAGCCGGCGAGGACGAGGACGGTGGCGGTGGCCAGGGCGACGAGGCCGTGGCGGCGGCGGGCGATCACGGCCGGTACCGGTGGTCGGGGGCCGAGGACGACTCGATGCTGGACTCCAGGGACTCGGCGAAGCGGGAGAACGACCCGCCGACGTCGGCGAGCCGGCGCTCGGCGCGGGTGGCGCCACCGGCGGAGCCGGTGCGGGTGCGGGCGGCGGTGATGATGGCGTGCGCCTCGCGGCGCGCGTGTAGGCGGATCAGCTCGGCGTCGAGCTCGGCCTGGGCCGTGAGCAGCTCCAGGCGCCGGGCGGCCTCGTTCTCGATGGCCTCCAGGTGGCGCAGGTGCGCGACCTCGGCGGCCCGCATCCGGGCGCGGGCGGAGTCGGCGACCTCCTCGACCGACAGGCCGAGGTAGGCGACGTCGTCCTGGGGCACCGTCGACGGCGCCGTCATGCTCGGCAGCTCGCGGGGCGCGCCGACGCGGCCGGCGTACGGGTCGGCGAACGAGGTGGCGTAGGGGTCGACGTAGGAGTGCCCGAACGGCGGCTCGTCGGGCTCCTCGTCGAGGAACGACTGCGGCGCGACGGTGGGCTCGTCGTCGAGCTCCATCTCGATCTCGACCGCGTCGGGCTCCTCTTTCACGACCGGCGCGAGCACCGGCGCCTCGGCGACCGGCTCCTCGGTGACCCGCTTCAGGGCCGGGCGCAGGGTGGCCCGGGCGCTGCCGCGGGGCTTGGTCTTCGACCTCGGGCTGCGGCCGGGCTTCGCGGCAGTCCCGGTCTCGGTCTCGCTCTCGGCGGCGGACGTCTCGGCGGGCTTCGGGGCCTCGGGGGCCTTCGGAGCCGGCTTGGGGGCGGGCTTCGCGGCGACCTGGGGCGTGCGGGTCCGGGTGGCCGTGGCGGTGCCCCCGGTGCCACGGGTGCTGTCGGTGCTGTCGGCCGCGTCGTCGCGGGCCTCGGGGACCAGGCGGGAGCCGAAGTCGACGCGACCGATCAGGTCCTCACCACCCGACAGGATGTCGGCGAGCGACGGCGGCGGGGCGATGCTGTCGTGGTCGATCACTGGACCGAACCTCCAGAGGTGGTGTCGTCGAGGGCCGGGGTCGGGGTGGCGGGGCTGCTCGAGTCGGGTCGCTGGTAGTCCGGCGTGACCCCGACGAGCGTGTAGCGCGGCGTGGAGAAGACCTCGGGCAGGAGCGTGTCGGTCCCGTCGACCGCGTCGCTGTAGAGCTGGCTGAGCAGGTCCTCGCTGGTGTCGGTCGACAGCAGCAGGTAGCGGACGTCGTACCCGGCCGGGTCCTTCGCCGCCTCCTGCCACGGCCCGTCCGAGCGGTCGACCCGGTCGAAGAACAGCGCCGGGTCGCCGGTCAGCAGCATCACGGCGTAGGTCTGGGCGTTGTCGGTGAGGATCGTGCTCTTGCCGGAGATGTTGGCGCGGATGAAGTCGGCCATCGCCTGCTCCGACGCCGTGCCGACGGTGCCGCCGGTGGGCGTGCGCGCCCCCTCCTGGCTCTCCCGCGTGCTGATCGCGGCGGCGAAGGAGGACTCCAGGTTCTGATAGCGGTAGGTCTTCATCGCGTGGAACGTCCACGGGATGCTGCCGACGAGCAGGGCGACCAGGATCGCGCTCACCACGGCGTTCTGGGTGCCGGAGGAGCGGGCGACCCAGATCGCGCCGATCACGGCGAAGAGCAGGATCAGCAGGGCGTTGCGCATCAGCATCGGCGCGTCGGTCAGGCCGAGCGCCACCGACGCGGCCGGGGCCAGGATCGCCGCAGCCAGCATCACCGCGAGCCACAGCGCGAAGCCGTTGCTGCGGAAGCCGGTGAAGATCAGGGCGGGCAGCACGACGATCGCCAGCGGCGCGCCGTACAGGACCAGCTGGCCGGTGTACTGGGCGAGCTCGAGGAACGTGAAGTGCTCCACGCCGATCGAGGAGGCCGCGTCGCTGCTGTCGGTGATCCAGGCGAACGGGTTCGAGAGCAGGATCAGGTTGAACGCCGTCCACAGGGCGATGACGTACGCCGTGGGCGCGGCGAAGCCGACCGTGGTGCCCTCGATCTCCTCGCCGCGGGCGCCGAGACGGCTGAGCACCGAGCCGATCATCAGCGCGCCGATGGCGAACCAGATCAGGCTGGAGTAGCCGGCGAGCGTCGCGACCGAGAAGGCCAGGCCGGAGATCATGATGAAGCGGATGTCGGCGGTGACGTACCAGGCGAAGAGCGCGCCCACGGCCACCATGACCAGCGAGATCCAGATGAACTGGCGCGAGCCGCCGGCGCCGTACAGGAGCACGAGCGGGTTGGCGCCGACCGCGAGCAGCACGGCGTAGCGCAGGGCCGTGAGGACCTGGGCCCGGCGCAGCATGCTGTTGAGGATCACCATCGTCCCCGCGGCGAACAGCGCCGACGCGACCGGCACGATGGCCAGCGAGCGGGCCAGCGCGGGCACCAGGGTCAGCGGCGAGATCAGCAGCGTGGTCAGCGGCGGGTAGTCGAAGCCGATGGCCGAGAGCTTGGCGGGGTCGTTGTGCCAGACCATGAGCGACCGGTTCAGCCGGTCGAGGGTCTCGAAGCTCACGACGTGCATCTCGACGACGAGCCAGTAGCCGAACCAGATGTAGGCGACGGCGAAGAACGCGAAGATCGCGAGGCTCTCCCACCGGCGGCGCGGGATGTCGTGCGGCCGGTGGCCGACCGCCTGGACGGTCCCGGCCAGGCGCTCCCGGGTGCGCTTGATGACCGGCTCGGAGGGAGCCGGGGTCGGCTCGATGACAGGGGCGCTCATCAGTGCTCCTCGTCCAGGCCGTGCTCGGTCTTCTCCCAGTAGAACGGGTTGGTGAAGAGCTGGATGAAGCCCTTCCAGGCCGCCAGGCTCATCAGGCCCCAGTAGAGCGGGGAGAGCAGGGCGGTGCCGGTGATCCCGAACTCGCCGCGTTGCAGGCTGCCCGCGACGTTGAGGTAGATGAAGATGAAGTTGCCGACGAACAGCATCGCGCTGGCGACGTAGAAGACGATGCCCGGGAAGAGCTGCTCGATGAAGCCGGCCTGGGTGAAGACGTAGAGCGTGGTGAGGGCCCAGAAGATCGGGTTGAGCAGCAGCACGAAGGCGCTGCCCATGGTCAGGTTGAAGCTCAGGAAGCCCTTCAGGCCGACCTGCGAGAGCAGCTGGAACGGGTTGCGCATGTGCACGAGCCAGGTCTGGTAGTAGCCCTTGTTCCAGCGGCTGCGCTGCCGGATCCAGTTCGGGACGACCGAGTTGGCCTCCTCCAGCGTGGTGGAGTCGATCATCGCGGTGCGGTAGCCCTCGCGGTGCAGGCGGATGCCGAGGTCGGCGTCCTCCGTGACGTTGAACGGGTCCCAGGCGCCGAGCTCGCGCAGCGTCGAGGTGACGAAGTGGTTCGAGGTGCCGCCGAGCGGGATCGGGGACTCCGAGGCGCCCATGGCGGGCAGGATCAGCTCGAAGTGCATCGAGTACTCGTTGGCGAACCAGGCCGTCAGCATGTTCTGGTCCTGGTTGAAGTGGTTCAGCTTGGCCTGGACGCAGGCGACGTTGCGGTCGACGCGGGTGAAGGTGACGAACGCCTTCTTCAGCTGGTCCGGGTCCGGGCGGTCCTCGGCGTCGAAGATGACGCAGTACTTGCCCTTGGACAGCTGCAGGCCGTAGTTGCAGGCCTTCGGCTTGGTCTTCGGCAGGCTGTCCGGCACGACCACGAGGTGGAAGTGCGGGGGCAGGTTCATCGACTGGATCTTGGCGATCGTCTCGACGTCGTCCTCCTCGCAGAGGAGCTTCACGTCGAGGCGGGTCTTCGGGTAGTCCAGCGCGTTCATGTCGCGGACCAGCCGCGGGACGATGCCGGCCTCCTTGTAGAGCGGGACCAGGATCGTGTAGATCGGCAGGATCCGCTCGTCGAGGTCGGCGAGCTCCTCGTCGGTGACGTCGTACTCGAGGTGGGTGCCGAGGGCCCGCAGGGTCAGCCGGAACTTGTAGATCGAGACCGACAGGTACGCCAGGCTGCACAGCGCGACCAGGCCGATCATGGTCTTGGTCGGCCAGACCACGCCGACCAGCACGGTGACGATGAGGGCGCAGACGAAGAAGGCCTTCTGGGTCGGCGAGACGACCACGTGGGCCGACTCCTCCGGCCGGGTCTCCATGACCAGGCGGGTGGCGATCTCGGCGTAGTGGTGCGCGTGCACGCGCTGGACGAGCTGGTCGAGGTCGGTGCGGTTCGCGAGCAGCTGGCGCACCGGCTTGCCGAGGGCCGACTCGACCCGGGCGAGGTCCTCGCGGCCCAGCGGGCGGGCGACGGCCAGCAGGAACTCCGTGCCGGTGCGGGCGACCGGGACGACCTGCAGCTCCTGGGCGAGCGCCTCGGGCAGCGCCCGGGCGACGTCGGTGTCGGGCTCGAAGTCGGTCAGGCCGACCCGCTGCAGCTGGTGCAGCTCGGAGAGGGCGGCGACCAGCACGTCCTCGGAGATGGCACCGTGGGAGACCAGGATGTCGCCCAGCGGGTCGCCGGTGCGGGAGTACTCCAGGGTCGCGGTCCGCAGCTGGTCCTCGGTGACCAGGCCGCTGCGGGTCAGCATCTGGGCCATCTGGGTCCGGGCCCGACGGGCCTCGGGCGACTCCAGGTTCTCCTCGAGCGGCGGGTAGACCGCGTCGATGGCGCCGTTGATCTCGTTGACGGTGTGCCGGACGAGCACGAACGGCCGGGTGATCAACTCGTCGACGACCCGCTCCACGATCGGGTCGGCGACGTCGGCGGCGGCGACGAGCAGCTGCCCGTCGACCTCGGCGTACGGCATCACCCGGAAGGTCCGGCAGAAGCCCTCCGGCAGGAGCAGGCCGAGCTCGGGGTCGATGCCGTCGGTGAGCCGGGTCGCGGACGCGACGATCGTGGCGGTCACCGGGCGCCCGAGCCGAAGCCGAAGGCGGGACCCTGGGTGGTCGAGCCGGCCGCGGGGCGGTTGGCCTCGCCGCGACCGCGCATCACCGTGTAGACCAGGAACGCGACGGCGAGGGCGAGGAGCGGCGCCACCAGGAAGGTGACGACGACGACCACGAACACACCGAGCTGCAGCAAGGCACCGAGGCCTGCGGCACCCGAGGTCTTCCCGACCGGGCGCGACGCAGCTGCTTGGACCGTCATGACTCATCCCCCCACTGATGACCCCCGGCCCGTCTCAGGACCCCAGGGATAACGGGGTCAATCCTGTCGGGCGGGCTCCCACTGAACTTCCTCAGGCCAGTAACAGCTTGTAAAAATTCGGGGTCGCCGCCTGTGCCCCCCGTCACGCGGGCACACCCGCGCTCATCCGGAGGGCGTCTCCGGGGTGATCTCCGGGGTGATTCCGGACCTGGCCCCGACCGCCGGGACCGGCTCGCCCGAGAGCCAGGCCCGGGTGCGTACGCCGTACTCGGTGGGCGTTCCGCCCTGCTCGACCAGGAGCGACATCGGGTCGCTGGCGTGCGCGGCCCAGACCCAGAAGACGGCTCCGATCCCGCGGTCGTCGGCCCACTCGAGGTAGCGGTCGACGTACCCGCCGAGGGGGTCCTCGGCACCGAGCTCGGAGGTCAGGACCGGCACGCTGTCGGCCAGCGGGCCGAGGACGGAGTCCCAGCACTCGCGGGTCGAGCAGGCCTTGAAGTCGTAGCTGTGGAAGGCCGCGACCAGCTGGTCGTCGTCGGGGGCGAACTCGAGCCACCGGCTCAGGTCGTTGGCGTAGTCGAGGCCGCCCAGGAGGATCGGCTGCTCGGCCCCGCTGTCCCGGATCTCGCCGACGACCGCCGCCATGCCCTGGACGGGGTAGGTGCGGGTCCCGTCGGTGGTCGTCTGGTCGTCCTCGGCCGGGGCCTCGCAGCCGCCGTCGCGCCAGCAGGCCCAGGTCAGGTCGAAGACCAGCTCGTCGGTGGCGTCGTAGCGGGAGTAGGGCTCGTTGAAGGCGTCGAACATCACCGAGGGGCGGTGCCGGTACGCCGTCGCCACGCTGCGCCAGAAGACCAGCGACTCGGCGTCCGGCATGGCCAGGTTGCCGAACTCGGGCGCCTCGGCGCGCTTGCGACTGTGCAGGTCGAGGATGACGACCAGCCCGTGCCGGTTCAGGGCGGTGACGAAGCGCGCGACCTCGTCCCGGTAGGCCTCGTAGGTGCGCTCCTCGTACTGGTCGCTCACCGGCGCACCGCGGCTCCCGAGCCAGCAGTCCTGGTTGAGCGGGAGCCGGACGGTGTTCGCGCCCCACGAGGCGATCGCGGCCGCCTGGGCGTCGTGCGGGTCGGCCGCGCCCGCCGTGGTGTCGAGGGCGCTGAGGCCCCAGCCCTGGGCGCAGGCGTACTCGAAGCTCGACCAGTTCACGCCCCGGGGGACGAAGTCGCGGCCGGTGCGGGCGTCGACCAGGCGGTTCTCCTCGACCCGGGGCTGTGCGGCGCCGGTCGTCTCGGCCGCCGGGCCCGTCCCGTCGTCGAGGACGCCGGACTGCCGGACGGCGAGGACGCCGGCCGTCGTCAGCAGCAGGGCGATCGCCACGATCAGCAGGACACGCACGCGTCGGTGCACGAAGGCCCCCTCTCCGTCGGGCACGAATCGTACGGGGGCGCGCGCCCGTCCGTGGTGCCCGCTCCTAGACTCGTCAGGTGAACCCTCGCTATCGCCGCCTCATCATCCCGGCCGCCCTGGTGGCGCTGCTGGTGATCGTGGTGATCGCCGCGGTGGTGAGCTGAGGTGGCCGAGCCGCTGTCGCAGGCGCTGGCGCAGGTGCGCGGGCACCTGCTCGACCCGGACGTGCTGGTCCGGGCGGTGGCCAGCGGCCGCCAGCGCGGCAACCAGCCGCCGTGGCGACGGGTCGAGCTGCGCTACGTCGACCTGAAGGCCGGTCGGCACCTCCAGGTGACGTCGTACGACGAAACCCAGGCGCACACCGCCAACCACGCCGTCGGCGACGGCGCCCGCGCTGCCGTCGACGACCTGCTCGCCCTGCCCTTCGGCAACTGGCACGTGGACACCACGACCCAGAGCCACCAGGTCCGGGTGACCAAGAAGCTCGAGGCGGTCCGGCACACGAGCGACCGCACGGCGCCGCTGGCCGCCGAGCGCGGTCACGACCGGGCCAAGGACCGGCTGCTGTCCGAGGACGACCCGGTGTTCCGGGCGCTCGGGCTGAGCGACGCCCAGGGGCGACTCAAGCCGAGCCGGCAGGCGAAGTACCGGCAGGTGGAGGAGTTCCTCCGGCTGCTTGACGGGACCCTCAGCGAGGCGCTGGAGAAGGGCCACCTGCGGCAGCCGACCGCCGAGGAGCCGTTGCGGATCGTCGACCTGGGCTGCGGGAACGCCTACCTGACCTTCGCCGCGCAGCGCTACCTGACCGCGGTGCGCGGCCTGCCGGTCGTGGTCACCGGTGTCGACGTCAAGGAGCAGTCGCGCGAGCACAACAGCGCGGTGGCCGCCTCGTTGGGCGTCGACGCGGAGTTCGTCGTCGGCACCATCGGCGGGGTCTCGCTCGATCCGGCCCCGGAGGTGGTGCTGGCGCTGCACGCCTGCGACACCGCCACCGACGAGGCGCTGGCCCAGGCGGTCGGCTGGGGCGCCCAGGTGGTGCTGGCCGCGCCCTGCTGCCACCACGACGTCGCCGCGCAGCTGCGGAAGGCGCCCACCCCGGCGCCGTACGCGCTGCTGACCCGGCACGGCATCCTCCGCGAGCGGCTCGCCGACACCCTCACCGACGGCCTGCGCGCCGGGCTGCTGCGCATCGAGGGCTACCGCGTCGACGTCGTGCAGTTCGTCGAGAGCCAGCACACCCCCCGCAACACGATGCTCCGCGCGATCCGCACCGGCGTTCCCGGCGACGACGTCCGCGCGGAGTACGACGACCTCGTGGCCGCCTGGGCGGTCCGCCCCCGGCTGGCCGAGCTGCTGGATGCCACGCGTGCCTGACCGGGCGCTGGCCGTCCTGGTCGCCGTCCCGTTCCTGCTCGGCGCCGCCGCCGCGCCGGCCCCGCTCGACGGGCAGGTGGCCTTCACCTTCCGCGACCCCGAGATCGTCGAGTCCAGCGGGCTGGTCGCCCGCGACGGGCTGGTCGTGACCGTGAACGACTCGGGCGACTCCGGCCGGGTCCTCGTCGTGGATCCGGCCAGCGGCGAGACCGTCGGCGTGACCCGCTGGGACGACGACCCGCGCGACGTCGAGGCGCTCGCGCCGGCCGGGCCGGGCGAGGTGTGGGTCGGCGACATCGGCGACAACCGGGCCGTGCGCGACACGGTCGAGGTGCTGCGGGTGCCGGTGGGCCGGGAGGACCGGACCGTGGCGCCGGAGCGGTTCGAGCTCGTCTACCCCGACGGCGCCACCGACGCGGAGACCCTGATGACCGAGCCCGGCTCCGGTCGCCTGGTCGTCGTCAGCAAGGGGATCCTCGGCGGCGTCGTCTACCGGGCCCCGGCCCGGCTCCGCGCCGACCGTCCCAACCGGCTGGAGGCCGTGGGCACCGCGCTCCCGATCGCCACCGACGGCTCGTTCCTGCCCGACGGCCGGCACGTCCTGATCCGCAACTACGGCGCCGCCGAGGTGCTGACCTGGCCCGGGCTGGAGGAGGTCGGCTCGTTCGAGCTCCCCGACCAGGACCAGGGCGAGGGGCTCGCGGTCGACGAGGCGGGGCGGATCCTGATCAGCACCGAGGGCGCCTCCTCGGACGTGCTGCGAGTGGGCCTGCCGCGGGAGGTCCGGGCGGCCCTGGCGCCCCCGACGCCCACGCCGACCCCCGCCGCACCGTCGGGCTCGGCCTCGCCCGACCCGCAGGGCGACCCCGCGCCCCCCGAGGAGGTCGTCGTCGACCGGTCGGTCTGGCCGTGGCTGCTGGGCACCGGTGCCGGTCTGGGCCTGCTGGTGCTCCTGCTGCGCTGGACCTGGCGCCGCCCGGGCGGGTGAGTTTGCCCGCCCCGGCTCGCGGCAACTGACCACTCATGCCGCGGCTGCGTCGTACCTCTCCGGACCAACCGGGCTGGACCCGGCGGCGCGCCGGGAAGGGCTTCGTCTACCTCGACGAGACCGGTGCTCGGCTGCCCGACGCGGACGCCCAGCGGGTGCGCGAGCTGGTGATCCCGCCGGCCTGGCAGGACGTGTGGGTGACGCCGTACGAGAACGGTCACCTGCAGGCGGTCGGGACCGACGACGCGGGGCGGCGGCAGTACCTCTACCACCCCGAATGGCGGGTCCGGCGCGACGCCGAGAAGTTCGACCGGATGCTGGAGTTCGGCAAGGCGCTGACGCGGGCCCGCGAGCTGGTGCTGACCGACCTCGGGCGCGAGGGGATGCCGTTGGAGCGGGCCTGCGCGGCCGCCGTACGGCTGCTGGACCTGGGGTACTTCCGGATCGGCAACGACATCTACGCCGACACCAACGGCAGCTTCGGGCTGACGACCCTGGAGCGTCGACACGTACGACGGCGCCAGGACCGGCTGGTCTTCGCCTTCGTCGGCAAGTCCGGCGTGGAGCACGAGATCGAGATCGACGACGTGGTCGTGATCGAGGCGATCGAGGTGATGCGGCGACGCCGCGGGGGAGACCTGCGGCTGCTGTCCTACAAGGACGGCCGGTCGTGGCGCTCGATGCTGCCCGACCTGGTCAACGCCTACGTGCGCGAGTCGACCGGGATCGAGGCCACGGCCAAGGACTTCCGGACCTGGCACGCGACCGTGCTCGCGGCCGCCGCGCTCGCGGAGTCGCCCGAGCCGGGGGAGTCGCAGGCCTCGCAGAAGCGGGCGGTGGCCGGCGCGATGAAGGAGGTCTCGTCGTTCCTGGGGAACACGCCGACGCTCGCGCGGTCGTCGTACGTCGACCCGCGGGTGGTCGAGGCCTACGAGGACGGCCGGACCATCCGCGGCACGACCCGGCGCACCTACGACACCCCGGACCTGCGGCAGGCGGCGCTGGAGCGTGCGACGCTGAGGTTGATCAAGGAGGCCTGATGGAGATCACCGCGGTGCAGGGTGACATCACCGCCCAGGAGGTCGACGTGGTGGTCAACGCCGCCAACCGGGCGATGCGGGGCGGCGCGGGCGTGGACGGCGCGATCCACCGCGCGGGCGGGCCGGCGGTGCTGGAGGACTGCCGGCGACGCTTCCCCCGCGGCCTCGACACCGGCGACGCCGGGTGGACGACGGCCGGCCTGCTCCCGGCGCGGTGGGTGGTCCACGTGGTCGGGCCCAACCGCACTCGGGGAGAGACCGACCGCGCCCTTCTCACGTCCTGCTACGCCCGGGCGCTGGAGGTGGCCGACGAGCTGGGCGCCCGGTCGATCGCCTTCCCGCTGATCAGCGCCGGCGCCTACGGCTGGCCGAAGGACGACGCGATCGCCTGCGCGTTGGAGGTCCTCCGCTCGGCCTCGACGTCGGTCGCCGAGGCGCGGATCGTCGCGTTCGACCGGGCGTCGTACGACCTGGTCCGGGCGGCGCTGGCCGGATAGTCCCTGACGTCCGGCAGGTCCGAGGGATGCCGAACGTCAGGGACTATCGCGCCACGATCAGAGGCGCTCGACGACCCAGTCGATGCAGCCGGTGAGGGCCTCGACGTCGGCGGGGTCGACGGCGGGGTACATCGCGATCCGCAGCTGGTTGCGGCCGAGCTTGCGGTAGGGCTCGGTGTCGACGACGCCGTTGGCGCGCAGCACCTTGGCCACGGCTGCGGCGTCGACCTCGTCGGTGAAGTCGACGGTGCCGATGACCAGCGAGCGGTGGGCGGGGTTCTCGACGTACGGGAAGGTGTACGACGTCTTCTCGGCCCAGCCGTAGAGCGCGTCGGAGGAGCGGGTGGTGCGCTCGACCATGCCGGCGAGGCCGCCCTGGGCGTTCATCCAGTCCAGCTGCTCGGCCATCAGGAACAGCGTGGCGACCGACGGGGTGTTGTAGGTCTGGTTCTTCGAGGAGTTGTCGATCGCGGTCGGCAGGTCGAAGAAGGCCGGGACGTGCCGGTCGGACGCGGCGATCGAGGCGGCCCGCTCGAGGGCGGCCGGCGACATCAGCGCGATCCACAGGCCGCCGTCGGAGGCGAAGCACTTCTGCGGGGCGAAGTAGTAGGCGTCGACCTCGGCGAGGTCGACGGGCAGGCCGCCGGCACCGGAGGTGGCGTCGACCAGGACCAGCGAGCCCTCGTCGGCGCCGGCCGGGCGGATGACCGGGGTCATCACCGCGGTGGAGGTCTCGTTGTGGGCCCAGGCGTAGACGTCGACGCCGGCCTCGGCCGCGGCGACCGGCGCGGAGCCCGGCTCGCTCTTGATGACGGTGGGGGCGTCCAGCCACGGGGCGTCGGCCGCGGCCTTGGCGAACTTCGAGGAGAACTCGCCGAAGGAGAGGTGCTGGCTCTTCTTCTCGATCAGGCCGAACGTCGCGATGTCCCAGAACGCCGTCGCGCCGCCGTTGCCGAGCACGACCTCGTAGCCCTCGGGCAGCGAGAACAGCTGGGCGAGGCCCTCGCGGACCCGGCCGACGGTGTTCTTCACCGGCGCCTGGCGGTGGGACGTGCCCATCAGCGAGGAGCCGGTCGCGGCGAGCGCGTCGAGGTGGCTGGTCTGGATCTTCGACGGTCCGGCACCGAAGCGGCCGTCGGCGGGGAGCAGGTCGGCGGGGATCTGCAGGTCGGTCATGAGCTGCCTTCCGAAGGGCGAGGAGTGTGACTTCCCTGACCACGCTGTCAGCCCCGCCATTGTTGCAGCCGCGTTGCGGCGAGATAAATCGCCGGATCGTGGATCATGGACCCGTGCAGGTGCAGGAGCTCCGGATCGTCCCGGTCGAGTACGGCCACCCCGACGCGATGCGGCTGATCGACGAGGTGCAGGCCGAGTACGTCGTCCGCTACGGCGGCCCCGACGAGACCCCGCTGGACCCGCTGATGTTCGTCCCACCCGCCGGCAGCTTCTTCGTGGGCTACCGGGGCGATGACGCGGTCGCGACCGCTGCCTGGCGCAGCAGCGGCATCTCCGCGCTCGGCACCGACCGCACCGCCGAGATCAAGCGCATGTACGTCGTCCCCCGCGCCCAGCGGGCCGGGCACGCGCGCCGGATGCTCGCCCACTTGGAGGCCACCGCCCGCGACGCCGGGTTCGCCGCGCTGGTCCTGGAGACCGGCGACAAGCAGCCCGAGGCGATCACCCTCTACACCTCCGCGGGCTACGAGCCGATCCCGTCGTTCGGGCACTACAAGGATTCCCCCGAGAACCGCTGCTTCGGCCGGCTGCTCTGATGCTGCTGCCCCCCAAGGTCGCCCACGGCGTCGCCGACGGCTCGGTGACGCTGGCCTTCCGCCGCTGGGCGAAGCCGGGGGTGAAGGTCGGCTCGCAGTTCCGCACGGTGGCGGGGGTCATCCGGGTCGACGGGGTCGAGGTGGTCGACGCCGAGGCGATCAGCGACGCGGACGCGGTCGCCGCGGGCTGGCCCGACGCCGCCCGGCTCCGTCGCCAGCTGGACAAGGTCGAGGGCGGGCTGCCGACGTACCGCGTGGTGCTGGCGTACGCCGGCCCGGACCCCCGGGTCGCCCTGCGCGAGAGCGCCGAGCTCAGCGCGGACGACGTGCGCGCCATCGACGTACGGCTGGAGCGGCTGGACCGGGCCAGCAGCCACGGGCCGTGGACGATGTCGACCCTCGCCCTGATCGGTCGGCGACCGCACGTGCGCGCGCCGGACCTGGCCGCCGAGATGGGGCGCGAGCGCGATCCGTTCAAGATCGACGTGCGCAAGCTGAAGAACCTCGGGCTGACCCAGAGCTTCGACGTCGGCTACGACCTGTCGCCGCGCGGTCGGGCCTACCTGGCGCGGACCACCCGGACCGTCAGCTGACCTCAGGTCGGCCGCGAGGCGGTCGATGGTCGATCCCGTGCGCCGTACCGTCTGCCTCCTGGTCCTGCTGGCGACCCTGCTGACCGCTGCTCCGGCCGGCGCGGCGCCGCCGATCGAGGACTACGCGCCGTACCAGCCGCAGACCCGCTGCGCGCCGAAGCCCAAGCCCGGCACCGTGGTGCTCGGCCGCTGGCTCGTCCGGAGGTACGGCGGCGCGTACGGCGGGGTGTCCCGCGCCTGTGCGAAGGGCTCGACGTCGGAGCACGCCGAGGGCCGCGCCTTCGACTGGACCCTCGACGTGCGGCGCGGCCGCGACCGGCGCGCGGCGCGGCGGATGATGCGCGACCTGTTCGCCACCGACCGGGCCGGCAACCCCGACGCCCGCGCCCGGCGGATGGGCGTCATGTACGTCATCTGGGACGACCGGATCTACTCCGCCTGGAACGGCTTCGCGCCCGAGCGCTACCTCAGCTCGTCCTGCCGCACCGTGCGGCGCTGCTCGACGACCCTGCGGCACCGCGACCACGTGCACCTCTCGCTCACCCGCGCCGCCGCGCGCGGCCGGACGTCGTGGTTCGAGGGGCGCCTGGACTAGCCGGTCAGGGCCGGATCAGCCGTGCCACTCCGCCTCCCAGCCGTCGACCTCGTCGGCCTTGCGGGCGGCGGGGCCGGTGTAGATGGCCGAGGGACGGATCAGCCGGCCGGTGGTCTTCTGCTCCAGGATGTGCGCCGACCAGCCGCCGGTGCGGGCACAGGTGAACATCGAGGTGAACATGTGGGCCGGGACCTCGGCGAAGTCGAGGACGATCGCGGCCCAGAACTCGACGTTGGTCTCCAGCACCCGATCGGGGCGGCGCTCGCGCAGCTCCTTCAGGGCCGCCTGCTCGAGGGCCTCGGCGACGGCGTACCGCGGGGCGTCGAGCTCCTTCGCCGTACGGCGGAGCACGCGGGCGCGCGGGTCCTCGGCGCGGTAGACACGGTGGCCGAAGCCCATCAGCCGCTCGCCGGAGTCGAGCAGGCCCTTGACGTAGGCGGTGGCGTCGCCGGACTTCTCGACCTCCTCGATCATGGTCAGCACGCGGGCCGGGGCACCGCCGTGCAGCGGGCCGCTCATCGCGCCGATGGCGCCGGAGAAGGCGGCCGCGACGTCGGCGCCGGTGGAGGTGATGACGCGGGCGGTGAAGGTGGAGGCGTTCATGCCGTGCTCGGCCGCGGAGGACCAGTAGGCGTCGATCGCGTGGGCGTGCTTCGGGTCGGCCTCGCCCTTCCAACGGATCAGGAACTTCTCGGCGAGGGTCTTCCCCTCGTCGACGGCCTTCTGCGGGACCACGGGCTGGTTCAGGCCGCGGGCCGACTGGGCGGCGTACGAGAGCACCATGACGGCGAGCCGGCCGATGTCCTCGCGGGCCTGCTCGTCGCTGATGTCGTAGGTCTGGCCGAAGCCGAAGGCCGGCGCGAGCATCGCGACCGCGGCCTGGACGTCGACGCGCACGTCGCCGGTGTGGACCGGGAGGTTGTAGGGCTCCGCGGGGGCGAGACCGGGGGAGTACTTGCCGTCGATCAGCAGGCCCCAGACGTTCTCGAACGGCACCCGGCCGACGATGTCCTCGATGTCCACGCCGCGGTAGCGCAGCGCCGAACCCTCCTTGTCGGGCTCCGCGATCTGCGTCTCGAAGGCGACGACGCCCTCCAGCCCGTGGTGTACCTCGGTCATCGGCGCGACTCCTTCGTCTCGTGGGCGCAGGCGGCAGCGCCCCCGGCATTGTGTACCCATCCCTAGGCTGGCGGTATGGCCGACCCCACACCGGACACCGGACTGGACCTGCGGGCGCTGCGGCACGAGTACGCCGCCGCCGGGCTGGAGGAGAGCGACCTCGCTCCGGACCCGATCACCATGTTCCGCCGCTGGTTCGACGAGGCGCAGGCCGCCGGCGTGCACGAGCCGAACGCCCTCGTGGTGGCGACCGCCGACGCCGACGGCGTCCCGTCCTCGCGGATGGTGCTGTTGAAGGGGCTCTCGGACGCGGGCTTCGTCTTCTTCACCAACACCCGCTCGCGCAAGGGCTCCGAGCTGGCCGCGAACCCGCGCTGCGCGCTGCTCTTCCCGTGGCACCCGCTCGAGCGGCAGGTCCGCGTCGACGGGGTCGCGACCCCCCTCCCGGCCGCCGACGTGGCCGACTACTTCGCCGTCCGGCCGCGCGGCTCCCAGCTCGGCGCCTGGGCGTCCCACCAGTCGCGGGTGGTCGCCGACCGCGAGGAGCTCGCGGCGTCGTACGCCGAGGTCGAGGAGCGCTACGACGGCGCCGACGTCCCCGTCCCGGAGGAGTGGGGCGGCTATCTCGTCCGCCCCGAGGCGGTCGAGTTCTGGCAGGGCCGCCCCGGCCGGATGCACGACCGGCTGGTCTACCGGCGAGCGGGAGAGGGCTGGACGACCGAGCGGCTGGCTCCCTAGGGACTACCCCACCAGCACGGTGGCCAGCCGACGAACCCCCTCGACGAGGAGCGGGACCGGCGTCTCACCGTAGGTCAGGCGCAGGTACGACGCGTCGGGCTCGGTCGGGAACCATGCCGAGCCGGCGGAGACCAGCACTCCGGCGCCGCGGGCACGGGCGGCCAGGTCGACGTCGTCGACGCCGTCGGGGAGCCGGACCCACAGGTGCATGCCGCCGCCCGGGACCGTGTCGACCGAGGCGCCGGCCAGCCGGGCGCGAACCTCGGAGAGCAAGGTGTCGCGGCGGGCGCCGAGCTCGCGAGCGACGGTACGGCGGTGCCGGCCGGCGGCCGGCGAGGACAGGAAGTCGACCGCGGCCTCCTGCAGCGGGCGGGAGACGTAGAAGTCGTCGAGGGTCTTGGCGGCGCGCAGCCGGTTGAGGGCGGGGCCGCGGGCGACCAGCGCGGCCACCCGGAGGGCGGGTGCGACCGGCTTCGACAGCGAGCGGACGTGGACGACGTGGCCGTCGACGTCCTGGGACACCAGCGTCGGCGGGGCGGGTCCATCGATGGTCAGGTCGCGGGCGTAGTCGTCCTCCAGCACGAACGCGCCGTACGAGCGGGCGAGCGCGAGCAGCTCCCGGCGACGGCCGGCGGCCAGGGTGCTGCCGGTCGGGTTGGCGTGCAGCGGCTGGACGACGACCAGCCGCGCGCCGCTGGACGCGAGCACCCGGTCCAGGACGTCGGTGCGCAGTCCGTCCGCGTCGGTCGGCACCGGGTGCACCTCGAGCGCGTGGCTGCGGGCGATGGAGATGAACCCGGCGTACGTCGGAGTCTCCAGCACCACCGCGTCGCCCGGCCGGGTGAGGGCGCGGATGGCGATCGACAGTGCGCTCTGCCCTCCGGAGGTGATCAGCACGTCGGCGGCGTCGACGCCCCCGATCTCGCGGGCGAAGAGCTGCCGCAGCGACTCGATGCCCTCGACGGGCGCCCGCCCCCAGGCGCCGGTCCGGCGCACCGCGCGGGCCAGCGCGGCGCTGAGCGGCTTCTCGGGCACGAGCGTCTGGTCGAGGTAGCCGCCGGCGAGCCGGACCACCCCAGCCCCGGGTTCGGCGTGCAGGGCGAGGGTGCGGGAGGCGTCGGGTGGTGCGTGCCCGCCGAGGGCCACGTGCTGCCAGCCGAGGTCGGCCGAGCGCGTGGTCGGCGGGGCCGCCGCGACGAAGGTCCCAGCGCCCGGGCGGACGTCGACCAGGCCCTCGCCGTGCAGCTGGCGCACGGCCTGCTGCACGGTGAGCGGGGAGACCTGGAAGTGACGCTGCAGCTCGCGGACCGATGGCAGTCGCGCGCCGACCGGGCCGGCAGCGACGAGGTCGCGGAGCGCGGACAGCAGGGCGCCGCGACTGTTATCGTCCTTCATGAAGGATCAGAGTAGCGTTATCGGCTTGGCCGCACCATCGGGTAACGCTCCACCGCAAGAAGCGTCCCGTGGTTGGTTCCTGGGGCTGGTCGGCGTGGTGGGCTTCAGCTTCTCGCTGCCGGCGAACGTCTGGGCCGTCGCCGGGGCCGACCCGTGGACCATCACGGTGTGGCGCTCGCTCGCCGCCGGGATCCTGGCCCTGGCGATCCTGCGCGCGGCGCGCGCACCGCGTCCGGACCGGCGGGCGCTGCCGGCGCTGGCGGTCGGCGGACTCATGGTCGGCCTGGCCTTCCAGCTGCTCTCCTCGGCCGCGGTCACCTCCATCGACCCCGGTCGGGGTGCGGTTATCCTCGGCCTGCTGCCCGCCTGCACCGCGGTCGTCGCGGCGGTGCTCGGTAGCGAGCGGCTGCCCGGGTCGTTCTGGCTTGCGAGCGGCGCCGGGGTCGCGGTGCTGACGGCGTACCTGCTCTCGCGGCCGGGGGCGGGCGGCGACGGGTTCGGGACCGGCGACCTGGAGATGCTGGGCGCGGTGGTCTGCGCGTCGGTCGGCTACGCGATCGGCGCCGATCAGGCACGCACTCTCGGCGGCCCGCAGAGCATCTGCTGGAGCCTGGTCGTGCTGCTGCCGCTGACCCTCCCGCTCGGCGTGGTCTCGCTGTTCGTGAGCGAGGTGAGCTGGTCGCCCACGGTGCTCGGCGGGTTCGCCTACCTGGTGCTGGTCTCGCAGCTGCTCGGGTTCTTCGCCTGGTACGCCGGCCTCGCGCGCGGAGGCACCGCGAGGGTCAGCCAGGTCCAGCAGCTGCAGCCGCTGCTCACCATCGCCTGGTCGGCCCTGCTGTTCGCCGGCGAGGTCGACGCCCGGACCGTCGCGGTCGGCGTCGCGGTGGGGCTGCTGGTCTGGCTGGCCCAGCGGGCGCGGCTCACTCGCCGCTGATGACCGGGGCCGGCTGCGTGCCCCAGACGGCGGCGCCGAGCTGGAAGTCGTAGTCGGTCCACGTGGGCGAGTCGAGGTCGAGCTGCTGGATCTCGATCGCCGCGAACCGAGACTCGGCGAGGTCCATCGCCCGCTCGAGCTGGGTGCGGAGCGCCGCCTCGCCGGGTCCGGTGACGACCGGCGCCTCGACGTCGACGAAGACGCGGGCGTCGGTGGCACCCGGCATGGTGCGCCACTCGGTGACGGTGATCGTGGCCGTGTCGTCCATCTGGTCGGCGGGCAGGTCCTCCGCCGCCGCCATCTCGCCGCGAGAGCTCTCACGGCACACCTGGAGGACGGTGCGCTCGCCGGCCTCCCCGACGCCGGGACGGCAGGCCTCCCGCTGGCCGTCGGGCAGCGTGTAGACGTCGGGCACGGGCTCGCCGCCGCGGACTCCGGTGTGTCGGGTGACAGCCACCCCGCCGTACGCGGCGACCCGCAGCGAGCCGGTCGTCCACAGTGGTCCGACGGAGTCCTCGAAGGTCCGCAGGTCGGCGAGGCGGGCGTCCCAGACCGCACGGTTGGCCCGCACATGGTCGGCGATCTCGCGGTCCGCTCCGGCGCCGGCCCACAGCACGGCCAGCACGGTCGTTGCGACGGCGAGGGCGACTGAGGTGACGAGGGCGGTGACCAGGAGGAGGTGGCGGCGCATGCCTCGCTCCCTTCCCTCGGGGGTATCCGATAACCCGTTTGTGAGTGAGCACTCACTCACTTAGGCTTCGCGACGTGAACGAGGACCTGCGCGGACCGCGCACCGCCCGGACCCGGGCCCGGCCGCTCTCGCCGGACGAACGGCGCGAGGTGATCCTCTCGGCGACCGTGCCGCTGCTGCACGTCCACGGCCGGGCCGTGACGAGTCGGCTGATCGCCGAGGCCGCGGGGATCGCGGAGGGCACCATCTTCCGGGTCTTCGCGACCAAGGAGGAGCTGGTCGACGCGGCCATCGCTCGGGCCTTCGACCCCGGCAACGTGGTGGCCCGGATCGAGGAGATCGACGGTCAGCTGCCGCTGGAGGACCGGCTCGTGCGGCTGGTCTCGATCCTCCAGCAGCGCTTCCGCGCCACCTTCGGGCTGATGCAGAAGGTCGGCCTGGTCGGCCCGCCCGACCACCTGCACGACTCCGCCCGGGCCGACGCCTGGCGGGCCCGGCTCGAGACGCTGCTGGTCGGGGTGGTCGGCGACGACTCCGCGCGGCTCGCCGTACCCGTCGAGGAGTTCGTGCACGTGCTGCGCCTGCTGACCTTCGCCGGCAGTCACCAGAAGGTCGCCGACGGGCGGCTGCTCACCCCCGACCAGATCGTCGACGTCGTGCTCCACGGCACCCTGAGGAGGGACTGACATGCTCGTCCGCCTGCTCCGCACCCGCCTCGCGCCGTACCGCACCTGGCTCACCGCCGTCGTGCTGCTCCAGCTCGTCGGGGTGCTGGCGATGCTCTACCTGCCCAGCCTCAACGCCCGGATCATCGACGAGGGGATCGTCACCGGGGACACCGCCACCATCTGGCGCCTCGGCGGGCTGATGCTCGCCGTCTCGGTGGTGCAGATCCTCTGCTCCGTCGGGGCGTCCTGGTACGGCGCCCGCACGGCGACGTCCTTCGGGCGCGACGTCCGGCGCGACCTCTTCCAGCGGGTCGGGACGTTCTCGGCCCGCGAGGTCCAGGACTTCGGGGCGCCGTCGCTGATCACCCGCACCACCAACGACGTCCAGCAGGTGCAGATGCTGGTCGTGATGACCTGCCTGATCGCGGTGTCGGCGCCGATCATGATGGTCGGCGGCGTGGTGATGGCGCTGCGCGAGGACGTCGGGCTGGGCTGGATCCTCGCGGTCGTGGTGCCGGCGCTGTTCGTGAGCGTGGGCTTCGTGATCTCGCGGATGGTGCCGAGCTTCCGGGTCATGCAGGAGCGCATCGACGAGGTCAACCGGGTGCTCCGCGAGCAGATCAGCGGCATCCGCGTGGTCCGGGCCTTCGTCCGCGAGCCGCACGAGCGGGAGCGCTTCGGCGAGGCCAACGACCGGCTCACCGACGTGGCCGTGACGGCCGGCCGCTGGATGGCCACGATGTTCCCGCTGGCCATGCTCGTCGTGAACGTGTCCAGCGTCGCCGTCATCTGGTTCGGCGGCCACCGGGTCGACAGCGGCCAGATGCAGGTCGGCGCGCTGACCGCCTTCCTCTCCTACCTGATGCAGATCCTGATGTCGGTGATGATGGGGACGTTCATGCTCATGCAGGTCCCGCGCTCGGCGGTCTGCGGCGAACGGATCGCCGAGGTGCTCGACACCGAGACGTCCGTGCGGCCGCCGGCCCGGCCGGTCACTCCCGACCCGGCCGACCGGGGGCGGCTCGACCTCGACGAGGTCACCTTCGCCTACCCGGGCGCGGCCGACCCGGTGCTGGACGGGATCTCCCTGTCGGCCCGGCCCGGGACCACGACGGCCGTCGTCGGCTCGACCGGTGCCGGCAAGACCACGCTGGTCAACCTGGTGCCGCGGCTCTTCGACGCGACCGGGGGCGTGGTCCGGGTCGGCGGCGTCGACGTGCGCGACCTCGACCCCGACGTGCTGTGGGGGGCGATCGGCCTGGTGCCGCAGCAGGCGTACCTCTTCTCCGGCACCGTCCGCAGCAACCTCCAGCACGGCCGCCCCGACGCGACCGAGGAGGACATGTGGGCGGCGCTCGAGGTCGCCCAGGCGCGCGACTTCGTGACGGCGCTGCCCGAGGGCCTCGACGCCCCGGTCGCGCAGGGCGGCACCAACCTGTCGGGCGGCCAGCGGCAGCGCCTGGCCATCGCCCGCGCCGTCGTACGACGTCCGGCGATCTACCTGTTCGACGACTCCTTCTCGGCCCTCGACCTGGCCACCGACGCCCGGCTCCGCGCCGCGCTGCGGCCGGTGACCACCGACGCGACCGTCGTGGTCGTCGCCCAGCGGATCTCCACGATCCGCGACGCCGACCTGATCGTGGTGCTGGAGGACGGCCGGGTGGTCGGCCGCGGCACCCACGACGAGCTGCTGGCCGACTGCGGGACCTACCAGGAGATCGTCGCCTCCCAGCTCACCACCGAGGACGCCGCATGACCACCCAGAAGCAGGAGTTCAAGGCCACCGAGCGGATCGAGGCGCCCCAGGGCGGCCCCGGCCGGGGTCCGATGGGCGGCGGTCAGGTCGGCCAGAAGGCGATGACCTTCGGGCCGTCCGCGCGCCGGCTGGTCGCCGGGATGCGGCCCGACCGCTGGGCGGCCTCGCTGGTGGTCGCCCTGGTCGTGGTGTCGGTCGTGCTGATGTCGATCGGCCCGCGACTGCTCGGGCACGCCACCGACCTGGTCTTCCGCGGGTTCGTCGGCGGCCGGCTGCCCGCGGGCACGCCCGACTCCGAGCTGCCCGAGGCGGTCCAGGGGCAGGGCGTCGTCCCCGGCGAGGGCGTCGACTTCGACGCCGTCGGTCGCTGGCTGCTGATCGTGCTGGCCGTCTACGTGGTCGCGTCGCTGCTGTCCTGGCTGGCCGGCTACGTCCTCAACAGCGTCGTCCAGCGCACCGTGCGGCGGATGCGTCAGGACGTCGAGGACAAGATCCACCGGCTGCCGCTCGGCTACTTCGACCGCTCGCCCCGCGGCGAGCTGCTCTCGCGCGTCACCAACGACATCGACAACGTCAGCCAGACCCTGCAGCAGACCATGAGCCAGCTGCTCCAGTCGGTGCTGACCGTGCTCGCGGTGCTGGCCATGATGCTGTGGATCTCGCCGCTGCTGGCCCTGGTCGCGCTGGTCAGCGTGCCGGTCTCGCTGCTGGTGACCCGGGCCATCATGAAGCAGTCGCAGGGCCAGTTCGTCGCGCAGTGGCGTCGTACCGGACAGCTCAACGCGCACATCGAGGAGTCCTTCTCCGGGCACGCGCTGGTGAAGGTGTTCGGCCGCACCCGCGAGGTCGAGGAGGCCTTCGAGCAGCACAACGAGGGCCTGTACGACGTCTCCTTCAAGGCGCAGTTCATCAGCGGCCTGGTGATGCCGGCGATGATGTTCGTCGGCAACCTCAACTACGTGATGGTGGCCGTCGTGGGCGCCCTCCGGGTCTCCAGCGGCGCGCTGACGCTCGGCGAGGTGCAGGCCTTCGTGCAGTACACGCGGCAGTTCACCCAGCCGCTCACGACGGTGGCGTCGATGACCAACCTGCTGCAGTCCGGCGTGGCCTCGGCCGAGCGGGTCTTCGAGCTGCTCGACGCCGACGAGGAGCCGGTCGAGTCGGCGGACTCCGGGGTCCCGGCCGCGCGTCGCGGGGAGGTGGCCTTCGAGCACGTCTCCTTCTCGTACGACGCCGAGCGTCCGCTCATCACCGACCTCTCGCTGGTGGCCCGGCCCGGCCAGACCGTCGCCATCGTCGGCCCGACCGGCGCGGGCAAGACGACCCTGGTCAACCTGGTGATGCGCTTCTACGACGTCGACGCCGGCCGGATCACGATCGACGGCGTCGACATCGCCGCCGTACCCCGGGCGCAGCTGCGGGGCCAGGTCGGGATGGTGCTGCAGGACACCTGGCTGTTCGAGGGCTCGATCCGCGACAACATCGCCTACGGCCGCCCCGGTGTCACCGAGGAGGAGGTGCTCGAGGCCGCGCGGGCGACGTTCGTGGACCGCTTCGTGCACTCGCTGCCCGACGGCTACGACACGGTCGTCGACGAGTCGGGGTCGAACCTGTCGGCGGGGGAGCGGCAGCTGGTCACCATCGCCCGCGCCTTCCTCACCGACCCCGCGCTGCTGATCCTCGACGAGGCCACCAGCTCGGTCGACACCCGCACCGAGCTGCTGCTGCAGCACGCGATGGCCGCGCTGCGCACCGACCGGACGTCGTTCGTCATCGCCCACCGGCTCTCCACCATTCGCGACGCCGACCTGATCCTGGTGATGGAGGGCGGCGCCATCGTCGAGCAGGGCACGCACGTCGACCTGCTCGCCGCCGACGGGGCCTACGCCCGGCTGCACGCGTCGCAGTTCGCCGCGGCGGAGGCGGGGTAGGCCCCGCTGTCACGCGGGGCCGACCCCGCCGAAAAAGGCCTTGAGCGGCCTGAGCGGTCGACCTAGCCTTTTCGTACACGGGAAAGGAGGTGGTCCGAAGAATGAGTTCTTTCAGGACGCGTGAGGTGGCTGCCCGCTAGCAGCCCCAGCAGGACGACGGGGCGGAAGCGCCCCTGACGCTGCTGGCGAATACGAAGCAGCTACCCGACCCGCAGGCGAACCGGGACCACGTCCCCCGGTGCGGTCCGGACCCCGGTCCGGCGCCACGCCTGCGGGTCGCTTCATGTCCTGGCCGACCGGGCCAGGTGCAGCACGAGGTCGGCGTCGAGGGTCACCTCCGCCGGCAGCACCGCGCGGATCCGTTCGAGGACCGTCGCCAGGTCCGCCGCCGGGAGCTGCCGGTAGGCGGAGATCGTCGTGAGGTGGCCGACGTAGTCGTCGGCCGAGAGGGTCAGCCGGCGCTCGATCCGCAGCTGGCGGACGTCGGTGAACAGCGGCGAGGCGACCAGCTCGGTGCCCGGCCACTGCAGGGCGCTGTCCGGGGGCGTGCCGTCGGGGGCGACGATGCCGTCGTCGGGGAGCAGCGTCCCGCGGGCCGCGCGGACGGCCGCGTCGACGTCGGGGTCGGCGAGCTCGACCGGGCCGCCGCAGGACGCGAGCACGCCGCCGGGGGCGAGCAGCGCCGCGACGCGGGGCCAGCGGCCGGGGGGTCGGGTCCAGTGCAGGGCGGCCGCGGCCAGGACCAGGTCGTGGGTGCGGTTGAGCGGCAGCTCCTCGAAGGAGGCGTGCACGGTCGTGACGGTGCCCGGGACGTGCCGGCGCAGCTCGGCGAGCATCGCGGCGTCCGGGTCGGTGGCGGTCACCGCGACGCCGCGGGCCGAGAGGACGCGGGTGGCCTTCCCGGTGCCGGCCCCGATCTCGAGGGCGGTACGGACGGGGCGGGCGGCGTACGCCTCGATCTCGTCGACGAGGCGGTCGGGGTAGCCCGGCCGGAAGCGCTCGTAGGCCGCCGCCACCGCCCCGAAGCTCAGCGCGCGCCCGCCCACGACGTGGAGGCTACGCCGCCTGCGGCGCCTCTCCCGGTACGGCGTCACCAAGCGCGGTGACGTCGGCGTCGCCGTCCTCGTCGGACTCGACCACCGGCTTCGGCGGCTCGCCGACCATCATCGCGACGGCGGAGATCGCGACCCAGGCGAGCACCAGCGCGACGGCGAACCGGCCGCCGGCCTCCTCGAGCGGGACGGTCCGGGTGACCAGACCCTGGTAGAGCGCGGGCGACGACGCGAGCACGGCGCCGAGCAGGACCGGAGCGGACAGCATCCTCATGCGGTGGCCTCCATCAACTGGTTGTGGGCGGCGTCGGTGGACACGACGCCGGCGGAGCGGACCTGAGCGGTCCCGGTGAGCTCGGTGTAGGCGAGTACGGGCAGGCGGTCGACGGCCGTGTGGACGAGCCGTCGTACGGCGGTGCGCAGCTGGGGCGCGCACACCAGCACCGGCCGGATGCCGCGGTTCTCCGCGTCGACCATCAGCTGGGCGACGCTGCCGACCGCGGCCTGGGCGGTCAGCGGGTCGAGGACGATCATCGAGCCCTGGTCCGAGGGGCGCAGCGACTCGAGCATCCGCTGCTCGAACTGCGGCTCGAAGCTGATGACGTGCACGGTGCCGTCGGTGACGTGCGGGGCCACGATGGCCGGGCCGAGGGCGCCGCGGGCGGCCTCGACGAGCGAGTCGAGGTCCTTGGTGGCCTGGGCCCGCAGCGAGAGGGACTCGAAGATCCGGACCAGGTCGCGGATCGAGACACCCTCGTCGAGCAGGGTCTGCAGGACCCGCTGCACCTCGCCCAGGCTGAGCATCGCCGGGGTGAGCTCCTCGACCACGTTGGGGTGGCTGCGCTTGACGACCTCGGTGAGCATCTTGACGTCCTCGCGGCCGAGCAGCCGGCCGGCGTGCGTCGAGACGACCTCGGCGAGGTGGGTGGTGATGACGGCCGCGCGGTCCACGACGGTGGCGCCGCTGAGCTCGGCCTGGCTGCGCAGCTCGCTGGGGATCCACTTGGCCTCGAGGCCGAAGACCGGCTCCCGGGTCGGCTCGCCCGGCAGCGAGCCGAGCATGTCCCCGATCGCCAGGACGCAGCCGTGCGGCGCCTCGCCACGGGCGACCTCGACGTCGAAGAGCTTGATGGCGTAGGTCCGGGCGGGCAGCTCGAGGTTGTCGCGGGTGCGCACCGGGGGCACGACGACGCCGATCTCGGCGGCGACCTTCCGGCGCAGCGCCTTGACCCGCTCGAGCAGGTCGCCGCCGCTGGTGGTGTCGACCAGGTCGATCAGGTCCGCGGAGAGCTCGAGGCCGAGCGGGTCGACCTGGATCTCGGCGGCCAGGCCCTCGGGCGAGTCGTCGGTGCGGGAGGTGACCTCGGCGACCGCGGCCTCGGCGGCGGACTTCGTCGGCTTCTCGGACTCGGCCCGTGTCGAGATCAGCAGCAACACACCGCCGGTGAGGAGGAAGGGGATCTTGGGCAGGCCCGGGATCAGGCAGATCGTCATCGCGGCGAAGCCGGCCACCTGGAGGGGCAGCTTGCGGGCGGTCATCTGCCGGATGATGTCGGAGCCCATGTCGCCCTCGCCCGCGCTGCGGGTGACGATGAGGCCGGTGGCGACCGACATCAGCAGGGCCGGGATCTGCGAGACCAGGCCGTCGCCGACGGAGAGCAGGCTGTAGGTCGAGATCGCGTCGGCGGGGGACAGGCCCATCTGGGTCATGCCGATCGCGAAGCCGCCGAGCAGGTTGACCACCGTGATGATGATGGCCGCGATCGCGTCGCCCTTGACGAACTTGGACGCACCGTCCATCGCGCCGTAGAAGTCGGCCTCGGCGTGCACCTCGGCGCGCCGGCGGCGGGCCTCGTCCTCGTCGATCAGGCCGGAGTTCAGGTCGGCGTCGATGGCCATCTGCTTGCCGGGCATCGCGTCGAGGGTGAAGCGGGCGCCGACCTCGGCGACCCGCTCGGCGCCCTTGGTGATCACCATGAACTGGATGACCAGCAGGATCGCGAAGATGATCAGGCCGACGATGAGCGAGCCGCCGACCACGAAGTGGCCGAAGGTCTCGATCACCTTGCCGGCGTAGCCGTCGACCAGCACCAGCCGGGTGGCGCTCACGTTGAGCGCCAGGCGGAACAGGGTCATCACCAGCAGCACGGCGGGGAAGGACGCGAAGTCCAGCGGCCGGACCACGAACATGGCGGTCAGCAGCACCAGCAGGCCGCCGGTGATGTTGGCGGCGATCAGCAGGTCGAGCAGGACGGCCGGCAGCGGGACGACCAGCATCACCACGATCATGACGATGCCGACGGGTACGCCGAGCTGTGTGAGTCGCTTGAGGCCCATGGGGCGCGTCGTCTCCTGCGTTCGGATGCGGTCGCCGTCCCTGGCCCACGTGGTGACGCCGTCCTGGCGTCAGACGCCCTATCGGCCGCCGAGGGCCGGTGCTGAGGAGATCGCGGGAGTCGGCGTACGACGCTTGCGGTGGCCGGCCGGCGCGACCTGGGGAACCTCGACGCGGCGCGGGCTGTCGTGGCGGCCACCGGGGCGGCCGGAGTTGCGGCGGCCGATGACGAAGGCCAGCACCTGGGCGACCGCGGCGAACAGCTCGGCCGGGATCTGCTGGCCGACCTCGGTGGAGGAGTAGAGGGCACGGGCCAGCGGCACGTCCTGGACCAGCGGCACCCCGGCACCGGTGGCGGTCTCGCGGATCTTGGCGGCGATCGCGCCGGCGCCGCGGGCGACCACGATCGGGGCGTTCTTGTCGGGCTGGTAGCGCAGCGCCACGGCGACGTGGGTCGGGTTGACCAGCACCACGTCGGACTGCGGGACGTCGGCCATCATCCGGTTGCGCGCGGCGGCGAGCTGGCGGCCGCGGATGGCGCTCTTGATCAGCGGGTCGCCCTCGCTCTGCTTGTGCTCCTGCTTGATGTCGTGCTTGCTCATCCGGGTCTGCTTCCCGGTACGACGGCGCATGACGGCGTAGTCGACGGCGGCCATGACCACCCCCGCCACGGCGACGCTGCGCAGCAGCGAGACGGCGTGGTCCCCGGCGGCCTCGAACACCGTGCCGAAGGGCACCATGCCGCCGAGCAGCGGCATCATGCTGCGGACCGAGCCGTAGACCATCACGGCCACGATCGAGCACTTGACCAGCATCTTGATGCCCTCCCAGAGGGCGTGCGGGCCGAAGACGCGCTTGGCGCCCGAGAGCAGGTTGAGGTTCTTGGCCGAGGGCTTGGCCGCCTTGGTGGCGACGTAGAAGCCGCCCTGGGCGATGGTGCCGGCCACGCTGACCAGCAGCATCCCGACCGACAGGGCCATCACGGCGACGAAGACGTGCTTGCCGCCCTCGGCGAGCAGCCGCATCGCGTGCGGGACAGTGGGGTCCTCGAGGGTGCGCAGGCTGTGGGCGAGCAGCTCCTGCAGCGCCGTCAGCTCCCAGCCGACCAGCGTCGGGACGGCCAGGGAGGCGAGCAGCAGCGCCGACCAGGCACCCAGCTCCTGGGTCCGGGCGACCTGCCCCTCCTTGCGCGCCTCCTTCAGGCGCTTGGGAGTGGGCTTCTCGGTCTTCTCATCGCTCATGGCCTGCTATCCCGTTCCGGCGAGGGCCGCCATGGCCTCGAGAGCCAGGTCGACGAGGTGGTCGGTGACGCCCGGGAGCACCGGGAAGGAGAGCCCGACGAGCAGCAGGGTCAGCCCGATCTTGGCCGGGAACATGACGTTCAGGGCGTTGAGGGCGGGCGCGACCTTGGTCATCAGGGCGAGGCCAAGGTCGGCGATGAAGAGCACCGCGATCATCGGCATCGCGATCTGCACCGCGGTCACGAAGAACACCTCGAAGGCCTTCGTGAACAGCGCGGCGCCGCCGTCGAGGTCGGGGGAGGTGCCGATCGGGAGCAGCCGGAAGGTGGTGAGCAGGCCACCGATGACCACCAGGTGGCCGCCGCTGGCGAAGAGCATCATCGTGGCGAGCATCTGGTGGAACTTGCCGAAGATGGTCGAGCTGTTCATCGACAGCGGGTCGAAGCCCTGGGCGAGGGCGAAGCCGCCGAAGACGTCGATCATGCTGCCCGCCGCCGCGATCGCCGTGAACAGCAGCATGGTCAGGAAGCCCATCGCCAGGCCGATCAGCACCTGGGTCAGCGCGGTCACGATCAGCGGGAAGGTCTCGACCGGGATCTCGGTCTGCGCCATCGCCGGGGCGACGGTGAGGGCCAGCCCCAGGCTGAGCACCACCTTGGCGCCGGCCGGGATGCCACGTGAGGCGAAGGGCGGCACCACGGCCACCCACGCGATGATGCGCAGCGACGCGAGCAGGAACGCGATCGCGGGCTCACCGGCCACCGAGACGGTCATGGGATCAGGTCTCCGGGTTCCCGGGTCAGCCGAGGAGCGAGGGGATGCGCTCGAAGAGCTGCTCGGTGAAGGTCATCAGGGTGTGCAGCATCCAGTTGCCGCTGAGCACGATGGCGCCGCCGACGGCGACCACCTTCGGCACGAAGGCGAGGGTGAACTCCTGGATCTGGGTCATCGACTGGAACAGCGAGACCAGGAAGCCGACCGCGAGGGCGGTGACCAGGATCGGGGCGGACAGCTTCAGCGCGACCATCATGGTCTGCATGGCGATGTCGATGATGTCGGTGTCGGACATGACGGATCCCTACTGGTAGCTGGCGACCAGGGACGTGATCACGAGTCCCCACCCGTTGACGAGGACGAAGAGCAGCAGCTTGAAGGGCAGGGAGACCATCACCGGCGGCATCATCATCATGCCGAGCGCCATCAGCGCCCCGCTCACGACCAGGTCGATGACCAGGAAGGGGATGAAGATGATGAAGCCGATGATGAAGGCCTGCTTCAGCTCGCTGAGGATGAAGGCCGGGACGAGCATCGTCATCGGGGTGTCGGCGCGCTCGGCCGGCAGGTCGCGCTCGGCGACGTTGGCGAGCAGCTCGATCTCCTCGTCGCCCGCCTGCTTCAGCATGAAGGTGCGCAGCGGCTCGATGCCGGAGTCCCAGGCCTGGGCGCTGGTCAGCTCGCCGTCCAGGTAGGGCTGCACGCCGACGTCGTTCATCTCGGAGAGCACCGGCGCCATGATGAACAGGCTCAGGAAGAGCGCCAGACCGGCGAGGACCTGGTTGTTCGGCGTCTGCTGGAGCCCGAGCGCGTTGCGGGTCAGGCCCAGCACCACCAGGATCTTGGTGAAGCAGGTGCAGGTCAGCAGCAGGGCCGGGGCCAGCGAGAGCAGGGTGAGGGTCAGCAGCAGGGTGATCGACGAGCTGGGCTTGTCGGTCAGCCCGTCCAGCTCGACGATGACCGAGTCGCCACCGGCGGTGTCCGGACCGTCCGGACCGGCAGGTCCTTCCGGGCCCTCCTCGACCGTGGCCAGGATCGCGCCGGCGGGCGCCGCGGCGACCGGCTGCAGGACGGACTGGGCCACGGGCTGCGCGGCGGCCGCGGGCTGCGCGAGCACCCCGAGGCCCCCGATCACGAGCATGCCGAGGAGAGCGCCCAGGACGAGTCCGAGGCGCTGGAGCAGGCGGGTCACGAGGCGCGCCGGGAGACCGCACGCGCCGCGAGGCGCCAGGTGTCCGGGGAGAGCAGCGAGCCGGCGAGGGGGCTCTGGTCCTGCTCCTCCTGGAGCAGGACCTGGGCGGGGGAGAGCTGCGGAGCCGCGACAGCGGCCTTCAGCTCGGCCTCCAGCTCGGCCTCCAGGGTGGCGGCGAACGAGGCCACCTGGGCCTCCTCGACCGGCGCGAGGGCGGGCAGCGGAGCGGTGACGGCAGGAGCGACGTACACGGGGGTGGCGGTGGCGGCGGCGGCCAGGCCGCGCTTCTGTCCGCGCTTCTGGGCACCCTTGGGCTGCAGCCAGCGGGTGGGCTCGTCGACCTGGCCGGCCATCGAGCCCAGCAGGCTGTCCGGGGCCGCGAGGGCCACGGGGACGGGCGTCGCGGCCGGGGACACGGCGGGTACGACGACCGGGGCCTCGGCGACCGGGGCCTCGGCGACGGGCTCGGCCGGCGCCTCGACCTCGGCCGGGTCGATCTCGGTCAGCATCTGGACCTGCTGGTCGGTGGTGCCGAGGAGCAGCATCCGGCCACCGACCGAGACCAGGGCGACGCCCGAGCTGCGGCTCAGCGACTGGCGGTGCAGGACCTGCAGGGGTGAGCCGGAACGGCCCTTGAACTTCTTCCCGCCGAAGCGGACGCACAGCAGCAGCAGACCCACGACGACGGCCAGCGAGACGACCATCCGAACGGCGAGCTCCATCATGGGTCAGCTCGCCGCGCTCTCGTCGTTGATGATCTCGGTGACCCGCAGGCCGAAGTCCTCGTCCACGACGACGACCTCGCCGCGGGCGATCAGCCGGCCGTTGACCAGCAGGTCGGCGGGGCTGCCCGCGGCCCGGTCGAGCTCGAGGACGGCGCCGGGCGCCAGCGCGAGCAGCTCGCGGACGGGCATCCGGGTCCGGCCCAGCTCGACGGTGACCTCCATCTCGACGCCGTGCAGCATCTCGATGCCGCGGCCGCCGGCGATCGGCCGGAGCCGGGCGGTCGGGGGCAGCGCGAGGGCCGGGCGGCCGGGCGGGAGGGCGGTGGGCTCGTCGTACGCCTCGTGGTCCGCGGTGTCGTAGGGGGCGGCGTCGCCGAGGTCGGCCACCGGGCCGGCGGCGGCCGGCGCCTCGGAGGTGGCGGTGGTCGTGGCGACGGCCTCGGGGCTGTCCGAGGTCTCCACCTCGACCGCGTCCACGACGTCGAGGACCTCGGACTCGGGCAGCTCGACACCCGCCGCGGCGGCCAGCACCGAGGTCGGGACCAGCAGCGCGCCGGAGATGGTCATCCCGATGAGCGGCACCGCCCACAGGTCGTCGCCGAGCTCGGCGTCGACGGTGTCGAGGGTGACCTGGCGGGCCTTGTTGACGCTGCAGCCGAGGACCTCGGCGGCGGCGTCGAGCGCCGGCTGGGCGGCGGCGGCCAGGTCGAGGGAGCCGAGCGGGGTGTCCTTCAGCGCGTCGACCAGGTCGCGGCCGACGAGGACGCCGATCATGCCGCGCAGCGGGCCGGTGAGCCCGGCGACCGCGGCGCCGGCGAACAGGTCGGTGATGTGCTCGGTGGCCGGCTGCGGATCACCCGGCGCCAGCTCGTCGGCGGCCGGCAGCAGCGGCGCGACGGCGTCCGCCGCAGCTGCGAGCAGGCTCGACAGGCGAGGGTCGAGGTCGGGGGTCATGGCAGTCACTTGCTCTCCTCAGGGGTCGCGACGATGAGGGCGGCGAGCCGGGGTCCCTGAGCCCCGGCCGTCGCGTGTGCGAAGACGGTGTCGTCGACGGTGACGTCGAGTGGCGCCGAGGCCGGGTGGGCCAGGCGGAGCACGTCGCCGAGCTGCAGCGTCGAGAGCGTGGCGGAGTCCAGCCCGGTGCTGCGGAAGCGGACGGAGACGTCCACCGGCACGGTCTGGAACTTGCCCTGGAGCATCCCGGCGGCGCGCTCGCGCTCGGCGCGCTCGCGGTTGGAGACGGGAGCGGGAGCGGCGGCGGCGGTGAGGTGCGGCAGCAGGCCGTTGAACGGCAGGCACACGGTCATCCGGTGGGCCCGGTCGGCGATGCGGAGCTCCAGGCGGACCACGACGACGATGTCGGCGGGGCCGGCGACCTGGGCGAACTGCGGGCTGTACTCGACGCCGGTGATCTCGGGCTCGACGGAGACGATGTCGGCCAGCGAGTAGCGCATCTCGCCGAGCAGCCGGGCGACGACGCCCTTGATGACGCCGCTCTCGATGTCGGTCAGCGGGCGCTCGGGCTGGCGGCCGGAGCCGGGGCCGCCGAGCATGTGGTCGATGCAGGACATCACCGCGTTGAGCGGGATCTCCAGGACGCCGGAGCCGGGCATCGGCTCGTTGGTGAACAGCGTCATGTAGGTCATGCCGCCCAGCGAGTCGACGTACTCGTGGTAGGTCGACTGCTCGACCTTGGTGACCTCGACGTGGCAGACGCTGCGCAGCGCCGAGGTGAACACGGTCATCGCCTGGCGGGCGAAGGTGTCGAACCCCAGCTGCAGGATGCGCTGGTGCTCACGGGACAGCTGGACGGGTCGCTTGAAGTCGTAGGGGACAGGCTCGCTGGTCCGGGCACGACGTCGCGACCGGCTGGCCGGGCGCCCGGGGGAGCTGCCGGAGAACGTGGGGTTCGTCTGGCTCACGCTCGCTGCATCGGCGCAGCGTCAGGTGACCTGAGTGGATCCGAGGGGGAGACTTTTCCCGGCTCCCCGGCGGGCTCCGGTCACTGCGTGACGAACTCCGTGTAGTACACGTCCATGACGTCGCCGTGGTAGGCGTGCTCGATCTCCTTCAGCAGCTCCTCCTTGAGCAGGGCGAGGTTCTCCTTGTTGGCCAGCGCGCCGACCTTCTGGCCGGTGAAGGTCTCGATCGCCAGGTCGAGCGCCTTGCTCCCCTCGACCTCGTGGGCGACGGTGGTCGTCGCCTGCAGGGCGAGGCTCAGGCGCAGGTAGTGGCCCTCGGCCAGGTTGACCTGCACCGGCTCGAGGGCGACCACGTCGCCGGGCTCGGGTGCCGGCTCGGGACCCTTCGGCTTCAGGAAGAACCAGTACGCCGCGCCGGCGATCACCAGGACCAGCACGACCGCGATGATCAGCTTCTTCTTGCTCTTCTTCTCGGGGGCGGCTGCCCCGCCCTCCGTGCTCGGGGGCATCGTCGCGACGCTCATCAGTGCGCTCCTTCCGCGGTCGTCTCGTGGTCAGTGGTGGTGTCGTGCTCGTCCGGGGTGTCGGTCGTGTCGGTGGTGGGCTCGGTCTCGGCGGCCTCGGCGGCCTTCGCCGCCGCGGCCAGCTGCTGCTTCTCCTTCGCGACCTCGGCGAGCAGGGCTCGCGTCGAGGCAGACTCGCCGGAGACGAGCACGATGTCGACGCGCTTGTTGATCTCCTGCGAGCCGGGCTTGCGGGGATCGATCAGCGGACGCTCGTGCCCGTACGACGCCGCCGTCAGCCGCTCGCCGGGGATCCGCTGCTCCTCGCTGAGCCGGCGCAGCACGGTGATGGCGCGCGCCGAGGCGAGGTCCCAGTCGCTGGGGTAGTAGCGGGGCTTCCCTGACGCCTGGTTGGTGTGGCCGTCGATCTGCAGCGGGTCGGGGATCTCGCGCAGCACCGGGGCCAGGGTGTCGACGATCTCGCGGCCCCGCTCGGTGAGCGTCGCCAGGTCGGCGGCGAACACCACGTGCCGCGAGACCAGGCTGACGACCAGGCCGCGGTCGTCGTACGTCGCCTGGACGTCGTCCTGCAGGCCGTGCTTCTTCAGCGCCGCCTGCAGCCGCGAGTAGACGCCGTTGAGCCGGTCGACCTCCGCCTCGGCGTCGGCCCGGGCCCGCCCGGCGGCCATCGTGTTCTGGGTCCGCAGCGCGGCCTGGACCGCCTGGCTCTCCCGGTCGTTGAGCTCCTGGGTGGCCAGCTCCGGGGTGATCCCGCCCATCGGGGCGTTGGCCTCGGAGAGGACCGAGTCGTGGCCGGACAGGATCGACTTCTGGCCGAAGCCCTCGGCCAGGCCGCTCTTCAGGGCGTCGAACTTCGCCTGGTCGACCGTGCTCATCGCGTACATGACGATGAAGAGCGCCATGAGCACGGTGACCATGTCGGCGTACGAGACGAGCCAGCGCTCGTGGTTCTCGTGCTCCTCGTGCTCCTCGTGCTTCTTCCGCTTGCTCATCTCACGCCGCCTCCTCGGCGGGCTGCTGCCCGGCGGGGAGCAGGGAGGTCAGCTTCTGCGCGATGATCCGCGGGTTGGCGCCGGCCTGGATGGCCGCGACGCCCTCAATGACGACCTCCATCTGGGTCGCCTCGAGCTCGCTGATCCGCTTGAGCTTGCTCGAGATCGGCAGCCACATGACGTTGGCGGACAGCACGCCCCACAGGGTCGCGAGGAACGCGGCGGCGATCATGTGGCCGAGCTCGTCGGGCTTGTCGAGGTTGCCCAGCACGTGCACGAGGCTCATCACGGTGCCGACGATGCCGATCGTCGGCGCGTAGGCGCCGGCGTCGGCGAAGAACTTCGCGGACTGCTTGTCCGCCTTCTTCCGCGCGTGCACCTCGGCCTCGAGGATCTCGCGGACCTCCTCGGGGTCGGTGCCGTCGATGGCCATCGTGACGCCCTTGGCCAGGAACGGGTCGTCGAGCTCCTTGACCTGGTCCTCCAGCGCGAGCAGGCCCTCGCGGCGGGCCTTCTCCGCCAGGGAGACGATCGAGGGGACCACCTCGGCGGCCGACTTCGGGCCGCCGACGAAGGCGGACTTCGCGGAGACCACGGCCGCCTTGGCGTCGCCCAGGGTGCCGCTGGCGAGGGTGGCGAAGATGGTGCCGCCGAAGACCAGCAGCATGGGCGGGAGCAGGATCAGGTGGGACGGCGTACCGCCCTCGAGGATGTTGGAGAGGACGATGATGACCAGGGCGCCGACGATGCCGATCACGGTGGCGAAGTCCTTCATCAGCGGTTCACCTCCGAGCGGTGCTCTTCGGGGGTGACGACGCTCAGGCTGGGGCGCTCGCGGGCCGGGGGCGGCGGCGGGGCGTGCACGGCCTCGGCGGCGATCTGCACGGCCTCGCTGAGGGCGATCACCTCGGCGCGGTGGCGGCGTACGGCGTCGACGACGTCGCGCATGTCCTCCGAGACGACGTACTTCGAGCCGTCGACCAACGTGACGATGGTGTCCGGAGCGCTGTCGATGCGCTCGATGAGGTCCGAGTTCAGGACGAACGGCGAACCCGAGAGACGGGTCAGCAAGATCATGGGGCACCATCCTTAGTGCGTGGGGGGCACGGCCGTCCATGGCCGTACGAGGTTCATCGGCCGGGCCGGGCCCGACCTGAGACGTCCCCCGAGGTCCGAGATGTCCGAGAGCCGACCGCCCCCGAGGGGGGCGGTCGGCGACCGCTATCAGCGCTTGATGTTGACGAGGTCCTCGAGCACGGAGTCCGAGGTCGTGATGACGCGCGAGCTGGCCTGGAAGCCGCGCTGCGCGAGGATCAGGTTGGTGAACTCGGCCGCGAGGTCGACGTTCGACATCTCCAGGGCGCCGGCGACGATCTTGCCGTTGCCGTTCTCACCGGGCACGCCCAGCTGCGGGTCGCCGGAGTTGGCGGAGACGCGGAACGACGTCTCGCCGACCTTCTCCAGACCCATCGGGTTCGTGAAGTCGGCGACCGCGATGCGGGCCATGTCGCGCTGCACGCCGTCCGAGAAGACACCGCGCAGGATGCCGTCCGCGCCGATGCCGTACGACGTCAGCTCGACGCCGGCCGGCACGGCCGGGGTCAGGCTGGCGGTGTCCTGCGTGACGTCGACCAGGCCGCCGGTCGGCTCGCCGGCGGCGTCGAGGGCGTAGCCCTGGACCCGGTTGCCCGAGGGGGTGACCAGCGCGCCGCTCTCGTCGAAGTTGAAGGCGCCGGCGCGGGTGTAGAGGGTCTCCGCGCCCTGGCGGACGACGAAGAAGCCGTCGCCCTGCAGCATCAGGTCGGTGCCGCGGCCGGTGAGCTGGCTGGAGCCCTGGCCGAAGTTGGTGGCGATGCCGCCGACCTGGACACCGAGCCCGACCTGCATCGGGTTGGTGCCACCGCGGGCGTCGCCGGCGGCGGAGGCGTTGGTCAGCATCTGGCTCAGGGTGTCCTGGAAGACGGTGGTGCTGGCCTTGTAGCCGGTGGTGTTGGCGTTGGCGATGTTGTTGCCGGTGACGTCGAGCATGGTCTGGTTCACGCGGAGGCCGCTGATGCCGGCGAAGAGCGAACGGAGCACAGGTCAGTCCTTAGGTGAGGTGGAGCGAGGGTGGGGTGCGGGAGAGTGGAGGATCAGGTGGCGGAGGTCGGGGTGGTCGACGCGGCGCCGCCCTTGACCGAGAGCACGTTCACGAGCGGCACCTGCTTGCCGTCGACGTCGAGCATCGGGCCGCTGACGTCGAAGGTGACGCCCTGGACCGTGCCGGTGACGTCCTTGCCGGTCGCGTCGGTGTAGCCGACCTGCTTGCCGACCAGGCTGCTGGCGCCGAAGGCCATCTGGGCGCCGAGGACGAGCGAGGTCTGGTCGGCGACCGCCTGCATCTTCTCGAGGGCCGTGAACTGGGCGTTCTGGGCGAGGAACTCGCCCGAGTCGGCGGGGTTCATCGGGTCCTGGTAGCGCAGCTGCGCGACCATGAGCTGCAGGAACATGTCCTTGTCGGTCGACGAGCTCGCGGCCGACTGGTTGGTGATCAGGTTGCTGAGGCCGGCGCTCGCGGCGGCCTGGGTGCTGTCGACGGGCATCGACGATTTCCCTTCTCGGGGTGGTGCGGGACGGGGTGGTGGTCAGCGGGGCGTCAGAGGGCCAGGTCGAGTCCGGAGCGGGGCCGGGCCTCGCGGATCCGCTCGGACGCGGCGAGCCGCTCGGCGTCGACCCGGGCGCGGGACGACTCCCGCTCGCGGCCGTCGTACGACGCGGGCCGCTCGCCGTCGGCGTCCGTGCCGGCTCCCCGGTCGCCGCCGTACGGGCGGTCGCCGGAGGTGTCGGTGGTGGTGCCGGTGGTCAGGTCGGCCACGGCCACCCGGGCGTCGACGCTGCCGGACTGCTCGAGCAGGCGGCGCAGGTCGGGGGCCGCCTGGGCCAGCACCTCGCGGGCGTCGTGCTGGGCGGCGAGCCGGACCTGCACCTCGCCGTCGCGGACGGTCAGGGTGACCCGGACCTCGCCGAGGGTGCCGGGGTCGAGCCGCAGCGTGACCCGGTGGGTGCCGGGGCCGGACTGCGAGAGCCGGACGACCTCGGGGAAGACCTGGCCGGGCACCGCGTCGGCGGGCCGGGCCTCGCCGCGGGTGAGCGTGGGTGCGGGAGCCGTGGTGCCGACCGTCGGAGCGAGGGCGACCGCGGCGGTCGCGTCCACGGCCGGCGCACTCGGCGTCGGCGTCGGGCTCGGGGCGGTGCCGGTGGTCGCGGCCGCCGGGGCAGCGGGCTGCGGGGCGGAGCGGTCCGGGTCCGAGCCCGGGTCGCTGCTGCCGGCGTCGGCCGAGGTCGAGGGACCGGGCTCGACGACCGCCTCGCCCGGCAGGGCGACGTCGCCCGCCGGGGTCGCCCCCTCGACCCCCTCGACCGGGACGTCGGCGGTGGCGCCCGCCACGACAGGGACCGGCGCCGCGGTCGCGGGCGCCAGCAGCGGCAGGGCCGCCAGCTGGGCCTGCGCGAGCAGGGCCGCGTCCACGACCGCCCCCGGGTCGGTGGCCGGCTCCGCCTCGTCCGCCGGTACGACGGCGCCGGGGTCTCCGGTGCGGGACCCGGCGGTGTCGTCTCCGGCGGCCCCCACGACCACCTGGGCGGAGTCGGTGGCCCCCACGACCACGTCCTCCTGGGAGACGATCACCTCGGGTCCCGCGCCGCAGACGCCGGCGGGCGTCGACGAGGCGAGGGCGAGGCCGGCAGGGCTGCCGGGGACCAGCGCGGCGAGCAGGTCGCCGAAGCCGGTGGCGTCGCCGGCGGTCGCGCCGCCGGCGGTCGGGCCGGAGCTCGCGCCCGCGGTGCGGGCGGCTCCGGCCGGGGTGGTGGTCATGGTGGACATCAGCTGCCTCCCACGTTCGCCAGGATCGAGCGCACGTAGTTCTGGGTCTCGGGGTACGGCGGGATGCCGTCGTAGCGGAGCACCGCGCCGGGACCGGCGTTGTAGCCGGCCAGGGCCAGGTCGGTGCGGCCGAAGCGGTCGAGCAGATCGCTCAGCAGCCGGGCGGCGCCGTCGACGGCCTGCGCGGGGTCGAACGAGTCGGTGACGCCGAGCCCCTTGGCGGTGGCGGGCATCAGCTGCATCAGGCCCTGCGCGCCGGCCGGGGAGACGGCCTTCGGGTTGAAGCCCGACTCCTGCTTGGCCACGGCGGCGAGCAGGTCCGCCTGCACGCCGTACTTCTGCGCGGCGGCGGTGAACAGGTTCGCGTAGGGGACGTCGGGGGAGATCGCGCCGGCGCCGGTGGCGGCGGTGCGGGTCACGCCGGTGGCGCCGCCCTCGGGCAGCACCCGGCGGATCACGTCCGGGGTCGAGGGGACGTCGATGATCCGGACGTCGAGGCCGGTGCGGGGCGCCTCGATCATCTTGCCGTCGCCGATGTAGATGGCGATGTGGTCGACGCCGTTGTTGCGGCTGGAGTTGTCCCAGGCGATCAGGTCGCCGGGCTGCGCCTCGGCCATGCTGGCGACCGGCCGGCCGGCCTCGGCCTGCTGGTAGGAGACGCGGGGCAGGTCGATGCCGAACTTCTCGTAGACCAGCTTGACCAGGCCGGAGCAGTCCATGCCGTCGGGGCTGGTGCCGCCCCAGACGTAGGGGACGCCGAGGTACTTCCTGGCCTCCGCGACGATGTCCTCACCGGTCGTGCCGGCGGTGCCGGCGGTGCTCGACGTGCCGGCGGTCGGCAGGGTGCTGCCGGTCGCCGAGGTGGCGGCGGTGGCGGTGGCCAGGGACCGCGAGAACGCGGTGGCGCTCGTCGAGGACGTGCGCGGAGCCAGCAGCGCGAGCTGCGACTGGATCTGGGAGATGCGCGAGGTGATCTCGGTGACGCTCATGAGGCGGCCTCCTTCCGGGCGTTCTGGGTGTGCTGGGTCTTCGCGCGCAGCCACAGGCGGCCGGCGACGTCGTCGAGCTCGTGGGACTCCTTCTTCTCCACCTCGGCGCGGCGCTCGTCGGCGCGGCGCTCGAGGAGCCCCTCGACGGCGGAGAGTCGGGTCTTGTCGTGGTGCCAGTGCGAGCGGGCGCTGGCGCTGATCACGGCGGCCGCGTCGGCGGCCTCGCGGGCCTCCTTGGCCGCGCCGCGCAGCGCCTCCAGCGAGTGCTGCAGGGCGACGAACTGGCGCATGTCGCCGGAGACGAAGGCCCCGTGGGTGCGCATCGCCTCCTCCAGGACATCGAGGCGCGACTGCAGCGAGGCCTCCTCGCGCAGCGCCTGCTGGAGGCCGATCCGGCTGTCGCGCTCGCGGACGTCGCGCACCCGCGAGACGGCCCGGAGGCCGCGGTCGTGACGGGCGCTCACGAGGCCACCAGCCCGGCGAGGCGCGACCAGGTGTCCTCGGTCGACGTGGAGTCGTCCATGTCCTGGCGCAGGAAGTCGTCGATGTCGGTGCGCCGGGCGATGGCCGCGTCGGCGTCCGGGTCGCTGCCGGCGACGTACGCGCCGATCTCGACGAGCTCGCGGACGTTGCGGTGCGCGGCGAGCATCCGCCGCAGCAGGCCGGCGTCGCCGCGCTGCTCCGGGGTCGTCACCGCCGAGTTCACCCGCGAGATGGACTCCAGGACGTCGATGCTGGGGAAGTGGCCCGAGGTGGCCAGCCGCCGCGACAGCACGACGTGGCCGTCGAGGATCGAGCGGGCGGTGTCACCGATCGGGTCCTGCATGTCGTCGCCCTCGACGAGCACGGTGTAGAGCCCGGTGATCGAGCCGGTCGGCGAGGTGCCGGCCCGCTCGAGCAGGCGGGGGAGCAGGGCGAAGACGCTGGGCGGGTAGCCGCGGGTCGCGGGGGGCTCGCCGGCGGACAGGCCGATCTCGCGCTGCGCCATGGCGACGCGGGTGAGGCTGTCCATCATCAGCACGACGTGCTTGCCGGCGTCGCGGAACGACTCGGCGATCCGGGTCGCGACGAACGCCGCGCGCAGCCGCTCCACGGGAGGCGCGTCGGAGGTGGCGACGACGACGACCGAGCGGGCCAGGCCCTCGGGGCCGAGGTCGTTCTCGAGGAACTCGCGCACCTCACGGCCGCGCTCGCCGACCAGGGCGAGGACGCAGACCTCGGCCTCGGTGCCGCGGGCGATCATGGAGAGCAGGCTGGACTTGCCGACGCCGGAGCCCGCCATGATGCCGATCCGCTGGCCGGTGCCGCAGGGCACCAGCGAGTCCAGGGCCCGGACGCCGAGGCCGAGCTGCTGGGTGATCCGGGGCCGGGTGAAGGCGTCGGGCGCGGAGTTCTCGACGACGACGTTGACCATCCCGGGCAGCGACTCGAGCGGTGCGCCGCCGTCGACCGGTCGGCCCAGGCCGTCCAGGACCCGGCCCTGCAGGGCGTCGCCGACCTTGATGGTCAGCGGACCGCCGGTGCTGCGGACCGGGGCGCCGACGAGGACGCCGTCGGTGCGCCCGAGCGGCAGGCAGGTGAGGCTGTCGGTGCTGCTGGCCACGACCTCGGCGAGCAGCGGCGTCGGGCCGTGGATCTCCAGCAGGTCACCGACCGCGGCGCGCACGCCGACGACCTTCAGGTTCAGGCCGAGCAGCTGGGACACGCGGCCCAGGCGCTGCGGCACGGCGGCCGCCAGGGCGGCGTCGCGGGACCCGGCCACGGGGGCGAGCACCGACTCGAGGAGCTGGGCGGTCACGACAGGACCTCCAGCACGCGGGTCAGGGCCGCGGCCACGCCGCGGTCGACGTACGACGTGTCGGTCTCGACCACGGCGTCGTGGACGTCGAGGTCGGCGTCGGCGACGACGGTGACGCCGCGGGCGGTGAGCGCCTCCGAGGCGGCCGCGCTGCGGACGTCGGGGTGCACGCGCACCGTCACCGGCACGCCGCCGTCGGGCAGCACGTCCAGCGCCCGGCGTACGACGTCGCCCGCCGGGTCGGTGGCCAGGGCGAGCTCGCGACCGAGCAGCACCGTGGTGAGCTCGCGGGCCAGGTGGAGCGCCTGCTCCTCGAGCCGGCCGGCGACCTCGGCGACCGAGTCGGCGAACGCGGCGGCGGCCTGCTCGAGGGCGCTGAGCGTCAGGGCGTGCGCGGTGTCGCGACGCTCCTCGGACTCGGCGTTGCGCGCGGCGGTCTCGGCGGCCTCGGTGGCGGCCCGGGCCGCCGCCTCGCGGCGACCCTGGGCCCAGCCGACGGCGTACCCCTGGGAGCGGGCGGCCTCGACGGTGCTCTGGGCGAGCCGGGTCAGCGCGCGCTCGGTGATCTGGTCGCCCAGCACGGCACGGTCGCCGAGCCGGGTCCAGGTGCCTTCGCGCAGCTCCGGGGTGTCCAGGACGCCGGTGACGTCGGCGTCCGTGGCCCACAGACCGGGGGTGTCAGTCGACGAACTCATCGTCGCCTCCTCGGCGGACCATGATCTGGCCCTGCTCCTCCAGCTGGCGGATGGTGCGGATGATGCCTTGCTGGGCCTCCTCCACCTGGGTCAGGCGGACCGCGCCCATGAGCTCGATCTCCTCGACCAGGCTCTCGCCGGCACGCGACGACAGGTTGCTGGTGATCTTGTCGCGCACCTTGTCCGGGACGCCCTTGAGGGCGAGGGCCAGGGTGGCGGTGTCGACCTGGCGCAGGATCTGCTGGATCGAGCGGTCGTCGAGCTGCACGACGTCCTCGAACATGAACATCCGGCTCTTGACCTCGTCGGCCAGCGCCTGGTCGAGCGCCTCGAGGCCCTCGACGATCTGGCGCTCGGTGGAGCGGTCGGACCGGTTGATGATGTTGACCAGCGGGTCCAGGCCACCGACCTTGGAGTGCTCCATCGGCTGGAGCATCGACGACAGCTTGCGCTCGAGGGTGGCCTCGACGGCGCGGACGATGTCGGGGGAGGTGCGGTCCATGACGGCGATGCGGTGCGCGACCTGCGCCTGCTGGTCGGACGGGAGGCCCGAGAGCAGGAGCGAGGCCTTGTCGGCCGTCATGTGGGCGAGCACCAGCGCGATGACCTGCGGGTGCTCGTCGACGATGAACGACCGCAGCTGCGCCGGGTCGGCCTGGTGCAGGAACTGGAACGGCATCTGCACGGCGGCGGCATGCAGCCGCTCCATGATCTCGGCCGCACGCTCCTTGCCGAGCGACTGCTCCAGCAGCTGCTGGGCGTAGTGCAGGCCGCCGCGGCTGATCGCGCTGCGGGCCGTGATGAGGTCGGCGGCCTCCTTGACGACCTGCTGGGTCTCGGCGAAGCTCACGGTCTCGAGCCGGGCGACCTCGCCCATGATGGCCTCGACCTCGGTCTCGCTGAGGTGGCTGAGGATCTCGCCGGACTTCTCCTTGCCCAGCCGCATCAGCAGGATGGCGGCCTTGCGGGTGCCGAGGGAGGCGAGGGCGGCGGCGCTCATCGCGGCTCCACCAGCCAGCCGCGCAGCAGGGCCGCGACGTCCTCGGGCTGACGCTCGACGAGCGCGTCCAGCTCCTTCTGCATGGCGTCCTCCTCGGTCTCCTCGGCCTGCTCCAGCGCCATCGCGGCGGGAGCCTGCTCCAGGGCGGCGGCCCGGGCCTGCTCGGCCTTCAGCTGCTCGACGACGTACGACGTGGCCTGGTCGCGGGCCTTGGCCCGGCGACGTGCCCGGAACCAGGCGAGCAGCAGCATCAGCAGCACGCCGCCGGCGATGCCGGCCTTGCGGATCAGGTCGGCGCGGGCGCCGGCCGCCTCCGCGGCCTCGGCGGCCTCCAGCTCGGCGGCCGCGGCGTCCTCGGCGCTGCGGTCGAAGGGCATCGAGGAGACCTCGATCTTGCCGGTGCCGCCGGTGATCGCGGCGACCTGCGCCTGGATCATCGCCGGGTCGATGTTGCCGGTGGTGTCCGAGTCGAGCATGACGCCGACGTTGTAGGCGGTCACGGCACCGGGCGCGCTCTGGCGCTGGGTGACAGTCTTGCCGACGCCGTTGTCGCTGGTCGACCCCTTCTTGCTGTACGACGAGTCCGCGCCGGTGCCGGTGCCGGTGCCGGTGTCCATCTGACCGTCCACGCCGACCACGCCGCCGGCGGCGCCGCTGGCGGCCGGACCGGTGTAGGTCTCCTCGGTGGTGGTCTGGGAGAGCGGGATGGGGTCGCCCTCCTTGTCGTAGGCGGTGGTCTCGGTGACGGTCTGGTCGAAGTCGAGGTCGGCGGTCACCTGGACGGTGGAGTTGCCGTTGCCCACGACCCGGTCGAGCATCGTCTGGAGGCGCTTCTGCATGTCGCCCTGCACGGCCGCGGTCTGCTCGGTCCGGGCCGACGAGGCACCGCCCTGGCCGTCGGGCGTGGTGAGCACCTTGCCGGTCGAGTCGGCGACGGTGACGTTGGCGGGGTCCATGCCGTCGATGCTGGAGGCGACCAGGTGGACGACGGCCTGGACCTGCTCGCTGGCGAGCGTGGAGCCCGGACGGGTCTTGACGAGGACGGAGGCCGTCGACGGCTCCTGCTCCTCGGAGAAGACCTGCTTCTCGGGCAGCGCGAGGTGGACGACGGCGGACTCGACGTCGTCGATGCCCTCGATGGTCGAGGCGAGCTCGCCCTCCATCGCGCGCTTGAAGCTGGTGTCCCACTGGTCCTGCGAGGTCGACAGGCCGGTGTCGTCGAGGATGGAGTAGCCGCTGTCGGAGCTGGAGGGCAGGCCCTCACCGCTCAGGTCGATGCGGGTCTCGTAGACCAGGTCTCGCGGCACCATCACGGTGCTGCCGTCGCCGGCGAGCTCGTAGGGCACGCCGGAGGTGTCGAGCTGCTCGACGACCGCGGACGCGTCCTCGGGGGAGAGGTTCGAGAACAGCGGCGAGTACGTCGGCGCCGACGCCCAGCGGAAGATCATGAAGCCGCCGAGCAGCAGGGCGAGGGTGCCCAGCACGGCGACGACCTTCTGGCCGGCGGTGAAGTCGACGAACGTCCGGCGGTACCGGTCGAGCGTGCGGGTGATGGTGTCCTTCATCCTCAGACCTGCATCCGCATGATCTCGGTGAACGCCTCGACCGCCTTGTTGCGGAGCGCGACGGTCATCTGGGTGGTGACCTGGGCCTGGGTGGCCGCGATCGTGTAGTCGTGGAGGTTCTCGAGCTTGCCGGTGGCGGCCTGGACCGCGAGGGAGTCCGCATTGCGCTGCACGCCGTCGAGCTTGTCGAGGCCCTCCATCACGAGGTTGCCGAAGTCCGGGCCGGACGCGGCGGCGGCCGAGCCGGTGCCGGCGGTGACCGACGAGGACGGGACGCTGGGCGCGACGTACGGCGTGAAGCCGGAGCCGGAGACGTTGCCGAGGCCCTCCAGGGCCTCGATGCCGGGGACGCTCATCAGCGGGCCCCGATCTGGATCGCGCTGGAGTAGGTGTCCTGGGCGTACTTGGTCACCTGGGCGGAAGCCTGGAAGCCGCGCTGCGCCATGACCAGCTCGGTCATCTGCTTGGACATGTCCATCGCCGGGGCGCGGACGTAGCCCTCCGCATCGGCGAGCGGGTGCTCCGGGTTGTGGACGAGGGTGCCCTCGGGGTCGGTGACCGCGATGCCGGCGACGTCGACGCCGCCGTTCGGGTCGGACTCCGCGACGACCATCTGGGCCTGGAAGGCCGTCTCGTCGGTGGAGCGGATCGTGTTCGCGTTGGCGATGTTGCGGCCGAGCGCGTCGAGCCAGGTCTGGTGCATGCCCAGGCCGGAGCTGGCGATGTTCAGCAAGTCGAAGGCGCCCATCAGACAGCACCCGCCACGGACTTGACCAGGTCGAACCGGTCGGTCACGGCCCGGGTCACCATCTGGTACTGGAACTGCGACTGCATCGCGGCGAGGGTCTCCTTGCGGAGGTCGACGTTGTTGCCGTTGGCCCCGACGGGAGTGTCCACCGCGAGGCTGGTGATGCCGTCGCCGCCGCGGAGCGCGGCGGTGTCGCCCGAGCCGATCGCCGAGCTCAACGCGCTCTCGAAGTCGATCGTCGAGGCGCGGAAGTCGGGAGTGTCGATGTTGGCGATGTTGTCGGCGATCGTGCGCTGACGGAGCGAGAGCCCGTCGAGCGCGAAGCCGAGAGCCGCCGAGACGGCGTCGGACGCCGCGTAGGCAGGAACGGACACGGTCAGACCTCCTGGGCTCGTGGTCGAGCCCCGTGGGTGTGGGTGCCGGTCCGTCGGCAGCTGTTGAGCGTTCCTTGCTCACGTGGTCCTTCGGTCCGTCCCCGGGGGACCTGAGCGAAGTTCCGAAGTTGTCTAGAGGAGAGGCGTGACCTGCCTCTCAAGCACCCGCGCCCCCCGGCCAGGGAGCCGGGGGGCGGGGGAGCGGAGGGTGGTTCGCCTCAGGTGAGGACGACCGCCAGGCGTCCGGTGCCGTAGCCGGCCACGTCGACCCAGAGGTCGATGCGCCGGCCGAGCACCTGGCTGCGGGCGCGGACGTCGGGCGGCGTCGCGCCGACGGCGTGCATCCCGTACAGCTTCATGTGCGGCGCGCCCTCGACGTTGAAGAGCGCGGCCGCGATGTTGAGCACCTCATGCAGGGGCTCGGTCAGCTGGTCGGAGAGCTGGCGCTCCTCGACCGCCAGCTCGGCCGCGGCCGGTGGCACCAGGGCCAGGGCGGCACCGGCGTACGCCGACAGGGCCAGGTCGAAGCAGATGACCGCGCGCACGACGATCGAGTCGTCGACGTACACGGCGACGCTCGCGGGGTTGCGGTCGGTGATCGCGAACGGCGGTCCGGGTCGGACCTCGACCTCCTTGTCGAGCAGGTCGCCGAGCAGGTCCCGGATCTCCTTGTTGGCCGGCAGGTAGGTCATCGCCGGCATGGTCGCGGCGCTCATGCCGGGACGCCGACCGAGGTCAGGGCCTCCTCGAACGCCTCCGGCGTGAACGGCTTGGCGATGAGGAAGGCGGCGCCCGACTGGGTGGCCCGGGTCCGCATCTCCTCGGAGCCCTCCGAGGTCACGAAGCCGAACTTGACCTGGTTGCCGGCCGCGCGCAGCGCGCACAGCATGTCGATGCCGGTCATCTCGGGCATGTTCCAGTCCGAGAGGACCAGGTCGGGGTTCTGGGCCTGGACGACGTCGAGGCCCTCCTTGCCGTTCTCGGCCTCGACGATGTCGTGGCCGCCGTAGCCGGCCTGGCGCATGGTGCGGATGACGATCTGCCGCATCACACGGCTGTCGTCGACGACGACGATCTTCACGATCTCTCCTTCGGGGGGACAGCGATCAGACGGAGGCGTCGGACGACGCGACCGAGATGGACAGCCGGACGGGCTCGTCGAGCCAGCGGACGTCGAGGCTGGTGGCCTCGACGAGCTCGGTGCGTCCGGGCAGGGAGGTGGAGACGGTGCCCTGGGCGACGAGCGGCAGCGACAGCTGGCTCGGGCCGGGCATCAGGCTCTTGACGTTGCCGCCGATGACGTTCACGAGCTCGCCGAGGGCGTCGTTGAGGTCCTCGAGCACGGGCTCCTCGTCGGCGCCCATGCCCAGCATCTGCTGGGCGACGGCCTTCGCGGCGGTGTCGCTGAACTGCATGAGGACCAGCGCCTGCCAGCCGCCGGAGACGGTGATCGCCGCGCTCCAGGCGTACGCCGAGCGGTCGCTCGGCGCGACCGGCTCGAGCGGCTCGACGTTGCTCAGGAAGGTCGACCAGCAGTCGTTGACGATCGACTCCAGGTCGGCCAGGGCGGGCTCGTGGGTGATGGTCATACCGGGACCTCGCTGACGGTCAGGCCGAGCAGCTCGAGCTTGTCGACGATCGCGTCGGCGGTGAAGGGCTTGATGACGTACTCGTGCGCGCCGGCGGCGAGGGCCTTGACGATCTGGCCGTGCTCGCTCTCCGTGGTCACCATCATCAAGGTGACGTCGCGCCAGCGCGGGTCGGCGCGGACCCGGGTGACGAAGGTGTAGCCGTCCATCAGCGGCATGTTCCAGTCGATGAGGCAGATGGACGGGACGAGCCCGGCCTCGAGGGCGTCAAGGGCCTCCTGGCCGTTGCCGGCCTCGGTGGTCTCGAAGCCGAGCTCGGTCACGATGCGGCGCAGGATGGAACGCATCGTGCGCGAGTCGTCGATGATCAGCGCGTGCATGGATAGGGGCTCCTGTCCCAGGGTCGGGTGGTCTGGAGAACTCATCGGTCCCGGAGGGCCGATCCTGAGGTGTCCAGGGGCGTTTTCGCCGGGTCTGTCAAGGGGGATGGGTCCAAATCACCTCGACCCCCTGCCGGACGGGCAGGGGGTCGCGGTGGTGGGGGGATGCCGGACCCGGGTCCGGCCGAGGCGGCCAGCGCGAGGCGCTAGGCCGACACGTCGAGGTAGACGGGCACGTTGGACAGGCTGGAGCTGAGCCCGACCCGGTCCAGGAGGCCCTGGTGGCGCAGCGTGATGCCGAGCTGCTCGGCGATCCGCTCCATCACGCTGTGCTGCCGGGCGAGGATGCCTTCGGCCCGCTCGCGCAGCTCGGCGGGGATGGTGCCGTGGTTGCCGGGCAGGTCCCAGGCGTCGGTGCGCAGCTCGGAGCCGTTCTCCAGGGCGCGCTCGGCCCGGATGACGTCCAACTCGATGCGGTCGAGGTCGACCTGCCAGGCGTCGTGGTGCGGGTCGCTGGAGACCAGCTCGAGGCCGCCGCGGTCGACGAAGACGGTCATCTCAGGCCACCGACGGGACGGACGCGGCCTGGAGAGCCGCCTCGCGCCAGGTGTCGCACAGGTCCGTCACGAGCCGGAGGCAGCCCTCGGTCCGTGCGAGGTCCTTCGAGATGTTGGCCCGGATGAGCTCGGAGTGCAGGAAGTCGTAGATGGAGGCCAGCTGCGGCCCGCCGTCCCAGGCGTCGACCTGCAGGCTCATCCGCAGCTCCAGGACGATCTCCTGGGCGTGGACGAGCTGCCGGTGGGCCTCGGCGTGGTCGCCGTCGGCCTGCGCGTTGCGGCCGCGGGTCACGTCGAGGACCAGGCGCTCGCACAGCATCGTCAGCAGCCGGGCGGGGCTGGCCGTCGAGACCGAGGCGCCCATGTAGGCGGCGCGGGGGTTGCTCATCATGAGGGTGCCTTCCTTGGCTTCCGAGATTCCTGGGTACGGCGGGGGCCGCGGTCGTTCAGGTCCGGCGGTGCTCAGTCGGACTTGGTGAGCGCAGCCAGCTGCGTGGTGAGCCAGTTCGACTGGTTCGACATCGTCGACATGGCGGTCTCGAGGGCGGTGTACTGCCGCTCAAGGGTGGTCCGGCGCAGCTCCAGGCGCAGGTCCCAGGCCTCGATGCTGCCCTCGAGACGCTTGACCTCCTGCTTGCGGCCGGTGATCGCCTGCGTCACGGTGCCGTTGGTGCTGCTGCTCGCGGCCTTCGCCGCCTTCTCGAGCCGCGCGGCGAAGCCGCCGCCCTCGGTCGTGAACTTCTCGGCGACCGCGGTCGGGTTGGCGGCGTAGGCCTCCTTGAACTTCGTCGCGTCGAAGGTGAGCTTGCCCTCGCGGGTGGTCTGGATGCCGAGCGAGGCCAGCGACGTGCCGTCGGTCGGGTAGACCGAGTTCAGCAGCGAGTTGCGCAGGCTGCGGATGCCGGCGTCGCCGAGCAGCTTGCCGGCGGTGTTGGTCTCGGCGTTGTACGCCGTCTGCGTGCCGATCTCGTCGAGCGCGGCGTTGAGCGCGTCGACGAGCGCGCTGACCTGGCTCGACAGCGAGTTCGAGTCGCGGGCGACCGTGACCGTCGCCGTGGTGGCGTTGGTGGCGGCCGCGCCGAGGGTGATGTCGACGCCGTCGACGACGTCCTCGAAGGTGTTCGTCGCGGAGGTCAGCGTGATGCCGGTGCCGAGGGTGACCTTGGCGTCGGTGCCGGCCCGCGCGGTGTAGCCGCCGAGGAGCGCGGAGCCGTCGGCGGCCGTCAGCTCGAAGTCCTGGGCGACCCCGGTCTCCTTGGACTCCACGAACAGCTGGTACTGCGCGTCGCCGTTGGCGTCCTTGCCGACCCGGATCGCGCTGGCGCGCAGGCCGGTGTCGTTCGTGGTGCTGTTGATGGCGTCGACGACGCCCTTGAGGGTGCCGTCGGTGGTCAGCGTGACGGGGGAGCCGTCGAAGCGGTCCAGCTTGATCGAGGTCGAGCCGCCGGTGACGTCATCGGTCAGCTTGGCCGGCGTCGCGTACCCGAGCTGGTGGGTCTTCGCGGTGTCGATGACGGTGACGTTCAGGGTCGACTGGGCAGCGCCCGTGTCGGCCTTGACCGTGACGGCCGCGTTCGACGACGTGGCGGTGACGGGGGCCCAGGCGGTCGACTTGGCGAGCGCCTCGGCCTTGCTCCCCAGCACCGAGACCTTCGTGTTGAGGGTCTGCAGGGCGGTGATGACCGACTGCTCGGTCGTGACGCGGGTCTTGAGCTTGGACTGCGGCACCGCCTCCAGCTTCATGAGCTGGTCGATGATGTCCGCGGTGTTCAGGCCGCTCGCGAGGCCGCCGATGCTGCTGGTGCTGCTGGCCACGGCTCCTCCTCAGATGGTCGGGGTCGGTGACGGGGGCGAGGGAGCAGCTGCTCCTTCGCCCCCGTCATCTGGATCACTGCAGCAGCTGCAGCACGCTCTGCGGGGCCGACTTGGCCTGCGCGAGCATGGCCGTACCGGCCTGCGAGAGGATGTTCGACCGGGTGTAGCTCAGCATCTCCTGGGCCATGTCGGTGTCGCGGATGCGGCTCTCGGAGGCCGAGAGGTTCTCACCGGTGACGTTCAGGTTGTTGATGGTGTGCTCGAACCGGTTCTGAACAGCACCGAGCTGCGAACGGACCGACGAGACGTCCTTGATCGCCGCGTCGAGCAGGTCGATGCCCGCCGACGCACCCGAGGCCTGCTTGAAGCTGGCCTCGGCCTTCGCGACCTCGGCAGCGGTGCCGGTCACGGAGGCGGTGGTGATCTCGATGCCCGCGCCGCCGGAGGCGTCGGCGGTGGCGGCGCCCGCGCCGAACGCCTCGTCCAGCTTCGCCTGGAGGGCGGCCTGGGCGGTGGCGGCGTCGGTGGCGGTGTCGTACTTGACCGAGGACAGGTCGAGGCTCTTGTTGCCGATGGTGATCGTGCCGTTGAGCTTCTTGTACTCGGCGACGGCGGTGGTGTCGTCCGAGTAGTCCGTGGCCGCACCGACGGTGAGGACACCGGCGGTGCCCGACTCGGCGTCGGTGGTGTTGGTGCCCGTCGTCGCGTTGGCGGCGACGGCGGTGACGTCCAGGCCCGACAGACCCAGGCCGGCGGTGGAGAGGCCACCGGTGCGGATCAGGTCCACGGAGATCTTGTCCTGCGCGGTGTTGTTCGCGCCGACCTGGAACGTGCCCTTGTAGGAGCCGTCCAGCAGCTTGGTGCCGTTGAACTCGGTGGTGTCGGCGATGCGGGTCAGCTCGGTCTTGAGCTGGTCCACCTCGTCCTGGATGTTCTTCTTGGCGTCGTCGTTCAGACCACCGTCGTTGGAGGCCTGGACGGACAGGTCGCGCATCCGCTGCAGGATGGAGTGGGTCTCGGTCAGCGCACCCTCAGCGGTCTGCACGACGGAGACGCCGTCCTGGGCGTTGCGGACGGCGACCTTGATGCCGGAGACCTGCGAGCGCAGGCCCTCGGAGATCGCGAGGCCGGCGGCGTCGTCGGCAGCGCGGTTGATCCGGAAGCCGCTGGAGAGCTTCTCGAGCGACTTCGACATCTGACCCTGCGTGGTGGAGAGGTTCCGGTACGCGTTCTGGGCGTCGATGTTCTGGTTGATGCGGAGACTCATGGTGATTCCCTTCCTGGGGTGTGAGTTCTTGGAGCCCGTCCGTGGGCTCCGACACCCTGCTCATCGGTCCCGGGTGGGACCACCTGAGGCAATGGGTGAAGTTTCTTGGGTGGTTTTTTCAGCCTGCAGCTTCGAAGCTGACGGACAGGCTGCGACGGCCGGACGCGTGGCGGGCGGCGACGGCACGGAAGTAGGCGTCGCGACGCTGCGCGGCGCAGCCGTCGGGACGCGGGTGCTCGGCGACGAGCTCCGGGTCGAGCGCCGAGTTCATCGCGTCGCGCAGCAGCACCAGGGCCTCGGCGCGCATCTGCGAGATGCGCGACTCCGACACCCCGAGCTCGTCGGCGATGTCGGCCATCGGGCGCTCCTCGAGGAAGTAGCCCTGGACGACCGCCTGCAGCCGCTCGGGCAGCTCGGCGATCGCGGCGACGAGGTACTCGAGGCGCTCGCGGTGCTCGATCAGGTCCTCGGGACTCGGGTCGGCGCTGGGGAGGATCTCCGCGAAGGAGTTCTCCGTGGTCGACCCCTGCAGCGAGAGCACGTTGGCGCGGGCCACGTCCTCGTCGTTGCCGGCGACCTCGGCGACGCTGATGCCGAGCTCGGCGGCGACCTCCGCGTTGTCGGGGCTGCGGCCGAGGCTGGTGGCCAGCCGGGTGCGGGCCTGGTCGAGCTCGCGGCCGCGGCGGCGCACCGAGCGGGAGGCCCAGTCGATGCTGCGCAGCTCGTCGAGGATCGCGCCGCGGATCCGGCTGGCGGCGTACCGCACGAACGGGACGCCGCGGTCGCCCTGGAAGGAGCGGCCGGCCTTGACCAGCGCGGTGAGGCCGGCGGAGTGCAGATCGTCGCGGTTGACGTGGGACGGCACCCGGCTCATCGTCTCCCGCACGATGTGGCCCACCAGGCCCATGTGCTGGACGACCAGGTCGTCACGCTCCTGCTGGGTCCGGGGCTGTTCCTCGGTCGAGCCCACGGTCGAGCCCTCGGTGGAGATGGTGTCCTCATGGGCGTCGTGCTCGGGCACGTCGTCTTCGTAGTTCATCGTCCCTCGGTCTTCTCTTCGCGGAACGCTCCCCCCTGGACCGTCCCGGCCCGGGCGAGATCGCCAGGCCTTGCCCCACCAGGATGGGCACTCTTTTCACGTTTCACCTAGGCGTGCCGGCGCATTCACCCGCTCGGACTAGACCGATCGGTGTCGTTGAATCAAGAACGAATCAAGAAGTGCGGCGAAGTGTTTAGGTCGCCGTCCTGCTGCACGAAGGTTCGTTGCTGGACCAGCGTGCGGCACCCCTCACGGAGCCCCCGGTCCACCCGGTCGAGACGCCTCCGCAGCGGTCGGCGTACGACGGCCGGGGCCCGTGTGAAGGTCGCCTCACGAACCGCTCAGGTCGGGGTGGGGGCGGGCGATGTGTCGAGTGCACATCACACCCATCCAGACCACTGGGCTAGGAGGCTTTTCGTGGAGAAGCTGTCCCTCATCCTCTGGCGCGAGCGCGAGCTCCTCGAGACGCTGCTCTACCGACTCGAGGTGGAGCAGCTCGTCCTCGCCGGAGGACGTTCCCGTTGGCTGATGCGATCGGCGAAGGACGTCGAGAGCATCCTCCAGCAGCTGCGCGAGACCGAGCTGCTGCGCGCCGTCGCCGCCGACGAGGCCGCGGCCTCCGTCGGGCTGTCGACGAACCCGTCGCTGCGCGCGCTCGCCGACTCCGTCGACGAGCCGTGGCGCTCGATCCTGGTCGACCACCGCGACGCCTTCGTCGCCGTGACCGAGCAGGTCTCCGCCCTCGCGGACGCCAACCGTCACCTGATCACCAGCGGCTACCGCTCCGCGCGGGAGGCCCTGCTCTCCCTGGGCGGGCCGGTGGACAGCTACAGCCACGACGGATCCGCCGTCGTCGGCAACCCCGGGCAGCGGCTCCTGGATCGGAGCCTGTGATGTCCGGATCGCTCTCCTCGCTCAACACCGCCCTGACGGCGCTGCAGTACCAGCGCAGCGCCATGGACGTCGCGGCGTCGAACGTCGCGAACGCGACCACCGACGGCTACACCCGTCGTCGGGTCAACGGCGAGACGCTCGGCCCCTCGTCCACCCCGGCCCTGTGGTCGCGGCAGAGCCAGACCGGCTCGGGCGTGAAGGCCAGCAACATCGAGCGGATGACCGACGTCATCCTCGACGCCCGCGCCCGGCGCGAGCACGCCTCGCAGTCCTACCTCGACATGCGCGCCACCTCGCTGGCCCGGGTCGAGGCCGGCATCGGCGAGCCCAGCGACACCGGCGTCGCCGCCGCGATGTCCGCCTTCCGGACCAGCTGGTCGGACGTGAAGAACAACCCGAGCAGCGAGGCCGCGCGCACCCAGGTGGTCGCCAAGGCCCAGACGCTGATCGGCGCGATCTCGGCGCAGGTCGCGAACGTGAACGGCGAGATGGCCGACCAGCAGACCCGCCTCGAGAGCACGGTCACGGAGATCAACAACGTCTCCGAGCAGCTGGCCGCGACCAACAAGAACGTGGTCTCCGCGACCCTCAACGGCGTCGACACCACCGCGCTGCTGGACCAGCGCGACCAGCTCGCCATGAAGCTCGCCGAGCTGTCCGGCGGCACCGTGACCATCCACCAGAACGGCGTCGCCGACGTCAGCGTGGGCGGGCACGACCTGGTCACCCTCGACGCGAGCAACCCGCTCGACCCGGCCGACCTGCCCACCGGGCTCGGCGGCCAGCTCGGGGCGGTCCAGGAGCTGCTGACCACGACGCTGCCGGCGTACAAGTCCGGTCTCGACGACGTCGTCACCAAGCTGGCCGACCAGGTCAACACCCTGCACGGCACCGGCTTCGACCTCGACGGCACCGCCGGCCAGCCGTTCTTCTCGTACGACGCCGCCGACCCGGCCGGCTCGCTGGCGGTGGCGATCACCGACCCGCGGAAGCTGGCGGTCTCGTCGACCGGCACCGGCAACCTGGACGGCTCGATCGCCACCCAGCTCGCCGCGGCCGACGACGGCGGCACGGCCTACCAGAGCCTGGTCAACAACTTCGGCTCGCAGGTCAACTCGGCCAAGGGTCTCGCCGGGACCCAGCGGCTGCTCACCAGCCAGGTCGACGGCGCCCGTGACCAGGTCTCGGGCGTCAGCCTCGACGAGGAGATGGTCGGGATGCTCGCGTCCCAGCGTGCCTACGAGGCCGCCTCGCGAGTCATGACCGTCGTCGACTCGGTGCTCGACACCCTCATCAACCGGACAGGACTGCTGCGCTGATGACTTCCGTACGCGTGACCCAGAGCATGCTCAGCCAGCGTTCGCTGCTGGGTGTGCAGACCGGCCTGGCGCGGCTCGCCGCGACCCAGGAGCACCTGACCACCGGTCGGGTGCTCAACCGGCCCTCCGACTCGCCGACCGACAGCACCATCGCGATGCGGCTGCGCGAGCAGATGGCCGACCAGAAGCAGTACGCCCGCAACGCGCAGGACGGGCTGGCCTGGCTCGGCAGCATCGACACGACGCTCTCGAGCATGACCACCGACGTACGGCGGGCGCGGGACCTGGCCCTCCAGGGCGCCAACACCGGCAGCATGTCGGCGACGTCCCGCGAGGCGCTGGCGACCGAGATCGACCAGATCCGCGACGGGCTGATCGCGCGCGGCAACGCGTCGTACCTCGGGCGCCCGCTGTTCGGCGGGGTGACCTCCGACGGCCAGGCGTTCGACCCGGACACCGGGGCCTACTCCGGCGACGCGGGCACCGTGAGCCGGACCATCGCCACCGGGGTCGAGATCCGGGTCGACGTGACCGGGACCGACGTGGTCGGCCCGAACGGCAACTCGCTCTTCGACCACCTGGCCGCGCTCTCGACCGCGCTGCGGTCCGGGGACGAGGCCGGGGTGGACACCGCGATCACGCAGCTGTCCGGCCGGCTGGAGACGATCAGCAACGTGCAGGCCGACGTCGGCACGCGCTACCTGCGGGTCGAGGGGGCCGTCGACGCCGGTGCCGACGCGCTGCTGACCCTGACCTCGCAGCTCTCCGAGATCGAGAACGCCGACCTGCCCTCGACGATCGTCGACCTGCAGCTCCAGGAGGTCGCCTACCAGGCGGCCCTGGCTGCGACGTCGCGCGTCATGCAGCCGAGCCTGGTGGACTTCCTGCGATGACCCTGATGATGGAGCCCGTGATGAGCACGACCGACAGCGCCGACCTCCCGGTCATCGAGCTGGTGCACCCCATGCCGGGGTTCCCGGACCGCAGCCGGTTCGCGTTGGTGTCGCTGGACGAGGACGGCGTCCTCTGCGCCCTGCGCTCGCTGGAGGAGCCCGACCTGCGCTTCCTGGTGGTCCCACCGGGACCGTTCTTCCCGGACTACGCGCCGGAGGTCGACGACTCGGTCGTGTCGGACCTCGGGATCGACTCCGCGGACGACGCCCTGGTCCTCCTGGTGCTGCGGGCCGGGACATCGCTCGCTGAGACGACGGCCAACCTGCTGGCCCCCGTCGTGGTCAACCGGCGGACCCGCCGTGCGGCCCAGGTGATCCTCGATGACCCCAGTCTTTCGGTGAGCGCGCCGCTCGTCGCGTAGCGTTGACCCCATGTTGGTCCTCAGTCGCCGTGTCGGCGAGAGCGTCGTGATCGGCGACGACGTCACGATCACGGTGCTGGAGGTCCGTGGCGACGTCGTCCGCATCGGCATCGACGCGCCCCGGTCCGTCGCCGTCAACCGGGCCGAGCTCCTGCAGGAGCTCGAGGAGAGCAACCGCACCGCGGCCTCGCCCAGCGAGGAGACGGTGGCCTCGCTCACGCAGGCTCTGAAGGACCGCTCCAGCGAGGACTGAGCCCGTCGTACCTCCGGTCGTCCCCGGTCGTCGGCATCTGCCGGGGCCGGGGACGACCCATTTGTTGACGGGGGCAACCGCTGAGGAATAAAGTTGAGATCGTCAACCTTTTACTCAGCATGAATCGAGCTTCCTCCGTGACCCACCCGGTCGACCCCGTCATCGCCCCGCACGTCTCCGTGCCGGGGCAGATGAGCCACCGCGAGATCATGGAGGCCCTCAGCGGCCTGCTGCTCGCGATGTTCGTCGCGATGCTCTCCAGCACCGTCGTCACCAACGCGCTGCCGAAGATCGTGACCGACCTGGACGGCAGCCAGACCGGCTACACCTGGGTGGTCGTGGCGACCCTGCTCTCGATGACCGCGACCACGCCCATCTGGGGCAAGCTCGCCGACCTGTTCAGCAAGAAGCTGCTGGTCCAGTCGGCGCTGGTGATCTACTCCGCCGGCTCGCTGGTCGCCGCGCTCGCGCCGAGCATGTCGGTGCTGATCGGCGCCCGGGTCATCCAGGGGCTCGGCGTCGGCGGCCTGACCGCGCTGGTCCAGGTGGTCATCGCCTCGATGGTGAGCCCGCGCGAGCGCGGCCGCTACTCCGGCTACATCGGCGCCGTCTTCGCGGTGGCGACCGTCAGCGGCCCGCTCATCGGCGGTCTGATCGTGGACAGCCCGCTGGGCTGGCGCGGCTGCTTCTTCGTCGGCCTGCCCTTCGCCCTGGGCGCCTTCGTCCTGCTGCAGAAGACGCTGCACCTGCCGGTCGTGAAGCGCCCGGTCAGCATCGACTACCTCGGCGCGAGCCTGATCATCAGCGGCGTCTCGCTGCTGCTCGTCTGGGTCTCGCTCGCCGGCAACGAGTACGCCTGGACCTCCGGCACCAGCATCCTGCTGGTCGTCCTCGGTCTGGCCATCCTCGCCGCCGCCGTGTACGTCGAGCTCCGCGTCGCGACCGAGCCGATCATCCCGATGCGGCTGTTCGCCGACCGCACCATCAGCCTGGCCACCCTCGCGTCGGTGTTCATCGGCGTCGCGATGTTCGGCTCGACGGTCTACCTCAGCCAGTACTTCCAGCTCGCCCGCGGCATGTCGCCCACCAAGGCCGGCCTGATGACCATCGCGATGGTCGGCGGCCTGCTGGTCTCCAGCATCGTGAGCGGTCGGATCATCAGCGCCACCGGTCTGTGGAAGCGCTGGCTGGTCGGCGGCATGGTCCTGGTCGTCGTGGGCCTCGGCCTGCTGGGCACCGTCGACGAGACGACCCACCTCGCCCTGGTCGGCCTGTTCATGGCCGTGCTCGGCATCGGCCTCGGCGCCACCATGCAGAACCTGGTGCTGTCGGTGCAGAACAACGTGGCGGCCAGCGACCTCGGCGCGGCCAGCTCGGTGGTGGCGTTCTTCCGCTCGATGGGCGGCTCGATCGGCGTCTCCGCGCTCGGCGCGCTGCTCAGCGTGCAGGTCGCCGACAAGGTGACCAGCGGCCTCACCGGCCTCGGCATCGCCTCGGACGGGCACTCGAGCCACGACATCCCCGACCTGAGCACGCTGCCCGCTCCGGTCCGTGGCGTCTTCGAGCACGCCTTCGGCGCCTCGATCGGCGAGCTGTTCCTGATCGCGATGCCCTGCGCCCTCGTGGCCCTGGTGTGCATCATGTTCATCAAGGAGGTCCCGCTGCGGACCTCGGTCGCCCTGGCCGACGAGGTCGCCCCCGAGGCGACGGAGGAGCTGCAGACCCGATGACCGTCTCCACCGAGCAGGACACCCGGCGAGCCGAGCACCTGCGCACCCTCGAGGAGGAGGTCGGCGTCCTCATCCGCCGGGTGCGCCGGGTGATCGGCGAGCGCTCCCAGGCCGTGCACCCCCAGCTGCAGCCCGCGTCGTACCTGATGCTCGGCTACCTCGCCTCCCAGGGGCCGATGCGCTCCTCGGCGATGGCCGAGGCGTTCGACATCGACAAGGGCGCGATCAGCCGTCAGGTCGGCCACCTCGAGGAGCTCGGGCTGGTCGACCGGACGCCCGACCCGGCCGACGGCCGGGCCTCGCTGGTCTCGGCCAGCGAGGACGCCGTCCGCCGGCTCGAGGCGGTCTCGGCCGACCGGCGCCGCTGGCTCGACGAGAAGCTGGGCGACTGGTCCGAGGACGAGCTGGAGCAGTTCGCCCTGGTGCTGGGGCGCTACAACGCGACCCTCAACGCCTAGTGTCCTGAGTCGGAAGTTCGCTCGCAGCAACCGTGCTCTGAGTGTGTGCCTCGCCAGGCGGAGGAGCGACGGCGTGACGGGTCACTCCGAGTGACGACAACGCAGCGAGGTGCGTGCTCAGGGCGCGGAGGCTGCCTGCGAACTTCCGATTCGGGACACTTGCGCTACTGCAGCCAGACCGCGGTGTCGGGCGGCAGCCCGCCCTCGAGCGGGCCGCTGGCGACCAGCACCTCGCCCTCCGGCAGCGGCACGGTCTCGGCCCCGCAGTTGAGGACGGCCGTCACCGGCCCCCGTCGTACGACGAGCAGGTCGTCGCCGGCGTCGAGCAGCTCGACGTCGTCGCCCGCCGTCGTCGCGAAGGTACGGCGGGCCGCCAGCGCCGCACGGTAGAACTCGAGCGTCGAGCCCGGGTCGCCGGTCTGGGCGGCCACGGTCAGCGGACCCCAGTCGTCGGGCTGCGGGATCCACGGCTGCCCGCTCGGCCCGAACCCGTACGGCGACGCGTCGCCCGACCACGGGATCGGCACCCGGCAGCCGTCGCGGCCGACCTCGCCGGTGCGGAACCAGCTCGGGTCCGACCGGTTCTCCTCCGCCACGTCGACCTGCTCCAGGCCGAGCTCCTCGCCCTGGTAGAGGTACGACGACCCGGGCAGCGCCAGCATGGTCAGCGTCGCGGCGCGGGCCCGGGCCAGCCCGACGGCGCCGCCGCCGTAGCGGGTGGGGTGACGGACGACGTCGTGGTTGGACAGCACCCAGGTCGGCGAGGCGCCGACCGGGGCGACGGCCTCGAGCGTCCCGGTGATCACGTCGGCGAACGACGTCGCCGACCAGGGCGCGAGCAGCCAGGAGAAGTTGAAGGCCTGGTGCATCTCGTCGGGCCGCACGAACCGGGCCATCGACTCGGGCGTCTGGGTCCAGGCCTCGGCGACGAGCATCCGGTCCCCGTCGTACTCCTCGAGGACGCGGCGCCAGCGCCGGTAGACGTCGTGCACCTCGGGCTGGTCCCACATCGGCTCGTCGCGCAGCGTGCGCTCGACCATCGACTCACCGGTGGGGGCGCCGCTGCCGAGCGCCTCGCCCTCGGGGACGACCTGGTCGCGCAGGGACTCCTCCTTCACGAGGCCGTGCGCGACGTCGATGCGGAAGCCGTCGACCCCGCGGTCGAGCCAGAAGCGCAGGACGTCCTCGAACATGTCCCCGACCTCGGGGTTGCGCCAGTCCAGGTCGGGCTGGGAGGAGTCGAAGAGGTGGAGGTACCACTGGCCGTCGGCGACCCGGGTCCAGGCCGGCCCGCCGAAGACCGACTGCCAGTTGTTCGGCGGCTCGACGCCCTCGGTGCCGCGGCCGTCCCGGAAGAGGTAGCGCGCCCGCTCGGGGCTCCCCGCCCCGGCCTCGAGCGCCTGCTGGAACCAGGTGTGGGCCGAGGAGGTGTGGTTCGGGACCAGGTCGACGATCACCTTCAGGCCGAGCTCGTGCGCCCGGGTCGTCAGCGCGTCGGCGTCCGCCAGGCTGCCGAACAGCGGGTCGACGTCGGTGTAGTCGGCGACGTCGTACCCGTGGTCCTTCTGGGGCGAGGTGTAGAACGGCGTGATCCACAGGGCGTCGACGCCAAGGTCGCGCAGGTGGGGGAGCCGGTCGGCGATGCCCTCGAGGTCGCCGATGCCGTCTCCGGTGTGGTCGGCGAAGCTGCGGACGTAGACCTGGTAGGTGACGGCGTGGCGCCACCACTCGGGGGAAGTCATGGTCCCCAGGTAACCAGGCGACCCTCAGTTGAAGGCGTCGGGGTCGACCAGGAACCAGGTCGCCTCCGTCGTCCCGACGAGCTCCCCATCCGAGGAGTACGCCGAGGTCGCGGTGAACACCTTGCGGCCGTCGGTGGCCCGGTGCTCCCCGAGCACCACGTGCTCCTCGCCCGCCACGGGAAGCCGGTCGACCCGGGCGGTGAACTCGCCGAGCACCATGGCGCGCTCGGCCATGCCCGCCGCCCACGCGCCCGCGCAGTCGAGGGCGGCCCAGGTGACCGGCAGGTCCACGTCGTGGTCCGGGGTCCAGGTCGCGGCCACGCGATCGGGGCCGACCGGCCCGGGGAAGATCCGGAGCCCGTCACCCACCCCGCGCTCGGTGCCGCAGGAGAAGCAGCCCGGGAACGGGTGGCTGCTCAGCCCCGGGAACGACGCCTCCGCGGCCCGGGCGGTGCTCGGCTCCACGGGCGCGACAGGGGTGAGCGCGCCCCCGGGTCGGGCCTGGAGGACGAGGTCGGCCCCGGCGGTGGCGACGGTCCACCCGTCCTGCTCACCGACCGTCAACGGGCTGTCCAGCGGCGGCGGCCGCCGGAGGCGGACCGTCACGACCGGCGCGTCGACGTACGACGCCAGCGCGCCCGCCGACCAGCCCCCGTTGCCGGAGCGGGCGGGTCCGCGGAAGCGGGCCGGGATCACCAGGTCGCCCATCACCGGATCCGCTCCCAGCGCTCCAGCGCCTCCTTGCGCTCGTCGCCGTGGTCGACGATCGGGTGCGGGTAGCCGACCCGGTCGCGGTCGTCGGCGGACGGATCGTGCGGGTCGGCGACGTCGGCGAGCTCGGGTACGAACCGGCGGACGTAGGCGCCGTCGGGGTCGAACTTGCGGCCCTGGGAGGTCGGGTTGAAGACCCGGAAGAACGGCGAGGCGTCGGTGCCGCTTCCGGCGGTCCACTGCCAGCCGTGGTTGTTGGAGGCCAGGTCGCCGTCGACCAGCCAGTGCAGGAAGTGCCGGGCGCCGTGCTGCCACTCGACGTGCAGGTCCTTGACCAGGAAGCTGGCGACGATCATCCGCAGCCGGTTGTGCATCCAGCCCGTCTCGCGCAGCTGGCGCATGCCTGCGTCGACGATGGGGAAGCCGGTGCGGCCCTCCTGCCAGTCGACCAACTGGTCGGCGGGTTCGTCGTAGGTCATCCGGGCGAACTCGGGCTTGTAGTAGTCACGGGCCGAGTCGGGCCGCCGGAAGAGCACGTCGGCGTAGAACTCCCGCCAGGCGATCTCGGTGCGGTAGACCTGCGCGCCCCGGCTGCGCAGGCCGGCGAGGTCCTTCAGGATCGTGCGCGGGTGGATCTCGCCGTACTTCAGGTGGTGCGACATCCGCGACGTCCCCTCGACCCCGGGGCGGTCGCGGTCCTCGGCGTACGTCTCGACCGGGCCGTCGAGGAAGTCGGACCAGGCGCGCCGCGCCGCCGCCTCGCCGGCCTCGGGCAGGGTGAGCCCCGACGGCAGCGCCGGGTCGGGGATCTCGGTCGTGTCCTGGTCGAGCGCGAGCCACGAGACCCCGGTCGGGGCGTCGACCGGGTCGCGCCAGCCGTGCTCGGCCCAGGCCCGCGAGAACGGCGTGAAGACCTTGTACGGCTCGCCGCTGCCGTTGGTGACCCGCGCCGGCGCCACGGCGTACGGCGAGCCGGTGCGGACCAGCTCGATCCCGGCCCCGGCCAGCGCCTCCTCGACCTGCGCGTCGCGCTCGCGCCCGTAGGGGCCGTAGTCGGCCGCGACGTGCACGCGGCTCGCGCCGACCGCCTTCGCGGCGAGGACGACGCGGCGCACCGGGTCGCCCCGGACCACCGACAGTCCGGCCCGCCGCTGCCGCAGCGAGGCGTCGAGGGAGCGGAGCGAGGCGCCGAGGTAGGCGCGCCGGCTGGGCCCGGCCGGACCCCAGAGCGCGGGGTCGAGCACGAACAGGGGGAGCACCTCGCCGCCCTCGGCCGCGTCGAGCAGGGCGGGGTTGTCGGCGAGTCTCAGGTCACGGCGGAACCACATCACGGAAGGCATCGCCGTCCAGGTTCCCATCGGACTGGGAGCGCTCACCTGTCATGGGACACAATGACCAGCGTGAGCGACCTGATCGACACCACCGAGATGTACCTGCGGACGATCTATGAGCTCGTCGAGGAGGGCATCGTCCCGCTGCGGGCCCGGATCGCCGAGCGGCTGCACCAGAGCGGACCGACGGTGTCGCAGACCGTGGCCCGGATGGAGCGCGACGGCCTGCTCACCATCGAGGGCGACCGCCACCTCGAGCTGACCGACGAGGGCCACCGGCTCGCGATGCGCGTGATGCGCAAGCACCGCCTGGCCGAGCGGCTGCTCACCGACGTCATCGGCCTCGAGTGGGAGCTGGTCCACGAGGAGGCCTGCCGCTGGGAGCACGTGATGTCCGAGACCGTCGAGCGGCGTCTGCTGGAGCTGCTCGACCACCCGACCGAGTCGCCGTACGGCAACCCGATCCCGGGGCTGGCCGAGCTGGGCCAGAGCGAGATCGGCGAGGAGTTCATGGCCGACGTCGAGCCGCTGTCGAAGGCGGCCGGGTCGATGGAGGGACGGGTCCTGGTCCGCCGGATCTCCGAGGAGATGCAGAAGGACGAGGTGCTGATGAGCGCCATGCGCCGGGTCGGCGCGCTGCCCGACAAGACCGTCACCGTGGTCTCCACGGCGGCCGGCGTGCTGGTGGGCTCCGGCGGCGAGACCGCCGAGATCGTGCCCGAGGCCGCCGACCACATCTTCGTGAAGCGGGTCTAGACCTCTCCAGGGCCTCGGATGACCTCCGGGACGGGCCGTCGTTGAGACGGCATGCACCTGGTCGAGAACGCCCCCGCCGCCCGCCCGCTCGAGGTCGACGACGTCGTCGAGCTGCTCCGCGAGCTCGCCGCGGTCATGGCGCCAACGCGCTGAGGAACTCGCTGCACCCCACGTCGATGCGGTACGTCGCCAGCTCGTCGCCGCGGGTCGCGCCGCGGTTGACGATCACCACCGGCGTCCCCGCCTTGGCCGCGCGGCGGACGAACCGGAACCCGCTCATCACCGTCAGGCTGGATCCCGCCACCAGCAGCGCGCCGCCCGCGTCGACCAGCGCGTCGACTGCCGCGTAGCAGCGCTCGACCCGCGGGGCGGGGACGTTCTCGCCGAAGAACACCACGTCCGGCTTCAGCACCCCGCCGCACACCTCGCAGGCCGGCACCACGAAGCCCGCGGTCTCCTCCAGGTCGACGTCGCCGTCGGGCCGCACCTCGGCCGCCGCGTGCTCGGCCAGCCAGCCCGGGTTGGCCGCGTCGAGGCGCCCCTGCAGCTCGGCCCGCCCCGAGGTCGTGCGGCAGTCCAGGCACACAACGTCGGCGATCCGCCCGTGCAGGGCGACCAGCCGCCGACTGCCGGCGCGCTCGTGCAGCCCGTCGACGTTCTGGGTGATCAGCAGGGTCGGGTCGAGCGCGGCCAGCGCGAGGTGGCCGGCGTTCGGACCGGCGGCCCGCATCCGGCTCCAGCCGAGGTGGCTGCGGGCCCAGTAGCGCTGCCGGGCGGCCTCGCCCGAGACGAACTCGCCGTACGTCATCGGCATCCGTGCGGGCGAGCCCGGACCCCGGTAGTCGGGGATCCCGGAGTCGGTCGACAGCCCGGCCCCGGTCAGCACGACCAGCGGACGGTCGCGCAGCAGCGCCAGCGCATCGGTGGTGGTCGACCCGGCGGACGTCTGCACGTCGTCGAGGGTACGTCGCACCGCGTCAGCTGGTCGCGCGCGCGAGCCACTCCGCCATCAGCGCGCGTTCGGCGGCGCTGAGGCCGGGCAGGTCGTCCAGCACCGTGCCGAAGGTGACCGCGACGGCCGTGGGCGAGGTGTCCGGTGCGGCGGGTCCGGAGGTCAGCACCCGGTCGAGCACGGCGTCGAGCAGACCGTCCGCCAGGCCGGGGTCGCGCTCGTCGGGAGGCGTGCCGATCAACGTCAGCACCGCCCCGCTCCCGGCGGCGTGGATCATCAGCACCGCCCGGTCCTCGGGGACCCGGAGCTGACCGGCGGCGGCCACGCGTCGTACCCGGGAGCGGAGCACCGCGATCCCGGCCTCGGTCGCGGGGGAGTCCCGGCGGCGGCCCGGGGCCAGCAGCAGCGTGTAGAGGTCGGGATTGGCGAGCCCGAAGTCCAGGTGCTGGCGCCAGGCCGCGCGCAGGTCGGCGACCGGGTCGTCGCCCTCGGCGGCGGACTGCTCGGTCTTCGTCGCGACGTAGGTGGCCATCGCGTGCTCGGCGACCGCCTCCAGCAGGCCGTCCTTGTCACCGAACAGCCGATAGATGGTCGGCGCCTGGACCCCGGCCTCCTGGGCCACGCCGCGGGTGGTGACCGCGCCCGCGCCCTGCTCGCGGAGCAGTCGGGCGGCTGCCTCGACGATGCGTCCCCGGGGGCTGTCCTGGAGGTCGGGTCCGCTGGTCATGGATCAACGATAACGCCATGCGGCTAGCGCTGGTGCTATCGTCGATAACATCAGATCCGAATCAATGATAGGAGTACGTCATGTACGTCGTCACCGGTGCCACCGGTCAACTGGGGTCGCGGATCGTCCGACGCCTGCTCGAGCGCGTCCCCGCCGACCAGGTCGGGGTGAGCGTCCAGGACGTCCGTGCGGCCGCGTCCCTCGCCGCGCGCGGCGTCCGGGTCCGGGCCGGCGACTTCACCGAGCCGGCCACCCTCGCGCACGCCTTCGAGGGCGCCAGCCGGGTGCTCGTCGTGTCGGCGGCCATCCGGGGCGCCGCCGCGGCGGACGCGGGTCGGGCCGCGGTGACCGCGGCGCGCGACGCCGGCGCCGACCGGATCCTCTACACCAGCCACCAGGCGGCGTCGTACGACTCGCTGTTCCTGCCGCAGCTGACGCACGCCGGGACCGAGACCCGGCTCGCCGAGCTCGGGGTGCCCTACACCGCCTTGCGCAACGGGTTCTACGCCGCCACGCTCGGCCACTACGTGGGCGACGCGGTGGCGAACGGGGTGCTGGCGCTCCCGGAGGACGGGCCGTTCTCCTGGACGGCGCACGACGATCTCGCCGAGGTCGCGGTGGCCGCCCTCGCGGGGGACGCGACGCTCGACGGGATCACGGCGCCGCTGACCGCCCCCGAGTCACTCGACTTCGAGGCCGTCGCCGGCCTGGTCTCCGAGATCACCGGACGAACGGTCACCCGCGTCGTCGTGCCGGACGAGCAGTGGGTCGGGGACGCGGTGGCGGCCGGGACGCCCGCCGGCGTCGCAAGGTTCACGCTCGGGATGTTCCGGGCGGCCCGGCGTGGTGAGTTCGCGGTCACCGACCCCACGCTGGAGCGGGTCATCGGCCGTCCCGCGACGTCGGTGCGCGAGGTCCTGCAGGGCCTGGTGGGTCAGCGCGCGTAGCGCAGGGCCGCGCGCGCCCGGGCCCTCTCGGCCTCGACCTCGCGGTTCTTGGGCGGCGCCGTCGTGACCAGCTCCTCGAGCAGGTGCTCGGTGAGGTGGGCGATCTCGGCGACGGCGCGGTCGAACGCGGCCTGGTTGGCCTGCGACGGCTTCGTGGTGCCGCTGACCTTGCGGACGTACTGCAGTGCGGCGGCGGTGACCTCGCTGCTCGTCGCCGGCGGCTCGAAGTTGTTGAGCGGGCGGATGTTGCGGCACATGCCTCGAGGGTACGACGGGTCTCGTTACGCTCGCTGGCGCTCGCAAGAGGGGCGGCGCGGCCATCCCCTCGCTGGTCGACTGGCCCCGCGAGGACGATTCATCCCCTCGCTGGTCGAGTAGCCCCGCGAGGGACGAGCGGGGCGTATCGAGACCTCACACCTCGAAGTACGACACCTCGGAGCCCGTCACCAGCACCACCCGGCCGTCGCCGAGCGGCACGGTCCGGACCTCGGCGACGTCCTCGCCGTGCTCGACCTCGATCATCCGGTTGCTGATCTGCCGGTCGTGGAGATGCAGCATGGAGACGTAGCCGGTCTGGCCGCGCCGGCCGTAGTCGGCGATCACGGTCAGCAGGGTCCGCTCCTCGGGCAGCCAGGTGACCTGGCGCGGGTCCTGCCCGGCGAGCGCCTGTGACCCGGCACGGTAGGAGTGGACGTCGAGCTGTCGGACGGCAGTGAGGTCGGTGACGTCGAAGAAGCCCGCCTGGGCTCCCCAGCCTCGGCCGGTCCCGGTCGGCCCCTGGCCGAGGCCGATCATCCGGTTCCTGCCGAGCGGGTGGAGGTACTCGGAGAAGCCGGGGATCTTCAGCTCGCCGAGCAGGGTGGGGGCGGTCTCGTCGGAGAGGTCGACGGCGTAGAGCGGGTCGACCTCCCGGAAGGTCACCACGACGGCCAGCGCGTCGAACCAGCGCACCGACTTGATCTGCTCGTCGACCCCGAGGTCGTCGAGCCGCCCGACCTCGACCAGGGCGGGACCGTCCTGCTCCAGGGTGAGGACCGAGTTGAAGTTGCCGGTGAGCTGGCTCGGCCCGACGGCCAGGCGCAGCACGCCGTCCTGCTCGTCCATCGCCCAGCGGTCCGCGACCGCGCCGTCGACCCGGCCGCTCGCGAGGTACGTCGTCCCGGTGCCGGCGAGCTCGAGGTCGTGGACCGTGGTGGTGCCGGCCAGCTCCTCGTCGTACGCGGCGGTGATGCCCTTCGACTCGCGGAAGCAGCACCCCCAGCCGCTCCCGTGGCTGGTCGCGAGGTAGAGGTGGTCGGGCGAGAAGTAGGCGACGTCGGCCGCTGCGGCCAGGCCCTGGACGGTGCGCTCCGCGGGGTCGCCGGCCGCGAAGCCGACCACGGCGAGGGTGTCGAGCCCCGCGGCATCGTCGGGGAGGGCGACCGCCGAGCAGTCGACCAGCGGCGTCGTCGCGCCGCCCTCGGTGACCGTGGGGAGCCAGTCCTCGATCGTGGTCGCGCGCACCAGCGCGCGGTTGGCCCGCAGCGCCTCCCGGTCGGTACGGCGCCGCGTCGGGTGGGTGAACGCCAGGTCCGGCAGCCCCGCCGCGACCACGACCCGGACCGCGTCCCCGTGCAGCCGAGCGGCGAGCAGGCGGGCGTCGTAGTCGGCGGTCGTCGTGACGACCGGCGCGGCCGGGTCGCCGAGGTCGACGCCGAGCATCCGGGTCGTCCCGTCGGGCCGGGCGGCCACGACCGTCGCGGTGACGCCGGCCAGCAGCAGCTCGCCCTCCCGCGCCCCGCCGAGCGCCAGGCGCCCGAGCCGTGCGGGTGCGTTGCCGCCGCGGACGTCGTACGTCGTGAGGACGCCGTCGTCGAGGCGGACCAGCAGCTCGCCGTCGGTCTTCACGACGTCGGGCTCGTCGACCCCGGACTCCTGCACGTTGGTCCCGCTCTCCTCGCTGGTGGCCCGCTGCGAGGCCGGGGCCTTGGCGGCTCCGGCGTGGCCGCTCGCCCTCCGCACGGCACCGTCCGCAGCGAGGTCGTCGAGCAGGACCGGGCCCCCGCGGTAGAGGGAGGTGTCGCCCCAGCCCCAGGGGCCGACCAGGTCGACGGCCCGCTCGACGTACGCCTCGAGGAGGGTGGCGCAGTCGTCGGCGTACCCGACGGGCGCGCCGGGGGCGGCGTACGGCGCCGCGACCGGGCTCGCGTCGGTGCCACCGAGGCGGGGCGCGTCCGGTCGGTCGGGACGGTCCGGACCGTCCACCGCCGTCCCGGCGACGAAGGCGCCGGCGAGGGCGACGGTGGTGACGAGCACGAGGAGCGGGCGCGAGCGGGGCATGGGGCTCGGACGCCGGACCGTCGGGCGGGGTTCCGTCGGGTGGCAGCATGGCGGCCATGGCTGATACTCCCGACCTCGACCTGGTGCTCTTCGGCGCCACCGGCTTCACCGGCGCGCTGACCGCCGAGTACCTCGCCGCGCACGCCCCCGCCGGGCTCCGCTGGGCGCTCGCCGGACGCAACCTCGACAAGCTGGCCGCGGTCCGCGACCGGCTGGGCCCGGACGCGGGCGAGCTCGAGCTGATCCGGGCCGACGTCACCGACCCGACCTCGCTGGCCGACCTCGCGCGCCGGACCAAGGTCGTCATCACGACCGTCGGCCCCTACCTCACGTACGGCGAGCCGCTGGTCGCCGCCTGCGCGGAGGCCGGCACCGACTACGTCGACCTGACGGGCGAGCCCGAGTTCGTCGACCGCATGTACGTCGCCCACCACGCCACCGCGCAGCGCACCGGGGCCCGGATCGTGCACGCCTGCGGCTTCGACTCGATCCCGCACGACCTGGGTGCGCTCCACACCGTGCAGGAGCTGGCCGCGGCCGGACCGGTGACGGTGCGCGGCGTGGTCCGCGCCGGCGGCACCTTCTCCGGCGGCACCTTCCACTCCGCGCTGAACCAGTTCGCGCGGGCGCGGCAGATGCGTGAGGCGTCGGTCGCCCGGCGGCGGGTCGAGCCGCGCCCCGAGGGCCGGTCCTCGCGCGCGGTCGGCGGCAGGCCGCACCGCGACCCGGTGCTGGGCTTCTGGCTGGTCCCGCTGCCGACCATCGACCCGTTCGTGGTGGCGCGGAGCGGGGCGGCCCTGGCGTCGTACGGGCCGGAGTTCCGTTACTCCCACTACGCCGGCACCAAGACGCTGCGCTACGCCGCCGGCGGGGCGGTCGGCGCGGGCGTGCTGGCCCTGGCCAGCCAGGTCCGGCCGCTGCGCAACCTGCTGCTGAGCCGGGTGCCGCAGGGGGAGGGGCCCGACGAGCGTCGGCGCGAGAAGGCCTGGTTCACCGTCGACCTGGTCGGCGAGGGTGACGGCCGCACCGTCCACACGCGCGTCTCCGGCGGCGACCCCGGCTACGGCGAGACCGCGAAGATGCTGGCCGAGTCGGCGCTCTGCCTGGCCTTCGACGACAACCCGCCCACGTCCGGTTCGGTGACCACCGCGCAGGCGATGGGGGAGAACCTGATCATCCGCCTGCGGGCGGCCGGGATGCGCTTCGAGACCGTCGACTGACGGCGACGACCGCACCGGCGGCCCCCGGGGAAATGGAAGAAGCCCGCTGGCGTCTCGGGTCACCAGCGGGCTTCGTGGACTACGTTAAACGACCCTCTGAATCGGTGTCCGGCGATTCCCGCAGGACACGACGACTGGTCCAGACCGCCGGTTGGTCCGAGCCGTCCGCGGGCAGGAGGTGACCTGCTGGGGGGAGACGGCAGGTGGAGCATGGAGCAGGACCACCGGATGCGCTTCCAGCTGTCGCACCGCGACGGTCTGCTGGTGCGGCGGCTGCTGGACCGCGACGGTTTCGCCGTCGACGGCCCGGACGGTCGAGGTGACGACCGGCGCACGCAGCTGAGCGTGGTCGCCGAGACCGAGGGCCGTGCGGCCCGGGTGCGCGAGGTGGTCGCCCGCTGGGCGCCCGAGGCGGTCCCGGTCGGACCTGTCTTCTAGCCGAGGGTCGAAGCCCGGGCGACGAGCTCGGGGGTGAAGAGCACCTGGCGGTGCCGGTGGGCCTCGTCGGTGGCCTCGTCGAGGACGAGCTCGGCGGCGGTGCGGCCGAGCTCCTGGCGGGGCTGCCGCACGGACGTGAGAGGTACGGCGGCCGCCGCGGCGAACTCGATGTCGTCGTAGCCGACGATGGCCAGCTGCTCGGGAACCTGGGTGCCGGAGCCGATGGCCTGCTGGAGCAGGCCGAGGGCGAGCAGGTCGTTGGCGCAGAACGCGGCCGTGGGTCGGCGGGCCGTCGGGAGGCCGGCGAGGCGCTCGCCGGCGTTGCGGCCCTCCTGGACGTCGAGGGTCGTGGTGGCGAGCACGACGAGGTCGTCGGCGGAGAGACCGGCCGCGGCCCAGGCCTGGCGGGCGCCCTCGAGGCGGTCGCGGACCTGGCCGAGGTGCGGTGGTCCGCCGATGAAGGCGACCTGGGTGTGGCCGCGGTCGACGAGGTGCTCGACGGCCAGCCGGCCGCCGTGCAGGTCGTCGACGGCCACCGAGCAGAAGCTGGCGTCCGAGCGGGTCCGGTCGACGATCACCAGCGGGGTGCCCCGGCGTCGTACCTCCTTCAGGACCGCGGCGTCGGGATCGACCGGCGTGACCAGCACCCCCTGGACGCGCTGCTGCTGCAGCAGGGCGAGGTGAGCCTCCTCGCGCGAGGCCAGGTTGCTGCTGTTGCACAGGACGAGGGAGAGGTCGGCCTCGTCGGCCGCCACCTCCAGGCCGCGGGCGACGTCGGTGAAGAAGGGGTTCGAGGCGTCGAGCATGACGTAGGCGAGGGTCCGGCTGGTGCCGGCACGGAGCTGGCGGGCCGACTCGTTGCGGACGAAGCCGAGCTCCGTCATCGCCTCCTGCACCCGGGCCCGAGTCGTGGTCCCCACCCGGTCGGGCCGGTTGAGGACGTTGGAGACCGTGCCGACGGAGACCCCGGCGGCAGCGGCCACGTCCTTCACGGACGCGGCCCGCGGGGCGTGCGTCAGCGACATCTCGGTCTCCTTCCTCGGGTGCTCGTGGGGGTACGGCGGGTGGGGGTGCCCGGCCGGCCACGGGAGAGCCATGGCCGGCCGGGCGGGTCTAGCGGGGTGGTGCGGTGGTGCGTCCTGCTTCGGTGCTGATCGCGACCCTCGGTCGAGGTTTCGAGACGGGTTCCGCAGCCCCGAGCAAGCTCGGGTCTGCGCAACCCTCCTCAACCTGATCGCCTCGTCAGGTCCTCGCTTCGCTCGGACCTGGGCGATCAGAAGTCGAAGTCGGCGATGTTGTCCTTGTTGAAGCGGAACGGGTCGCCGAGCAGGACGGTGTTGTCCGCGC
>NZ_JBBBBJ010000010.1:0-32693 GCF_037120545.1 Nocardioides sp. CCNWLW216
GAACCCGGAAGTTAAGCCTTTCAGCGCCGATGGTACTGCAGCCGAGAGGCTGTGGGAGAGTAGGACGCCGCCGGACATACACTCCGTAGGGGCCACCGTCACCGGTGGCCCCTACGTGCATTTCCCCGACAGCGACCGCCCACATGGGCAGGACCAGGAGCAGGACGCCGTGGCCGAGCAGCGCCGCAACCAGCGACCTTCAGGAGACGCCAACCGCTCAGGAAGCGGGCGCCCGAGCGGCGGCCGCCCGACGGGCGGCCGGCCCAGCGGTGGGAAGCCGAGTGGGGGCAAGCCCGGGAAGCCGGCCGCGGGCGGCGGGAGTCGCGGCGGCGGCCAGGGACGGTCGTCGGAGCGCTCCTCCGAGCGCTCGCAGAAGTGGAGCCCCGACGGTGAGCGCGGTGCCCGCGGGGACAAGCGCCCCGCCCGCGCCGGCGACAGCCGTCCCACCCGTGGTGGCGGTGGCGACCGTCCGGGGCGCAAGAACGACTGGAAGCGGCCCGCGGACAAGCAGGCCGACCGCTCCGAGGAGCAGGCTCGCTACGACGGGCCGGAGCTGCCCGCTCACATCACGGGGCAGGAGCTCGACCGCTCGATCTCGTCGCAGTTCAAGGGGCTCCCGGAGAAGCTGGCCCAGCGCGTCGCCCGGCACCTCGCCGCTGCCGGCGAGCTGATCGACGAGGACCCGGAGACCGCCTACCAGCACACGCTGGCCGCGCGGGCCCGTGCCCCGCGGCTCGCCGTGGTGCGCGAGGCCGCCGGAGAGGCCGCTTACGCCGCCGGCCACTACGCCGAGGCGCTCTCCGAGCTGCGTGCGGCGAAGCGGATGAACGGCGCGACGGCGTACCTGCCGATCATGGCCGACTGCCACCGTGCCCTCGGCAATCCCGACCAGGCGCTGAAGCTGGCCAAGAGCCCGTCGGTCCCGAACTTCAGCGCCGAGGCCAAGGCCGAGATGACCATCGTCGAGGCCGGTGCCCGGCGCGACATGGGTCAGCTCGACGCCGCCCTCCGGACGCTGGAGCTCGCGCCCCTGCAGTCCAAGAACCGGGCGGCCTGGGTCGTGCGCCTGCGCTACGCCTACGCGGACACGCTCGAGGCGGCCGGGCGCGAGACCGACGCCCTGGCCTGGTTCCACCGCACCTACGCGATCGACAGCGACCAGCTCACCGACGCGGCGGATCGGGCCGAGGCGCTGGAGAAGCGCCGACCGGCGGAGTGATCTCCGGCCTCAGCGGCTGAGGACGGTCACGTTCGCGGGGGCACCCGCCGCCCGGGTGCCCCAGCGGAGGCCCTCCCGGAAGCCCAGGCGCACCCGGTCGACGCTGACCTCGCCGGCGTACTCGCCCCGGACCCGGAGCACGATGGTGTCCCCGGCGCCGAAGGAGTGGTCGTCCGGCGGTACCAGCTCGTCGCAGAACGCCCCCGGGTCGGTCGTCACCCGTGGCGAGCCGCCCACGCAGAGCAGCGGCTCCACCTCGACCGGCGCCTCCGCGGTGACGTGCACCTGGACCCCCGACAGTCGGAGCGTCCGGTCGGACTCGCCGGGCGCGACCGACAGGTAGACGTCCTGACCCACGGGGGCCGAGGTCACCACGGTGTTGTCGCTGGTCGCGAGCGCGGGCGGGCTGGTCACGAACCAGAAGACCAGCCCGACCACCACCGCGACGACGACCGTCCAGACCGCCAGCCTCGCGCGCGGTCGGCGGGCTACCTCGAGGGGTCCTTCGGGTTCCATGCCGTGAGGGTAACCACGCTGGGACGGTCTTGACCGTCGCCGGGCGGCGCGGTCTACTGCCGGAGTCGTCAGGGAGGTGTGATGCTGCGGTTCTCGGGTGCCGGGGTCAGCGACGTGGGGCGGGTGCGTCCGCACAACGAGGACGCTGGCTTCGTCGGTCCGTACGTCGCGCTCGTGGCCGACGGCGTGGGTGGCGCGGCCGCCGGCGAGATCGCCTCCGCGACGGCGGCGTACGCCGTCTCCGCGACCGCGCTCGCCCACTTCCTCGAGCCGCCCGAGCTGGTGCTGTCCGAGGCGGCCGACGCGGCTCGGGCGGCCGTCAGGTACGGCGTGCAGCGGGACCTGGACCGGCTGGGCATGGCGACCACCCTGACCGTACTGGTCTGCGACGGCAGCCGGGTGGTGCTCGGCCACGTCGGTGACAGCCGGGCCTATCGCTGGCGCGACGGCGCGCTGCGCCAGCTGTCGACGGATCACACCTACGTGCAGCACCTGGTCGACACCGGCCAGATCACGCGCGAGGCCGCCGCACGGCACCCGTGGCGCAACGTGGTGCTCCGCTCGGTGGACGGCGACCCGGAGGGCCCTGGCCTCGACCTGGTGCCGGTGCCGACGCGCCCCGGGGACCGGCTCCTGCTCTGCAGCGACGGGCTCACCGACCTGGTCGACGAGGCGCGGATCAGTCAGGTCCTGCAGCTGTCCGATCCGCTGTCGGCCGCGGCGGTGCTGACCCAGTCGGCCCTGGTGGCCGGGGGGCGCGACAACATCACCTGCATCGTGCTCGACGTCGTGGAGGGCCCGCTGGTGGTCGGCGACGGCCAGCTGCTCGGCGCGCTCGTCGACGTGGCGAACGTGGTCGACGCTGCTGCGGTGCGGCTGCGATGAGCGACGTACGGCGTCCGGCCCTGGAGGGGTCGGTGGCCGTCCGGGGCGACCGGCGCCTCAGCTTCGCCGAGTACGGCCACGCCCGGGGCCCGGCCATCGTCTGGATGCACGGCACTCCCGGTGCGCGTCGCCAGATCCCGCTCGAGGCGCGGGCCATGGCCGAGCAGCACGGGTTGCGCATCATCGGCATCGACCGGCCGGGGATCGGCTCGTCCACGCCGCACCTCTACGACCGGGTCCTGGATTGGACGGGCGACCTCGAGATCATGCTGGAGACCCTGGGGGTCGACACGTTCCGGATGGTGGGGCTGTCCGGGGGTGCGCCGTACGCCCTGGCGGCGGGGGTCGCGTTCCCCGACCGCGTCCACGGAATCGGCGTGCTGGGCGGGGTGGTGCCCACTCGCGGGCCCGACGCGGCCGGGGGCGGTCCGATCCAGCTGGCCGTCCGCCTCGCGCCGCTGATCCAGCTCACGCGGGTCCCGCTCGGTGTCGCCCTGACCGGGGCCATCCGAGTGGCCCGCCCGGTGGCCGGCCTGGCGCTCGACGCCTATGCCGCGGTCCAGCCGCCGGGGGACAAGTCCCTGCTCTCCCGCCCGGAGTTCAAAGCGATGTTCCTCGACGACCTGCTCAACGGGAGCCGGTTCCAGACCTCGGCGCCGCTGAACGACCTGCTGCTGTTCACCCGCGACTGGGGGTTCACCGCGGCCGAGGTCGTCGTACCGGTGCGGTGGTGGCACGGCGACGACGACCACATCGTGCCCTTCCGGCATGGGGCGCATCTCGTCGACCGGCTCCCCGACGCCACCCTGTCCACGATCGACGGGGAGAGTCACCTGGGTGGGCTCGGCATCGCCCGGGAGGTCATCGAGACCCTCCTGGAGCTGGGGCCGCGTTGTACTGCGGGTTCTGCTGGTGCTCAGGCGCCTCATGCGTCACAATAGGTTCGACAACCACATAGGTGTCATTCGCGACATCCGACAACGCTCCAAGACGAGACCGCTGGGGAAGGCGTAGCTCGCGCCGGAGATTGAAGGAGGTCACGGTGACCGCACGCACTGCCACCCGTACCGCGACGAGGGGCGTCTTCTACGTCCACTCTGCGCCGTCCGCACTGTGCCCGCACATCGAGTGGGCCGTCGGTGGTGTTCTTGGCGTGCCCGTGAGCCTGGACTGGACTCCCCAGCCGGCGCAGTCGGGCAGCTATCGCGCCGAGCTGTCGTGGTCCGGCGACGCCGGCTCCGCGGCGGCCATCGCCTCCGGGCTCCGGGGCTGGAACCAGCTCCGGTTCGAGATCACCGAGGAGCCGACCTCCGGCACCGAGGGTGCGCGCTACTCGTTCACGCCCGAGCTCGGGGTCTTCCACGCCGTGACCGGCCTGCACGGCGACATCATGATCCCGGAGGACCGGCTGAAGGCGGCCGTCGTCAAGGCCGCTCTGGGCGACACGACGTTGCTCGTCGAGATCGACAAGCTGCTCGGCAAGCCGTGGGACGACGAGCTGGAGACCTTCCGGCACGCCGGCGAGGGTGCGCCCGTGCGCTGGCTGCACCAGGTGGTCTGAGGGATCCCCCACTCAGCGCCGACGGAGCTTGAAGGCCACCGGCTTGATCCATCCCTCGACGTAGTCGTCGGGACCGTTCTGCACGCTCAGCTTGCCGCGGATCACGAAGCGGCCGGGGCGGGTGGTGTTCTTGCAGATGGTGAACGTGCCGGTGCCGACGGTCGGGTTGTAGCCGCTGAGGTGGGCGCCTGAGCCCAGCTTCTTGCCGCCCGGGCCGATGAGGAACGTCTCCAGGCCCCAGTCGCCGGCCGGCGGCTGGATCCGGTAGCGGTAGCGGTAGACCCGGCATCCGCTGCGCAGGACGCGGTCCGCCGCGCCGAGCCGACCCCACTCGTGGTGGTCGGCGGTGGCCGAGGCAGGAGTCGCCCCGGCCACCAGCGCAGCCGGGGCCAGCAGCACCGCGGCGATCGATCCGAGCATCGTCTGGCGGAGCATCGTCATCTCCAAGGTCGGGTGTGACGGTCGTCATGCCCAACGTAACAAGGAGCCTCCGGGTTACGGCCCCGGCGCCGCCCGTCAGAGCGGGATGTTGCCGTGGGCGCCGTGCCGCACACCGACTGCCTGGACCGCGTCGTCGATCGCGCGCGCGATGGCCGAGCGGGTGGCGGTCGGGGCGACCACCTCGTCGACGACGCCGATCTCGACGGCCTTGTCGACGCCGCCAGCGATCCGCTCGTGCTCGGCGGCCAGCTCGGCCTCGACCTGCGGGCGGATGTCGGGTGCCACGTCGGCGAGCTTGCGGCGGTGCAGGATGCGCACGGCTGCGACCGCACCCATGACGGCGACCTCGGCGCCCGGCCAGGCGAACACCTTGGTGGCGCCGAGCGAGCGCGAGTTCATGGCGATGTAGGCGCCGCCGTACGTCTTGCGGGTGACGAGGGTGACCCGGGGGACGACGCACTCGCCGAACGCGTGCAGGAGCTTCGCCCCGCGTCGTACGACGCCGTCCCACTCCTGACCGACGCCGGGCAGGTAGCCCGGGACGTCGACGAGGACGATCAGCGGGACGCCGAACGCGTCGCACATGCGCACGAAGCGGGAGGCCTTCTCGGCCGACAGCGAGTCGAGGCAGCCGCCGAGGCGCAGCGGGTTGTTCGCGACCACGCCGACCGTGCGACCGCCGAAGCGGCCCAGTGCGGTGACGATATTGGGCGCCCAGCGGGCGTGCAGCTCCTGGACCGTGCCCTCGTCGAGGACGGCCTCGACGAGCGGGTGGACGTCGTACGCACGCTTCTTGGACTCGGGCAGCAGGGCCTCGAGGTCGCGGTCCTCGACCGCGTCGACGCGCAGGCTGCCCTGGGAGCCGAGCAGCGAGGCCACGCCGCGGGCGCGGTCGAGGGCCTCCTGCTCGGAGTCGGTGAGGATGTGCACGACGCCGGAGCGCCGGCCGTGCGGCTCGGGCCCGCCGAGCCGCAGCATGTCGACGTCCTCGCCGGTCACCGACCGGACCACGTCGGGCCCGGTCACGAAGATCCGTCCCTCGGGGCCGAGGATGACGACGTCGGTGAGGGCGGGTCCGTACGCCGCGCCGCCCGCGGCCGGGCCGAGGACGACGGAGATCTGCGGGATCTTGCCGGAGGCCTGGGTCATCACCTGGAAGATCCGGCCGACCGCGTGCAGGGACAGCACGCCCTCGGCGAGCCGGGCCCCCCCGGAGTGCCAGAGACCGATGATCGGCGCACCGTCGGTCATCGCCCGGTGGTAGGCGTCCATGACGACCTGGCAGCCGCTGTGACCCATCGCGCCGCCCATCACGGTCGCGTCGGAGCAGAAGGCGACCACGCGGGTGCCGTGCACCTCGCCGACGGCGGCGAGCATGCCGGAGTCGTCGTCGGGGGAGATCAGCTCGAGGGTGCCCTCGTCGAAGAACGCGGTCAGGCGGTGCACCGGGTTGCGCGGGTCCTGCTCGCGGGGGAGCTTGGCCGGCTTGCGGTCGGTGTTGGGCTTCTCAGGAGCGACGGTCATCAGACACTTCCGTAGAGAACGGCGACGTTGGCGCCGCCGAAGCCGAACGAGTTGTTGAGGGCCGCGATGTCGCCCTGGGGCAGGTCGCGCGGCTTGGTCGCGATGTCGAGGTCGACCTGCGGGTCGAGGTTGTCGAGGTTGATCGTCGGCGGCACCACGCGGTTCTGGATCGCGAGCACGGTCGCGATCGACTCCAGCGCGCCGGCACCGCCGAGCAGGTGCCCGGTCATCGACTTGGTGCTGGTCACCACGACCTGGGAGACGTGGCTGCCGAGGGTGGCGTGCAGCATCAGGCCCTCCGCGATGTCGCCCTGAGGGGTCGAGGTCGCGTGGGCGTTGACGTGGAAGACCGACTCCGGCCCGATCTCCGACTCGGCGAACGCCCGCAGGATCGCGCGGGAGCCGCCGCGGCCGCCGGGGTCCGGCTGCGCGATGTCGTGGGAGTCGGCGGTGATGCCGGCGCCGAGGACCTCGGCGTAGATGCGGGCACCGCGGGCCTGGGCGTGCTCGAGCGACTCGAGCACCAGCACGCCGGCGCCCTCGCCGAGCACGAAGCCGTCACGGGCGGTGTCCCACGGGCGGGACACCGTGGTCGGGTCGCCGGCGTTCTTGGACAGCGCCATCATGTTGGCGAAGGCGGCCATCGGCAGCGGGTGGATCGCCGCCTCGGTGCCGCCGGCCACGACCACGTCGGCGCGGCCGAGGCGGATCTGGTCGAGGGCGAGGGCGATGCCCTCGTTGCCGGAGGCGCAGGCCGAGACCGGGGTGTTGACCGCGGCCCGCGCTCCGACGTACAGGCTGATGTTCGCGGCGGGCGCGTTGGGCATCAGCATGGGGACCGCGAGCGGGGAGACCCGCCGCGGACCCTTGGCCTTCAGGGTGTCGTAGTTGTCGAGCAGCGTGTTGACGCCGCCGATGCCCGAGGCCATCGCAACGCCCACCCGGTCGCCGTCGAGGCCACCGTCCTGGACGGCGTTCTCGAGGCCTGCGTCCCGCCAGGCCTCCATCGCGGCGACCATGGCGAACTGCGACGAGCGGTCCAGGCGGCGGGCCTTGACCCGCTCCAGGACCTCGGTCGGCTCGACCGCGACCCGGGCCGCGATCTTGACCGGCATCTCCTCGGCCCAGTCGTCGGTGAGGTGGCGGACGCCCGAGCGGCCGTTGACGAGGCCCTCCCAGGTGCTGGCCACGTCGCCGCCGAGGGGGCTGGTGGTGCCCAGACCGGTGATCACGACACGGGTACGACTCATCTGCTGTTCGACTCCTTCGACGGGGGTGAGCGTCAGGCCTGGGCGCGCTCGATGAAGGCCACGGCGTCGCCGACGGTCTTGAGGTTCTTGACCTCGTCGTCGGGGATCGAGACGCCGAACTTCTCCTCGGCGGCCACGACGACCTCGACCATGGAGAGCGAGTCGACGTCGAGGTCGTCGACGAAGGACTTGTCGAGCTGGACGTCGTCGGCGTCGATGCCGGCGACCTCGTTGACGATCTCGGCGAGGTCGGCGCGGATCTCTTCGGTGGTGGCCATCTGGCGGTGTTCCTCTCGGGTGGGGTGGGTGGAGCTGGTGGTGCGGATCAGGGAACGACGACGACCTGGGCGGCGTACGCCAGGCCGGCGCCGAAGGCGATGAGCAGTGCGGTGTCACCGGACTTCGCGTCGCCCTCGCGGATCATCCGCTCGAGGGCGAGCGGGATGGAGGCCGCGGAGGTGTTGCCCATGTCGGCGATGTCGCGGGCGATCTTCACCGACGGCGGGAGCTTCATCGAGCGGGCCAGCGCGTCGACGATGCGCATGTTGGCCTGGTGGGGGACGAAGCAGTCCAGCTCGTCGGCGGTGATGCCGGCGCGGTCGAGGGCCTGCTGGCCGATCTTGGCCATGGCGAACGACGCCCAGCGGAAGACCGGGTTGCCCTGCATGGTCAGGTGGGGGATCTGGGGGGACTCGGAGGCGACGACGTCGCGCCAGTCCTCGCGCTGCCGGATCAGGTCGAACTGCTCACCGTCGGAGCCCCACACGACCGGGCCGATCCCCGGCGTCTCGCTCGGGCCGATCACGACGGCGCCCGCGCCGTCGGCGAAGATGAAGGCCGTCCCGCGGTCGGTGGTGTCGGTGATGTCGGAGAGCCGCTCGACGCCGATGACCAGGACGTAGCCGGCCGAGCCGGCGCGAACCATGTCGCTGGCCATGCTCACGCCGTGGCAGAAGCCGGCGCACGCGGCCGAGATGTCGAAGGCGGCCGCCTGGTCGGTGCCGAGCTCGTGGGCGATGGCCGTGGCGATCGCCGGCGTCTGCAGCAGGTGGCTCACTGTGGCGACGACGACGCAGTCGATCTGGCGGGCGTCGATGCCGGCCCTCTCGAGCGCCTCGCGCGAGGCCGCGACGGACATCATCTGCACGGTCTCGTCGGGCCCGGCGATGCGGCGGGTCTTGATGCCCGAGCGCTGCTGGATCCACTCGTCGCTGGAGTCGATGGCCTCGACGATCTCGGCGTTCGGGACCACTCGGGCGGGTCGGTAGGCGCCGACGCCGAGGATCGCGGTGTGCTCGGCGCCGCGGCTCGGGTTCAGGGCCGCCATCAGGCCGCGCCCTCCGGGTGCAGACGGAGCAGCGGTTGACCGGGGGAGACCAGGTCGCCGTCCTCGACCAGCCACTCGACCACCTGGCCGCCGTGGGCGGCGGTGACGCTGATCCGGTCGCGCAGGCTGGCCACGTCGCCGATCGCGGCGCCGGCCGGGAGCACGTCGAGGTCGGCGGCCTCACCGGCGATGTGGAAGGTGCCCTTGGCGGGGGAGACGACCATCCGCCAGGTCGGCGTGGTGTCGATCGACGAGGCCTCGCCGTGCTTGGCGCAGAAGGCCCGGGCATCGTCGAGCTGGTCGGGGGTCTTCAGCGCGAAGGTCTCGACGCCCTTCAGGGCGCGCTTGGCAATGCCGGTGAGGGTGCCGGCCGGGGGCATCTCCAGGATGCCGGTCACGCCGAGGTCGGACATGGTCTCCAGGCACAGGTCCCAGCGGACCGGGTTGGCGATCTGGCCGACGATGCGCTTGAGGACCTCGCGACCGTCGTGGACCACCTGGCCGTCCCGGTTGGAGATGACGGGGGTGCGGGGGTCGTGCACCGAGACCGACTTGGCCAGCGTGGCCAGGTGGCCGACCGCCGGGGCCATGTGCTCGGTGTGGAACGCGCCGGCGACGCTCAGCGGGACCAGCCGCGCCTTGGCGGGCGGGTCGGCCTTGAACGCCTCGAGCTGCTCGAGGGTGCCGGCGGCGACGATCTGGCCGGGGCCGTTGTCGTTGGCCGGGGTCAGGCCGTGCGCGGCGATCGTGGCGAGCACCTCGTCCCGGTCGCCGCCCAGGACGGCGGTCATGCCGGTCGGCGTGATGGCCGCGGCGTCGGCCATCGCCTTGCCTCGCTCGCGGACGAGCACCATCGCCTGCTCGGCGGTGATGGTCCGGGCGCCGGCCGCCGCGGCCAGCTCGCCGACGCTGTGGCCGGCTACCGCGCCGATCTGGCTGAAGGCGTCGGACGGGTGCGGGAACAGCTCCAGGGCCGCGACCAGACCGGTGGCGACGAGCAGCGGCTGCGCGATCTGGGTCTCGCGGATCGTCTCCGCGTCGGCCTCGGTGCCGTAGTGGGCCAGGTCGAGGCCGGCCACGGTGGAGAGCCAGGCGAACCGCGACGCGAAGGTCGAGTCCTCCAGCCAAGGGGTCAGGAAGCCGGGCGTCTGAGCGCCCTGCCCGGGAGCGACGATGACGAGCACGGACCCCACTCTGCCGTGCCCCGGGCTCCCGGTTCGCCTCCGGCGCGCACGAAAGTCCGCCCCCAGCCTTTGTGGAGACCCTACAAATCTCCGGTCCGGCCAGACTGACGTCCGAGGACCAGCGCGATCTCCAGGGTGAACGCGTCACGCGACTGGGTCGGGCTGTAGCCGGTGAGCTCCGCGGCCTGTTTCAGCCGGTAGCGCACCGTGTTGGGGTGCACGAACAGCACCCGGGCCGTCGCCTCGATCGACGAGCCGGTCTGGAAGTACGCCGCCAGCGTCTCGATCAGCGTTCCACGCGCCCGCACCAGTGGGAGGTAGACCTCGTCGACCAGGTGCCGGCGGGCATGGCCGTCCCCGGCGAGCACCCGCTCGGGGAGCAGCTCCTCGCTCAGCACCGGCCGGGGCGCCTCGGGCCAGCCCGAGGCGGACCGCTGGGCGGAGGCGGCGGCCCGGGCGGAGACGTGGGCCGTGCCGAGATCGCTCACCGCGGGGCCGACGACGACCGGCCCGGGGGCGAAGAGGGGAGCCACCACCTCGGCGGCGGTCCGCGGGTCGGCCACGCCGCCCAGGAGCACCACCAGGCGGTCGCCCTGGACCGCGCAGAGCGCGTCCATGCCCGATCCGCGCGCGTGTCGTCGTACCTCGTCGAAGAGGTCGGTCTCGGTACGGCGGGCCGGGGCGGTGCCGAGCACCACGGCGACGTCGCCGCCGGCGGACCAGCCGAGCGCGCTGGCCCGGGAGAGCAGCGACTCGTCGGTCTCGGCCCGGAGCACGGCGTCGACCACCAGGGCCTCCAACCGGGCGTCCCAGGCGCCGCGAACCTCCGCGGCGCGGGCGTAGACCTCGGCGGTCGCGAACGCGACCTCGCGGGCGTAGCGCAGCACCGCCGCGTGCAGGTCGGGGGCGTCCTCGGCGTCGAGGAGCGCGTCGATGTTGCTCTCGACCACCTCGATCGAGAGCCGGATCAGGTCGACGGTCTGCTGCAGGGTGATCACGCCGGCCAGGGCACGCGGCGCCGCGCCGAAGATCGAGGCCGCGAGCGCGGTCCCGTCGGCTCCGGGGACCCGGTCGGTGTCCTCGCGGTACCAGTCCACGAAGCCCCGGATACCGGCCTGGACGATGCTGCCCACCCAGGAGCGCTCCTGCGCGCTGAGCTCGGCGAACCAGGGGTTGTCGCTCTCCATCCGGGCCATCGCGGCCGTGCTGAGGGCGCCCGCGGAGCGCTGCAACGCATCGGCGTTGCGCGAGCGGGGTACTGCGGTGGAACGGCGGGCCACGGACCGAGGCTAGCCGCCTCCCGCCGACCGCCTGCGGGGCGTGCCCCGACCGGGTTCGACGGCAGGTGGTTGACCTGGTCCGATCGGGCCGTTTCCCCTGTGGGACAAGGGAAAACGAGCCATTGTCGACCACTCTCCTGACCGACGGCCGACCCTCTGGTTGAATCCGTCACCTATCCGCCCAGCGAGGAGGACGCGGTGTCCGACCAGCGTCACGAGGTGCAGTACCTGACCATCCACGGCCACCGGCGTGCGTTCGTGAAGGTCGGGGAGGGGCCGGCGCTCCTGCTGCTGCACGGCCTCGGCTGCGACCACACGACCTGGGACCCGATCATCGACGCGCTGGCGCGCCGCTACACCGTCATCGCCCCGGACCTGCTGGGTCATGGCCGCTCCGCGAAGCCGAGGGCCGACTACTCGCTCGGCGGCTACGCCAACGGCATGCGCGACCTGTTGACCCTCCTGGGGATCGACAAGGTGACCGTGGTCGGCCACAGCTTCGGCGGCGGCGTCGCGATGCAGTTCGCCTACCAGTTCCCGGAGCGCACCGAGCGGATGCTGCTGGTCGCCTCCGGCGGGCTCGGCCCCGAGGTCTCGCCCGGGATCCGCGCGATCACGACCCCCGGCTTCCACCAGCTGATGGGCGTCCTGACGCTGCCCGGCATCCGGCACGCCGGCGTACTCGGCCTGCACGCGTTGGCCGCGTCCGGCCTCAAGCCCGCCCGCGACCTCGGCGAGGTCGCCCACATCTACGACTCCTTCAAGGACCCGAACGCCCGCCACGCCATCCGGCACGTCGTGCGGGCCGTGGTCGACTGGCGCGGTCAGATCGTCACGATGGCCGACCGCGCCTACCTCACCGAGGCGATGCCGATGGCCGTGGTCTGGGGCCGCGACGACGCCGTGATCCCGGTCCGGCACGCCAGCAACGCGGCCGCGCTCGCACCCAAGGCCCGGGTCGAGGTGATCCCGAACGCCGGGCACTTCCCGCACAAGGACCACCCGGAGCGGTTCGTGAAGATCGTGCACGACTTCATCCGGTCCACGCAGCCGGCGACGTACTCCCGTGCGCGCTGGCGGCGGCTGCTGAAGGACGGCCAGGTCGGCCCGATCGGCCCGCTGGCCCCCGTCCCCGACATCGACACCGCCTGAAACGCCGAGTCGGCGCGAGTTCGTGCCGACTCGGCACTGAACTCACGCCGACTCGGCGGTGAGGGGCTGGGACTAGGCGTCCCCGCCCTCCTGCTTGACGCCGGCGGTGGCGGTCGGGTCGTCGATCCGGTACGTCGCGAACGCCTTCTCGACCTGCGAGCGGTCGATCTCCCCCTGGTCGGCAAGGGCCTGGAGGGCCTGCACGACCACCGACTGGGCGTCGATGTGGAAGTAGCGACGCGCCGCGGGGCGGGTGTCGGCGAAGCCGAAGCCGTCCGCGCCGAGCACGCGGTAGTCGGCCGGCACCCAGCGGGCGATCTGCAGCGGGACGGCCCGCATGTAGTCCGACACCGCGACGACCGGGCCCTGGACGCCCGCCAGCTTCTCGCTGACGTACGACGACCGCGGCGCCTCGCCCGGGTGGAGCAGGTTCCACTCCTCGGCCGCGACGGCGTCGCGGGCCAGTTCGTTCCACGAGGTGACCGACCAGGTGTCGGCCTGCACGCCCCACTCCTCGCGGAGGATCCGCGCGGCCTCGGTGACCCACGGGAACCCGACGCCCGAGCCGAGCAGGGTGACCCGCGGGCCCTCGCCCTCGGCCTTCGACATCTGGTGGATGCCCTTCAGGATCCCCTCGACGTCGACGCCCTCCGGCTCGGCCGGCTGCGGGGTCGGCTCGTTGTAGACCGTGAGGTAGTAGATGACGTCCTCGGCGTTCTCGCCGTACATCCGCTCGAGGCCGTCGCGCATGATGTGGCTGATCTCGAACGCGTGCGCCGGGTCGTAGTGCACGACCGCCGGGTTGGTCGACGCGAGGAGCGGCGAGTGGCCGTCGGCGTGCTGCAGGCCCTCACCGGTGAGCGTGGTCCGGCCGGCGGTGGCGCCGATCAGGAAGCCGCGCGCCAGCTGGTCGGCCATCGCCCAGATCGAGTCGCCCGTGCGCTGGAACCCGAACATCGAGTAGAAGATGTAGAACGGGATCATCGGCTCGCCGTGCGTGGAGTACGACGATCCCGCGGCGGTCGCCGAGGCCATCGCGCCGGCCTCGGAGATGCCCTCGTGCAGCATCTGGCCGGAGGTCGACTCCTTGTAGGAGAGCAACATATTGCGGTCGACCGATTCGTACTGCTGGCCGGCCGGGTTGTAGACCTTCGCGCTCGGGAACATGGCGTCCATGCCGAAGGTGCGGTACTCGTCCGGCGCGATCGGGACCAGGCGCTTGCCGATCTCGGGGTCGCGCATCCAATCCTTCAGCAGTCGTACGACGGCCATCGTGGTGGCGACGTTGTTCTTGCCGCCGCCCTTCTTCAGGTCGGCGTACGTCTTGTCGCCCGGCAGGGTGAGCGGCTTGGCCCGCAGCACCCGCTTCGGCACCGAGCCGCCGAGCTGCTGGCGACGCTCAAGCATGTACTCGATCTCCGGCGAGTTCTGGCCCGGGTGGAAGAACGGCGCGGCGCCGGTCTCCTCGTAGGAGCGCTCGAGGTCGCGGTCGGAGATCGGGAGGTAGAGCCGGTCCCGGAACTTCTTCAGGTCGTCCGGGGTCAGCTTCTTCATCTGGTGGGTGGCGTTCTTGCCCTCCAGCGCGTCGATCGTCCAGCCCTTGATCGTCTTGGCGAGGATCACGGTCGGCTGGCCGACGTGCTTCTTCGCGGCGTCGAACGCGGCGTAGACCTTGCGGTAGTCGTGACCACCGCGGGGCAGCTTCTGGATCTGCTGGTCGCTCATGTGCTCGACCATCTTGCGCAGTCGCGGGTCACCGCCGAAGAAGCTGTCGCGGACGTAGGCGCCGTCCTCGACCGAGTAGGTCTGGAAGGCGCCGTCGGGGGTGCTGTTCATCTTGTTGACCAGCACGCCGTCGACGTCCTGCGCGAGCAGCTGGTCCCACTCGCGGCCCCAGACGACCTTGATGACGTTCCAGCCGGCACCGCGGAAGTTGGCCTCGAGCTCCTGGATGATCTTCCCGTTGCCGGTGACCGGTCCGTCGAGCTGCTGCAGGTTGCAGTTGATGACCCAGGTGAGGTTGTCGAGCTCCTCGCGGGCGGCGATGCGGATCGCGCCCAGCGACTCGGGCTCGGCCATCTCGCCGTCGCCGAGGAAGGCCCAGACGTGCTGCTGGCTGGTGTCCTTGATGCCGCGGTTGGCGAGGTAGCGGTTGAACCGCGCCTGGTAGATCGAGTTGATGCCGGTCAGGCCCATCGAGACCGTGGGGAACTCCCAGAAGTCCGACATCAGGCGCGGGTGGGGGTACGACGGCAGCCCGGCGCCGGGTCCGTGCTGGACCTCCTGGCGGAACCGGTAGAGCTGCTCCTCGGTGAGCCGGCCCTCGAGGAAGGCACGGGAGTAGACACCGGGGGAGGCGTGGCCCTGGATGTAGATCTGGTCGCCGCCGCCGGGCGCGTCCTTGCCCTGGAAGAAGTGGTTGAAGCCGACCTCGTAGAGGCTCGCGGAGGACTGGTAGGTGGCGATGTGGCCGCCGACCTCCAGGCCCTTGCGGTTGGCGCTGGACACCATGACGGCGGCGTTCCAGCGGATGAACGCGCGGATGCGCCGCTCGATCTCCTCGTCGCCCGGGAACCACGGCTCCCGCTCGGGCGGGATCGTGTTGATGTAGTCGGTGCTCCGCAGCGCGGGGACGCCGACGTTCATCTCTCGAGCACGCTCCAGCAGCCGGAGCATGACGTAGCGAGCTCGCTCGCGTCCGCGCTCGTCGACCAGGGCGTCGAACGAGTCGAGCCAGTCGTGGGTCTCGTCGGGGTCGATGTCGGGCAGCTGGGTCGGCAGTCCCTCGTGGATCACAGCAGGGGTGGTGCCGCCGCGCGTGCCTGAAGGAGTGGGTGATTCTTCGGTCACGGACCCCATCGTGTCACGCGTGGGATGGCCGGGAAATCTACCCGCGAGTAGTCCCACGGTCCACGTGACGGCGACCTCATGCACGTCCGAAGTGGTACGTCGACCGGCGTCGCGCCTGTGGACAGAGGTTGCGCCCCGCCCCGGACTCCGCTGGACTACTCCCCACGTCACGGGCTGTACCGGTCGTCGGAGACCCGGCGACCGCACCGAAATCGTCTGGAGGATGTCAGTTGAGCGCGACCGCGGGTGGCGGGTCCACCCAGACAGGGGCTGCTGGAGCTCCCGACCGGCTCGGCTTCAAGGCCGGCATGGTCATCCAGGAGCTCGGCTGGGACGACGACACCGACGACGCCTTGCGCGTCGCGATCGAGGACGCCATCGACGGCGACATGGTGGACGGTGACTACGGCAACGTCGTGGACGCCGTGCTGCTCTGGTGGCGCAAGGAGGACGGCGACCTCGTCGACGGGCTCGTCGACTCCCTCACCGACCTGGTCGGCGGGGGAGCGATCTGGCTGCTGACTCCGAAGGTGGGGCGGCCCAACGCCGTCGACGCCTCCGACATCGCCGAGGCGGCCCCGATCGCGGGCCTCTCGCAGACCACCACCGCGGCGGTGAGCAAGGACTGGGCCGCGACCCGGCTGGTCGCGCCGAAGACGCCGGCCTGATACCCCGCTCCGTCGTACCGCTCCCTCACGTCGGATAAGAAGGTGCCTGTGCTGCAGAAGGTGATCGACCGCGCCCGCGAGGCCGGGATCGGTGCTCGGGTGCTGCTCGGGTCCGGGATCGTCCGGCCCTACTCACCTGCGGTGCTGGCCCGGCTGCTCGGCACGGTGCGTGCGTGGGGGACCGGTCCTGCGGGCGGCTTCGCGTCGCTGGCGCTGCGCGAGCCCGACCGGGTCGGGATCCTCGACGAGCGCGGCTCGTTGACGTACGGCGAGCTGCACCGGCGCTCCAACGCACTCGCCCGGGCGCTGCACGCCCGCGGCGTCGGCGAGGGCGACGGCCTCGCCCTGATGTGTCGCAACCACCGCGGCTTCGTCGAGGCCACAGTGGCGGCGGCCAAGCTCGGCGCGGACGTGCTCTACCTCAACACCGCCTTCGCGGGCCCCCAGCTGGTCGATGTCCTGGAGCGCGAGCAGCCGACCGTCGTCGTCCACGACGAGGAGTTCACCGGCCTGCTGGCCGACGCCGAGGCCGGCACCCGGGTGCTGGCCTGGACCGACTCGACCGACCTGGCCGACGACGTGCTCACCCTCGACGGGCTGATCGCGTCCGCGGCCACCGACGACCTGGACCCGCCCGGACGGCACGGGCGGATCGTCATCCTGACCTCCGGCACCACCGGCACGCCCAAGGGCGCACCCCGCAACGAGGCCGGCATCGACGCGGCGATCTCGCTGCTGTCCCGGATGCCGCTGCGCTACGGCTGGCGCACCCACGTCGCGGCGCCGCTGTTCCACACCTGGGGCTTCGCCCACCTCGCACTCGCGATGCTGCTCGGGTCGACCGTGGTGCTGAAGCGCAAGTTCGAGCCGGAGGAGGCACTCCGGCTCACCGCCGAGGAGGACTGCGACTCGCTGGTGGTCATCCCGGTCATGCTGCAGCGGATCCTGGGGCTGTCCGAGGACGTGCTGGGCCGCTACGACCTGCCCCGGCTGAAGGTGGTGGCCGCCTCCGGCTCCGCGCTGCCCGGTGACCTGGCCGTCGACTGGATGGACCACTTTGGCGACAACCTCTACAACATCTACGGCTCGACCGAGGTGGCCTACGCCTCGATCGCCACGCCGGTCGACCTGCGCGAGGCGCCGTCCTCGGCGGGGAAGCCGCCGTGGGCGACGGTCGTGAAGATCCTCGACGACGACGGCCACGAGCTGCCGCACGGCGAGGCCGGCCGGATCTTCGTCGGCAACAACCTGCTCTTCGAGGGCTACACCGGCGGCGGCCACAAGGACATGGTCGACGGGCTGATGTCGACCGGCGACGTCGGCCGCTTCGGCGAGGACGGCCGGCTCTACGTCGAGGGCCGCGACGACGAGATGATCGTCTCCGGCGGCGAGAACGTCTTCCCCAAGGAGGTCGAGGACTGCCTGGCGCGCCATCCGGCGGTCGTCGAGGTGGCCGCGGTCGGAGTGGACGACGACGAGTACGGCAAGCGGCTGCAGGCCTACGTCGTGCTGAAGGACGGCACCGACGTCTCCGCCGACGACCTGCGCGACTGGGTCCGCGAGAACCTCGCCCGCTACAAGGTGCCCCGCGAGATCGTGCTGCTCGACGAGCTGCCCCGCAACGCCACCGGCAAGGTCCTCAAGCGCGAGCTGGGCAAGGAGGAGGGGGCGTGACCGGCCTCGAGCTCGGCGGCCCGGCTCCCGACTTCACGCTGCGCGACCAGTTCGGTCAGGACGTCACGCTGTCGTCGTACCGCGGCACGAAGGCGGTGGCGATCCTCTTCTACCCCTACGCGTTCTCGGGGGTCTGCACCGGCGAGATGGCGGGGGTGCGCGACCGGTTGGCCGAGTTCCTCACCTTCGACACCGAGGTGCTGGCGGTCTCCTGCGACCCGATGTTCGCGCTGCGGGCCTTCGCGGACTCCGACGGGCTCAACTTCCCGCTGCTCTCCGACTTCTGGCCGCACGGCGACGTGGCCCGGGCCTACGAGGTCTTCGACGAGCGCTCCGGGTCGGCGCGGAGGTCGTCGTACGTCGTCGATCGGGAGGGCAACCTGCGCTGGTCGGTGCACAACGCGATGCCCGAGGGGCGCGACCTCGACGAGCACCTGCGCCAGCTGCGCGACGCCGTCGGCTGAGCCCCGCGGGAAAGTGGTCTGGACCGGGCCGGGGAAATCACCCGGACCCGTCCCGCCCGTTCGGGGGAGCCCGCTAACGTTGTCCTCGTTGAACCGCTGGTGACCCGAGACGCCAGCGGTTCGACTCATTTCCGGGTCTTTTCGCGGCCCGTCTCCGGCTCGTCTAGTCTGTGGCGCGCTCGGGGCGTATAGCTCAGCGGTAGAGCTCCTCGCTTACAACGAGGCGGTCGGGGGTTCGATCCCCTCTGCGCCCACCACCCGGTTCACCCGGCCTCAGACCGGCACCGGCTCGTCGACGTCGGTGCACGGCGTGGCCGAGCCGTCGAGGCTGGTGAGCCCGGCGAGCTCGGGCAGCGGGCGCGGGTCGTCGAGCAGGGCCCGGTCGCCGTCCTCGCGGTAGCGGCCGCGCGGGCCCTCGGTCAGCACCTGCCGGAGGGCCCCGACGAGCCGGTCGACGTCGTCGCTGCTGGTGCCGGCGCCGACGGCCACGCGGAGGGCGCCGCCCGGGAGGCCGAGCCGCTCGAAGAGCGGGTGGGCGCAGAAGCGTCCGGCGCGCAGCGCGACCGCGTGCTCGGCGGCCAGCACCGAGGCGACCAGGGTCGGGTCCTCGGGCACCGTGAAGGTGACCACGCCGACCGGCTCCCCGGCCTCGGGCCACAGTCGCACGACCTCCAGGCCGTCGATGGTGCCCAGCCCCGCGAGCAACCGTCCGCGCAGCGCCCGCTCGTGCTCGTCGAGGGCGTGCTCGGCCCCGGCCAGCACGTCGCAGGCCGTGGCCAGCGCGACGGCGCCGAGGAGGTTCGGCGTGCCGCCCTCGTGCCGCGCGGGCGCGCTCGCCCACGACACCGAGTCGGTGCCGACCGCGGTGACCGCGCCGCCACCGGCGAGGTGCGGGCGCCCCTCGTCGAGCCAGTCGCGGCGGCCGACCAGCGCGCCTGCGCCGAACGGCGCGTAGAGCTTGTGGCCCGACAGGGCGACGTAGTCGACGCCGCTCGCGGCCAGCGACAGCCGCCGGTGGGCGAGCAGCTGGGCGCCGTCGACCAGCACCCGGGTGCCGTGCCGGTGGGCGAGCACGACCACCCGGTCGACCGGCAGCGCCTCGCCGGTCACGTTGGAGGCGCCGGTGACCACGAGCAGGGCGTACGGCGTGCGCGCGAGCTCGGCGTCGAGCAGGTCCAGGGTGCCGGCGACCGTCGGGGCGGGTGTGAGCACGGTGCTGCCCGCGCCGAGCCGCCACGGCAGCAGCGCGGCGTGGTGCTCGAGGTCCAGGGCGAGGGTCGGGCCGGGCGTCACCGTCGCGAGGAGGTTGGTGGCGTCGGTGGTGTTGCGGGTGATGACCACGACGTCGTCGGGCCGGGCGTCGACGTACGCGCCGACGCGCTCGCGGGCCGACTCGTAGAGCGCCGTGGAGACCTGGGAGAGGTAGCCGGCGCCGCGGTGCACGCTGGCGTACCAGGGGAGGGTCTCGGTGACCCGGTCCGCGACCTCGCGCAGCGCGGGCGCGCTGGCCGCCGCGTCGAAGTTCGCCTGCCGCATCCGGCGACCGTCGAGGACGGGCACGAGGGTGTCGGCGCCCACGAGGGGCAGCAGCGGGGCGCGGAACGTCGGGTCGGGCACGGCCCGCCTCCTTGGATCTGGATCTGGCGTGGATCTGACGACTCAATGTCGAGTAAGTAGGTCAACTTTACGTTGCGGCGAGGTCGCCGAGCGAACGGCGACACCAGGTGGTCGAGACCACCTCCCATCCGGTCCCGCGGTGGCTCCGAAGCACGACCAGCGGGCCGCGGTGGCAGCTCTCACGGGGGACCTGCCCCCGGGGCCCGCTATCTTCACGTCCGTGCCGGCCGACCTCGCCCTCGTCGAGGCGGTCCGGCACACGCTGGCCGAGGCGGCGGATCCCGAGCGGGCGGTCGGGCAGCAGGCCTACATGAAGTCGGCGATGCCCTACCGGGGCGTGACCCTGCCCGCGCTGCGGAAGCTGCTGCGGCCGCTGCTGGCCGAGCACCCGCCTGGGTCACGAGCGGACTGGGAGGCCACGGTGCACGAGCTGTGGGACCACGCCGCCTATCGCGAGGAGCGGTACGCCGCCACCGCGCTCGTGCAGCACCCGGCAGCGAAGCCCTGGCGCGACGGCGCCGCGCTGCCGCTGGCCCGGCACCTGATCGTCACCGGCGCGTGGTGGGACCACGTGGACGAGCTGGCCGTGCACCTGGTCGGCGAGGCGCTGCGAGCGGACCCGGACGTCGTCCGACCGGTCCTCGTCGCGTGGGCCACCGACGACGAGCTGTGGCTGCGCCGTACCTCGGTGATGTGCCAGGTCGGCGCCAAGGGCGACGTCGACGTCGAGCTCCTGCGGCTGGCGATCGAGGCCAACGTCGACGACCGCACATTCTGGCTGCGCAAGGCGATCGGGTGGGCGCTGCGCGACCACGCCCGCGCCGACCCCGACTGGGTCCGGGCCGAGGTGGCCAGGCTGGGCGATCGGCTGTCGGGTCTCTCGCGCCGCGAGGCCCTGAAGCACCTGTCCCCGGCGTAGGGCAGAATCTCGCGGGTGGCTGAGGGATCGGACATTTCGGTAGCGGAACGGCTCGACGGCCAGCACGTCCTGGTGACCGGCGTGACCGGCTTCGTCGGCGAGGCGCTGCTGCACCTGATGCTGACCGAGGTGCCGGGCGTCCGGGTGACCCTGCTGGTGCGACCCAAGGGCTCGACCAGCGGCGCGGCCCGGATCGCGACGCTGCTGAAGAAGCCGATCTTCGCCTCCGTCGTGGAGTCGTCCGGCGGCATCGAGGCGCTGATGGCGGCGCGGATCGGCGTCCTCGAGGGCGACCTCGCCGACACCCCCGAGCTGCCGAAGGGCCTCGACGCGGTCGTGCACTGCGCCGGAGACGTCTCCTTCGACCCGCCGGTCGACGAGGGCTTCCGCACCAACGTCGTCGGCACGCGCGAGCTGCTGGCCCGGGTGCGCGAGTCCGGCCCGGGTGTCCACTACGTCCACATCTCGACGGCGTACGTCGCCGGCCGCCGCCGGGGCGACATCCCCGAGGGACCGGTCGAGCACCAGGTCGACCTCGCGGCCGAGACCGCGTGGGGCCTGCGCCAGCGCCAGGAGGTCGAGGACGCGTCCCGCAGTGCCGACGCGTTGACCCGGCACCGCAAGAAGGCCGAGAAGGAGCACAGCCGGGCCGGCCTGCTCACCGCCGCGAACGCCACCGAGGCCGCGCGCAAGCAGTGGGTCAAGGACGAGCTGGTCCGGATCGGCACCGAGCGGGCCCGCAGCCTCGGCTGGACCGACTGCTACACGTTCACCAAGGCGCTCGGCGAGCGGGTCGTCGAGGAGCACGCCCGCGAGCACCCGGTCTCGATCGTCCGGCCCAGCATCATCGAGTCCGCCCTCCAGCGGCCGCACCCGGGCTGGATCGAGGGCTTCAAGATGGCCGAGCCGCTGATCCTGGCCTACGGCCGGGGCGAGCTGCCCGAGTTCCCGGCCTCGGCCGACACCACGGTCGACATCGTCCCCGTCGACCACGTGGTCTCGGCGATCGTCGCGGTCCTCGCGCACCCGCCGGCGGCAGGCGACCCGGCGTACTTCCACGTCTCCTCGGGCGACCGCAACCCGCTCACCTTCGGGATGCTCTACGAGAACGTCCGGGCCTATTTCGACGTGCACCCGTTCCAGGCCGGCGACCGCGGGGCGGCCCGGCTGCCGGACTGGCGGTTCCCGGGGGCCCAGGCGGTCAACCGGCTGCTGACGACCAGCGAGAAGGCGCACCAGGTCGCCGACTACGTCCTGGGCCACGTGCCGCGCAGCGACCGCACCCGCGACCTGGCCCGCAAGCTCGACCAGCAGGGCCGGCGCCTGGAGTTCCTGCGCCGCTACCTCGACCTCTACCACGAGTACACCCAGGCCGAGCTGGAGTTCTCCGACACCCGCACCATGGCGCTGCTGCGGTCGCTGTCGCCGCAGGACCAGGAGCGCTTCGCCTTCGACACCTCGGTCGTCGACTGGCCGGTCTACCTCCAGGAGATCCACTGCCCGGCGGTCACCGCTCCGGTGCGCCGGCTCGACGAGCTGCGCGCGGCGCGCCGCAAGGCCGCCCGGACGGGCCCCCGCCCGGTCGGCGAGAGCACCGAGGTCGCCGCGTTCTTCGACATGGACGGCACCCTGCTGTCGTCCAACGTGATCGAGACCTACCTGTGGATGCGGCTGCCCGAGCTGTCCGGCAGCGAGCGGTTCGCCGAGCTCAGCCGGGTGGTGGCCAAGGTGCCGGCGCTGGTGCAGGCCGAGCGCCGCCAGCGCAGCGACTTCCTGCGCACCATCTACCGCGAGTACGCCGGCGCCCGGATCGCCGACCTGGACGCGATCGCCGACGAGCACCTCACCAGCCACGTGCTCGCCCGGCTGTCCCCGGAGGCCGTGCGCCGGATCCGCGAGCACCGCCGGGCCGGGCAGCGGACCGTGCTGATCACCGGCGCGATCCGGCCGCTGACCCGCCCGCTGGCCCCGCTCTTCGACCACATCGAGGCCGCCGAGCTGGCCGTCGACGATCGGGGCGTGTGCACCGGCCACCTCGCCTCCTCGCCGCTGGTGGGGGAGTCGCGGGCGGCCTGGATGCGCTCCTACGCCACGGCTCACGGCATCGACATGACGAAGTCCTTCGCCTACGCCGACTCCCACTCCGACCTGCCGCTGCTCGAGGCGGTGGGCAACCCGGTGGCGGTGCGGCCCGACGTACCCCTCTTCCGGCACGCGCGGCGCAGCCACTGGACGATCGTCGACTGGGCCAGCTCCAGCTCGTCCGACCGCACCCTGAACCCCGCGGGAGGCGCGCGATGATGCTCGCGCTCGAGATGTTCCGCTCGCTGCCGCGCACGGTCGCGGGCAAGGCCGTCGGCAGCAGGCTGCCCGGGATCCTCTCCGGGTACGCCGCCCCGCTGCGCCTGGTCACGATCGACGCCCCGGTGGTCGACCGGCCGGGCTGGGCGCGGCTGAAGACCCGGCTGTCGGGCATCTGCGGCTCCGACCTCGGCATGCTGTCGGGCCAGACGTCGCTCTACTTCTCCGCGCTGGTGTCGCTGCCGTTCGTGCCGGGCCACGAGGTGGTCGCCGAGCTGCTCGAGGACTGCGAGGACCTGCCGGCCGGGACCCGCGTGGTCGTCGACCCGGTCCTGACCTGCGCCGCCCGCGGGGTCGAGCCCTGCGACGGGTGCGCGGCCGGGGCGACCAACCGCTGCTCGCGGATCACCGTCGGCGACGTCTCGCCCGGGCTGCAGACCGGCTTCTGCCACGACACCGGCGGCGGCTGGGGGCAGCAGCTGACCGCGCACCGCAGCCAGCTGCACGTCGTCCCCGAGGGCTACTCCGACGAGCAGGCGATCCTCATCGAGCCGATGGCCTGCGCCGTGCACACCGCGCTGCGCGCCGGCGTACGCCCCGGGGACCGGGTGCTGGTCAGCGGGGCCGGATCGGTCGGGCTGTTCGCGACCTTCGCGCTGCGCGAGCTCACCGGCGCCGGCGAGATCATCGTGGTCGCCAAGCACGGCCATCAGCGCGAGCTGGCCCTGGCCCTGGGCGCCACCGAGGTGGTCGCCCCGCGCGAGGTGCTGCGCCGGGTGCGCCGCTCGACGGGGGCCTTCCAGCTGAAGCCCGAGTTCTCGTCGCCGTACCTCCTCGGCGGGGTCGACGTCGCCGTCGACGCCGTGGGGAGCAAGCAGTCGCTGGAGACCGCGCTGCAGGCCACCCGCGCCGGCGGCCGGGTCGTGCTGTCCGGCATGCCCGCCCCCGCCGACCTCTCCGCGGCCTGGTTCCGCGAGCTCGAGATCGTCGGCACCTACGCCTCGGCCCACGCCGACGACGCGTTCGCGAAGGCGACCGAGCTGGTCGCCCACGACGCCGTCACCCAGCTGTCCAAGTCCGTCGCCAGCTATCCGCTGCACCGCTGGCGCGAGGCGCTCGACCATGCCCACTCCACCGGCCGTCTGGGGACGGTCAAGGTGGCGTTCGACCCGAGGAGCACCCAATGAGCAGGCCCGGTTTCGTTCTCGAGGTCGACGACCGGACACCCCCGCTGGTCGTCCACGAGGGCCTCGGCTTCCGGCTGGAGAGCTTCCCGCTCGGGACCCGGGTGGTCTACCCGCCCGAGTCGCTGCCGACCGTCCCCGACGTCGACGAGGCGATCCGCGAGGCGCTGCTGCACCCCGTGGACGCCGAGCCGCTGCCGTCGCTGCTGTTCTCCGGGATGCGGCTGACCATCGCCTTCGACGACCTGTCACTGCCGCTGCCGTCGATGAAGAGCCCCGACATCCGCGGGCGGATCATCGAGCACGTCCTCACCCTGGCCGCCGAGGCCGGGGTCGACGACGTCGAGATCGTCGCCGCCAACGCCCTGCACCGGCGGATGACGGCCGGCGAGCTGAAGCACATCGTGGGGGAGCGGGTCTTCCGGTCGTTCTTCCCGCAGGGCCAGCTGTACAACTTCGACGCCGAGGACCGCGACAACCTCGCCCACCTCGGCACCACCGAGCAGGGCGAGGACATCGAGATCAGCAAGCGGGCGGCCGAGTCCGACCTGCTGGTCTACGTCAACGTCAACCTGGTCGCCATGGACGGCGGGCACAAGTCGGTCGGCATCGGGCTGGCGTCGTACAAGTCGCTGCGCCACCACCACAACCCGCAGACCATGGTCCACTCGCGGTCCTTCATGGACCACAAGAAGTCGGCCATGCACCACTCCGCGTGGCGCATCGGGCGGATCATCAAGGACACCGTCAAGGTGTTCCAGATCGAGACGACGCTCGACAACAACGTCTTCGGCAAGCCCTACGACTTCCTCATGAAGCGCGAGTGGGAGTGGTCGGTGCGCGACCAGGCCTCGATGCTGGCGATGAAGCGCGGGCTGTCGGTCGCGCCGCAGAAGCTGCGGCACAAGCTGTTCCACGACCTGCGGGCGCCGTACGGCCTGACGGGGATCAGTGCCGGCGAGGTCGAGGCCGTGCACGAGCAGACCCTGGAGCGGGTGCACCGCCAGCAGCTGGTCGAGGTGCAGGGGCAGTCCGACGTGCTGGTGCTCGGGGTGCCCTACCTCGGCCCCTACAACGTCAACAGCTCGATGAACCCGATCCTCGCCACCTGCATGGGCCTGGGCTACTACTTCAACTCCTACCGCCACCAGCCGGTCGTGCGGAAGGGCGGCGCGGTGATCCTCTACCACCCGCTCAACGAGGGCTTCAACCAGTTGCACCACCCGTCGTACGTCGACTTCTACGAGGAGGTGCTCGCCGAGTCGACCGACCCGGCGGTCATCAGCGCGAAGTACGAGAAGCAGTTCGCCGAGGACGAGTGGTACCGCCACCTCTACCGCACCTCGCACGCCTACCACGGGGTGCACCCGTTCTACATGTGGTACTGGGCGGCGCACGCGATGGACCACGTCGACGAGGTCATCTGGGTGGGGGCGGACCGCAAGGTCGCCTCGCGGCTCGGCTTCCGCGCGGCGACGACGCTGCAGGACGCGCTGGAGATGGCCTCGGGGACCGTCGGCTCATCGCCGTCGATCACCTACCTGCACAACCCGCCGCACCTGCTCGCGGACGTGCGATGAGCGGCTTCCTCAAGGGGACCGTCGACGACGTCCGGACGGTCTCGCGGGGCTGGCGCTGGGGGCGACGCTCGATGGTGCCGCGCTCGGCGGAGGAGTACGTCCTGCCCGCCCGGTCGACGGTCTTCCCGTCCGACTGGTCGCGCAAGCGGCCGGCGATCGCGGCGCGCGAGGTGGCGCAGAAGGGCGGACTCGAGCCGCTGTTCCGCTCCCAGGTCCGCACCCGGGTCGAGGGGCTCGACGTGCTCGACCGGATCGACGGCCCGGTCATCTTCGCGGCCAACCACGCCTCCCACCTGGACACGCCGCTGATCCTGCTGTCGCTGCCCGACGAGTGGCGCCGTCGTACGGCGGTGGCGGCGGCGGCCGACTACTTCTTCGACACCTGGTGGCGTGCGGTCGGCTCCTCGCTGCTGTTCAACACCTTCCCGATCGACCGTCGCGGCGGCGCGATGGCCACCACGCCGGGTGAGGTCCTCGCCGACGGCTGGAGCCTGGTCATCTTTCCCGAGGGCACCCGCTCGCAGGACGGCTGGATGGGCAAGTTCCGGATGGGTGCGGCGTTCCTCGCCCACGAGTACGACGTCCCGGTGATCCCGGTCGCGCACCGCGGCACCTTCGCCGCGATGCCCCGGGGCGCCGGCTGGCCCAACCCCGGTCGGCGCCAGCTGACGATCCGGTTCGGCGAGCCGCTGCGGCCGGCCGAGGGGGAGTCGGTGCGCGACTTCGCGCCCCGGATCAAGGACGCGGTCGCCCGGCTGCTCGATGAGGACGCCACCACCTGGTGGGAGTCCCGGCAGCGGGCGGCGGCCGGCACGACCCCCGACCCGTCCGGGCCGCAGGTCGCCGCCTGGCGCCGGGTCTGGGCCCAGACCGAGTCGCCGCAGGTCGCCGAGGAGCCGTCCGGCCGGCGGCTGGCCGCCTGGCGGCGCTGAGCCTCGGGTGAGAGCCCTCTCATGATCGGCTCACGGCCCCCTCACCCGGGGTGAGCAGAGTTCCTCTCGTCAAGCACACAGCTCGGGCACCCGCCCCGACGAGAGGACACCTCATGAAGAAGCTCGTCTCCATCAGCACGCTCGCCATCGCGGGCGCCGTCACCACGGGGCTCATCGCCTTCTCGACCCCGGTCTCGGCCGCGGACGACGACGCCGCGTTCCAGCGCAAGGACGACAGCCCGGACGTCGTGGTGGCCGTCGACGACGACGATGACGACGACACGTTCGGCCGCAACGACGACACGAACACGCGGACCAACGGCAACACGCGGACCCGCACCCGCGGCGGCGACACGAACACCGGCAACAGCCGCTCCACGCGCGACCACACCAACAGCCGCTTCACCAAGGTCAGCCGCGACCGCGACCTCAGCCGCAGCGACAAGACCCGCGACTGGACCACGGACGGCCCCGGCAAGAAGAAGCGCGACTGGAGCGCCAACAGCACCAACGACCGGTCCCGCAACGACACCCGCCGTCGCTGAGCGACGAGCGACGGGGAGGTTGACCGATGGGCAGCACCGACACCGCGCCGGACACCTGGCAGCTCGCCGAGGGTGACCCGATCACCGACGACCTGACGGCTGTGAAGCTGCTCGGGGGCGGGTCGTCGTACGAGGCCTACCTGGCCTTCGACGACATCACCTACGCCCCCGTGGTGGTGAAGGTCGTCCGGCCGAGCCTGGTCGCGGACGACTCCAGCCTGCGCGGCCTGCGCCGCGAGGTGGAGGCGCTGGCCACGGTCAACCACCCGGTCGTCGTCCGAGGGCTGCGGCACCGGCTCGACGGCGAGCGCCCGCACGTCGTCCTGGAGCAGATCGACGGCCCCCGGCTGTCGTCGCTGGTCCGGCGCTACGGCCCGCTGCAGGAGCAGCAGTACGTGCCGCTCGCGATCGAGCTGGCCAGCGCGCTGCACTACCTGCGCCACCTCGGCTGGACGCACCTGGACATCAAGCCGAGCAACGTCATCATGGGCGCCCCGGCCCGGCTGATCGACCTCTCGGTGGCCCGCCGGCTCGAGGACGCCGCCGCGCTGCGGGTGCCGATCGGCACCGACCGCTACCTGTCGCCGGAGCAGTGCGACCCGCCGACGACGGGCGAGCCCGGCCACGCCAGCGACGTCTGGGGCCTCTGCGCCACCCTCTTCGAGGCGGTCGCCGGCTACCGCGCCTTCGACGACGGCGACCTGGACGCCGACGACGTCCGGGTCCGCTACCCGCAGCTGGTCGACCTGCCCTACGACCTCCCCGATCGGGTTCCGGACGAGGTCGTCAAGGTCCTGTACGCCGGCCTGGAGAAGCGGCCCGAGAACCGGCCACTCCCGCACGAGGTCGCCGAGGCCCTGGAGCCCGTCCTGGCCCGCCAGCCCCGGGCCCGCCTCGCCGGCTTCAAGGTCCGCTGACGCCGGATCAGCCGCGGCCGCCCCGGGGCTCCAGGAACTCCAGTCGGTTGCCGAAGGGGTCGGCCGCGTAGAAGCGGTCGTGCCCGGGGAACTCCGCGTCCCAGGTGACCTCGATCCCCGCGTCGGTGAGCGTCCGGGCCAGTCCGCGCAGGTCGGTCGCCAGGATCCCCGGGTGCGCCTTGCGGGCCGGCACGAAGTCCGCCTCGACCCCCAGGTGCACCTCGAGCCCGCCGCCCCGGAACCAGCAGCCGCCACGGGCGGCCAGGACCGGCGGCTTCTCGAGCTCGTCCATGCCGAGCACCCCGCCCCAGAAGGCCCGGCAGGCCTGCTCCCCGCCCGCCGGGATCGCGAGCTGGACGTGGTGCAGGCGGGTGAGGGTGAAGGTCGGTGTCGTCATGGGACCGATCGTCCCAGGGGCGCGCGGCGTACCCGTCGCGACGAGGGGGTCAGGTGTTGAAGCGGTAGCCCATGCCACGGACGGTCGCGATGGAGTCGGCGCCGAACTTGCGGCGCAGGTAGCCGACGTAGACGTCGACGACGTTGGAGCCGGGGTCGAAGTCGAAGCCCCACACGTGGTCGAGGAGCTGCTCGCGGGAGAGCACCCGGCCGGCGTTGAGCATGAAGATCTCCGCCAGCGTGAACTCCCGGGCCGACAGGTCGACCTGCTTGTCGCCGACCGTGGCCCGCCGGGTGCGCACGTCGAGGCGTACGCCGGCCGCCTCCAAGACCTCGTCGCGGGCCGCCGCGCCGCCGTCGCCCGGCTGCGACTGCCGCAGCCGCAGCCGGATCCGGGCGATCAGCTCGGCGAAGCGGAACGGCTTGGGCATGTAGTCGTCGGCGCCGCCCTCCAGCGCGGAGACCGTGTCGGTCACCGAGTCCCGGGCGGTCAGCACGATGACCGGCATCCGCGAGCCCTGCGAGCGCAGCTGGTCGAGCACCTCGAAGCCGTCCAGGCCGGGCAGGCCGATGTCGAGGACCATCAGGTCGAAGTCGCCGCTCAGGGCGTGGTCGAGACCGCTCGGGCCGTCGCCGGCGATCGTGGCCAGGTGGCCCTCCGCGCGCAGGCCCTTCGCCACGAAGGAGGCGATCCTCGCCTCGTCCTCGACGATCAGGATGCGGGCCACGGGTTCTCCTCGGGGGTCGGTCGGTCCTGCAGGGGGCGGAAGGTCAGGGTGGTGGTGCCGGAGGTCGGCCGGGCCGGGAGGGCGATCACGAACCGGGCTCCGGGCGGGTCGGCGTCCTCGACCGTGACGGTGCCGTCGTGGGCGTCGACGATCGCGCTGACGATCGACAGGCCGAGGCCGAACCCCTCGTCCCCGTCGGGTACGGCGGAGCGTCCGAAGCGCTCGAAGATCTTGGTGCGGTCGGCGGCCGGCACGCCCGGGCCCGTGTCGCGCACCCAGAGCCGGGCGACGCCGTCGTCGTACGACGAGCCGAGCGCGATCGTGTCGCCGGGGGCGGTGTGCTTGACCGCGTTGTCGGCGAGCTGGAGCAGGGCCTGGGCGATCCGCTGGGCGTCGGCCTGGATGGTGGCGTCGGCGGCGGCGTCGAGCTGCCAGTCGCGGTCGCCGAGTGCGCGAGCCTTGGCGAAGGTGTCCTCGGTCAGGGGCGCGAGCTCCACGTCGGTCAGGGTGACGAAGTCGGGCCGGTCGCTCTTGGCCAGCAGGATCAGGTCGCCGACCAGGCGCGACATCCGGTCCACCTCGTCGAGCAGCAGGGCCTTGGTCTCCTCGACCTCGGCGGGGCTGCCGGTGTCGAGCAGCTCGAGGTGGCCGCGGAGCACCGTCAGCGGGGTCTTCAGCTCGTGCCCGGCGTCGTCGAGGAACTGCCGCTGGCCGGTGAAGGCGTGCTCGAGCCGGTCGAGCATGCCGTTGACGGTGTGGGTGAGCGCGGTGATGTCGTCGTTGCCGGAGGTCGGGATCCGGCGGGACAGGTCGGTCTCGCCGATCTCCTCCGCGGTGTCGCGGAGCGTGCGCAGCGGTGCCAGCAGCCGGCCGGACTGCCAGAAGGCGGCCGCCGTGACCAGGAGCAGCGACAGCCCGGCCACGGTCGCGTAGGTGCGCATCGTGTCGTGCAGCTCGGCCCGGTCCTCGGCGAGGTAGACGACCACCATCAGGGCGCCGGTGTCGCTGCCTTGGGTGATCGGCTGGGAGGTGACCAGGACCTCGCCCTGCGGGGTGTCGAGGCGACGGCTCCCCCCGGTGGACACGAGGGGTCGCACCTCGGCGAGGAACGCCGTGTCCTCGGCGAGAGGGTCGTCCGGGAAGACCAGCATGCGGCTCTCGTTGAAGCCGAGCAGCAGCTCGTCGTCGTCGGGCACGTTGCGCTGCATGAAGAGCCGCTGCAGGGCCTGCAGGCTCTCGAAGGGCTCGCCGGTGCCGGGGTCGATCCCCTCGTCCGTGAGGACACCGAACTCGTCCAGCTCCTGGTCGACCGCCTCCGCGGTCTGCCGTTCCAGGCGCTGGGACTCGATGACGTAGACGATCGTGCCGGCCGCTCCCAGGGCGACCAGGACGAGGGCCGCGACCGTTGCCGTGATGCGCACGCGCACCGAGACGCCCGACCGCAGCGGTCGGGCGTCCCGGTGCGCAGGCGCGGGCTCAGTCGTCGTCGTCCCCGTCGCCGCGGTCGTCGTCATCGTCGTCATCGTCGTCATCGTCGTCACCACCACCGCCGGGTCCGCGGTGGTCGTCGTCCCGGTCGTCGCCGCGGTCGTCGGCGTTGCCGTGCCCGGAGTTGTCGCGGACCTCGCCGGGCTCGGGAACGACCACCTCGACGTCGTCGTCGCTGCCGCGCGTGCGGGTCGGGCTCGGCGACCGGGTCGGAGTCGGCGAGGTGCTGGGCTTCGGTCCGCTGGTGGTCGGGTCGGGGGTGGGGCTCGGCTCGGTGATCACGATCGGATCGCGCGGGGCGGGCTCGTCGGCGGACGACGACGCGAGGGACCCGACGACGAACGCCCCGACGGGCAGGACGAGGCCGAGGGCGAGGAGGACCTTCCAGACCGGGCTCATGACAGAGACGATCCTGCCTGATCGTGGGTCACGGGTGAGAGCGTCATGAGAGGACTCTCATGGGGCAACCCCGTCGCAACCCGGCCGTGCCTAGAGTGGCGTGCGTCACTGCCCGCCCGTCCAGGAGGCACCACCGTGATCGTCCCGTTCAGCGTGTCCGACTTCATCGACCGCGCCGTGCAGGTCTACGGCGAGCGCGTGGGCGCCGTGGACGAGCCGGACCAGCCGGCGCCCTCCCAGGGCGAGCTGACCTACGCCGAGATCGGGGCCCTGGCCCGCCGCCAGGCGGCCCGGCTGGACGAGCTCGGGATCGGAGTCGGCGAGCGGGTGGCGGTGGTCAGCCACAACAGCAGCCGGCTGCTGACGTCGTTCTTCGGCGTCTCCGGCTCGGGCCGCGTGCTGGTGCCGGTGAACTTCCGGCTCCGCCCGGACGAGGTCCGCTACATCGTCGAGCACTCCGGGGCCCGGGTGCTGCTCGTCGACCCCGAGCTCGACGAGTCGCTGGCCGACGTGACGGCCGAGCATCGGTTCGTGATCGGCGACGACTCGCTGATCTACGCCGAAAAGGGGGTCGAGCCCCGTGGCTGGGAGCCGGACGAGAACGCCACCGCCTGCATCAACTACACCTCCGGCACCACCGCGCGGCCCAAGGGCGTCCAGATCACGCACCGCAACATCTGGGTCAACGCCGTGACCTTCGGCCTGCACGCCGGGGTCACCGACCGCGACGTCTACCTGCACACCCTGCCGATGTTCCACGCCAACGGCTGGGGGATGCCCTTCGCCATGACCGGTCTGGGCGTGAAGCAGGTGGTGATCCGCAAGATCGACGGCACCGAGATCCTGCGCCGGGTGCGCGACCACGGCGTGACCGTCATGTGCGCGGCACCGGCGGTGGCGGCTGCGGTGCTGGAGGCGGCGCAGTCGTGGGAGGGCGAGATCCCCGGCCGCGACCGGGTGCGGATCATCATGGCCGGCGCCCCGCCGCCCACGAAGACGGTCGCGCGGGTCGAGGAGGAGTTGGGCTGGGAGTTCATCCAGATCTACGGCCTGACCGAGACCTCGCCGCTGCTCACGGTCAACCGCACCCGGGCCGAGTGGGACGACCTGTCCACCGAGGAGCGGGCCGGCCGGCTGGTACGGGCCGGCGCGCCCGCGCTCGGCGTACGCCTGGCGATCTCGGAGGACGAGGAGAACGCCGGGGAGGTGCTGGCCCGGTCCAACGTCGTGCTGGAGGGCTACTGGGAGCAGCCGGAGGAATCGGCGACCGCGCTGCGGGACGGCTGGTTCCACACCGGTGACGGCGGCACGATCGGCGATGACGGCTACCTCACGATCAGCGACCGCAAGAAGGACGTCATCATCACGGGCGGCGAGAACGTCTCGTCGATCGAGGTCGAGGACGTCCTGTTCAGTCACCCCGCCGTCGCCGAGGTCGCCGTCATCGGCGTGCCCAGCGACAAGTGGGGCGAGACCATCAAGGCGCTCGTCGTCCTGGCCGAGGGGGAGAGCGCCACCGAGGCCGAGCTGATCGCCTGGTGCAAGGAGCGCGCCGCCGGCTACAAGGCCCCGACCTCGGTCGAGATCCGCGTCGAGCTCGCCCGGACGGCGACCGGGAAGCTGCAGAAGTTCAAGCTGCGGGCGCCGTACTGGGAGGGGCGGGAGCGGCAGGTCAACTAGGTCTCGATACGC
>NZ_JBBBBJ010000010.1:32793-133760 GCF_037120545.1 Nocardioides sp. CCNWLW216
CCCTCGTACCTCGGGGCTACTCGACCACCGAAAGCGCGCCCCCTCGTACCTCGGGGCTACTCGACCACCGAAAGCGCGCCCCCTCGTACCTCGGGGCTACTCGACCACCGAAAGCGCCCCCTCGTGCCTCGGGCTACTCGGTCACCGAGGGGCGGACGTCCAGGACGACCTCGAACTCCAGCAGGTCGGCCCCGTGGGAGACGGGCTTGCGCGGCTCCTCGCCCTCCGGGGTGGCGTGGGCGGCGCGGGCGCTGCCGTCGCGCCAGGCGGCGAAGGACTCCTCGTCCTCCCACTGGGTGACGACGAAGTAGCGCTCCTCGCCCGCGGTCGGGCGGAGCAGCTGGAAGCCGAGGAAGCCGGGGGAGCCGTCGACGCTGTGGGCGCGGGCGGCGAAGCGCTTCTCGAGCTCCTCGTGGGCCTGCGGCGGGACGGAGATGGCGTTGATCTTCACGACGGGCATGCCCCGACTGTAGGGAGCGGCTCGATAGCCTCCGGGCATGCCCTCGCTCGGTGAGATCGTCGACCTGCTGCACGGCTGGTACCCGCCCGCCACCGCGGACTCCTGGGACGCCGTCGGGCTGGTGGCGGGTGATCCGGCCGATGGCGTAGCCAAGGTGATGCTCGCCGTCGACCCGACGTACGACGTCGCCCGCGAGGCCGCGGCGTGGGGCGCCGACCTGCTGGTCGTGCACCACCCGCTGTTCCTGAAGGGCGTGCACGGGGTGGCCGCGACGACGCCGAAGGGGCGCACGCTGAGCACCCTGACCCGTGCCGGCTGCGCGCTGCTGACCGCGCACACGAACGCGGACCAGGCCGTCGGCGGCGTGTCCGAGGCGATGGCCACCGCGCTCGGCCTGACCGACTCGGCGCCGATCCTCCCGGCGCCGGCGGAGCCGCGCGACAAGCTGACGACGTACGTGCCGGTGGCGTCCGCGGCGGTGGTGCGGGCCGCGCTCGCGGAGGCCGGGGCGGGACGGGTCGGCGACTACGCGGAGGCGTCGTTCAGCGCTCCGGGACAGGGCCGGTTCCGGCCGCTCGCCGGGGCGACGCCGGCGATCGGCGCGGTCGGCGACCTGGAGGTCGTCGACGAGGAGCGGGTCGAGGTGGTGCTTCCGCGCTCGCGCCGTACGACGGTCGTGCGGGCGCTGCTCGCCGCGCACCCCTACGAGGAGCCGGCCTGGGACCTGGTCGAGCTCGCCGACGCCGGGCTCGCCGCGACCGGGACCGGGCGGGTCGGGACGGTGCCCGCCCAGACGCTGCGCGAGTTCGCCGCGACCGTCGCCCGGGCGCTGCCCGAGACCGCCCACGGGGTACGGGTGGCGGGCGACCCGGAGCGCGTCGTACGACGGGTCGCGCTGTGCGGGGGAGCGGGCGACTTCCTGCTCGACACGGTGCGGCGCGGGGACGCGGACGTGTACGTGACGAGCGACCTGCGGCACCATCCGGCCTCGGAGTTCGTCGAGCAGGACGGCCCCGCGCTGGTCGACGTCGCGCACTGGGCGGCGGAGTGGACCTGGCTGCCGGTGGTGGAGGCGCGGCTGCGGGCCGCGCTGGGCGATACGGTGGAGACCCGGGTCAGCACCACCGTGACCGATCCGTGGACCTTCCGCTCATGACCCGACCCAGGAGCCTCCGCTGAAAGCCGACCCCACCGCCCAGCTCAAGCTGCTCGACGTCCAGGCCCTGGACGCCCGCGCCGACCAGCTGCGCCACCAGCGGGCGACGATCCCCGAGACCGCCGAGATCAACGCGCTGCGCACCTCCCGGACCGACCTCGACAACCGGGCCCGCGACGCGCGGATCGTCGTCGACGACCTCACGGCCGAGCAGGAGAAGGTCGACGCCGACGTCGAGCAGGTCAAGACCCGACGCAAGCGGGACCGCGACCGGATGGACCAGGGGCTGATCAGCAACCCCAAGGACCTGGAGCGGATGACCCACGAGCTGGAGTCGCTGGAACGGCGGATCTCGACGTTGGAGGACGAGGAGCTCGAGGTGATGGCCCGCCTCGAGGACGCCCAGCGCGACCTCGACGGCCTGGTCGCCCAGATCGCCGACGCCGACGAGAGGCTGGCCGCGCTCACCGCGACCCGCGACGAGAAGGCGAGCGCCATCGACGCCCAGCTGGTCGACGTCGAGGCCCAGCGCGGCCCGTCGGTCGAGGGCCTGCCGACCGACCTGCTGGCGCTCTACGACAAGCTGCGCGCCCAGAAGAACGGCGTCGGCGCGGCCGAGCTGCGGCAGCGGCGCTGCACCGGCTGCCAGCTCGGCATCGACAACGCCGAGCTCGCGGTCATCAAGTCGACCCCGGCCGACACGGTCGTCCGGTGCGAGGAGTGCTCGCGGATCCTGGTGCGGACGGCCGAGTCCGGGCTGTGAGTGCCCCGCGCTCGATGCCCACCTCGGTCATCGTCGAGGCGGACGGCGGCTCGCGGGGCAACCCGGGGCCGGCGGCGTACGGCGCGGTCCTGCGGGACGCGGCGACCGGGGCGGTGCTCGCGGAGGACGGCAGCACGCTCGGAGTCGCGACCAACAACGTCGCGGAGTACTCCGGCCTGATCGCCGGCCTGCGGCTGGCGCAGGAGTTCGCCCCGGGCGCGACGATCGAGGTCCGAATGGACTCCAAGCTGGTCGTCGAGCAGATGTCGGGCAACTGGAAGATCAAGCACCCGAGCATGAAGCCGCTGGCCGCCGAGGCGGCCGGGCTGGCGCCGTCCGGGACGTCGTACACGTGGATCCCGCGGGAGCGGAACGCCGACGCCGACCGGCTCGTGAACGACGCGCTCGACGGCGTCGCGAGCGGGGTGCGCGTGCCCGGCGACTCCGACTCCGCCGTCGAGGAGGTCGAGAAGCCGTCGCGCGGCTGGTCGGCCTCGACCGGCGCGCCCACCACCTTGGTGCTGGTCCGGCACGGCGTCACCGCCCACACCGTCGACAAGCGGTTCTCCGGCGGGCTCGCCAGCTCCAACCCGGGGCTCAGCGACGAGGGCCGTGCCCAGGTGCGGGCCACCGCCGACTGGCTGGCGCCGATCGCGGAGCGCGTCGGGGCCGTAGTGGCCTCGCCCGTGCGTCGTACGGCGGAGTCCGCGGCGATCGTCGGCGACGTGCTCGGCCGGCCGATCGTCGAGGAGCACGGCTTCGCCGAGATGGAGTTCGGCCACTGGGACGGGCTCACCTTCGGTGAGGTCGCCGAGCGGCACCGGGCCGAGATGGACGCCTGGCTCGGCTCGCTGGACGTCGCCCCGACCGGCGGTGAGTCGTTCCGGACCGTCGAGGAGCGGGTCCTGGCCGGGCTGGAGCGGGTGCTGGCGTCGTACGCCGGCAGGACGGTGGTCGTGGTCAGCCACGTGACGCCGATCAAGACGCTGGTCGCGCGAGCCGTGGGGGCGCCGCTCTCGTCCGTCTTCTCGATGGAGCTGTCACCGGCGTCGGTGACGGTGGTGGCGTTCTACCCCGACGGCAAGAGCTCGCTGCGGCTCTACAACGCGCTGCCCCCGGGGAACGACGCGTTCGCGGACGCGGGTCGCTGGTAGGACGCCCGGGTGCTCGCCCGTCGCCACCAGGTCGCGCTCGTCGATCCCGCGACCTCGCGCGTGCTCGTGGTCGACGGGGCGCTCCCGCGCCACCCGGACCGGTGGCCGTCGTTCCGCGACCTGGCGGCCGCCGTGGGATCACCCGAGGCCTTCGTCGGTGGTCCGCCCTGGCGCGCGGAGGACGGGACGATCACCAACGTCCTCGTGGGCGCGTCCTCCTCGCTGCCGGGTGCCTCGTGGGTCCCGCTCGGGTCGGTCGGCGTGCCGGGGCTGGTGGAGTCGGTCGAGCAGTGGCGCTCGGGCTACCGCGACGACGGCCGGGCCGCCTGGTTCGTCCGCGGCTGGGTCGACCCGGTCGTGGCCTGGGTGTCGTCGCACGCGCCCGCGCCGCTCGGCCCGCCGGAGGCGGTCAAGCTCTGGAGCCTCTCGGCGGTGCTGCGCTTCCCGGTCCTGAGCGGCGGTGAGCTGTTCTTCAAGGCGACCTGCGACGGCTTCCGGGCCGAGCCCGCCCTGACCGCGGCGGTGCGGGCACTGGCCCCCGACGCGACCCCGGTCGTGCTCGCCGTCGACCCCGAACGGGCCTGGATGCTGATGGAGTCGCTCCCGGGCGCCGACGACGGCGCGCCGGCGTCGTACGCCGTCGAGGTGGCGCGGCGCCTGGCCCGCCTCCAGCTGGACTCGCTCCCGGCCCGCGACGTCCTCCTCGCCGCGGGTGCCCCGGACCGGGGGCTCGAGGCCACGCTGGCGAAGCTCCGGACGGTCCTGCGCGAGAGCGTGGACGTGCTGTCCGCCGAGCAGCGCGCCCGGGCGGCCGCGCTCGAACCGTGGCTCGCCGCCACGCTGCGCGCGCTCTGGGACTCGCCCCTGCCCGACACCCTCGCCCACGGTGACCTGCACCTGGGCAACGTCGCCCGCGTCGACGACCGGCCGGTGCTCTTCGACTGGACCGACACCTGCCTGACCCACCCGTTCCTCGACGTCCGGCACCTGGCCGACAGCGCCGCGGAGAACGCCGACGACCCCGACGCCGCCCGCGACGAGGTCTGGCAGGCGTACGCCGAGCCGTGGCGGACGTCGTACCCGGAGGTCGACCTGGACGCCCTCTGGGCCCGGACCCGGGTCGCCAACGCGGTCTTCCAGGCGATCACCTTCGAGCAGATCTACCGCGGTCAGCCGCTCTCCTCGCGGTGGGAGCTGGCGACGGTCGTGGGGGAGATCGTCGACCAGCTGGCCGCCGTACGGGACGGGGAGGCCTGAGCGTGGTTGATCGCCCGGAGGTCGTGTGCCTCTGCGGCTCAGCCCGGTTCGCGGACGAGATCAGCGTGGCGAACCGGGAGCTGACTCTGGCCGGCGCCATCGTCGTGGCCCCTGGAGTCTTTCGGCTCGCTGACGAACCGATCACCGATGAGCAGAAGGCCGAGCTCGGCGCCCTGCACCTGCGCAAGATCGACCTGGCCGACCGGGTCCTGGTCGTGAATCCGGGCGGGTACATCGGCGAGTCCACGGGCAGGGAGATCGCGTATGCCCGATCCTCCGGCAAGCCTGTCTCCTTCACCCATCCCGGCTGACCGGTGGATGAGCTGCCGCTCGACCTCGGCGAGGGACCACGTCCCGCCGGTGATGGCGGTGGCTGGCTGTCACGTGGTGACAGCTGTGCACCGCACTGATGCGGGGGCATGCCCGTGGCCCTGAGCGGGCGGGCCGTCAGGGCTGCGGGGTGGTGGTGCCGGTGTGGTCGCGAACGAACGTCAGTCCGTTGGGGCTGCGCCAGATGAACGTGGTGTCGTCGATCTTGTCGTAGCGCCATCTGGTGTGGGTCTTGGCGCGGTGATGTCGTCGGCAGAGGGGTGCGATGTTGCAGTCGCAGGTCGGCCCGCCTCTGGATGCGGGGTCGTTGTGGTCGTGGTCGCAGGACCTCGCCCGGCGGCGGCACCACGGGAACACGCACGAGTGCTGGAGCAGGGCCTGGCGTTCCTTCAACCGGTCGGGAACCTCGTAAGCGTCGACGTGGACGTGGCCGGTGAGGTCGATGACGGGCTTGATGACGACTTGGCTGTCGCCGTCCTGACACCAGGACCGCACCTGCTCGACGGACACCATCGATCGGGTGTTCTCGACCCGCGCGATGGCGGCGTCGGCGAGGTGCACGTGGACGACGACCTGGCGGGGGCGTTTGCGGTCGGGGTCGGGTTCGGCGTTCAGGTCGAGGGTGAGCTGGCGGCGGGCGAGGTCACCGACGGCGATGGAGCGGCGTACGTCGAGCGACAGCCCGTCGGCGATGGTGCCGAGGTGGGTCGCACCCCGGGCGACCGCGTCCTCCAGATCCAGTGCATCGACCAGGTCCAACGTTCCGCGAACTTCGACGTGCCCGTCGAACGAGACCTGCTGAACCTCGATGTCGAAGTGCCGCACCTCCGCCGCATCACGTGCGCGCTGCTGGGCTGCTTCGGGGTCGAAGCGGACCCGGGCCTCTTCGACGGTCCGGTCGAGTTGGGCGATCGAGATCTTGTGCGCGACCGACGCGACGTGGAGGTCGACGAACTCGGCGCCCTCCTCAGGGAGGTCGATGGTCTCGGCGGCGATGCGTCGGGCCTTCCAGACCGGAAGGTCGAGGGACTGGACGCGTTCGTAGACCCGCGGCAGTCGGTGGGCGAGCTCGACGGCATGGCCGAGGTAGATCCGCCCCGAGTCCGACGACATCCCCAGCGCAGCGGAGAACTCCAACACCGAGAACTCAGCGATGAGGGGTGCGCCGGGGCCCGCTATGGCCATCTCGTCCTCACAACCGGGGATCCACACCGCTGCGGCATCCTGCAGGGAGTCGGTGGAGTGCATGCCGGCCCAGGTGACGGCGGCGGTGAGCTGGTTCGCGGCCGCGCGCATCTCGTGTCGTCGTTCGGAGCGTACGTACGACAGCACCGCCGTAGCGGTGTCGCAGTCGTCGAGGTCCCGAGCCATGCCTTCATTCTAGTCGAACAGGTTATCGAATGCGAGGGTTGTTCACAGCCTTGTTCGGGCGGTTGACCCGAAGAGACCGAAAGCAAGAAGCAGGCTCGTGATGGCCCTTGATCACCGCGGACGGTGAGCCCCCTTGTCTCTGTAAAAAGTCTTTGAACCGGCCTGGTGTCGAGCGCAGACGGCGCGGCAGAGGCCGACTCGAACGAGGTCAGCGGCGGGGCTGCGGGGGTCTCGACGGGCGTTCAGGACTTCGTCCTTCACTGCTCGACCACCGGGGGCACGACCGGCTCGAATGAGGTCAGTGGCAGGGCTGCGGGGGTCTCGACGGACGCTCGACCGCTAGCGCGGCCTCGCTGCTCGACCACCGGCGGGGACCACCGGTGGCGGTGCCTGACCTGCCGAAGGTCGCCCGCTGGCTGCGGGGGTCTCGACGGGCGTTCAGGACTTCGTCCTTCACTGCTCGACCACCGGCGGCGACCACCGGCGGCGACCACCGGCGACGACCACCGGTGGCGCGGTCCACTCGAACGAGGTCGGTGGGTGGGCTGCGGGGGTTTCGACACGGTCGCTGCGCGACCTGCTCAACCAACGGTGGCGGGCGGCCTCGCTGCTCGACCACCTGCCTGCTCGACCACCGGAGGGGTCAGAGGGCGGTGACGATGACGTCGAGCTGGGTGCCGTCGAGCTCGACGGTCCAGCCGAGGTCGCGGAGGGCCTCGGCGAGGCGGGCGGGGGTGCGGGGGTTGGCGCCGTCCTCCAGGAGGGCGCGGACGATGCGGCCCTTGGTGGCCTTGTTGAAGTGGCTGACCACCTTGCGGACGCCGTCGACCTCGTGCAGCACGCGGACCGTGGCGACGCGGGGCGAGGTCGGACGCCAGAAGGCGGCGTACATCCCCGACCGGAGGTCGACGAGCAGGCCGTCGCCGACGGCCTCCTCGAAGGCCGGGGCGAGGGTCGCGCGCCAGGCGCCGGCGACCGGGCCGAGGCCGGGGAGGGACGTCCCGCCCGAGAGCCGGTACGACGGGATCCGGTCCCCGGGCCGGACCAGCCCGAAGACGGAGGAGGTGACCGCGAGCCGGGACGTCGCGCGTCGGCGGGCCGCGGTCGAGAGGGTGGCGACGTCGAGGGCGTCGTAGACGACACCCGCGTAGACCTGGTCGGCCCGGGCGGTCGGGGCGGTCTCGAGGCGGGCGTTGAGCGCGACCAGGTCGTGCTGGGTGGCGCCGACCTCGAGCACCCGCGCCGCCGTGGGGACGTCGCCCGTGCAGAGGTCGACCAGCGCGGCGATGATCCGCTCCCGGGTGGGGGTCAGCGACGGGAAGGACAGCGTCGCCAGGTCGAGCGGCTTGCCGCGACGCGGCTCGGTCTTGCCCTCACTGGGCGGTAGCACGATCAGCACGGTGGGTATGTTGCCGTCATGCCGAGCAACCGCGTGGTCCGGGTCCGGTCGTCGAGCGCGGACGGCGCCCCGGCGCCGCTGCGCGAGGGCGTCGTACGCCTGCAGGAGGAGCTGGGCGTGACGCCCGCCTTCCCGCCCGAGGTGGAGGAGGCCGCGGAGCGGGCGGCGGCGAGTCCGCGGCTGCCCGAGCTCGACCGCACCGACCTGCCGTTCGTGACGATCGACCCCGAGGGGGCGCGCGACCTCGACCAGGCGCTGCACCTCGAGCGCGACGGCGACGGGTACGTCGTGCACTACGCGATCGCCGACGTCGCCGCGTTCGTCGAGCCCGGGGGACCGGTCGACGTCGAGGCCAACAAGCGCGGCGAGACGCTCTACGGCGCCGACATGAAGGTGCCGCTGCACCCGAAGGTGATCTCCGAGGACGCGGGCTCGCTGCTGCCCGACCAGGTTCGCCCGGCGCTGCTGTGGACGATTCGACTGAGCGCCGAGGGCGAGCGCACCGACGTGACGGTCGAGCGGGCGCGGGTGCGCTCCACCGCCCAGCTCACCTACGACGACGCGCAGCGCGCGATCGACGGCGGCGAGGCCTCCGAGAGCCTGGTCGTGCTGAAGGAGGTCGGCGAGCTGCGGCTGGCCCGCGAGGCGGCCCGCGGCGGCGTCTCGCTGCCGCTGCCCGAGCAGGAGGTCACGGTCTCCGAGGACGGCGCCTGGTCGCTGGAGTTCCGCAGCCTGCTGCCCGTCGAGCAGTGGAACGCCCAGATCTCCCTGCTCACCGGCTTCGCCGCGGCCTCGCTGATGGTCTACGCGCGCGTCGGGCTGCTGCGGACCCTGCCGCCGGCGGACCCGCGGGACGTGAAGCGGCTGCACCGCGAGGCCCGGGCGCTGGGCATCGAGTGGCCCGCGGAGATGCTCTACCCCGACTTCGTCCGCACCCTCGACCCGACGCAGCCCAAGCACGCGGCGATGCTGGTCGCCTGCACCCGGCTGCTCCGCGGCGCCGGGTACGTCGGCTTCGACGGCGAGGTGCCCGCGGACCCGCGGCACGCGGCGCTGGCCTCCGAGTACGCCCACGTGACCGCTCCGCTGCGTCGGCTCGGCGACCGGTACGCCGGCGAGGTGTGCGTGGCGCTCTGCGCCGACACCGACGTACCCGCCTGGGTGCTGGAGGCGCTGCCCGGGTTGCCCAAGACGCTGCAGGACTCGGCCCGGCGCGCGCGGCAGTACGAGAACGGCGTCCTCGACCTGGTCGAGGCGGGGCTGCTCTCGTCGCGGGTCGGCGAGGAGTTCGCCGGCGTCGTGGTCGACGTGCGTGACGACGACCCGAAGCGGGGCACCGTGACGCTGGAGGACCCGGCGGTCGAGGCGCCGGTCCGTTCCGGGCGGGACCTGCCGCTCGGCACCGACGTCCGGGCCCGCCTGACCGTCGCCGACCTGGCGACCCGGAAGGTGGAGCTGGTCGTCGAGTAGCGGGCCGACCGTAGGCTCGTGGCATGAGCGCCACCCCTGTCTCGACCCTCGTGCTCGGTCACCGGTTCGCCGACGCGCTCCCCGAACTCGCGCTGCCCTGGCAGGCCGAGGAGGCCCCCGAGCCGCGGCTGCTGGTGCTGAACGAGCCGCTCGCATCCGAGCTGGGGCTCGACGCCGAGGCGCTGCGCGCGGACCTCGGCCTGCTCACCGGCACGACGCCGCCCGAGGGGGTGACCCCGGTCGCCCAGGTGTACGCCGGCCACCAGTTCGGCGGGTTCAGCCCGCGGCTGGGCGACGGGCGAGCGCTGCTCCTGGGCGAGCTCACCGATGCCGAGGGCGGACTCCGGGACCTGCACCTGAAGGGCTCCGGTCGGACGCCGCTGGCCCGCGGCGGTGACGGCCTCGCGGCCGTCGGGCCGATGCTCCGCGAGTACGTGATCAGCGAGGCCATGCACGCGCTCGGGATCCCGACCACCCGCTCGCTGGCGGTGGTGGCGACCGGCCGCCCGGTCCGCCGCGAGACCGTCCTGCCCGGCGCCGTGCTCGCCCGGGTCGCCGGCAGCCACCTGCGCGTCGGCAGCTTCCAGTACGCCGCCGCCAGCGGGGACGTCGACCTCACGCGGCGCCTGGCCGACCACGCGATCGCCCGGCACCACCCCGAGGCGGCGGACGCGGAGGCGCCGTACCGGGCCTTCTACGAGGCGGTGGTCGCCGCCCAGGCCGACCTGGTCGCGCGCTGGATGCTGGTCGGCTTCGTACACGGCGTGATGAACACCGACAACATGACGATCTCCGGCGAGACCATCGACTACGGCCCGTGTGCGTTCCTCGACGCCTACGACCCGACGACGGTCTTCAGCTCGATCGACGAGCAGGGCCGCTACGCCTTCGGCAACCAGCCCGTGGTCGCCGAGTGGAACCTCGCCCGGCTCGCCGAGGCGCTGCTGCCGCTGCTCCACGACGACCAGGAGCAGGCCGTCGAGCTGGCCCTGGAGTCGCTGCGCGGCTTCCGGCCCCGCTACACCGACCAGTGGTACGCCGGCCTCCGCGCCAAGCTCGGCCTGCCCGCGGACGTCGACGACGAGCTTGCCCGCCCGCTCGCCGACGACCTGCTGGCCCTGATGAAGGAGGGCCGGGTCGACCACACGTCGTTCTTCCGTGCGCTCGGGGCAGCTGCGCGCGGCGACGCCGAGCCGGCGCGCGCTCGGGTCCTCGACCTGGCCGCGTTCGACGCCTGGACCGAGCGCTGGCGCGCGCTCGGCCCGGACGCGGACGCGATGGACCGGGTCAACCCGGTCTACGTCCCGCGCAACCACCTGGTCGAGGAGGTCCTCGATGCGGCGACCGCGGGCGACCTCGATCCGCTGACCGAGCTGCTCGACGCCGTCACCGCGCCGTACGACGAGCGGCCGGGGCTGGAACGCCACGCCGAGCCGGGCAGCGACGCGTTCGCCGCGGGGTTCCGGACGTTCTGCGGGACGTGAGCGGGCCTACCGTCGGCGGTCGGGTGCAGGGGTCTCGACACGCTCAGGACTTCGTCCTTCGCTGCTCAACCACCGGGCAGGTCAGTGGGCCAGCTTGAGGCCCACGATGCAGGACACCAGCCCGAGGATCAGCAGCACCTTCACGAGGCTGACCGGCTCGTCCCCGGTGAGCATCGCGAAGACGACGGTCAGCGACGCGCCGACGCCGACCCAGACGGCGTACGCCGTGCCGGTCGGGAGGGTGCGCATGGCGTAGGCGAGGCCGACCATGCTGGCCACGACGGTGACCGCGAAGACCACGGTCGGGCCGAGGCGGGTGAGGCCGGCGGAACGGCCGAGGGCGGTCGCCCAGACGGCTTCGAGGACGCCGGAGGCGATGAGGACGATCCAGGGCACGAGGGACTCCTTCGCGGCCGTCTTGTCGCTGTCCGGGTACGGCTCCCTCGTCCGGCGGCTCTGCGCGAGCCGTGGGGTCAGCGTAGGCGTTCGGATGCGGGGGTTTCGACACGGTCGCTGCGCGACCTGCTCAACCACCGGGGGGGTGCGGGGGTTTCGACACGGTCGCTGCGCGACCTGCTCAACCACCGGGGGTGACGAAGGCGCGGAGGGCGCCGGCGGGGTCGTCCCAGGCGGCGCGGAAGGCGGGGTGGAGGGGCAGGCCGGCGACGTCGGCGGCGGGGACCCAGCGGTGGCCGTCGCTCTCGGAGCGGTCGGCGAGCGCGAGGCCGGTGAGCGGGACGGCGAGCACGGTCTCATAGGTCCAGCCGCCGCAGGTGGCGACGTACGAGCCCCGGACGTCGACGGCGTCCGCGTCGACGCCGAGCTCCTCCTCGGCCTCGCGCAGGGCGGCGTCGGCGTAAGACTCGCCCGCCTCGCGGGCGCCTCCGGGGATCGACCAGGTGCCGCCCTGGTGGGCCCAGCGGGCGCGCAGTTGGAGCAGCACCCGGCCCCGGTCGGCGAGCAGCAGGCCGGCCGCGCCGCGCCGGCCCCAGTGCACGTGGCCGCGCGCGCAGCTCGCCCAGCTCGCACTCATCACCGGCCCAGTGTGCCCGCCCCGTAGGCTTGAGCCGATGAGCTCCCTCGCCCGCCGCGTCGCCCAGGTCCTGGTCGCGTGGCTCGCCTACGGCCTGGCGGCGGCGCTCGTCGCCCTGCCCGTGTCGGTGGTCTGGGCGCTCCAGCACGCCTCCTTCGAGGACAGCCTGGGCGCCTTCCCGGTCGAGGTCTCGCTCGCCCACGACGGCCGCTCGACCGTCGACACCGGCGTCCTCGGGAAGATCTACTGGGAGCGCACCGGCGCCGGCGGCTTCGGGGCCGACATCCGCTCGACCGGTCCGCCGGAGGCCGGCGGCACGCTGTCGTCGTACGTCTCGCCAGCGTTCCTGCGCGTCAACGCCGCGTTCGTCGACGACCCCGCCGCCGTCGCCGAGGTGTACGGCGCGGAGCTGCGCGACCAGGTCGTCGACGGGCTGCTCCGCCTGGAGCTGGCAATCGGCGTCGTGGTGGGCGGCCTGCTGACCGCGGCGTTCCGCGGGGGAGCGCCGCCGTACCCGCGTCGGCGCGGCTCCTGGCGCTGGCGCGCCGGGCTCACGGCGGGCGTCCTGGCGACCGGGCTCGGGATCTCGACCGTGGTGGCGCTGCAGGCCTTCCACGCCTGGTCCGCGCGCGACGACGAGGCGGAGACCTACCCGATGCCGGGGGTCGACGGCGTCTCGTTCAGCAGTCCGCAGACTGTCGAAGTCGCCCAGCAGGTGCAGCCGTTCATCGAGAAGAACCAGACCCGGATCGAGGAGAACGCGCGGGCCTACACCGACGCCGTCGCCGCGTCCTTCGACACCGAGCTCCCGCTCCACGCGGCCGACCTGACACCGCGCGACGGGGAGAAGGTCGTGGTCGCCGAGGCCGACCCCCAGGGCAGCCTGGTCGGCACCCGGGCGCGGAAGGCGATGTACCCGAGGCTCGCCGAGGCACTCGGCGAGGACGCGCTCACGGTCCGCACCATCTCCGGCGACATCAGCTCCAACGGCACCGTGGCCGAGAAGGGCTTCGTCAAGGGCGAGGCCGGCGCCAGCCCGGACATCCCGACGGTGGCGGTCAAGGGCGACCACGACTCCGACACCACCGTCGAGCAGCTGCGCGACAACGACGTGCAGGTGCCGGACCTGGAGACCGTCGACGTCGACGGGCTGACCATCGCGGGCGCCGCCGACCCGGCGTTCAAGGCGCTCTTCGGCGGCCTGGTGACCAACGAGTCCGGCCTGGAGGAGCGCGACCTCGGCGTCGAGCTGCGCGAGCTCGTCGACGGCCTCGACGACAGCCCGGCCGTGATCGCGCTGCTGCACCAGCCGCGGGCCGTCTCGGGCTACCTCGGCATCACCGGCACCAGCGAGCTGGCGGACACGATCGGCCAAGAGACCGTCCCGTGGGACGACGGCATCGACGACGTACCGCCCGGGCTCGTCGACTTCGGCCACCTCCACGACGTCGCCGGACCCTGGGTCGTCTGGAACACCGGCGAGGAGGGCGACGCCGACCACGAGGTCACCTGGACCGTGGTCAGCCAGCTCGGCACGTCCGGCGGCGTGCTGGAGGCGCCGACGTTCAACCGGTTCTCGACGCCGTTCTCGGTGCCGCTGAAGACGGTCAGCCTGCAGCTGCAGTACGTCGACGGCGAGTCCGGCCTGCAGACCGGCTACGCCCCGATCGACGTCAGCGTCGACGGCACGGTCACGATCGGCGACCGGGTCGAGGTCGGGCTGCCCGGTGGGCAGCCGCTGACCCGGGGCGACCTCGGGCTCGACTAGGCTCCGGCTACACGTCTCGTGGCGCAGGAACCCGGTGAGACCCCGGGGCGGTTCCGCCACTGTGAGGCCCGGGCACGGGTCGAAGCCAGACACTGGCCACGGGACTCCGCCATCTACGCCGGGGCGAGAACCCCGAGGAGGCCACCGTGCGCATCGCGCTGCTGTCGACGTCCGACACCGACCTGCTCTCCGCCCGCGCCAGCGGTGCCGACTACGTCTGGGCCAACCCGGCGCGACCCGGGCACCAGTCGATGGCCGAGGTGATCGAGGGCTGCGACCTGGTCGTCGGCCGGATCCTCGGCTCCCCGCAGGACCTCTGCAGCGGCTTCCGGCGGATCGCCCAGACGGGCATGCCGATGGTGGTCCTCGGCGGCGAGCAGCAGCCGAGCGCCGAGCTGATGGAGCTGTCCAGCGTCCCGATCGGCACCGCGGCCGAGGCGCACCGCTACCTCGCCGAGGGCGGCCCGGCCAACCTGGCCCAGCTGCACGCGTTCCTCTCCGACACCGTGCTGCTCACCGGCGAGGGGTTCGAGCCGCCGGCGGCGCTGCCGGAGTGGGGGTACGGCGAGAGGGGTCTCGATACGCCCCCTCGTTCCTCGGGGGCTACTCGACCGACGAACGTCGTTGGTCCAGTGCCGACGAACGTCGTTGGTCCAGTGCCGACGAACGTCGTTGGTCCAGTGCCGACGAACGTCGTTGGTCCAGTACCGACGAACGTCGTTGGTCCAGGACCGACGAACGTCGTTGGTCGAGTAGCGAGCGCCAGCGAGCGTATCGAGACCCCGCGAGTCGGGATCCTCTACTACCGGGCGCACGAGGCGAGCGGGAACACCGCCTTCGTGCAGGCGCTGGCCGACGCGGTCGACGCGACCGGGCAGGCCGTGGGCGTCCCGATCTTCGCCGGCTCGCTGCGCTCCGCGCCCGACGAGCTGTACGACGCGTTCCGCACCCTGGACGCGCTGGTGGTGACCGTGCTGGCCGCCGGCGGCTCGAAGCCCGCCACGGCGAGCGCGGGCGGCGACGACGAGGCCTGGGACGTGGAGCGGATCGCCGCCCTCGACATCCCGGTCCTGCAGGGCCTGTGCCTGACCAGCAGCCGCGCCGAGTGGGAGGCCTCCGACGACGGCGTCACGCCGCTCGACTCGGCCACCCAGGTGGCGATCCCCGAGTTCGACGGCCGGATCATCACCGCGCCGTTCTCGTTCAAGGAGGTCGACGAGGACGGGCTGCCGCGCTACGTCGCCGACGCCGAGCGCTGCGCGCGGGTGGCCGGGATCGCGGTCAACCACGCCCGCCTCCGCCACGTCCCGCCGGCCGAGCGCAAGGTCGCGCTGATGCTGAGCGCCTACCCGACGAAGCACTCGCGGGTCGGCAACGCCGTCGGCCTGGACACCCCGGTGTCGACGATCCGGCTGCTGCGCCGGATGCGCGACGCGGGCTACGACCTGGGTCCGGTCGGGGCCGTCCCCGGGCTGGAGCTGGAGGACGACACCGAGGCCGGCGACACCCTGATCCACGCGCTGATCGACGCGGGCGGCCAGGACGAGGAGTGGCTGACCAGCGCCCAGCTCACCGACGCCCACGTGCGGATCACCAAGGCCGACTACGACGCGTGGACCGCCGACCTGCCCGCCGCCCTGAAGGGCGACATGGTCGAGGCCTGGGGCGAGTCCCCGGGCACGCTGTTCGTCAACGACGCCGGCGAGATCGTGCTCGCGACCATCCAGGCCGGCAACGTCGTGCTGCTGATCCAGCCGCCGCGCGGCTTCGGCGAGAACCCGGTCGCGATCTACCACGACCCCGACCTGGCGCCGAGTCACCACTACCTGGCGGCGTACCGCTGGGTGGAGCACGCCTTCGGGGCCCACGCGGTGGTCCACCTGGGCAAGCACGGCTCGATGGAGTGGCTGCCCGGCAAGAACGCCGCGCTCTCGGCGGAGTGCGCCACCGACCAGGCCATCGGCAACCTGCCGCTGATCTATCCGTTCCTGGTCAACGACCCGGGCGAGGGCGCGCAGGCCAAGCGCCGCGCCCACGCGACCATCGTCGACCACCTGATCCCGCCGATGGCCCGGGCCGAGTCGTACGGCGACATCGCGCGGCTCGAGCAGCTCCTCGACGAGCACGCCAACATCGCCGCCATGGACCCGGCCAAGCTGCCGGCGGTCCGCGGCGAGATCTGGCAGCTGATGCACGCCGCCGAGATGCACCGCGACCTCGGGCTCGACGAGCGCCCCGAGGACGCCGAGTTCGACGACTTCCTGCTGCATGTCGACGGCTGGCTCTGCGAGATCAAGGACGCCCAGATCCGCGACGGCCTGCACGTGCTCGGCCAGGCGCCGGACGGCGAGGCCCGGGTCAACCTGGTGCTGGCCATCCTGCGCGCGTCCCAGGTGTGGGGCGGCGAGTCCGCCGCCGTACCCGGGCTGCGGGCGGCGCTCGGCCTCAAGGAGAACGCCGAGGCGGTCGGCGCGGTCGACGAGGTCGAGCGCCAGGCCCGTGCGCTGGTGCAGGGCATGGAGGACGCCGCCTGGTCCGTCGACGCCGCGGCCGGGCTCCACGACGACCCGGAGGTGCAGCGGGTGCTGGCCTTCGCGGCGTCCCAGGTCGTGCCCCGGCTGGCCCGCACCACCGACGAGCTGGACGCCGTCCTGCACGCGCTCGACGGCGGCTTCATCGCGGCCGGGCCGTCCGGGAGCCCGCTGCGCGGGCTGGTCAACGTGCTGCCGACCGGCCGCAACTTCTACACCGTCGACCCGCGTGCGGTGCCGAGCCGGCTGGCCTGGCAGACCGGGTTGGCGATGGCCGACTCGCTGCTCCAGCGCTACCTCGACGACACCGGCTCCTACCCCGACTCGGTCGGGTTGAGCGTCTGGGGCACCAGCGCGATGCGCACCTCGGGGGACGACGTCGCCGAGGTGCTGGCGCTGCTCGGGGTCCGCCCGGAGTGGGACGAGGCGTCGCGGCGGGTCAGCGACCTGCACGTCGTCCCTCTCGAGGAGCTGGGGCGGCCGCGGATCGACGTCACCGTGCGGATCAGCGGGTTCTTCCGCGACGCGTTCCCGCACGTCGTGGCCATGCTCGACGACGCGGTGCAGCTGGTCGCAGCGCTCGAGGAGCCGCTGGAGATGAACTTCGTGCGCAAGCACGCGCAGGCCGACCTGGCCGAGCACGGCGACCTGCGGCGCGCCACGACCCGGATCTTCGGCTCCAAGCCGGGCTCGTACGGCGCCGGCATCCTGCAGCTGATCGAGTCCGGCAGCTGGCGCTCGGACGACGACCTGGCCGAGGTCTACACGGCCTGGGGCGGGTTCGCCTACGGCCGCGACCTGGACGGCGTCGCGGCGGCCGACGACATGCGGACGTCGTACCGCCGGATCAAGGTGGCGGCCAAGAACATCGACACCCGCGAGCACGACATCGCCGACAGCGACGACTACTTCCAGTACCACGGCGGCATGGTCGCAACCGTGCGCGCGCTGACCGGCTCCGCCCCGGAGGCGTACGTCGGCGACTCGACCACGCCGGACGCCGTGCGGACCCGGACCCTGCAGGAGGAGACCAACCGGGTCTTCCGGGCCCGGGTGGTCAACCCGCGCTGGATCGGCGCGATGCAGCGGCACGGCTACAAGGGCGCCTTCGAGCTGGCCGCGACCGTCGACTACCTCTTCGGCTTCGACGCCACGACCGGCGTCGTGCACGACTGGATGTACGACACGCTCGCGAAGGAGTACGTCCTCGACGAGACCAACCAGGAGTTCATGAAGAAGTCGAACCCCTGGGCGCTGCGCGGCATCGTCGAGAAGCTGCACGAGGCCGCCGACCGCGGCCTGTGGGAGTCTCCGGACCCGAACGTGCTGGCCGCGATGCAGCAGGTCTACCTCGACCTCGAGGGCGACCTGGAGGACCGGTGACGCGCACCCTGCGGGTGGTCGGCTTCGGGATGGGGCCGCAGCACGTCACCCCCGAGGCGGCCGCCGCGCTCGCGGCGTCGTCGTACGTCGTGGCGTTCCGCAAGTCCGACGAGGACCCGCTGGTCGACGTCCGGGCCGCGGTCTGCCGCGCGTACGGCGACCTGCCGTTCGTCGTGGTGCGCGACCCGGAGCGGGACCGGGACCCGGCCGACTACGCCGGTGCCGTGCGCGACTGGCACGCCGCGCGGGTGGCCGCGCTGCGCGACGTCGTGGCGTCGCGCGCGGGGGACCCGGCGATCCTCGTGTGGGGCGACCCGTCGCTCTACGACTCGACGCTGCGGCTGACCGCCGCCCTCGACCTGCCGGTCGAGGTGGTCCCGGGGATCGGTGCCCCGTCGCTGCTGGCCGCGCGGCACGGCATCGTCCTGCACGAGGTCGGCCGGCCGGTGCACGTGACGACCGCGCGGCGGCTGGCCGACGACGTGGCCGCGGGCCAGCGCAACTGCGTCGTGATGCTGACCTCCGGCGTCGACCACCTCGACGGGCTCGACGACTGGTCGATCTGGTGGGGCGCCAACCTGGGCGCGCCGGGGGAGCGGCTGGTGGCCGGCCGGGTCGGCACGGTGCGGTCCTCGCTGGTGGCGGCCCGGGACGCCGCGCGCGCCGTGGACGGCTGGGTGATGGACGTCTGCCTGTTGCGGGGGCCGGCCGCGTGAGCGGGATCCTCGTCGCCGGCACGACCTCGGACGCGGGCAAGAGCATCGTGACGACCGGCCTGTGCCGGGCGTTCGCGCGCCGCGGGGTGCGGGTGGCGCCGTACAAGGCGCAGAACATGTCGAACAACTCGATGGTGACCGCGGACGGTGCCGAGATCGGCCGGGCCCAGTGGGTCCAGGCGCTGGCGGCGCGGGCCGAGCCGGAGGCGGCGATGAACCCGGTGCTGCTGAAGCCGGGCAGCGACCGGCGCAGCCACGTCGTGGTGATGGGGCAGCCCGCCGGCACGGTCTCCTCGGCCGACTGGGAGACCGGGCGCGCCCACCTCGCGCGGGCCGCGCACGCGGCGTACGACGACCTCGCCTCGCGCTACGACGTCGTGGTCGCGGAGGGCGCGGGCAGCCCGGCCGAGATCAACCTGCGCCGCGGCGACTACGTGAACATGGGCCTGGCCCGGCACGCCGGCCTGCCGACGGTGGTGGTCGGCGACATCGACCGGGGCGGGGTGTTCGCGGCGTTCGTCGGCACCCTGGCGCTGCTCGACGAGGACGACGCGGCCCTGGTGGCGGGCTGGGTGGTCAACAAGTTCCGCGGCGACCTCGACCTGCTGCGCCCGGGCCTCGACGAGCTGGAGTCGCGCACCGGGCGGCCGTCGTACGGCGTGCTGCCCTGGCACCCCGACCTCTGGCTGGACAGCGAGGACGCGCTCGACCTGGAGGGCCGTCGGTCGGGGACGACCGGCACCCGGCGGGTGGCGGTGGTCCGGTTCCCGCGGATCAGCAACTTCACCGACGTCGACGCGCTGGGCCTCGAGCCCGACCTGGACGTGGTCTTCGCGAGCGCCCCGCGCGACCTGCGCGACGCCGACCTGGTGGTGCTGCCGGGCACCCGCGCCACCATCGCGGACCTGGCCTGGCTGCGCTCGCGCGGCCTCGACCAGGCGGTGCTCGCGCACGCCGCGGCAGGGCGGCCGGTGCTGGGGATCTGCGGCGGCTGCCAGATGCTCGGGCGGACCGTCGCCGACCCGCACGGGGTCGAGGGGCCGCCCACCACCGTCGCGGGGCTGGGGCTGCTCGACCTGGCCACCGAGTTCGGGCCCGAGAAGGTGCTGCGCCTGCACCCCGCGGGCGGCTACGAGATCCACCACGGCCGGGTCACCGGCACGCTCACCGACGGACCGGCGACCGGCACCATGGTGCACGGATCACTGGAGGACGACGCGCAGCGCGCGGCCTTCCTCGCCGCCGCCCTCGGGATGTCTTCCCGCGCCTCGTTCCCGGCCGCCCGCGAGCGCCGCCTGGACCTGCTCGGCGACCTGGTCGAGGAGCACCTCGACGTGGACGCGCTGCTGGGGCTGGCCGTCCGGTGAGGGTGCTGATCCTGGGCGGCACGGCCGAGGCCCGCGCGCTCGCCGCCGCGCTGGTCGCGGCCGGCGACGAGGTCGTCTCGTCGCTCGCGGGCCGGGTCGCGCGGCCGCGGCTGCCGGTGGGCGCGGTGCGGGTCGGCGGGTTCGGCGGACCCGAGGCGCTGCGCGCGCACGCCTCGTCGTACGACGCCGTCGTGGACGCGACCCATCCCTTCGCGGCCCGGATCTCGGCCAGCGCGGCGCAGGTCGACGTACCGCTGCTGCGGCTGGCGCGGCCCGGCTGGGCGCCGCGCGCCGGCTGGACGCCGGTCGACACCCACGAGGAGGCGGCGGCCGCGACGGCGGCGCTGGGGGAGCGGCCGTTCCTGACGGTGGGACGGACCGAGCTGCACCGGTTCGTCCCGGCCCTCGGCGAGCGCGCGGTGCTCACCCGGGTGGTCGACGAGCCGGAGCTCGAGCTGCCCCCGGCGTGGACCCTGCTGCGGAGCCGCGGGCCCTACGAGCTGGCCGGCGAGCGGCGGCTGATGGCGGAGCACCGCGTCGACGTCCTGGTCACCAAGGACTCCGGCGGCGAGCACACCCGGCCCAAGCTGGACGCGGCGGACGAGCTCGGGATCCCGGTCGTCGTCGTGCGTCGGCCGGCTCCGCCCCCCGGGGTCGAGACGGTCAGCGACGTCGCCGGAGCGCTGTCGTGGCTGCAGCCGCGACGAGCGCACCCAGGTCGACCCGCCGGGCCAGCCGACGGGCGCGGGTGACGTCGTGGACGGCCACCTCGCGCCCCGCGCCGTGCAGCACCGGCCGCTCCTCGATGCGGCCCGCGTAGACCGTCGTCCCGCCGAGCCGGACTCCCAGCGCCCCGGCGAAGGCCGCCTCGACCGGTCCGGCGTTCGGGCTGGGGTGGGCGCCGGCGTCCTCGCGCCAGGCGCGGGCCGCGGCGGGCCGGTCGTCCGCGATCAGCACCGCGAGCGCCGCGGTCAGGCGCGAGCCGGGCAGGTTGAGCAGGTCGTCGAGGCGGGCAGCGGCCCAGCCGAACCGCTCGTAGCGGGGCGAGCGGTGCCCGACCATCGCGTCCAGGGTGTTCGAGGCCCGGTGGGCCAGCAGCCCGGCCGGCCCGGCCACCGCGCCCCAGACCAGCGGGGCGACGACCGCGTCGGAGGTGTTCTCGGCCAGCGACTCGATCACCGCGCGGGCCACGCCGCTCTCGTCGAGGGTCGCGGTGTCCCGGCCGACCAGGTGGGTCAACCGCTGCCGGGCACCGAGCAGGTCGCCGGCCTCCAGCAGCGCCTGCACGGCCGCGGCCTCGCGGTCGAGCGACCGGCCGCCGAGCACGGCCCAGGTCGCGACCGCGGTCACCAGGCGCCCGCGGCCGGCCCACCGGCCGAGCAGCGCGGCGCCGCCCACCAGCACGGCCACGTGCAGCACGCCGGGCGCCCGGCGGTCGTCGTACACCCGGCGCTCGAGGGCGCCGGCCAGCCGGCCGAAGCCGGCCACCGGGTGCCAGCGGCGCGGGTCGCCGAGCAGACTGTCGGCGGCGTAGCCGATCACCAGACCCACGGCCGAGGGAGAGCTCATCGATGAAGATCCTCGTGACGGGTGGCGTGCGGTCGGGCAAGTCGCGGCACGCCGAGTCGCTGCTGGACGGGCCGGTGACCTACGTCGCGCCCGGGCCGGCGCGCGACGACGCGGACTGGCAGGCGCGGATCGAGGCCCACCGGGCCCGGCGCCCGGGGTCCTGGACCACGCTCGAGACCGGTGACCTCGCGGCCGCGCTGCGGACGGACGGTGCGGTGCTGGTCGACTGCCTCGGCACCTGGCTGACCCGGCTGGTCGACGACGCCGGGCTCTGGGAGGCGCCCGCGCCCGAGGTCACGTCGTACGTCGGCGCGGCGACCGCGGAGGCGCTGGCCGCCTTGGGCGACGACGTGGTCCTGGTGACCAACGAGGTCGGCCTGGGCGTGGTGCCGGAGCACCGTTCGGGCCGGCTCTTCCGCGACCTGCTCGGCACGGTCAACCAGGAGTTCGGCGCCGCCTGCGACGAGGTGCACCTGGTCGTGGCCGGCCGGGTGCTGAGGCTGTAGCGGTCCTGGGGTGGCCCGGCGCGTTAGACCCACGACCACCCCAGCAGGGTGACGGCGAGCGCGACCTCGATCGATGCGCCCAGCACGTCGCCGGTGACGCCGCCGAAGCGCGCGACGGTACGACGGACCAGCAGCACCACCGCCCATCCGCCGAGGACCGACAGCAGCAGCCCGCCGAGCACGGCGACCGGCAGCGGCACCGTCCGCGTGTAGACCAGGCCGAGCCCGTCGGTCCGGGCCGCGGGCACGCGCGAGCAGCAGGCGATCCACAGAGCGCAGCGGGACAGGCAGACCAGCAGCCCGGCCAGCAGCGCGCCCCGGGTCGAGGTGCCGAGCACGGCCAGCGCGGCGACCTGGATCCCGAGCACGACGACCGTGGCGACGACGCCGGCCGGGCCGGACGTGCCCGACTTCATCACCTCGAGCGAGCGCGCGGCGTCGTACGACGCGGTCAGGCCGTCGGCCACGTCGGACAGGCCGTCCCAGTGCAGCACCCGGCTGCCGCCCGCGAGCGCGCCGACCGCCACGAAGGCCACGGCGAGCGGCGGCAGGCCGGCCAGGTCGCCGAGCAGCAGCACCGCGGTGACCAGCGCGCCCAGCGGGAGGACGGCCAGCGGGGCCAGCAGCATCGCCCGCCCGGCGACGGTCCGGTCGACCCGGCCGGGGGACCGCACCGGCAGCGCCGTGAGGGTCCCGACGGCGAGCCGCCAGGCGTCGCTCACAGCTCGGACAGCAGCGCCACGTCGCGCAGCAGGGCCACGGCCGAGCGCAGCACCGGGACCGCGGCGACGGCCCCGGAGCCCTCGCCGAGCCGCAGCCCCAGGTCGAGCACCGGCTCCAGGCCGAGCTTGTCCAGCGCCAGGGACTGGGCCGGCTCGGTCGAGCGGTGGCCGGCGGCGAACCAGGCCGCTGCGCCCGGGTCGATCCGGTCCGCCGTCAACGCGCAGGCGACCGACATCAGGCCGTCGAGCAGCACGGGCACGCCGCGGCGCGCGGCCTCCAGCAGGTAGCCCGTCGTCGCGGCCAGGTCGGCGCTGCCGAGCGCGGTCAGGGTCTCGACCGGGTCGTCGGCGCGGTCGCCCGCCCGGCGCAGCGCGGCGTCGAGGACCTCGGTCTTGCGCGCCAGCCCGGCGTCGTCGACCCCGGTCCCGCGGCCCACGACCTCGTCGGCGGGCAGGCCCAGACCGGCCGCGACCAGCGCCGCGGCCGGGGTGGTGTTGCCGATGCCCATGTCGCCGCTCAGCAGCAGCTGGCCGCCGGCGGCGATCTCCTCGGCCGCCACCTCGGCCCCGGCGGCGAGCGCGCGCCGGGTCTCCTCGGCGGTGAGGGCGTCGGTGCGGTGGATCGCCCCCGAGCCTCGTCGTACCTTGCGTTCGCCGACGGACTCCGGCACCCCGGCCAGGTCGTCGTCGACGCCGAGGTCGAGGACGCGCACGTGCACGCCGTGGGCGCGGGCCAGCGCGTTCACGCCGGCCCGACCCGCGACGAAGGTGCGGACCATCGCAGGTGTGATGGCCGGCGGGTACGCCGAGACGCCGTACGACGCGACGCCGTGGTCGCCCGCGAAGATGACCAGCCGGACGTCGTCGAGCTCACGCGGCGGGACGACGCCCTGCGCCGCGGCCAGCCAGACCGCCAGGTCACCGAGCCTTCCGAGCGCCCCCGCCGGGGTGGCGAGGGACTCGAGGCGTCGCGTCGCCTCGGCCCGGACGACGGGCGAGGGCCGACGGATCGCGGCCGGGGACGTCACAGGCTGGCGGCCAGCTCGCGCCGCGCCCGGACCGCGGACGTCTGGCCGTGCAGCCGGGCCACGAGGCCGGTGAGGCCGACCCCGATCACGCCCCAGAGGGCCACGAGGGTGAGCAGCGAGGCGCGGCGGAAGAACCAGAGCTCGTCGGCCGGGAAGTCGCCCACCTCGTTGACCGTCGGCATCAGCAGCCCGGCGGCGACCATCACGACCAGGTAGAGACCCGCGCCCGACACGACCCCGACGTACGTGCTGACGTCGGCGGCGAGCCGCACCGCGAGCAGCGAGGCGAGGGCGGCGACCGCGACCGAGATCAGCACGAAGCCGAAGAACCAGCTCGTCCGGTCGCCGATGGTGTCACCGCTGCCGACGGCCGGTGGCGTGGCGGGGTACTTCAGGAACGGCACCAGGGCCACGGCGACGAAGCCGACCAGGCTGACCACCGCGGTGGACTGCCCGGGGGAGAGCCGGCCCAGGCGCCCGACCGTGCCGGCCGCGACCAGGGCGACCAGGCCGCCGACCGCGAGTCCGACGGCGAGGGTCCCGGTGAGCAGGCCCCAGGTGCGCTGGTGCGGCCGCGAGACGGACGTGCCCTCGTCGGCGTGCTCGTCGGCATGGGTCGGCTCGTCCGCGGCGGCCGCGTTGGCCTCCTCGAGGGCGATGGCCCGCTCGACGTGGGGCTCGCCGACCTGGTGGGCGACGAGGAAGGAGGCGAAGCCCGCCAACAGGCCGATCAGCAGGCCGCGGACCAGGAAGTTGCGCGCAGTCACGACGTCGCCCCGCTCAGTGGCAGGGGTAGCCGAGAAGGTGACGCCCGTCGTGGACCCACTCGTGGATCGCGTTGCCCGACGGGAGGGAGATGGCGCCCTGGTCGGCGCTGATGAAGAAGAGCGTGAGAAGCCCGAGCAGCCCGAAGAAGAGCGCCCACGGGGCGATCTCGCGGACGGGGATGGTCGGGACCTGGACCTCGGCGCCGGGCACGGCGGTCGACTGCGACATGTTGCCTCCTCAGGGATAGCTGCGTCCCTGTTCGATGGGGTGGAAGCGGACCTTCGGGTCTGACTCCACCGCCCGTCCGATCGCTCGGAGGCGGTGTCACAGTAGCGCGACTGTGCCGGATTCCCACCGGCTTCCTCGTGCCCGCGGACGCAGCCTAGGGCATCCCGAGGACGCGGGGGGAGGTCGTCCGCGTCACAGCCCTCACATCGGTCCCGAACCTGCCGAACCTCCGGTCATGGACGTGCGCGCGGGAGCCCCACCGGGGGAGGAGGCTGCGCGCGCGCTGCTGCGGACCGTCCTCGGTCCGGACGGGGTCGCGGGCACGCCGTTGATCACGCACGCGGAGATCGTGGCGACCGCGACCGAGCTGAGCGCCCACCTGCTCCAGGTCGACGACTGCTGGGTGCAGCCGCCCGGCGCGTTCGCCGAGTCGCTGAGCCGCAGCGCCGGCGAGAACGGCGGCGTCTGGCTCGGCAACCCGACCCTGCCCGCGGCCGGCCCCCTCGGCTCCGCGCGGATCCGGGGCGCCCTCGGCGGGGCCCCGTTCTTCGTCGGTGGCGAGCGGCACGCCCTGATGGTCTTCACCGTCGCCCCGCGCGCGTGGACGCGCGCGGACCACGTCGTTCTCCGGCAGGCCGCCGCCGAGCTGGGCTCGGCCCTCGAGGCGACCCACGGCCACCAGCGCACCCCGGCGCAGGAGGCCCGGGCCCGGTACGACGAGCTGCGCAGCGAGCTGCTGACCGTCCTCAACCACGAGCTGCGGACCCCGCTGACGGCCCTGAGCGCGGGCGTGGAGATGCTGGCCGACCTGGCCGAGGAGCTGCCCGTCCCGGTCGGCCGGCTGGTGGCCCGGATGGAGCCCAACCTGGCCCGGCTGCTGGAGCTCAGCGCCAACGTGACCACCCTCGGCGACGTCGCGACCCCGCAGTCGCGGGTCGACACCGCCCGGATCGGGCCGGCCGACGCCGCCGCGGTGGCCCGGACCTGCGTCGCCTCCCTGGGTACGGCGGCCGCCCGGGTCGACGTGCACGACGCGGGCCCCGGCGTACCGCTGGTGGTGGTGCCCGCCGCGGACCTGCGCGAGCTCCTGGACCGGGTGCTGAGCAACGCGGTGAAGTTCTCCGGGCCGGACGACCGGGTCACGGTCACCGTGGAGCGCCGCTCGTCGCGGGTCACGGTCGTGGTCGCCGACACCGGCGTCGGGGTGCCCGAGCACGAGGAGCACGCCGTCGGCCAGCCGTTCTACCGCGGGTCCAACGCCCGCGCGCTCCAGGCCCAGGGGGCCGGCCTGGGGTTGTCCGCCGCGACCACGATCGCGCGGCGCTGGGGCGGCACGGTCGAGCTGCGCCCGGGCGCCGACGGTGGAGCGGTCGTCACCGTGCGGCTCCCCGCCGCGGAGCGGGGCGCCCCGTGAGCCGTCCGTCACGACACGTCCGCTGGCCCGGGATCCTCGTCGGAGGTCTCGGGCTCGTGCTGTTGGCGCTCAGCTGCGTCGTGGCCTCCGACCTGGCCACGACGTCGCGGAGCCTGCAGGACGAGGTGGTCCGGACCGAGGGGCTGGTGCTCTCCAACGTCCGCACGCTCGGGCAGGCCCAGCGCGAGCTGCTCCGGCTGCAGCACCTGCTCGACATCGACGCCCCCGACGACGAGGTGCGGCTGCAGGCCGGGTTCGTCAGCCAGCGCACCCAGGAGAGCGCGCTGTCCTACCAGCAGGTGACGCTCGGGGCCGACAGCCTGATGGCGACCGCCCGGCGCAACGAGGCGGCGTGGCGCGAGGAGGTGCTGCCCGCCCTGAACCGGCTGCTGCTGGACAGGCGGGACAGGCGGGACAGCGCGCGTACCCGGGCGCAGATCGAGGAGCGGATCCAGGGGCTCGAGCGGTCGTACAACGTGCTGGCCTCCCTCGGCGAGACCAACCGGCGGGAGCAGGTGGCCACGACCAACGAGACGGCCACCGACCTGAGCGGCGACCTGCGCCGGCTGCTGCTGATGCTCGGGGTGCTGCTGGCCGCCGCGCTCGCGAGCAGCGCGACCGGCGCGGTGCTCTTCCTGCGGGCCGACCGGCGCCGCAGCGACGCCGTACGGGAGCTGCGCACGCTCAACGACGACCTGGCCTTCTACTCGCGGGTCGTGGAGGCGACCGACAGCCCGCTGATCGCCTCCGACCCGACGGGCCGGATCACCTGGGTCAACGAGGCCTTCACCCGGTCGACGGGGTGGCGCCTGGACGAGGCTCAGGGTCTGCGGGCGGACGAGTTCCTCTTCGGGCCGGCGACCGATCCGGGGACCGTGGACCGTCTGGCGCACGCGATGACGGCCCGGTTGCCGATCCGCGTCGAGGTGGCGATCCGCACCCACGACGGCGAGCAGCGCTGGGTGACGACCGACGTCTCGCCGTTGCTCGACGCGGACGGGGAGCTGGAGGGCTACTTCGCCGTCCAGACCGACATCACCGAGCGCCACGAGGCCGAGCTGCTCCTCGTCGAGGCCCGGCGGGCGGCGGAGGAGACGGCCCGCCAGAAGGCCTCGTTCCTGGCCACCATGAGCCACGAGATCCGCACCCCGCTCAACGCGGTCCTCGGGCTCACCGACCTGCTGCTGCTCACGGACCTCGACGGGGAACAGCGCGACTATGTCGAGACCGCGCACCGCAGCGGGAGCCACCTGCTGGCCCTGATCAACGACGTGCTCGTCTACTCGTCGCTGGAGTCCGGTCGTCTCGAGCACGCCGAGGAGCCGTTCTCGATGGCCGGCGTGCTGGGCGAGACGGTCGCGATGTTCGGCCCCGAGGCCGAGGTCAAGGGCGTCGCGCTGCGGCTGCACCTCGCGCCCGACGTGCCGGCCGCGCTGCGCGGCGACGAGGTCCGGCTGCGACAGGTGCTGGTCAACCTGGTCGGCAACGCGCTGAAGTTCACCGAGAGCGGCTCGGTCTCGGTCGAGACCACCGTCGTACGACGGAGCGAGGACGCCGACGGCCGGCCCCTCTGCGAGCTGCTCACCACGGTCACCGACACCGGCATCGGCATCCCGGAGTGGCGGATCCCCGATCTGTTCCAGTCGTTCGTGCGCGGCGACGCGTCGACGACCCGCGAGTACGGCGGCACTGGGCTGGGCCTGGCGATCAGCCGCGGTCTGGTCGAGGCGATGGGCGGCACCGTCGAGCTGGAGTCCGAGCTGGGGCGCGGCACCCGGGTGTCGGTGCGCACCGCTCACCGGGCGATCGGCGCGCCGGAGTTCGACCCGGCCGCACTCATGGCGGCCGAGCCCGAGGACTCGTGCCAGCTCTCGGTGCTGGTCGCCGAGGACGACGCGGTCAACCGCAAGGTCGTGGTCGGGATGCTGGCGCGCCTGGGGATCGTGCCCTCGGTCGTCGGCAACGGGCGGGACGCGGTGGACCTGGTCGAGCGGGTCGACTTCGACGTGGTGCTGATGGACGTCGAGATGCCGGTCATGGACGGCGTGAGCGCCGTACGACGGATCCGCGACTCGCAGGGTGAGCGCCGCCCGCACGTGATCGCGCTGACCGCGAACGCGCTCACCGGCGACCGGGAGCGGTTCATCGAGGCCGGCATGGACGACTACGTCAGCAAGCCGGTCACCCTCGAGTCGCTCACGGCCGCGCTGGTCCGGGCGCGGCCTCGCTCGTCGGTGTGAGGACCGGCGTACGACGGAGCACCTGCGCGAGCAGTCCGGTCGCCACCAGGAGCGCGCCCGACATCGCGGCGACGCCGGACCAGCCGCCGGCCGACCAGACGTGGCCGGCCAGGCCGCCGAAGACCGACGAACCGAGGTAGTAGGCGAACAGGTAGAGCGAGGCCGCCTGGCCCGCCCCGACCCCGCCGGCGTGCGCCCGGGCGGGGACCCAGCCGCTCGCGACCCCGTGGATCACGAAGAATCCCGCGGTGAGCAGGGCCAGTCCGGCGACCACGGCGGGCAGCCGGTCGGGCAGCGTCAGCAGCACGCCCGCGAGGCCGACCACGCAGCCGGCCGGGACGACGGCCCGGCGCCCGAACCGATCCGCCAGCCGACCGGCGAGGGCGGCGCTGAGGCTGCCGATCGGGTAGACGAGGAAGACCAGGCTGGCCGCGCCCAGGCCGAGGTCGAACGGTGCTCCGGCGAGCCGGAAGCCGAGGGCGTTGGAGACGGCGATGAACGCGCCCATCGCGCAGCCGCCGATGCCGTAGAGCGCCAGCAGGCCCGGGTCGGTCAGCGCGCGCCGGGTCATCGCCAGCAGCCGGCCCTGACCGGGCGCGACCGCCCGGAAGTGCCGCGACGGCGGCAGCAGCACCCGGACCACGACCGCGCAGCCGAGCGCCAGCGCGGCCACGGCGGCCAGGGCCCAGCGCCAGCCGGCGACCTCCGCGACCGCCCCGGGCAGCAGCCGGCCGACCATGCCGCCCAACGCGGTGCCGCCGACGTACAGCCCGGCGGCGCGGGCGTGGAGGGAGGGGTGCAGCTCCTCGCGCAGGTACGCCGTCGCGACGGCCGGCAGCCCGGCGAGGGTGATGCCCTCGACCAGCCGGAGCGCGAGCAGGGTGTGCCAGGTCGGCGCAAGCGCGCAGAGCACGGCCACCCCGCCGGCGGCGAACACCGCCGTGTGGATGAGCGGAGTCCGGCCGACGACCTCGGAGAGCGTGCCGGCGACCAGCAGGGCGACGCCCAGCCCGGCCGTGGTGAGCGAGAGCGACAGCGTGCTCTGCGCGGCGCTGACGTCGAAGGACCGGGCGAGCTCGGGGAGCAGGGCCTGGGTGCTGTAGAGCAGGGCGAACGTGGTCACGCCCGCCGCGAACAGCGCGATCGACACCCGGCGGTGCTCGGCGCTGCCGCTGCGGTAGCCGGTGGGCTGGTCGAGTACGGCGGTCACTCGCTCCACCCTGCCGGGGTGAGCGTGATGCGTCCAATGTGTCGTCCGCTGGATCTCGATACGATCTGCGCATGATGATCCGGGACCTGGAATGGCTGCTGGTGGTCGCCGAGCACGAGCACGTGACCGAGGCCGCCGCCGTGCTCGGCGTGCCGCAGCCGACCCTGTCCCGCGCGCTCGCCCGGGTGGAGGGCGAACTGGGCGCGCGGCTGCTGGAGCGGGTGCCGAACGGCGTCCGGGTCAACCCCGACGGAGCACTGGTCGTCGCAGCCGCCCGCGACCTGACCGTTCGGCACGCCCGGCTCCGCGCCGAGCTGCGCGCGCGGCTGGACCCCGACACCGGCACGGTCCGGCTGGCCTTCCTGGACTCGATGGCGACGTCCCTGGTGCCGCGGGTGCTGGGGGACTTCCACGTCGTGGCACCGGGGGTGCGCGTCGAGCTGCGCCAGGAGCCGGCGCACGAGATGCTGCGCGACCTGGACGCCGGCCTCTCCGAGGTCGCGATCATCTCGCCGCGGCCGGGCCCGTCGTACGCCTGGCTGCCGCTGCAGGAGGAGCGGCTGGTCCTCGTCGTACCCCCGGGGCACCGGCTGCGTGCGCGGCGCCGGGTACGGCTGGCGGAGCTCGCCGACGAGGAGCTGGTGACGACGCCCACCGGCTTCGGGCACCGGGCCCTGGTCGACGGGCTGCTCGACGCGGCCGGGGTGACCCCGCGGGTCTCGTTCGAGAGCGCGGACCTGGCCACCATCGAGGGACTGGTGGCCGCGGGGCTCGGGGTGGCGGTCGTGCCCGAGCAGTTCGCCGGCGCCTCGGGCACGGTCGGCGTGCCGGTCGCGGCCGCTGCGGCCCGTCGTACGGTCGGGCTGACGTGGCGCGCGGACCGGGAGCTCGCGCCGGCAGCGGCACGGTTCCTGGAGTTCGTGCGCGGGTGGGCTCAGTGAGCCAGGTACGTCGCCGCCATGTCGCGGTCGCCGTGCCCGGCCTCGACCCCGCGGGCCAGGTGGTCGCGGACCCCGGGCAGCACGGCCAGCTCGGTGCCCGCGGACCGGGCGGCGGCCAGGATCAGGTCGGCGTCCTTGACCGCCCCGCTGAGCGCGAAGGAGGGGTCGAGCGCACCGCTCAGCATCGCCTCCCCCTTCAGCCGGAGGTACGGCGCGTCGACCGCGCTGCCCTGCACCGCGTCGAGGAACAGGGCCGGGTCGAGTCCGAGGTCGCGGGTCAGGGCCAGCGACTCGGCCAGGCCCTCGACGACCGTGAGGACCCAGGCGTTCGCCGCGAGCTTCAGCCGGGTGCCGGCGCCGGCGGGGCCGAGCCACAGGGTGCGCGAGCCGATCGCGTCGAGGAGCGGAGCGAGGCGGTCGGCCACCTCGTCGGGACCTGACGCCAGGACCGTGAGAGTGCCGTCCTCGGCGGGCTTGCGGGTGCCCAGCACCGGGGCGTCGACGAGGACCAGGCCGAGCTCCTCGGCCAGTGCGACCGCCCGGTCGGTGCCCGCGACGCCGATCGTGCTCTGCTGCAGCCACGTCGTGCCCGGCGCGATCGCGTCGCCCAGCCCGGAGACGACCTCGAGGACGCTGTCGGCGTCGTACAGCATCGTCAGGAGGACGTCGGCACCCGCGACCGCCTCCGCCGGGCTGGCCGCGACGGTCGCGACGTCGGCGAGCGGCGCGGCCCGCTCGGGCGTACGGTTCCAGACGCGGAGGTCGATCCCGGCGGCGGCGAGGTTGCGGGCCATGCCCGCGCCCATGGCGCCGGTGCCGAGCAGGGCGACGGTGGGGAGATCGGTCATCCGGCCATCCTCGCGGACGGGTGGGCGCGCCCCGCTGGTCTGGACCGTCCCGCAACGGCGCGGGCCTCCCGCATATCGGAGGGGATGAGCAGATCGGCAGGTCGGATCGCGGCCGGGATCGGACTACTGGCGCTGACGGTGGCTGGGACGGTGCTCGCGCCGGCCGCGGCGCCGGGACCGCTGGTCACCTGTGGCGGTCACCCTCACCTCGATCAGCGACCCGGCCCGACCTACCCCGCCCGCGCGGTGTCGGTCGGCTAGGTCGGGTGGGTGCCGGTGGGGTCGACGCGGCGCCTCAGGCCGTGCGGGGTGGTCCATTCGAAGGTGGTCCGGTCGGTCTGTTCGACGGTGTAGCCGGCGTGGGTCTTGGCCCGGTGGTGCCTGCGGGTCAAGGGTGCGGCGGCGTGGTCGCCGGTCTGTCCGGGTGGTCCGCCGTCGTCTGGGTCCAGGTAGGGCGTGGGGTGGTCCAGGTCGACCCGTCTCGTGACCGAGGTGGAGTGCGGGAACGCATCGGCGGGGATCAGGATCGCGGTCCGTTCCCGGACGATGGTGGGGTGCTCGTAGCGGTCGACGGCGATGGTCTCCGACAGATCCAGCACCGGCCGCAACGTCACGTTCGCATGGGCCAGGAGGAGCCGAACCTGGTCAAGGACCAGCGGCCCCAACTCCTGCACCCGAGCGACCCCGACGCCGGTGTCGAGGGCGGCCTGGTGGAGGTGGACGTGCAGCACCGCTGACGGCTTCCGCTTCTTGGTCGTGGTGTCGTCGTCGTGCTGGTCGAGGAGTTGGAGGAGTGCGGCGAGATCGTGGGGTCGGGCCAGCCAGCCGAAGGCGACGGCGCGGAGCTCGGCTTTGGTGACGTCCTCGGGCAGGTCGGGGTGGTGCAGTGTCCGGAGGTCGGCGTCGGTGTGCAGGAGGTCGGCGACCCGGTCGATGGTGGCGTCGACCCAGACGGCGTCGCCGGCTTCGAGGCGGGCGAAGAGCATCCGTAGGCCGGTGTCGTCGGTCGGGGAGAGCACGACGGTGCGGGTGCGGCGTTCTGCTTCGATGTGGGCGGTGTGGGCGGCGGTGTCGGCCTCGATGATCTTGGCCTCGACGATGCGGAGCACCGTCCGGGCGCGCACCCGCCGATCGCCCGGGCTACGGCTTCATCCACCAGCGCGACCTGGGCGTGGGTCAGCTTGCGGGTCATGGACGCGACCCGGCACGCCACCCACGCCTCGCAGGCGAGGGTCTGCACGATGGCCCACGTTGGGGGAGGCGGTGGCGCAGGTCGAGGGCGTCGGCCATCAGCGCGCGGGTGGAGAGGAGGTGGGTGTGGCGGGCGATGGCGAGTTCGCCGAGGCAGAGGTCTTGGACGAGTGGGGTGCCGTCGCCGCCGACGTCGATGAGCTGGTCTCCGCCGTACCGGACGGGGATCGCGCCGGGCTGGTGTTGGGGGTTGTCGCGGTGAAGATCGGCCCAGGCCAGCACCAGGTGGAGGTCTTCGAGAGCGGCGGCGCGGCGGGTGCGTACGGACGTCTCGGCGGCCGCCAGCACGGCGGCGGCCGTGGCGGGGTCGTGGACGTCGGGGCTCATGCCCTCATCCTAATTCGAACAGGTGTGCGAATCTAGGGCGGCGGTGGATCTGTGGAAAGAGATCTCGGGGTCGGTGGCGGAGAAGGCGAGTGGGGGCCAGGTGACCACTTCTCCCTACCGTCCGCAAGGTCCCTGTGGACGGTAGGGAGGGAGCGGCCTGCAGTCGGCCGCCGAGGGCGAGTTGGCTGCGGGGGTTTCGACACGGTCGCTAGCGCGACCTGCTCAACCACCGGCGGGCCTGGACGGGCGGCAGGGAGCGGTCCGCAGCCCGGCCGCCGGCGGCGACCACCCGCGGACCTCACGCTGGCAGCCAGCCAAACAATGACGACCCTTTCAGGGTCAACGGGGGCTCTCGGGCTGCGGGGGTTTCGACACGGTCGCTAGCGCGACCTGCTCAATCAACGGCGGGGCGAGACCTTGCTCAACCAACGGTGATGGCTGGAGACCCCTGTCACACGCAAGGGGTTCCCCCGATGCGCCAGATTCGGACCTGTTCGAAGGTAAAGAGACATCTTCCAACATCGAGGAGGAGTCATCCCCACATCGACGAAGATCCAGCTCGGAAGTGCCGCGGTCCTGGGAGGAGTCGTGGTCGGCCTCGTTCCAGGAGTGCCGGCCTCGGCGGTCGTGGCCGCCGAGGGCACCCACTGCGTCGTCTCCGCGGAGACCGGCACGGAACGCTGCTACGCCTCGCTCGAGACCGCGCTCTCGGCCGCCTCAGGCGACCGGGTCGAGCTCAGCGACGGCGCGAGATCGGGCGGTGTCGAGCTCGAGCAGGAGGTCGCCGCGGCCAACCGGCAGGTCGGGGCGGCGGGCGAGGTCATCGGCGCGGTCGTGTACGACGACGCGCGCTACCAGGGGTCGTCGTACACGATCACGATCGGCGCACCCTGCAAGAAGGACGGCTGGATGGAGTGGGAGCTGGATCTCCCCGAGGACTGGCGCAACCGCGTCACCTCCACCCAGTCCTGGGCCAACTGCTGGGTGTGGCTGTGGGACGAGGCCGGCACCAAGGAAGGCCCCTACGAGGACGACAACCCGGACGTCGGCGCCTTCAGCGACCGCGCCTGGCGCGTCGGCATGAGCTGAGGAGAGCACCCATGATGCGCAAGACCACCGCGGCCGTCGCCCTGACCGCCGCCACCGCCCTGACCCTCCCGCTCGCTCCGACGAGCGCGAGCGCTGCGCCGGACGGGGGCACCGGGACGGAGCCCTACGTCACCGCGGGGAAGCCCGGTCAGCCCGGCGCACGCGGCATCACCGCCGCCGAGGACTCGCCGACCGTCCAGGAGCTCCTGGATAAGTGCGACAGCGGCGACCTCGACGTCTGCGAGTTCCACCCGAGCGGCGAGACGATCTCGCAGGGGGAGTTCAAGTTCGCCGGCAGCGCGGCCAACTGCGCCGCCGACTCCCAGACCCGCGAGATCAACTGGTCCTCGACCGAGGGCGAGACCAACTCGCTCGGCATCACGCTGGGGGTCAAGGCCGGGCTGAAGGACGTCTACGAGGTGAGCATCGAGACGACGTACGGGCACGAGTGGACCTGGTCGAAGACCACCCAGGACAAGCTCACCCAGACCGTCAGCCCGGGCAAGGCGGTGAACCTCTACGTCGCGGCCGACCGCTCGACGGTCACCGGCACCTACGAGATGCACTTCGGGGACCCGTACTACGGCCACTACTACTGGTACGTGAACGACGTGTCGGTCAGCGCGCCGACGTTCAACACGCCGTGGCACACCCGCACCGAGGAGACGGACGCCAACTGCTGAGCTACCAGCACCCGCGCAGGGTGTCCAGGAACCGGGTCGTGGTCGGCGTCGAGCGGACCGCGACCCGGATCCACGTCTCGTCCAGGCCGGGGAACGTGTCGGCCCGTCGTACGGCGACGCCTGCGGCCCGGAGGCGTTCGTGCACGCCGGCGCCGGGGCGCGCGAGCACGAACGACGTCGCCGAGGGGAGGTGCTCGACGCCGAGGTCGCTCAGACCGGCCTCCAGGAACGCGCGCCAGCCCGCGAACTCGACCGCACGACGCTCCGCCTCCACCAGCGCCTCGGGCGTGCAGCAGGCGATCATCGCCGCGGCGGCGGTCGTCGAGACCGACCACGGGACCTGGCCGCGCCGCAGCTCGGCGACCAGACCGGCCGGGCCGAGCAGGTAGCCGGCGCGCACCCCGGGGATGCCCCAGTGCTTGGTCAGGCTGCGGGTGACCAGCAGGTCCGGGTGCCGGGTCAGCGACTCGGTCTCGCCGGGCACGGTGTCCATGAACGCCTCGTCGACCAGCACCACCCGGCCCGGCCGCGCCAGGTCGGCGATCCGGCGGGCGGGGTGCAGGGCCCCGGTGGGGTTGGTGGGGTTGCCGACGACGACCAGGTCGGCGTCCTCGGGGATGCCGGTGAGGTCCCAGGAGACGACGGGGGTCACCTGGTGGCCGGCCTGCTCCAGCGCCGCGTGCGGCTCGGTGAACTGGGGGTGCACGACGACCGGCCTCCGCCACGGGCGCAGCCGGGCCACGAGCGAGAAGGCCTCCGCGGCACCGGCAGTGGCCAGCACCTCGTCGGGCGCGCGGTGGTGCCGGGCGGCGATGGCGGCCTCGGCGGCGCGGGCGCTCGGGTAGGCGCCGAGGTCGTCCAGGCTGTCGCGCAGGGCGGTGTCGAGCCAGGGCGGGCGCGGGCCGTCGTACACGTTCACGGCGAGGTCGAGCAGCCCGTCGCCGAGCTCCGCGTCCCCGTGGTGGCGGAGCGGGTCATCCACCGTGGACCGCCTCCGCGAACCGTTGGGCGAGCTGCGGGTGGCCCGCCCAGTGCGTGTGGAGGTACGACGCGTGCAGCCGCGGGCCGGCGAAGCCGACGGCCGTGCCGTCGACCTCCCAGGCCGGCGTCGCGCCGGCGACCGGGGTGACGTGCGTGCGGTGGAACTCGTGGCCGGTGACGACTTCTCCACAGCGGGTCAGCAGGTTGTCGGTGGTGGCCGTCATCGTCGGGTAGCGCAGGGTCAGTCGCTCGGTCATGACCGCTTCCGCGGTGACCGCGCCCACCATCGAGGAGGAGTCCAGTGAGTCGCAGAGGTAGAGCAGCCCGGCACACTCCGCCACGGTCGGGACGCCGTCCGCGACCGCCGCCGCGAGGTCGCGCCGCAGCGCCGCGTTGTCGCTGAGCGCGCCCGCGTGCACCTCGGGGAACCCGCCGCCCAGGTAGATCCCTGCCGTCCCGGGCGGCAGGGCCGGGTCGGTCATCGGGTCGAACGCCACGACCTCGCAGCCGGCCGCGCGCAGCAGCTCCTCGGTCTCGGTGTAGCGGAAGGTGAACGCCCGGCCACCGGCCATCGCGACGACGGGCCGCTGCGTCGTCGGTGGGCGTACGACGGCCGCCGGGTCCCAGGCCGCCTCGGCCAGGTCCGGCGCGGTCGCGGCCACGGCGAGCACGGCGTCCAGGTCGACGTGCGCGGCGACCTGCTCGGCCAGCCGGTCGAGGGCCGCCGCCGAGAGCTCGCGCTCGGCCGCGGGCACCAGCCCGAGGTGGCGCGAGGGGGCGGCGACGCCGTCGTCACGGGGGAGCACCCCGAGGACCGGCAGGTCGATGGAGGAGCGCACCTCCGCGGCGTGCCGGGCCGAGCCGGCCTTGTTGAGGATCACGCCGGCGACCTCGACCGAGGCGTCCCAGGTGGCCATCCCGTGGACGACGGCGCCGATCGAGCGGGACGAGCGGGAGATGTCGACGACCAGGACGACGGGGGTGCGGGTGAGGGCCGCGACGTGGGCGGTCGACGAGAAGCCGTTCCCGCCGACGCGACCGTCGTAGAGGCCCATCACGCCCTCGACGACGGCGACGTCGGCGCCGGCCGCGCCGTGCAGGAGCAACGGGACGACGCGCTCCTCGCCGACCAGGTGTGGGTCGAGGTTGCGGCCGGGCCGGCCGCAGGCGAGCGCGTGGTAGCCGGGATCGATGTAGTCCGGCCCGACCTTGTGCCCGCTGACGTCGTGCCCGGCGCGGGCGAGCGCGGCCATCAGGCCGGTCGAGACCGTGGTCTTGCCCTGCCCGGTGGCCGGAGCGGCGATCACCACGCGCGGGAGGGGAGTCACCACTCGATCCCCGCCTGGCCCTTCTGGCCGCGGTCCATCTGGTGCTTGACCTTGGTCATCTCGGTGACCAGGTCGGCGGCCTCGACCAGGGCGGGGTGGGCGCGGCGGCCGGTGACGACGACGTACTGCCGTCCGGGGCGGTCGCGCAGCGTGGAGACGACGTCGTCCACGTCGACCCAGCCCCACTCCATCGGGTAGGTGAACTCGTCGAGCACATAGAGGTCGTGCCGCTCCTCGGCGATCCGGCGCTTGACCTCGGCCCAGCCCTCGGCGGCGTCGCGGGCGTGGTCCTCGGCGTCGCCGGCCTTGCGCGACCAGGACCAGCCGGCGCCCATCTTGTGCCACTCGACCGGGCCGCCCTCACCCGTCTCGCGGTGCAGCTCGCCGAGCCGCTCGAGGACGCTCTGCTCGCCGATGCGCCACTTGGCCGACTTTACGAACTGGAAGATCCCGATGTCCCAGCCCTGGTTCCAGGCGCGGATGGCCATCCCGAACGCGGCGGAGGTCTTGCCCTTGCCGTCACCGGTGTTGATCATCAGCAGCGGCAGCCGGCGGCGCTGGGCGGTGGTGAGCCCGTCGTCCGGTACGGCGAGGGGCTGTCCCTTCGGCATCAGGCGCTCCACTTCTCGGCGTGTACGGCGGCGCTCAGCGGGCGACCCCGCCGCCACCCGTGCCGCTCGAGGTCGGGCACGTCCTGCAGGCGGGTCACCGGGCCCAGGCACAGCCACGCGACCGGGCGGACTCGGCCGGGGATGCCGAGGAGATCGCGCAGGAACTCCTCGCGGTAGAACGACACCCAGCCCACGCCGAGGCCCTCGGCGGTGGCGGCCAGCCAGAGGTTCTGGATCGCCAGGCAGGTCGAGTAGAGGCCGGCGTCGTCGATCGCGTGCCGGCCGAGCACCTGCGGGCCGCCGCGGTCGGGGTCGTGGGTGACGACCACCCCGAGGCTCGACTCGCGGACGCCCTCGACCTTGATCGGCTCGAAGACCTCGCGGCGGTCGGCAGGCAGGGACTCGGCGTACGACGCCCGCTCGGCCGCGACGTGCGCCTGGAAGGTCGCGCGGGTCCCGGCGTCTCGGACCAGGACGAAGTCCCAGGGCTGGCTGTGCCCGACGCTCGGGGCGGAGTGGGCCGCGCCGAGGATCCGGTCGAGGACGGCCGGGTCGACCGGGGCGCCGCTGAACTCCGCCCGGACGTCGCGGCGCCGGGCGATCGCGTCGTAGAGGTTCATGCCGCGCGGCCGTCGCGGGCGACGCCGGCCAGCGCCTCGGCGCTGACCTCGGCGACGGCCAGGTGCTCCGCGCCGAGGTGCTCGGCCAGCACCCCGGCCAGGCCGAGCCGCATCGCGCCGCTCTCGCAGTCGACGACGACGCTCTGGACGCCGGCGCGGGCGAGGACCTGGGCGGCCTGCCGCGACCGGGCGACGGCGTCCTTCCCGGCGGTGGCCCGGCCGTCCGTGACGACGACCAGCAGCGGGCGGCGGCGCGGGTCGCGGACCCGCTCGACCTCCAGCACGCGGGCGGCCTCCAGCAGGCCCTCGGCCAGCGGCGTGCGGCCGCCCGCGGGCAGCTGGTCGAGCCGCGCGGCGGCGATGTCGACCGAGCCGGTGGGCGGCAGCGCGAGGTCCGCGCCGTCGCCGCCGAAGGTGACCAGGCCGACCTTGTCGCGGCGCTGGTAGGCGTCGAGCAGCAGCGACAGGATCGCGGTCTTGACCTGCTCCATCCGCCTGCGCGCGGCCATCGAGCCCGAGGCGTCGACGCAGAAGAGCACCAGGTTGGCCTCGCGCCCCTCGCGGGTGGCCACCCGCAGGTCCGCGCCGCGCAGCAGCACGCGGCCCGTCGTACGTCCGCGGGCGTGCTGGTGCGGCGCGGCCGCCAGCAGGGTCGCGACCAGGTCCACCGGGCCCCGGGTGCCGTGGCTGCTGCCGACGCTGCGACCGGTCTCGGTCAGGGCGCGACTCCGCTTGCCGGCCTCGCCGCGGCCGGTGCCGCGCACGGTCAGCAGCCGGGGCCGGTAGGGCATCCCCGCCGCCACCGTCCCGCCCGGCGAGGCCGCTCCGGTGGTCGAGTCCCCGGTGGTGGAGGAGGGCGCGCCAGCGCCCGTCTCGAGACCCCCGTCTCCCGACTGTCCGTCGGTGCCGCCCCCGTCGGTGCCGCCCCCGTCGGTGCCGCCCCCGTCGGTGCCGCCCCCGTCGGTGCCGCCACCCTCGGGACCACCCTCCGGCGGACCATCCGGCTCGGGATCGTCCTCGCCGAGCACCTCGTCGAGCCGGTCCTCGTCGAGGCCGGGCGCGTCGAAGGGCGTACGGCGGCGCCGGTGCGGCAGGGCCAGCCGGGCCGCGGCCCGGATGTCCTCGCGGGTCACCGAGGTGCGGCCGTGCCAGGCCGCGTGCGCGACGGCGGTGCGCGCAGTGACGATGTCGGCGCGCATGCCGTCCACGTCGAAGGCGGCGCAGACCTCGGCGATTGCGAGCAGGGCCGCCTCGGTCAGCTCGACCGAGGAGACCCGCTGCTGCGCGGCCCGGATCCGGTCGGTGAGCGCGCGCTGCTCCTCGTCGTAGCGCGCGACGAAGGCGGCGGGGTCCGCGTCGTACGCGAGACGGCGGCGGACCACTTCGACCCGCACGGCCGGGTCGCGCGGCGCGGCGACCTCGACGGTCAGCCCGAACCGGTCGAGCAGCTGCGGGCGCAGCTCGCCCTCCTCGGGGTTCATGGTGCCGACCAGCACGAACCGGGCGGCGTGGGAGAAGGAGACGCCGTCGCGCTCGACGGTGGAGCGGCCCATCGCGGCGGCGTCGAGCAGCAGGTCGACCAGGTGGTCGTGGAGCAGGTTGACCTCGTCGACGTAGAGGATCCCGCGGTGGGCGCGGGCGAGCAGCCCGGGCTCGTACTCGGTCACACCCGACGACAGCGCCTTCTCCAGCTGGATCGACCCGAGGACGCGGTCCTCGGTGGCGCCGACGGGCAGCTCGACGAGCCGCACCGGCCGGGTCTCGACCGCGACGGCGGGGTCGGGGGAGAGCGCCGGATCGGTCGAGAAGGCATCGCCGGCGACCACGTCGATCGGCGGCAGCACCGCGGCCAGCGCGCGCACGATCGTCGACTTCGCCGTGCCCTTCTCGCCCCGGACGAGCACGCCGCCGACCTCCGGCGAGATGGTCGTCAGGATGAGCGCCAGCGACATGTCGTCGGAGCCGACGACGGCACAGAAGGGGTACTGAGGCATGTGAGGCTCCCGCTCGTCCGCCATGGGTAGGAGCCGCGAGGCCGGTCTTCGGACTTCCCGGATCGACGCTCGCGCGTCGTCGCAGGTCACCGCAGCGGGCCTGTGCCGGACTCTCACCGGCTTCCCAGATTCTCCCTGCGGACGCAGGGCACCTCGTGGCTGTGCGGTCACGATAGCGTCAGCCCTCGTGCCCGCCGACCCCGCCCAGACCGCCGCCCGGATCGTGGTCGCCGCCGTCTGCCTGCGCGACGATGCCGGGCGGGTGCTGGCCGTGCGCAAGCGGGGGACGACGCGCTTCATGCAGCCCGGCGGCAAGCTGGAGCCGGGGGAGACCCCGGCCCAAGCGGCGGTCCGCGAGGTCCGCGAGGAGATCGGGCTCGACGTCGAGGTCCGCTACCTCGGCGAGTTCACCACCGAGGCCGCCAACGAGCCCGGAGCCGTGCTCGAGTCGACCGTCTTCACCGCCGAGCTCACCGGGACGCCCGTCGCGGACGGCGAGATCGAGGAGCTGCGCTGGGTCGAGCCGGACGCCACCGACGCCGACCTCGCGCCGCTGCTGCGCGACCACGTGCTGCCCGCGCTCGCGGCCCGGGTGACCGTGGTCGGCGTCGACGCGCAGGGACGGTCGTCCGCGCCCGACCTGGTCGCTGGCGCCGACGTCCTGCTGGGCGGCGCGCGCCACCTCGACCTCGTCCCGCCCGTCGCAGGTCAGGTACGACGACCGTGGCCGTCCCCGCTCCGACCGGGCCTCGCGGCCGAGCTGGCCCGGCACGCCGGCCGCCGCGTCGTCGCGCTGGCCTCCGGCGACCCACTCGTGTCCGGCATCGGCAGCACCCTCGTCGACCTGCTCGGCGCCGACGCGGTGGAGCTGCACCCGGCGGTGTCCTCGGTCGCCCTGGCCCGGGCCCGGATGGGCTGGCCGGCCGAGACGACCGCGGTCGTGACCGTCGTCGGCCGCGACCCGCACGCGGTCCTGCGCGAGCTCGCCCCGGGCCGCCGGGTGCTGGTGCTCTCCTCCGACGAGCGGACCCCGGCCGAGGTGGCCCGCCTCCTCATCGACGCCCGGTACGGCGCCAGCGCGATGACCGTCCTCGGCGACCTGGGCGCCCCGACCGAGTCGCGCGCGACCGGCACGGCGGCGTCCTGGAACGGCACCAGCCCGCGGCTGCACGTCCTGGCCCTCGATCTCGACGGTCCGGTGGTCGGCTCCTGGGCGACCGGCCTGCCCGACGAGGCCTTCGAGCACGACGGCCAGCTCACCAAGCGTGACCAGCGCGCGGTCGCGCTGGCCCGCCTGCAGCCGCAGCCCGGCCAGCTGCTCTGGGACGTCGGCGCCGGTGCCGGATCGGTCGGCATCGAGTGGATGCGCGCGCACCCGTCCTGCCGCACGGCGGCCGTCGAGGCCGACCCCGAGCGGGCCGCGCGGATCGCCCGGAACGCCGCGGCCCTCGGCGTACCCGCCCTCGAGGTCGTCACCGGGCGCGCGCCCGACGTGCTGCCGGCGGAGGCCCCCGACGCGATCTTCGTCGGCGGCGGCGCGACCGCTCCCGGCCTCCTCGACGCGTGCGTCGCGCGACTCCGCCCCGGCGGCCGACTCGTGGTCCACGGTGTGACGGTCGAGACCGAGGTCCTCCTCGCCGAGAGGTACGCCGACCTCGGCGGCGAGCTGACCCGCGTGGGTGTCGAGCACGCCGCGCCCATCGGCTCGTTCACCGGGTGGACCCCCGCCCGTACCGTCACCCAGTGGAGCTGGAGCAAGCACCCATGACCGTGCACTTCGTCGGCGCCGGACCCGGCGCGGCCGACCTGCTGACCCTCCGGGCGGCGAGCATGCTGGCCGCCGCCGACGTGGTGCTCTACCCGGGCACCTACCTCGACGCCGCCGTCCTGTCGCACTGTCGTGCGGACGCGCTGCTCGTCGACACCCAGGACCTCGACCTGGACGCCATCGTCGGCCACCTCCTCGACGCCCACCGCGCCGGCCGGGACGTCGTACGGCTGACCTCGGGTGACCCGTCGGTCTACTCCGCGGTCGCCGAGCAGGGCCGCCGCCTCGACGCCGCCGAGGTGCCGTGGGACGTCACCCCGGGCGTCCCGGCGTACGCCGCCGCGGCGGCCCTAGTCGGCCGCGAGCTGACCGTGCCGCTCGTCGCCCAGAGCGTCGTGCTCACCCGCACCCAGGCCCGGTCGACGAAGATGCCCGCGACCGAGTCGCTGGCCGCCTTCGCCGCGACCCGGGCCACGCTGGTCCTGCACCTGGCCATCACCCGGATCCGGGAGCTGGCCGCCGAGCTCGTGGAGGAGTACGGCGCCGACTGCCCGGTCGTCGTCGTGCACCGGGCGAGCCAGCCCGGTGAGCTGGTCCTGCACGGCACCCTGGCCGACGTCGCCGACCGGGTCGAGGCGGCCGGGCTTCGCCAGGCCGCCGTGGTCCTGGTCGGTCGCGCGCTGGACCCGGCCGCCGGCGGGGAGTCCTACCTCTACGACCCGGCCCGGGACCGCTCGGCGAAGGAGTCCCGGTAGGCGCCGGACGATCGCCGGTCCGGGTGCGACGTACGCCTCACCCGAAAGGTAAAGAAACCTGTCTAGACGGGGTGTGGGGAGCGACGCAGCCGGGGAGGGTCACGGACGCCACGCCGGACTCGGCAGGCACTCCCCCCGAAGACAGGATCCGAACTTGAAGAACCGTGCCCCGAAGCTGATCGCCTCCGCCTTCCTCGTCGTCACGCTCGCGACCGCCTGCGGTGGCGGCGGCCGGCCGTCCGTCGACGAGGTCTCGGAGGGGATGCAGGACAACGCCAGCGAGATCTTCGGCGACAGCGTGCCGACCGACGGCATCGACTGGGACTGCATGGCCAAGCTCTACGTCGACTCCGACCTCTCCGACGACGCGCTGCAGGCGATCGCCGACGGCGACAGCGACTTCAAGGGCGACGAGGACGACACGAAGGCCGCCGCCGAGGCGTCCAAGGGCGCGACGGACTGCGTCGAGGTCCCCTCCTCCTGATCGACCCCGATCTGGCTCAGGACGCGACGAGCTGCGGGAACTGCTCCTCGATGGGCAGGTGCAGGCCCGCCCGCACCCCGCGGCTCGTCTCGTCCGCCAGGACCTCCAGCGCTCCGGCCTCCACGCCGTCGAGCACCTGGCGCACCACATCGGCCGGGTCCGCCTTCGGGGCGTCGACCCCGCTGACCATCTCGGTGTCGACGTAGCCGACGTAGACCCCGACCACCTGCACGCCCTGCGGCGCGAGCTCGAAGCGCATCGAGTCGGTGGCGCTCCACAGGGCCGCCTTCGAGACGCCGTACGACTGACCGAGGGCCGCCCAGGAGAGCGCCGAGGCGACGTTCACGATCGCGCCGCCCGCGGCGACGACCCCTTCGACGAACGCCGACGTGACGGCGAGCGGCCCGAGCAGGTTGACCTCCAGCTCGCGCCGCAGGCCGGCGGGGTCCCCGGCCAGCACCGACGTGGGCGCAGCCAGGCCCGCGTTGTTGACCACCACGGTCACGTCCGGCGCCGCGGCCGCCGCGCGGCGCACCGACTCCGGGTCGGTCACGTCCAGCTCCAGCGGTACGACGCGCGGGTCGTCGGCGACCACGGAGCGCGGGTCGCGGGCGGCGGCGTACACCTTCGCGACGCCGCGCTCGAGGAGCTGCGCGACGTACGCGGCCCCCATGCCGCGGTTGGCGCCGGTGACGAGGACGGTCTGGTGGGCGAGCGTGGTCATGCGGGTCTCCTCGGAGTCGAAGTACACCGATCGGTGTATTGCCACGAAGGTACACAGATCGGTTTACTTTCGGCAAGGGCGTGCCTAGGATCGGTTCCGTGAGCGCGACCACCCGCAAGCCCGGAGCCCGCGACCGCCTGGTCGCCGCGGCCGAGCGACTCTTCTACGCCGACGGCATCCATGCGGTCGGCGTCGACCGGCTGTGCGCCGAGGCGGAGGTCTCCAAGCGCTCGCTCTACCAGCACTTCGCGGGCAAGGACGACGTCATCGTCGCGATGCTCGAGGCCCGCGGCGCCGCGCTGCGGTCGATGGGCGACCCGGGCGCGGACGCTCCGCCGCGTGAGCGGGTGCTCGGCGTCTTCGACGCGCTCGAGCGGGCCGCGCAGGACGACGGCTTCCGCGGCTGCCCGTTCGTCGGGGCCGCGACCGAGCTGAAGGACCCCGCCCACCCCGCCTCGGTCACGGCCCGCCAGCACAAGGAGGCGCTGACGGCGTGGTTCGCCGAGCGCGCCCGCGAGGCCGGCGTCGCCGAGCCGGACGCCCTGGCCCTCCAGCTCACCCTGCTCTTCGACGGTGCCAGCGCGTACGCCGTCGTCCGCGGCGGCAGCACCGCCGCGACCCGGCAGGCGGTCGGGATCCTGCTCGACGCCCACGGGGCGTAGAGCGGGCGTAGGGCTCAGCGGCTCCAGTCGACCGCGTCGTGCTCGGCCAGCAGCCGGGCGCCGCGGACCGGGTCGTGCTGGGCCACCCAGGCGATCCGGCCGCGGAGGTGCTGCTCCCACGCGGGGACGCCGTCGCGGTTCTGGCTGCTCGCCCCGGACCGGCGACAGTTGTGCAGGATCGCGCGGAGCCGGTCGACCTCCGCCCGGGCCACTCGCGGTCGGTCGTTGACGACCAGCCCGCCGAGGGTCTGCCGGCCCGCGCGCGGCATCACGCCGGTCTTGCGGGCGTTGAGCCGGAACCCCTCGTCCCGCACGACCTCCTCGATCGCGTCGAGGAGCCGGGAGGTGCCGGTGCCCCAGCCCGTGGCGCCGGAGAAGGCCAGGTCGTCGGCGTACCGCGTGTAGCGACCGCCCCACGACCGGGCCAGGGCGCTCAGCCGCACGTCCAGCCGGAACGCCGCGAGGTTGGCCACCGCCGGGGAGGTCGGAGCGCCCTGCGGCAGGTGCGGCGCGGCCAGCCGGCGACCCAGCCGCCAGTGGGCGTCCAGCAGCCCGTCGTCGGCGGGCCGCGGGACCGCGCGCCAGACCGAGCGCGGCAGGACAGCGGTGACCAGCCCCGCCAACCGGTGTGCGACCGGCTCGGGGTAGCCCGCCGTACGCCAGATCCCGTAGACCCGGGAGACCGTGACGCTGGCGAAGAACGCCTCCAGGTCGAGCCGGACCACGACCGGTCGGCCGGCGTGCGGAGCGGCGTACGACGCGACCGAGCCGCCGGGCCGGAACCCGCGCGCCGCCTCGTGGGGCGGGACGCGCGAGAGGACCTCGTCGAGGAGCAGCCGCTGGACGGCCTTGAGGCGTGGCTTGGGTGCCTCGAGCACGCGGACCGCGCCGCTCGGTGCGATCCGGTGGTTGACCCGGTAGTGCTGGAGCGGGACGTCCGCGGCGCTGCGGGCCAGGTGCCGTGGATCCGCGAACCAGTCCAGCTCGGTGGCGGTGACCCCCAGGAGATCCGCCAGGTCGCCGAGGTCGTCGAGCACCGGCAGCCGCCAGCGGTTGGCGAGCATCCGCGTGGGGGCCACGGGCTGCGCGACCGGACGCGTGCGGAGCGCCTTCGCCGCCGCGCGGAGCCCGGCGAGGTTGGTGGCGAGCTCCCGCGGGCGGTCGTGGGGCGGACGCGGGTAGAGGTCGAGCGTCTGCTGCACGAGGGGAGCCAGCCAGCGGGGGCGTCGTCCCAGGACTCCCGCGCCGCTCGCGCCGAGCCCGGTCACCGTCCAGTCGCCGGTGAGGAACCCGGCGGCCAGCGCCCGGGCGAGGTCGTCCCTCACCGGGGCGCGGACGCCGGGGCGAGGTGGGGGTGCGGCAGCGCTGCTCGACCTGTCCCGTCGTGCGCGCGAAGACCTGCAGCGGAGCGCAGCGAGTCGCGCGCGGTGCCGTGCCCGAACGTTCCGGTGGTCCCCGGGGTAACCCCGGGGAGGCTGGCCGGTGACGCGCACCGGTCGGCCGTCTCGAGAGAGCGCTGCCGCACGCGGGGCACGATATCCGGCCCGCGCCTCGCTAGTGGACGAACCGCGGGGTCCACACCGCGCCCGAGGCGCTGACCCGGGTCGAGGACGCGCCCACGATCAGCAGGCACTTCATGTCCACGCTGCCGGCGTCCAGCTCGCCGAGGGTGGTCACGGTCAGCGACTCCTCGGCCCGGCCGACGTCGCGGCCGACGATCACGACGGTCCCGGGCGAGCGGTGCTCCAGGAGCAGCTTCTGCATCTCGACGACCTGGTGGGTCCGCGAGCGCGAGGCCGGGTTGTAGACGGCCAGCACCAGGTCGGCCTCGGCGACCGCGCGCAGCCGCCGCTCGACCACCGACCACGGCTTGAGCCGGTCCGACAGCGAGAGGACCGCGAAGTCCGCGCCCACCGGGGCGCCGGCCCGCGCGGCCACCGCCTGCACGGCCGAGACCCCGGGGAGCACCCGCACCGGGACGTCGGCGTACGCCGGGTCCTCCGCGGCCTCGAAGACGGCCGCGGCCATCCCGAAGACCCCGGCGTCGCCGCCCGACACCACGGCCACCCGCTCGCCCGCGCGCGCCAGGTCGAGCGCGTGCCGGGCGCGGTCGACCTCGACGGTGTTGCCCGACGCGTGCCGCTGCAGTCCCGGCCGTTGCGGCACCCGTGCGACATACGGCGCGTAGCCGACCACGTGGTCGACCTCGCCCAGGGCCACCTCGACCTCCGGCGTCAGCCAGGCGTCCGGGCCGGGGCCGAGCCCGACCACGAGCAGTTCCCGGGGTCGGCCCGCCGGCGTGAGCGTGGGGTCGGCGGCGGTCCGGCGGCCGGCCCCGTGCACCGAGTCGCCCGGCACGACCACGAGCGAGAAGTACGGCACCGACGCCGGGTCGACCTCGGCCACGGGCAGCCAGCGCTGCTCGGGCATCGACGCGCGCTCGACGTACAGCGCGCCGTCGAGGCGACCGGCCGCCTCCAGCGCCCGTCGTACGGCGGGGAAGGTGCGGCCGAGCTTCATGATGATCGCGCCGTCGGTGTCGGCGAGGCGCCGGGCCAGCTCGGGCTCGGGCAGGGTGCCGGGCAGCACGGTGAGGACGTCGGTCTGGCGCACCAGCGGGCTGGCCGCGGCGGCGGTGGCGGCGGCGAACGCGGGGACGCCGGGCACGATCTCGGTCTCGAAGCGCTCGGCCAGCCGGTCGTGCATGTACATGAACGAGCCGTAGAACAGCGGGTCGCCCTCGGCGAGCAGGACGACGTCGCGCCCGGCCTCGAGGTGGGCGGCCAGCCGGGCCGCGGACTCCTCGTAGAAGTCGGCCAGCGCGCCGGCGTACCCGCCCGGGTGCTCGGTCGCGCCCGTGGTGACGGGGTAGCGCAGCTCCTCCTCGACCGCGGTGGCCGGGATCAGCGCCGCGGCGGTACGCCGGGCGTTGGACTGCTTGCCGACCCCGGCGTGGTAGGCCACGACGTCGGCGGAGCCGATCAGCCGGGCGGCCTTCAGGGTGATCAGCTCGGGGTCGCCTGGCCCCAGCCCGACGCCGGAGAACCGGCCGGTCATTCCTCCTCCTGGGCCAGCGCGTTGATCGCCGAGGAGGCCATCGCCGAGCCGCCGCGGCGACCCCGGACCGTCACGAACGGGACGTCGATGCCGTGGTCGGCGGCGAAGGTGGACAGCGCCTCCTTGGACTCCGCGGCGCCGATGAACCCGACCGGGCAGCCGATGATCGCGGACGGGCGGGGCGCGCCGTCGACGAGCATCTCGAGCAGGTGGAAGAGCGCGGTCGGGGCGTTGCCGATGGCGACGACCGCGCCGTCGAGGAGCGGCTCCCACAGCGAGACCGCGGCCGCCGTCCGGGTGGTGCCGAAGGAGCGGGCCAGGTCGGGCACCCGCTCGTCGGTGAGGAAGCACCGCACCTCGTTGTCGGCGGGCAGCCGACCGGCGGTGATGCCCATCGCGACCATCCGCGCGTCGCAGAGGATCGGGGCGCCGAGCATCAGCGCGGCCCGGGCCGAGGCGACCAGCCGGTCGTGGACGACCAGGTCGGGCACCAGGTCGACCTGGCCGCTGCCGTGCACCATCCGCACGGCCAGCTTCTCCGCATCGGTCGGCAGCCCGGCGAACGACGCCTCGCGCCGGATCGTCGCGAACGAGTCGACGTAGATCGCGGGCCCGTCGTCGACGTACGGGTAGCGCTTGGTCGGGCGCCTCATCGGGTTTCCTCCGGGTCGGGGACGAGCACGCCGCGCCACGGCGTGACCACCAGCTCGCGCTCGTACGACGCCAGCCGGGTGACCAGGTCGGGGTCGAGGACACCGTCGGGCGCGGCGACGTGGAGCCCGCCGGGCACCGGGCCGTGGGGGAGCGGCCCGCTCGGGGCAGGGGCCTCGCCGCCCAGGGGGAACGGCTCGCTGAGCGGCAGCGCCAGCTCGTCGACGTGCCAGGGCGCGTCCGGCCCGGTGCCGGCGGCGACCAGGAACCGCTGGGCCAGCACGACCAGGAACTGCGCCGCCTTCGTCAGGGGGACGACGTCGCCCCAGCGCCGACTGCCGACCCGCAGCTGGGCCAGCTGGGCGGACAGGGCGACCAGGCCCAGGTCGGCGGTGCGGTCGATCAGGTCGCCGCGGCCGTCGTCGAGCACGAACAGGAAGCGGCCCGGCAGGGCGGCCAGGTCGGGGGCGGCGCGGAGCCGCTCGTCGAGGTCGGTGGCGACCGGCCGGAGGTCCGCCCGTCCGCCGGCCAGGCCGGTCTGCGGGGAGACCATCAGGTTGCGCGCGAGCTCGTGGGTGCGCGACGGGAGCAGGCCGGTGGCCTCGACCGCCTCGACGACCTCGGCGGGCAGCGCGCCGTCCGGCCCGGAGGGCAGTCCGCGCAGCTGGAGGTTGGCCCGGCCGGTCAGGTGCACGTCGCCGTCGCCGTAGCGCCGGGCGACCTCGCCGAGCGCGCTCAGGGACGCGGGGGAGACCCGGCCGCCGACCAGGCGCAGCCGGACCAGCGCGCCGTCCTCGGCCGGCCAGGGGCGCAGCACGCCGGGGCAGCGGTCCCGCCGGGTGCGGAGCGATCCGCCGGACGATCCAGACACATCAGGTCCTTCGAGGTCCGGGCCCGTGCGCGAGACCCGCGTCGACCTCGCGGCGGTCGCCGCAAGGGCCAGCAGGTCTTCGGACTCGGGATCGACCGGTGCGGAGCGCCTTCCCGGACCTCGCGGCCCAGTGACTGGTCCGAGGTCGCCCCCGTCCCGTGCCCCGCCCGTCACCCACACCGCTGCGCGTCAGTCCCGGAGTCGCACCGGGTTCCCTGACCTCACTCACGTGATGGTCGACTGGCGCTCGGAGATTATCGCGCCCCGCTGCTCTGGCACAGTTCGGCCATGAGCTCACCCCGGGCGGAGGTCGCCGTCATCGGCGGCACCGGCTTCTACTCCTTCCTCACCCAGCGCGGCGACGACGCCGAGGAGGTCGTCGTCGAGACGCCGTACGGCGCCCCGTCGGCGCCGGTCTCGCTCGGCACCGTCGCGGGCCGTCGGGTCGCGTTCCTGCCGCGGCACGGGAAGCGCCACAAGCACCCTCCGCACGGGATCAACTACCGGGCGAACCTGTGGGCGCTGCGCTCGCTGGGCGTGGGCCAGGTGCTCGCTCCGTGCGCGGTCGGCGGACTGCGCGCCGAGGTCGCGCCGGGTGACGTGGTCGTCCCCGACCAGCTCGTGGACCGCACCCACCGCCGGATCTCCAGCTACGTCGAGACCGGAGCCGTGCACCTGCCCTTCGCCGACCCGTACTGCCCGCGGATGTCGCTGGCGGTCGCGGACGCGGACCCGGAGGTGAAGGTCGGCGGGACCATGGTCGTGATCGAGGGGCCGCGGTTCTCCACGCGGGCCGAGTCGCGCCACTACGGCGCCCAGGGCTGGACGCTGATCAACATGACCGGCGCCCCCGAGGCGGCGCTCGCCCGGGAGCTGCGGATGTGCTACTCGGCGATCGCGCTGGTCACCGACATGGACGCCGGGGTCGAGTCCGGCTCCGGGGTCGGACAGGAGGAGGTCTTCGCGCTCTTCCGGCAGAACCTGGAGCGGCTGACCGGCCTGCTCACGACCACCATCGGCACCCTGCCCGACCCGGCCGGCTGCACCTGCTCGAGCTGGGCCGACGGCCTGGAGCTGACGTACGAGGTGCCCGGACCCGTCTAGTCCGGTGCGGGTCGAGGCAACGCCACCGGCCCCCCGCGCGTCTGGAGGAGTGGGGGGAATGAAGCGACGGCCGGGTGGGAACCGCCCCGCCGGCCCAGTTCTCGAGCACGGGAGGTCCCCACGTGAGTGCACCGGAGCCGGTTGTCCCGTTGCCGTCCCGACCCCCGATGGCTCGCCTGCGCCTCGTGGAAGGAAGTCCCGAATGCCAGCACACGTGGCGCCTGCGGAGCGTCGACTTCTCGGACGGCGCCGCGGTCCGGGAGTTCGGCTGCGGCTCCTGCGACTCGGTCTGGTTCGACTGATCGTGGGCCGCGACCTCCGCTGACGCGGGTTCGTCGTACCGGCGGGCGTTGCGGTACGGTTTTCAACGAAAGGGAGTAGTCCCCAACAGCTGTGTCGACATACTGCCCCGCTCGCGCGGGACCGGTGCAGCGGGCCAGCTCAGCGATGAGCCGGCGGACGAGACTTTCGACCAGTCGCACCATCTCTGACATCCGTGTCGGGCGTGCCTGGTCGAAGGCACGTCCCCCAGGACATCCCTCCGGCCGGTCAGGCCCGGAGAGGAACCCGTGGAAGCCTTCCTGATCAGCACCGCCGTCATCTTCGTCGCCGAGCTCGGCGACAAGTCCCAGCTGATGGCGATGACCTTCGCCGCGCGCTACAAGGCCCGCGACGTCATCATCGGCATCACCGTCGCCACCGCGATCGTGCACCTGGCCTCGGTCGGCATCGGCTACTGGATCGGTGATGCCTTCGCCGACAGCCAGGACGTCATCAACATCGTCGCGGGCATCGCGTTCCTCGGCTTCGCCGCCTGGACGCTGCGCGGCGACGAGCTCACCGAGGACGAGGCCGAGAAGGCGCGCAAGAGCCAGGGCGCCGCGATCCTCGCCGTCGGCCTCGCCTTCTTCCTCGCCGAGCTCGGTGACAAGACCATGCTCGCCACCATCACCCTGGCCACCCACGAGGGCTGGTTCGGCACCTGGATCGGCAGCACCGTCGGCATGGTGGCCGCGGACGCCCTGGCCATCGTGGTCGGCGCCGTCCTCGGCAAGCGCCTCCCCGAGAAGGCCATCAAGTACGGCGCCGCCGCGGCGTTCGTGGTCTTCGGCGTGCTGCTGATCCTGCAGGGCACGCTCTGACCGCTGAGCGTCCGTAGGCTGCTCCCGTGACCAGGATCGCCCGGCTGCTGCGGCTCGGCCGGCTGCAGCTCGTCTCCTGGCGGCCGTCGTGGTCGTGGGCGGCCGGCGTGCTCCGGTCGTTCGTGACCTCCTTCCTGGCGCTGGCCGCCAGCCTCTGGCTGCTGCCGGGCGAGCAGGTGCAGTCCGGGGCCGAGTCGGTCGCCACCCTGGTGGTCCTGGTCCTGGTGCTCGGCGCGCTGCTCCGGCCGCTCCTGACGCGGCTGACCGTGCTCACGGGCACGGTCGGCCTGCTGCTGGCCGGGGTGCTGGCCCAGTCGATCGTGCTCGGCGCGGCGCTCGCGCTGGTCCCGTCGGTCGAGCCGTTCAGCCTCGGCGAGATCGTGCTCGCCTCCTGGGCCGCGGCGGTGGTCTCCGCGGTCGTGAACTGGCTCTTCGACACCAGCAGCGACGACGCGTTCCTCGGCCAGCTGCTCAACCAGGCCGTACGACGGACGCGGGTCGCCGGCGCCGAGGGGCCGGGCCTGCTGGTCGTCCAGCTCGACGGCGTCAGCCTGCCGGTGCTCCGCCAGGCGGTCACGGCCGGCTCGATGCCGACCGTCTCGCGGTGGATCCGCTCCGGCTCCCACGACCTGCGCGGCTGGCACACCGGGGTGCCGTGCACGACGCCGGCCGGGCAGGCGGTGCTGCTGCACGGCGACGTGACGGCCGTGCCCGGCTTCCGCTGGTTCGACAAGGAGCGCGGCCGGATGCTGGTGATGAGCCGGCCCGCCGACGCGGCCCTGGTCGAGGCCGACCTGAGCGACGGGCGCGGGCTGCTCGCCGACGGCGGCACCAGCGTCTCGAACCTGTTCTCCGGGGACGCGTCCGCGCGGCTGCTCACCCTGAGCGACGGCCGGCTGCCCGGAGCCGACCAGGGCGCGGCGTCGTACGCCATCAACCGCTTCGGGCTGGTGCGGTCGGTGGTGCTGTTCGTCGGCCAGATGGTCACCGAGCTGCACCAGGGCCGGCGCCAGCGGATCCGCGACGTCGTCCCGCGGGTCCGGCGCGGCGGCGCGTTCGTGCTGCTCCGGGGGCTGACGACGGTGGTGCTGCGCGACCTGAACGTGGCGATCGTCGCCGAGCAGCTGACCCGGGGGACGCCGGTGGTGTTCGTGGACTTCGTCGACTACGACGAGGTCGCCCACCACGCCGGACCGACCCGGCCCGAGTCGCTGCGGACCCTGGAGAACCTCGACCGGGTGCTGGCCTTCCTCGACCAGCTGACCCGTGAGGTCGGCCGCCGCTACGAGATCGCGCTGGTCTCCGACCACGGCCAGGCCCAGGGCTCGACGTTCCTGCAGCTCACCGGCCACACCCTCGACGACCTGGTCCAGGACCTGGCCCGCCAGCAGGTGCACGCCGAGGTGCACCCCGACGAGCGGTGGCTGCCGGCCAACCTGCTGCTCGCCGGCGCCCGGGGCAGCAGCCGGACGGTCACCCGGGCCGCCCGCTCGGTGGCCGGCGGCCGGCACCACGCGGCCGAGGGCACCGCGCCCGAGGGACCCGGCCTGCTGGTCGCGGCCTCGGGCAGCCTGGCCCACGTCTACCGCACCGACCTGCCCGGCCGGCTGACCCGCGAGCAGCTCGAGGAGCTGCACCCGGGCCTGGTCCGCGGCCTGGCCGAGCACCCCCACGTCGGGCTGGTGCTGACCCGCCGCGCCGACGGTGCGGTCGTCGCCGACGGCGGCACCGGCTGGCGGGTCCTGGGCTCCGCGGAGGGGGAGGGCGCCGACCCCGTCGCCGGCTACGGCCCGCACGCCGAGGCCGACCTCCTCCAGCTCTCCGAGCGGCAGCACGTCGGCGACCTGGTCCTGCTCGGCGCCTACGACCGCTCGCTCGGCGAGGTCGTCGCCTTCGAGGAGCTCGTCGGCTCCCACGGCGGCCTCGGCGGCTGGCAGACCGAGGCGCTGCTGGTCCACCCGCGGGGCTGCGTGGTGCCGGACGGCCCGCTCGACGGCCGGGCTGTGCACGCCGCCCTCGTCGACCGGCTGACCCGGCTGGGTCTGCGGGCCGAGCCGTGACCCTGGCGATCACCTGGTGGGGCCACGCGTCGGTCACCGTCGAGCTCGAGGGGCTGCGGGTCGCGACCGACCCGCTGCACGTCGACCGGCTCTTCCACCTGCGCCGGCACGGCCCGCCGCCCGCGGCCCCGGCGTACGACGCCGACCTGGTGCTGGTCTCGCACCTCCACCACGACCACCTGCACGTCCCGACCCTGCGGCGGATGCGGCCCGGGGCGACGGTGCTGGTCCCGCGCGGCGGCGAGGGCCTCATCCCCCCGGGGTACGACGTCCGCCCGGTCGCCCCCGGCGAGGAGCTGACGGTCGCGGGCGCGACGGTGCGGGTGCTGCCGGCGACCCACGACGGCCGGCGGCACCCCGGCTCGCGGATCCGGGGTCCGGCGATCGGCTTCCGGGTGGAGCGGTCCGGCGTGTCCTGCTGGTACCCCGGCGACACCGGCCCGCGTGACGACCTCGCCGCGGTCGGTGCCGTCGATCTCGCCCTGGTGCCGGTCGGCGGCTGGGGCCCGACCCTCGGCGACGAGCACCTCGACCCCGAGCAGGCCGCGCTCGCGGTCGCCGCGGTCGGCGCCCGCTGGGCGGTCCCGGTGCACTGGGGCACGTTCTGGCCGGTCGGGCTGGCCCGGCTGGACCGTCGTACGCACCAGCGGCTGTTCGTGACCCCGGGCGAGCGCTTCGCGGCCGCGCTCGAGCAGGATGAGGCCCGCGCCCTCGTCCTGGCGCCGGGGGAGCGGGTGCAGTGTGAGCGGTGACCATTTCGGCCTGGCCACCCTGCTCGTGCTCTTCGGCGTCGTCGCCTTCGGTGCGGTCGTGCCGGTGCTGCCGACCGGCGCCGCGGTCAGCAGCGCGGCCGTCCTGGCCCGCGCCGACCACACCTGGGAGGTCGTGCTCGTCGTGGCGGTCGGGGCCGGGGCGGCGTACTGCGGCGATCTCGTGACGTACGCCGCCCTCCGCAGGGCCGGGGAGCCGCTCGCCCGGCGGGTCGGCTGGCTGGGCGACGACGGTGACGAGCACTCGCGCCCGGCCCGGTTGCGCGAGCGGATCGAGCACGCCGAGATCCGCACCCTGCTGGTCTCGCGGCTGGTGCCGGGAGGTCGGGTGCCCGTGCTGCTGGTGGCGGCCCTGACCGGCTACCCGTGGTACCGCTACGTGAGCGCCGCGGCCGTGGCCGCCGCTCTCTGGGCGACGGTGTACGCCGCCGTCGGGGTGCTCGGTGACGGGCTGTTCGACGACACCCGCACAGCCCTCGTCGTCGCCGTGGGTGGCGCGCTCCTGGTCTCGGTGGTGCCGCAGCTCGTCCGCCGACTGCGCCCCCACCCGCGAGGGTGAGTTCCGCGACACCGGACAAGTCGGGGGATTAGAGACCCCTGCTGGGTGGCACAGGTAGGTCATGACCCTGACGGCGGAGCGGCCCCTCGACGCGCGCACGATCCTGGTGCTGCCCGCCGCCAACCGGGTGACCGGCATCGCCCGTCGGGTGATGTCCCACCAGCTCACCGAGCACGGCGCTCAGCGCGACCTCATCGAGGACGCCGAGCTCGTGCTCAGCGAGCTCGTGACCAACGCGCTGCAGCACGGCTCGTCGTCGCCCGACGAGGATCTCGAGGTCTCGTGGGCACTGACCGCCGGCCGGCTCCGCCTGAGCGTGCTCGACGGAGGCACGGCCGGCGACCTGTTCGCCGGGGTCGCCTCGGACGAGGCGCTCTCCGGTCGTGGGCTGGCGATCGTCGACTGCCTCTGCGAGCAGTGGAGCGTCGACCACGACGGCGGCACCCGGGTCACCGCGGAGCTGGCGTCGGCCGTCTGAGCGAACCGCCGCTCCGCGCCTGAGCGCGTCGCCTCCGGTCAGTCGCGGCAGAGGAGCTCCGGGCTCCCGAGCGCCACCACGGCACCGGTCTGGTCCTCGGCCCCACTGAGCGTGCTCCGCGACGTCCAGTCGAAGGTGAGCCGGAAGACCTTCGAGACATCGAGGGTGACCGGGCTGGACTGGGTCAGCGCGAACGAGCCGGCGTACTTCTGGACCCCGTCGGCCTTCAGCGACGCCGTGCCGAGCACCGAGTCCTCCGACGTGTCCGCGAGACCGACGCGGGTCGTCAGCTGACGGCACCGACGCTCGAGGTTGTAGGAGGTTCCGCCCTGCGCGTCCGAGGCGGAGCCGGCGAGCGACTCCGGGTAGGCCCGCCCGTTGATCTTCACCGCGTCCACCGGGTAGGTGGCGGTGGCGTTGACGGGGGCGAGCGTCGGCAGGGGACGCCAGGAGTAGACGTCGACGTGGACCGCCTTGCTGCGCCCGGCGCGGAAGCCCCGGCCGGCGGGCTTGACGACGCGGTAGGACCGGCTGCGGGTGCTGGTGATCTTGTCGGAGATCCGGAAGCGGCCCCGGCGGTCCACCCGGTCGGACAGGTCGGACGTCTTCCAGCGGCCACCGTCGTAGCGGACCTGGACCCGGACGTGCTCGCCGCGACGGGCTTTGCGGACGGTGCCGGAGAGGACGACGCGCCGGCCCTGGACGACGGCGTCCGTCGAGGCGGTCGTCTTGACGACGTACGACCGGTGGGCGCGCTCGCTCGGGGCGGCGGCCTGGGCGGGGACGAGGGTGGCGGCGGGAAGCGCGAGGGCGACGGCCGTCAGGGTGAGGGTACGGAGAAGGTTCATGCCTGGTCCGATGCACGTCGGGGCGGATCGGTTCGCGGACCGGGTGTGCATGGTCGGACGACCGGGCATCGGAGGGGTGCTGCGGGCTGGTTCTCGTCCCCACGACGGCTCGCAGCGACCGCGGTCGTCCCCGGGAGGGAGCACGGCCGCGGTCCTGCGCTCAGCGGCGCTCGTGCTCGCGGGCCTGGTGCCGGTCGACGTAGGTCAGCATCCGGGTGAACATCGAGTTGAGCGCGCTCAGGCCGGGGGCCACCGGCGTGGGGGCGTCGGCGAGGGCGAACAGCAGGGGAGCACCGACTTCCGGGTCGTACTCGTGGGCCACCCGGGCGCAGGCCCGGGCAGCGTCACGCACCGCGGCGGGTTCGACGGTCCAGATCGCCTCGAACACCCGGCGGGAGTCGGCCACCGTCTCCTGGCCGGGGAGCTCCCAGGCGGTCAGGGCCACCGGCAGGTCGGCGCTGTCGCACACGACGACCCACTCGCGACGCATCGGCGAGACCGGGTCGAGGTGGATCCGGGTGACGGGTGCGTCGTCCGGGAGATCACCGGTGCCGGTGAAGTCGGCGAACACGGTCGCCGAGGCCGCGAGCCGTGCGAGCTCCGTCCACCGCGCCCGGGAGGGTCGGTAGAGCCTTCCGGTCTGGAAGGCGCCGAAGATCCGGGCGCGGTCGGCCTGCGCGCAGAACTCGTCCTCGATGGCCCAGGACAGCGCCGTGAGGGTCGACTTGTGCAGCCGCTCGGCCCGCAGGTGCGGGTGCTCGCGCCGCAGGGTCGTGAAGACCGAGCCGGTGGACGGTCGCGCCGAGTCCAGGATCTCGGCGATCGCCACGTCGAGGCGCAGCCCGGAGTCGCGGCGCTGGGCCACCGAGCGGACGGCCGCCACGTCCTCGCGCCGGTAGCGCCGGTGCCCGCTGGGCAGCCGCATCGCGACGGGGAAGCCGAAGCGGGTCTCCCAGGCCCGCAGGGTCGTTGCGTTGACGCCGGTCGCCTGGGCCAGGTCGCCGATCGAGAGCAGGTCGGGATCGGAGGACATGACGAGAACCATAGGGCATGACTTCCACGTCTTGTGGAGATCTTGAGGAAGGACGTGCACAAACTTCCACAAGGCGGGTACTTTTACCTGGCACGCCACAGCGAAGGGGACAGGATGAGCAGGACGAACGACGGCCGCGAGGTCGAGACGTTGCAGCAGGACGGAGCCTGGGTGGTCCGCTGGGAGGCGGCCGTGGTGGCACGGAACGCCTCCCGGACCACGGCGATCGAGACCGGTGCCGATCTCGCGGCGACCCTCGGCGTACCCCACGTCGTGCGGTACGCGTCCGCCCGTCAGCTCGTCCCGGCCTGAGGTCCGTCATGAACCCTCGCGACCCGATCCCGTTGTCCCTGGTCCGCCCGCGCCCTCGGCCGGTCGTCTCGTCCCGGGACGTCGTCCGCGCTCATGACCGCGACGAGGACCAGGTGGGGTCGTTCGTCGACCTGGTGCGTCTGCTGCTGCCGGTCTCCTCCCTCTCAGCCCAGCGCGCGGCGCTCGTCCGCCAGGACCTGCGGCTGCTGCAGCAGGAGGCGAGACGCGAGCCGGCCGGCCGCCCCGCCGTGTGCCAGGCCCTGATGGCGGCGCTCGTCGAGGAGCTCGCCGACGGCGTCTCCTCGTTCAGCCTGCGCTCGCTGCAGGCGCGCGCCCAACCCGTCGTGGAGCCCGAGCCCGCATGACCCGACCCATCGACCAGGAGCTCGACCGTGGGGCGGTCCCGCTGGACGCGGACCTCCACGCGGTCATCGGTGACGCGCCCGCGGCGATCCTCGTCGTGGACCTGGGCGCGCGGTCGGTCGTGCACGCGAACGACGTCGCCCAGCAGCTGGCGCCCGGGGTGGACCTGCCCGTAGCGCTGGAGGAGTGGTCGGACGCGGCCCGCCTGCGGGACTCCGCCGGCACCGAGCTGTCCGACTCCGACCACCCCTTGACGAGGCTGCTGCGCGCCGAGCCGGTCCCCGGGCAGCGGGTCTCGGCCCACCGGCGGAGCGAGATGGGTGCCTCCCGCGAGCCGTTGTGGGTGGTCGGCCTGCCCATGACGGGTGCGCCGATGCTCGACGACCACGCGTTGGTGGTGTTCCTCTCCGTCCGCGAGCAGCAGGCGGCTCGCGCCGCCGAGGCGTTCGGCGACCAGGACGCGGAGATCCGGGACCGGGCCGTGCTGGCCACCGGGCTGTCCTTCACGGTGGCCGACGCCCGGCTCCCCGACATGCCCCTGGTCTGGGTGAACCCCGCCTTCACGGCCTCGACCGGCTACGCGTTCGAGGAGGCTGTCGGCCGCAACTGCCGCTTCCTGCAGGGCCCGGGCACCGACCGCGAGGAGGTCGCGCGGATCCGGCAGGCCCTGGACGCTCGGGAGCCGGTCACCGCCACGCTGCTGAACTACCGCAAGGACGGTCTGGCCTTCTGGAACCAGGTCACCATGACCCCGATCCTCGACGCGGACGGTCTGGTGAGCCACTTCGTCGGCGTCCAGAGCGACGTCAGCGGGCGGATCGAGGCCGATCGGCAGCGGGACGCCGCGCTGGCCGCCGAGCACCGGGCCCGACGGAGGGCCGAGGAGGCCCAGGCCCGCGTGGAGCTGATGGCCCAGGCGAGCGAGTCGCTCAGCGGCGAGCTCGACGTCGGGGAGGCCCGCAACCGGCTCCTGCAGCTGCTGGTCCCGACCCTGGCGGACGTCGCGCTGTTCTTCCACGTCAACGAGCACGGCGGCGTCACCGAGCACCTCGCCCTCCACCGGGACCCGACCCGGACCGAGGCCGCGGCGTCGTACGCCGAGCACGTGCCCGCGCTGGCGGCGCGCGAGGGGCTCGTCACGGACCTGCTCGCCGGCCGGCCTTCGCGGCTGCTCACCGACGAGGACCTGCCGAGGGGCGCTGCGGAGCTGGGGATCGGCTCTGCCCTGGTGGTGGGTCTGCCGGGACGCCTCGGCGTGCGCGATGTCGTCGTCCTGAACCGGGGGACGGGCCGTGACCCGTTCACCGACGCCGACGTGGACACCGCGGTCGACCTCGGCCGACGCGCCGGCCTGATCCTCGACAACCTGCGTCTCTACGCCACCCAGTCGCTGATCGCGCAGACCCTGCAGCGCAGCCTGCTGCCCGAGATCCCGGTGCTGCCGGGCGTGCGGATCGAGGCGCAGTACCTCGCGAGCGCCGACGGTGCCGAGGTCGGCGGCGACTTCTACGACGTCCTCGACGTCGGCGCCCTCGGACCCGCCGGTGAGGGTCGACGTCCGTTCGGGCTGGTCGTCGGCGACGTCAGCGGGCACGACGTGTACGCCGCCGCGGCCATGGGGCAGCTGAAGGGCCTGCTGCAGGCCACCGCCACGACCCAGCGACTGATGCCGGCCGCCGTCCTGGAGCAGATCGACCGGCTGCTGCCCGCGCTCAACGCCGAGCCGCCCATCGCCACGATGCTGTTCGCCCACTTCGAGCCGCGGGAAGACGGGCGGTGGCTGCTGACGCTGTCCTCGGCCGGGCACCCCGCCCCGCTACTGCGGCGTCCCGACGGTCGGCACGAGTTCGTCGACCCGCCCCCGGCGCGCGGGCCGCTGCTCGGCTACGGCACCGGGCCGCGTCGTGACGTCTCCCTCGTCCTGGAGCCCGGGAGCACCCTGATCGCCTACACCGACGGGCTCGTCGAGCGTCGGGGCGAGCACCTCGACGTCGGGCTCGCCCGCCTCCACGAGGTCGCGTCGGCCGCGACGCCCGGGGCGGACGGGCAGGCGCTCACCGATCACCTCCTGGAGCGGCTGACCGGGGACCTCGACGGTCGCGGCGAGCGGGCGTCGTACGACGTGGACGACATCGTCGTCGTCGCGGTCCACCTCGCCGAGACCGGCTGAGGGACGAGGGCCGCCGACCCCGAGCCGGGGACGGCGGCCGGTTCGTGCTGGTCCTACTCGGCGGCGGCGTCCGCGGCCGGCTGGCCGCCACCCGGGCCGCCGGGACCACCGGGACCAGCGAGCAGGTCGGCGTCGTACGCCTTCAGGACCGAGGCCTTGTCGGCCTCGGTCAGCGTGCCGGCCGTGACCGCCTCGTCGAGGCGCGTGACCAGGTCCGCGCGGGACGCGGCCTGGCGCTCGGTCCGCTCCGCCTCCCGCTTCTCCTCGACGACGGCGTACGCCGCCTCCACCTCGGCCTCCGAGACGTCCAGCCTCGCGGCGAGCGCCGTGACCAGGGCGGCCTGGCGCTCGGCGCGCTCCTCCTCGGTCGGCGGCGTGGGTCGGGTGTCGGTGTCGGACGACTTCTCGGGCCGCAGTTCGTCACGGACCGCGGTCAGCGCCTCCTCGACGACGGACTCCTCCAGACCGAGCTCGGAGGCCAGGACCTCGGCGTCCTGGCCGCGGTCCCCGCGCGGGCCACCGGGGTGCGCGCTGCTCGAGGTCCCGGAGGGGGCGGTGGTGGTCTCGGCGGACGCCAGCGCGACGCCGCCGACGGCCAGGCCCAGTCCTGCGACGGCGCCGGCGGCGCCGATCCGGGTGAGTGTCGATCGGTCCATGTTCCTGCTCCTCGTTGAGTGGTGACTGTTCCCACCCGACGGTGGCCGCCGATCCTGTGGTGACGCTGTCGGGGGCTGGGGCGGTCACTGAGAAAGGGGAGTGGCGTTATCGGTCCGATCGCTCCTCCACGGCCGGGCGAGAGCGCAGGCGGCCTGCGGTGTTACCTGCGCGCAACCTGGCACCGACGGCGTAAGGGGCCGCGGGCGCCGGCGTTACGCCCGCAACATCCCGGCCGGGTTGGGTGCGGACGTGACGACACGCATCCCCGCCCGCCTGATGGTGCTTTTGAGCGTGCTCGCGGTCGTGGGGCCCAGCTCCATGGAGCTGTACCTCCCGACCCTCCCGGAGGTGAGCGACACCCTCGGGCTCAGCGACACCCAGGCCGCGTGGAGCCTGCTCGGCTGCCTGCTCGGCCTCGCGGTGGGGCAGGTGCTGTGGGGTCCGGTGGCCGACCGGATCGGCCGGCGCCCGACGGTCCTGGTCGGGCTGGTGGCCTGGACGGCGGTCAGCGTGGGCTGCGCGGTCGTCGAGGACCCGGTCGCCTTCATCGTGCTGCGCGTCTGCCAGGGCCTGGCCGGCGCGTGCGGCCTCACCGTGTCGCGCGCCGTCCTGGCCGACCTGCTCGACCCGGGCGCCCTGGCGCGGCCGCTGGCCCGGCTGATGCTGCTCACCGCGGCGTTCACGATCCTCTCCCCGGTGATCGGTGGCGTGCTGCTGTCCGTCACCGACTGGCGCGGCGTGTTCTGGATCCTGGTCGTCGCGGGTGCGCTCGTCGTGGCCTGGACCGCGCTCGGTCTCGCGGAGTCGCGGCCCGCCCGGCCCTCGGTCACCGGGCCCCGGCCGGCGGGGGAGCGGCTGCTCACCGACGCGCCCTTCGCCCTGGCCACCCTGACCTCCGGCCTGGCCTTCGCCGCGGTCATCGTCTTCGTGACGTTCTCGCCGGAGGTGCTGCGCGGGGAGTACGGCCAGGGCAGCCTGGCGTTCGGGGTCTCCTTCGCCGCCGTCGCCGTCGCCATGGTCACCGGCGCCCAGGCCTCGCCGCGGCTGCTGGAGCGGGTGCCCGCCGAGCGGCTGGTCGTCGTCGCGCTGGGCGCGGGCGTCGGGGTGCAGCTGACCCTGGCCGCGGTCGCCGCGGCCTGGGGCGGGCTGCCCCCGCTGGGCGTCACCCTGGCCCTCTTCTTCGCCTCCAACCTGTGCCTGGGCGTGGCGATGCCGCTCGGCGCGGCGGCCGCCCTCGCGGGCCGTACGGCGCGCGCCGGCACCGCCTCCGGCCTGGTCGGCGGCCTCCAGTTCGGCCTCGGCGCGGTGGTCGGCCTGGTGGTCGCCCCGCTGCACCCCGGTGGCCTGGCCGCCACCGCGATCGCGATGGCGCTGACCGGCCTGGCCGGCGTCCTCGCCTGGACCACCCGCGTGCGCCTCCTGGCGCGCGCGGACGGGACCGGCACCGGCCTCCCGGTGCCGGCCGCGGGCGCGGACGTGTGACCTGCGCCCGTAACAGCGACGTCGCCGATCAGCGACCACGGACGTAACCGTCCCGGGTTCCTCTGGTCGACGGCTGTCGGATAAGTCCATCGACGAAGGAGACACCGTGCACTACACCGCTCGTGCCCACATCGACGGAGGTCGGGACGGCCACGCCGCGACCGACACCGGCTACCCCTCGCTCACCCTCAAGCCCCCGCCGGCGATGGGCGGACCGGTCGACCAGAGCGCGGTCACCAACCCCGAGCAGCTCTTCGCCCTCGGGTACGGCGCCTGCTTCCTCAGCACGCTCCAGTACGTCGCCCGCACCCGCAAGATCCGGGCCACCACGTTCACCCTGGACAGCGTCGTCCACCTCGTGCAGGTCGACGACGGCTTCCGGCTCTCGGCCGAGCTGACCGCCCACCTGCCCGGCGTCGAGCAGCCGGTGGCCGACGAGCTGATGGCCGAGGCGCACGCCCAGTGCGTCTACTCCCGTGCCGTGCGCGGGAACATCGACGTCACCCTGCACTGCGACGTCACCGTCCCCGCGGGCGCGTCCGCGTGAACGGCGGGGCCGGGCGCGTGAGCCACCCCCGCTCGGTGTCCGGCTCCGCCCAGCGTCGGGGCCGGCGCCAGTCGTCCGCGCGTCGGGTCTACGACCTGGTCCGCGCCTCCATCCGACGTGGCGACGTCGGCGGCTCCGGCGTCCTCGTCGAGGAGCGGCTGATCGAGGAGCTCTCGGCCAGCCGCCAGGCGGTCCGCGACGCCCTGCAGGCGCTGGCCGCGGACGGGCTCGTCGAGCGTCGACGTCGGGTCGGCACCACCGTGAACGGCGCCATCCTGGACGTCGCGACCGACCAGCTCATGCACCTCCCGCCCGACCAGCAGGTGGTCGAGGACAGCGCGGTCGAGCGGCTGGAGGAGCAGGAGATGCCGGCGCCGCCGTGGATGCGGGCCCGGCTGAAGATCGCCGAGGACGAGCCGGTCCTGATGGTGGAGGAGTTGGTCCGCGCGCACGGCGAGGTGCTGTGCGTGCGGGCGACGTACAAGCCGGTGTCCCGGCTGCCCGCCCGGGCGACCGTCCGGGTCGCCGACCTCGCGACCGCCTTCGAGCACGGCTTCGGCGTCCCGCTCGGGAGCGTCGAGTCGCTGGTCGAGGCGGTCGGCGCCGACGCCCTCACCGCCGAGCTGCTCGGCGTCCCGGCCGGCTCGCCGGTCCTGGTGCGTGAGGTGCTGCTCGTCGACGCGGACGGTCTGCCGCGCGACCTGAGCTACTCCCACTACCGGTCGGACCGGATCTGCTTCACGCACACGACCGAGCCGCGGACGTCCTCGGTCCCGGTTCCCGGCGTTACGGACGTTTCTTGAGCATTACGCCGTACGACGCCTTGCGCCGTCCGCCGTCGTCCCCCTCCCGGAGCGCGGCCGCGCTCCCGACCAGGTCGATTGCGCGGCGACCGGGGAACGGCCGAACCGCGCAAATGAACGGTGACCGGACGGGTCGCGGCCCGAAATCCTCGCCTCGTTGACTGCTGTCCGTCCCCGGCGGCGACCCCCGCAGGGCCCGCCCGGGGCGCACCGTCACCCTCGAGAAAGCAGGCATCACGTGTTCCACCTTGGATGGTTCCTCGGCGACGGCTTCGGCATCCACCCGTGGTACCAGCCCTGGGCCGGCAACAACGGCCGGGACTGGATGAAGCCCCGCATCTACACCGATCTCGCGTGCTCCCTCGAGCGCGCCGGCTTCGACCTCCTGTTCATCGAGGACACCTCGATGATCGAGGACTCCTACAAGGGGTCCATGGAGACGGCGCTGAAGTACGGCCTGATGGCCCCCAAGAACGACCCGATGCCGCTGGTGCCGCTCATCGCCGCGGCCACCCAGCACCTCGGGATCGTCTCCACGATGTCGACCATCCAGTACCCGCCGTTCCTCGGCGCCCGGCTGATGACCACGCTCGACCACCTCACCGAGGGCCGGGTCGGCGTCAACGTCGTCACCTCCGTGACCCACCGGGTCGCGCAGAACTTCGGCCTCGACGCCCACCTGGCCCACGCCGACCGGTACGCGATGGCGATGGAGTGGATGGACGTCGTCGCCGCGCTGTGGGACTCGTGGGAGCCGGGCGCGGTCCTGATGGACCAGGAGGAGCCCCGCTACGTCGACCACACCAAGGTGCACACCGTCGACCACGAGGGTGAGTACTTCAAGGTCCGCGGTCCGCTCAACACGATCCCGGGCCCGCAGGGCCGCCCGGTCGTCGCCCAGGCCGGCAACTCCGTGCCGGGCCGCGAGCTGGCCGCCAAGCACGCCGACACGATGCTCGCCCTGGCCCGCACGCCGCAGGCGATGAAGGACCTGCGCGCCGACATGGACGAGCGGCTGGTCAAGTGGGGACGCAAGCCGTCCGACCTGAAGATCCTGTTCATGATGACGCCGTACCTCGGCGACACCCAGGACGAGGCGCAGGCCAAGTGGCAGCGCGTCCAGGACCTCCGGTTCACCCCCGACGCCATCGAGGAGAAGCTCTGGGGGATGTCCTACGCCAGCGGCGGGGAGATCGACTACTCGAAGTTCGACCTCGACGGCCCGGTGCCCACCAAGGTCGGCAACGGTGAGACGACCAGCGCCAAGGCCTGGATCGAGGGCACCGAGAACCTCACCCTGCGCGACGTCGTCACCGGCCCGAACAAGTACGGCATGGAGTTCATCGGGACCCCGGACTCGATCGCGTCCCAGATGGGCGAGGTCATGGACGAGGCGGACGGCGACGGCTTCGTCGTCTACGCCCCGATGACCCGCCTCTCCATCTCCCAGGTCACCGACGGCCTCTGCCCGGAGCTGCGCAGGCGCGGGCTGATCCGGTCGTCGTACGACGGCGAGACCTTCCGGGAGAACCTGCTCGCCTTCTGAGTCGAGCCGCCCAGTCCTCTGCACCGAGCCACCGCGAACGACGAGGAGACAGCCATGACCACGACCACGACCGGCCCGCAGCCGGTGGTCGACGCCGAGCCGGACACCGCCGTCCTGCTCCGCGTCGACGGGCTGCGGGTCACCCGGGACCGCGACGGCGCCGAGCTGGTCCGCGGCGTGTCCTACGACGTCGCCTCCGGCCGGATGCACGCCCTGGTCGGGGAGAGCGGGTCCGGCAAGTCGGTGACCGCGCGCGCCTCGATGGGGCTGCTGGCCCCCGGGCTCGCGGTCACCGGCGGCTCGGTGCGGCTGCACGGCACCGAGCAGGTCGGCCCGGCCGGGGCCGGGTTCGCCGGCATCCACGGCAGCACCGTCACGATGGTCATGCAGAACCCGCGGACCGCGCTGCACCCGATGGTCGCGGTGGGCCGCCAGATGGACAACATCCTGCGCACCCACACCGGCCTCACCCGCCGTCAGCGCCGCGCCCGGTGCCTGGACCTGCTCGGCTCGGTCGGGCTCCCGCAGCCCGAGCGGGTCCTCGGCTCGCTGCCCTCGGAGCTGTCCGGAGGCATGGCCCAGCGTGCGGTCATCGCCACCGCGCTGCTGTGCGAGCCGGACCTGGTCATCGCGGACGAGCCGACGACCGGGCTCGACCCGACGGTCGCCCGGAAGGTCCTCGAGCTGATCCGCGAGGTCCAGGAGGCGCACGGCCTCGGGGTCCTGCTGATCACCCACGACCTCGCGGTCGTCGCGCACTTCGCCGACACGATGTCGGTGATGACGGCGGGCGAGCTCGTCGAGGAGGGTCGTACGGCGGAGGTGCTGACCCGCCCGCGGGCGCCGTACACCCGCGGGCTGGTGGCGGCGTCCCGGCCCTGGGACCAGGGCCCCGACGAGACCGCGGCGGTGGCGTCGTGAGCTCGACCCTGGCGACCAGCCAGGGCGTCGCGCCGACCGGTCCTCCCGTGCGGTCGAAGCCCGCGGTGTCGGTGCGGGGACTGCGCAAGACCTACCCGGGACGACGGGGACGCCCGCCCGTCGTGGCCCTGGACAACGTGGACCTGGAGCTGCCCGCGGGCGGCACCTTGGGCATCATCGGCGAGAGCGGGTCCGGGAAGTCGACGCTCGCCCGCTGCCTGCTCGGCCTGCTGCCGGCCGACGAGGGCTCGCTACGGCTGCTCGGTCAGGAGATCGTCGGCCTGCGCGAGCGGGACCTGCGCCGGCTGCGCCGCGACGTGCAGATCGTCTTCCAGGAGCCCTTCGAGAGCCTCGACCCGCGGCTGCGGATCGGCGAGGCGGTCGCCGAGCCGCTCGTGCTGCACACCCGGCTCTCGGCGGCGGAGCGCACGACGCGGGTCGGCGAGCTGCTGGCGATGGTCTCCCTCGACGCGGAGCTCGCGACCCGGTTCCCGCATCAGCTCTCGGGCGGCCAACAGCAACGCGTGAACATCGCCCGGGCGCTGGCGACCCAGCCCCGGCTCCTGGTCCTCGACGAGCCGACGGCGTCACTCGACGTCTCGGTCCGCGCGGACATCCTGCGGCTGCTCGGGCGGCTGCGAGACGAGCTCGACCTGTCCTACGTCCTCATCTCGCACGACTTCCCCACGATCCGATCGCTGTCGAGCCACATCGCCGTGGTCCACAGCGGCTCGGTGGTCGAGCAGGGCACGGCCGAGGCCGTCCTGTCGACCCCGGAGCACGAGTACACCCGCTACCTCCTCGCGTCCGAGCTGCCGCTCGACCCTGCCTCCCTGGAGTCCTCATGAAGACCACCACCACCTTCGTCGCCAGCCGTCGCGGCATCCTCGGGATGGGCCTCGCGGCACTCGCGATCCCGGCCGCGAGCTCGGTCCTCTCCGCCTGTGGCGGCGGGTCGAGCGGCGGCGCCGGCCCCAGCGGCTCGGCCGTCAAGAACCTGGTGGTCGCGGCCACCCGCGGGGCGGTCGCCCTCGACCCCGACACCGGCGCCGGCGCCCCGGCGACCCAGGTCTGGCTGAACATCTACGACACCCTCGTCGACACCAGCGTCCCCGCCGACGGCACGCCCGCCGCGGCCGACGCCAACGCCGGCCTCGCGGCCTCCTGGACCACCGACGAGTCGGGCCTGGTGTGGACCTTCGCGCTGCAGCCCAGCTGCGAGAGCGCCGCGGGCAACGAGCTCACCGCCGACGACATCCTGTGGTCGGTCGAGCGCAGCCTCGCCATGCAGGGCTCGCCCGGCTTCTTCTACATGCTGGCCGGCATCACCGACGTCGCACAGCTGGCGAAGGTCGACGACAAGACCGTCTCGATCACCCTCGCCGAGGCGCCCCAGCCCTATTTCGTGCAGCTGCTCGGCGCGCCGTGGATGGCGATCTACGACAGCGTCGAGATGAAGAAGCACGCGACCGACGCCGACCCGTGGGCCGCCGAGTGGCTGACCACCAACGCCGCCGGCTTCGGCCCGTTCTCGCTCGCCGACCGCTCCTCCGACGGCTCGCGCGCCACCCTGACGGCGAACCCGAAGCACTGGAAGGCCCCGGCCCTCGAGACGATCACCTGGACCGTGGCCGAGCCCGCGAACTCGCTGCAGCTGCTCACCCGCGGCGAGTCGATGCTCGGCAACGACTACTCGCCCAGCCAGCTCGACCAGGTCGCCGGCACCGACGGCGTCCAGGTCGTCGAGATCGCCAGCGCCGGCACCACGTTCCTCGGCATGCAGAACACCATCGCCCCGTTCACCGACAAGGCGCTGCGTCAGGGCATCGCCAAGGCGCTGCCGTTCAGCGACATCATCGCCTCGGCGTACGGCTCGTACGCCGAGCAGTGGACGAGCCACATCGTCCCGTCCTTCGACGGCTTCACCGACACCCACTGGGCGTACGGCGACAACGCGGTCGAGGCCCCCGAGCTCGCCGACTACCAGGGCACCACGGTCACCCTCAGCTACCTCGCCGGCAGCCCGAGCCACGAGGCGATCGCCGTCCTGGTGCAGAGCTCGCTGGCCGACGCCGGCCTCGACGCCCAGCTCAGCGCGCTCGACCAGACGACCTTCGACACCGAGCGGCTCGCCGGCAAGCTGCCCTTCTACATCGACGACACCGACGTGCCGGCGGTCCCGAACGCGGCGTACCAGCTCAGCCACCTGTTCGCGACGCAGCCCATCCAGCAGCTCTTCGGCTACCAGAACCCGGAGATCGACGAGCTGATCACCGGCTTGAAGACCGCGACCGGCGACGAGCGGGCCCAGCTGCTCGACCGCGCGCAGGAGATCCTCGCCGAGGACGTCCCGACCATCCCGCTGGCCTGGACCAAGTTCCACGTCCCGGCCGGCGACCAGGTCACCGGCTTCCAGGGCCACGTGATGAACCTGCTGTGGGCCAAGGAGCTCTCCCTGTGACCGTCGGCGCCGCGCTCTCGGGAGCCGGCGTCGCGGGCGTCGGCCGCGCGTGGCGCGACCGGGTGCGACCGGGCCCGGTGACGCTGCTCGTGCTGCGCCGGCTGGTGCTCATGGTCCCGATGCTCTGGGGCGTCGTCACCCTCGCCTTCGTCCTGACCCGGGTGCTGCCCGGGGACCCGACGGTCGCGCTCGCCGGTCCCTACGCGACCCCGGAGGCGATCGACGCGCTGCGGGCGCAGTACGGCCTGGACCAGTCGCTGCTCGCGCAGTACGGCGACTACCTCGCCGGGATCCTCCGCGGTGACCTCGGCACCTCGCTGGTCACCGGCCAGCCGGTGCTGTCCGACCTCACCACGAGGCTGGCCTCGACGCTCGAGCTGGTCGGCCTGGCCCTCGTGGTCGCGCTCGCCGTCGGCATCCCCGCCGGGGCGTACGCCGGCCGCACCCGGCGGCGCGGCGGGCAGATGGTGGTCCGGCTGCTGAGCTTCGTCTTCCTCGCGGTCCCGGACTTCTGGCTGGCCCTGATGGCGATCTACGTCTTCTTCTTCCTGCTCGGCGTCGCGCCGGCGCCGACCGGGCAGCTCGCGCTCTCGGACCCGGTGCCCGCCGAGGTCACCGGGGCCCGGCTCCTCGACGCGGCGATCGCCCTCGACGGGCCGGCCCTGTCCGCGGCCGCGCACCACGCCCTGCTGCCGGTGCTGGTGCTGGGCGTCGGCATGGCCGCGCCCATCACCCGGCTGATGCGGGCGGCGATGCGGTCCACGATGAGCGCGGACTTCGTCGTCTTCGCCCAGGCCAACGGTCTGTCCCGCCGGCAGTCCTGGTGGTACGCCGTCCGCGCCTCGCTGCCGCCGTCGGTCACCTACGTGGGCGTGCTGGTCAGCGGCATGCTCGGCGCCGCGGTCCTCATCGAGACCATCTTCGGCTGGGGCGGTGTCGCGCAGTACGGCGCCGAGGCGATCTCGCGCAACGACTACGACGCCGTCCAAGGCTTCGTGCTCGTCTCCGGCGTGCTGTCGCTGCTGACCTTCCTGGTCGTCGACATCGTCCAGGCCGTCGTCGACCCGCGGCTGGCGACCACGACCACCGCGGCTACGCCGGCACGGGTCCTGCAGGCCGGCAGGCCGTCCCGCCTCGGCTGGTCGGGGGACACCCCGCGTGACGTCGTGGTCGCGCTGGTCGAGTTCGTCGGCACCACCGCCCGGCGGGCACCGCGGGGCGTGCTCACCGTGCTCCGCAGCGGCAACACCCAGCTGCTGGCCGGGCTGGGGATCGTCGCGTTCCTGCTGGTCATGTCCTTCGTCGTCCCCGCGCTGTCGTCGTACGACGCCACCCGCCCGGACCCGGCGTCGACGCTGCTCGCGCCGAGCGGGACGCACTGGTTCGGCACCGACGCCAACGGCTCCGACATCTTCGTGCGGGTCGCCGAGGCGGCCCGGCTCGACCTGCGCCTCGCCGTCCAGGGCGTTGCCCTCGGCGCGCTGCTCGGAGTGGTGCTGGGGCTGGGCGTCGGCATGTCGCGCGTCCCGTGGCTGGCCTCCTTCGTGATGCGGGTCGTGGACGTCGTCCAGGCCTTCCCGGTGCTGGTGCTCGCGATCGCCCTGGTCGCGCTGGCCGGCAACGACGTCGGCAACGTGGTCTGGGCGATCGCCATCGTCAACGCGCCGATCTTCCTGCGTCTGGTCACCACCGAGGTGCTCGTGGTGCGCCAGCAGCGCTACGTCGAGGCCGCGGTGACGATGGGCAACAGCCGCACCCGCACCATGCTCCAGCACGTACTGCCGAACTCGATCGGCTCGGTGATCGCGCAGGTCGGCATGTCGCTCGGCTACGCGATCCTCGTGATCGCCGGCCTGGCCTTCCTCGGCGTCGGCGTCCAGGCCCCGACCGCCGAGTGGGGCTCGATGATCCTCGCCGGCCAGACCGGCATCACCACGGGCCAGTGGTGGCTCGTGCTCTTCCCCGGCCTCGCGCTCTTCGTCGCGGTCGTGGGCTTCAACCTCCTGTCGGAAGGCGTCGAACGCATGCGGGACATCCACTCATGACCATCGTCGATCTGCCGCCGGTCGGCACCCGGGACACTCCCTACTCCCACGTCGTCGAGCCGCTCTCGCTCGGCCACGTCACTCTCCGCAACCGGATCGTGCTCCCCTCCCACACCCTCCTGTACGGCGAGGACCGGATCCTCTCCGAGCGGCACATCGCCTACTACCGCGAGCGGGCGCTGGGCGGGGTCGGCATGGTCATCGCCGAGGGCGCGAGCGTGCACGCCTCCGCACGCGGGGCGTTCAAGAACTCGGTCAGCGGCATCGACAAGCGGGCCATCTGGAGGTACGAGAAGCTCGCCCGCACGCTGCACGACCTCGACACCGTCGTGCTGGTCCAGCTCTTCCACATCGGCGTGCACATGCGCGGCTTCTACGACTTCGACGGCTGGACCCCGCTCTGGGGACCGTCCCGGGTCGCCTCGCCGCGGGACCGCGAGATCCCGCTCGAGATGGGGCAGCGGGAGATCGACGAGCTGGTCGCCGGGCACGCCGACGCCGCGGCCAACCTGAAGCTGGCCGGCATCGACGGGGTCGAGCTGCACGCGGCGCACAGCTACCTGCTGGGCCAGTTCCTGAGCCCGGCGTACAACCGCCGGACCGACGCGTACGGCGGCACCCCGCGCAAGCGGGCCCGCATCATCGTCGAGGCCGCCCGGGCGATCCGCGAGCGGGTGGGGCCCGACTTCGTGATCGGCGTCCGGCTCTCCTTCGACGAGTGGCTGGGCGAGCACGGCATCACCCCCGAGGCCAGCGAGGAGATCGTCGACGAGCTGGTCTCGAACGGGATCCAGCTGGTCAACGTCTCCTCCGGCGGCTACCACTCCATGCAGTACGCCGTCGCGCCGATCGACGCGCCCGAGGCCTACATGCAGCCGTTCGCCCAGCGGGCGAGCGCCGCTGCGGCCGGGCGCGCGAAGGTGATGTTCGTCGGCCGGATCACCGACCTCGGCAAGGCGGACTCGATCCTGGCCACCGGCGACACCGACCTGGTCGGCATGACCCGGGCGCTGCTGTCCGACCCGTTCCTGGTCCGCAAGTCGCTGGCGGGGGCCGAGCAGTCCGTCGTGCGCTGCGTCGGGGCCAACTTCTGCACCACCTCGCAGCCGCGGATCTCCTGCATGATGAACCCGGCCACCGGCCGCGAGCTGCGCTGGGGCTTCGACGGCACCGACACGAGGCCGGCCGCCGTGGCCAAGCGGGTGCTGGTCGTCGGCGGCGGGCCCGGTGGCATGAAGGCCGCCGCGGTCGCCGCCGCGCGCGGGCACGACGTCACGCTCTGGGAGGCCGCCGACCGGCTCGGCGGGCACGTCAACCTGATCAGCGCGCTGCCCACCCGCGAGCGCTGGCACACGATGGTCGGCAACCTCGAGCAGGCGATGGCGGACGGGCGGGTCGTCGTACGGCTCGGGACCCGGGCCACCGTCGAGGACGTGCTGGCCTTCGGCGCCGACGAGGTCGTGGTCGCCACCGGCTCGACCTGGCAGCGCACCGGCGAGTCGCCGCTGCGGCCCGATCGGCCCGGCATCCCGGGCGCGGAGCAGGATCACGTGCTCGACATCCGCACCGCGCTGGAGCGGGCCCGGCTCGCCCCGACGTCCCTGGGCGGCCGGGTCCTGGTCTACGACGAGACGGGGGAGTACCTCCCGATCGGCCTGGCCGACCTGCTGTCGGCCGCGGGCGTCGCCGTGCACGTCGTCACCGCGAACACCACGGTCGGCGAGGCGCTCTACGGCAGCGCCGACGCGCCCACGACCTTCCCGCGGCTGGCCGGTCGCGGGGTCCGGATGACCAGCGAGACCTCGCTGGAGGTGATCGGCGCCGACACGGTCGGCCTGCGCTGGCAGTGGGCCACCGCGCCGACCGACGAGCCCGCCGACACCGTCGTGCTCGCGATGGGCCGCACCGCCGTCGACGACCTGTACGCCGCCCTCGCGGGCCGCCCGGACGGGCCGGTCGTGCACCGGATCGGCGACGCGCTCGCGCCACGCACCACGGCGTCCGCGATCTACGAGGGGGAGGAGCTCGGCCGTGCTCTCTGATCTTCCCCCGCTGTCGCTGCCGGTCGGCGTCTCCGTCGGCCACGGCACCCAGCCCCTGCTGCGCTCGGTCGAGCTGGCCGAGCGGATCGAGGCCCTCGGCGTCGACTTCGTGACCGTCGGCGACTCCGGGGCCGAGACGTTCGGCATGCTCGGCGCCGTCGCGTCCCGCACGACCGGGCTCGGCCTGATGTCCGGCATCGCGACCTGGTCGCGCTCGCCGGTGACCATGGCCCACGCCGCCCAGACCATCCACAACCTCAGCGACGGCCGCTACACCCTCGGGATCGGACCGATGCCGCGGCCCTGGGCGACGCGGTTCCACGGCCTGGAGTTCGATCCCGTCGTCGGCCGGATGCGGGAGTACCTCACCGCGGTCCGTGCCTGCCTCGACGCGACGCCCGAGCACCCGACCGACGTCGACGGGCAGTACTTCCACTCGCACGGGTTCCCCGGCCACCGGATGACCCCGCCGCGGCGGGTGCCGATGATGATGGCGGCCACCCTGCCGGCGATGGTGCGGACCGCGGTCGAGCTCACCGACGGCCCGATGCTCAACAGCATCCACCCGTGGGACTGGCTCACCGAGACCGCGCCCGCCCTCTTCGATCAGGGCCTCGACCGGGCGGGCAAGGACCGCTCCGAGATCCGGGTCGGCATCATGCGGTTCTGCGGGGTCGACGAGGACCGGGCGGCGGCGTACGACCACGTCCGGCGGGCGATCGCGTTCTACTTCCCGATCCCGTATCTGCGGACCCTCCTCGAGCCCTTCGGATACGACGAGGAGCTGGCCGCCGGCGAGGCCGCCCACGCGGCGGGCGACCCCGAGGCGATGGCCGCCGCGGTCAGCGACCGGATGGTCGAGGCGATCGGCATCGCCGGGACGCCCGCGGAGGTGCTGGCCCGGGTCGAGGAGTACGCCGAGCACGTCGACTGGATGCAGCTGGTCGGCACCATGAACGTGACGGGCGAGGCGGCGTACCGCCAGACGGTGCGGATCGCGGAGCTGGCCGGCGCGGCCCGGACGGCGGCGAGGGTCCCCGCATGACCGGGTCCCGCGCCTACGTCGGCGCCGCCGGGGCCCAGGTCCACCTCCGCGAGCTCGGCGACCCCGGCGCCCCACCGGTCGTCTGGCTGCACCAGACCGCCTCCAGCTCGGCGATGTGGCAGCGCGTGCTGCCGCTGCTGCCGGACGTGCGGCACCTGGCCCTCGACAGCCCCGGCTTCGGCGGCTCCGACCCGCTGCCCGGCACCCCCGGCATCGCCGCGTACGCCGAGCAGCTGCTCGAGGCGGTCGTCGCGCTCACCGACCAGCCGGCGCTCCTCGTCGGCCACCACACCGGTGCGGTGATCGCGGGGGAGATGGCCGCACTGCGGCCGGACCTGTTCCGCGGGCTCGTCCTCATCGGCTGCGTCGTCATCGCCGACGACGCGGAGCAGCGGGAGGCGCAGGGCCACTACGAGCGCTGGGAGACCGACGCGCGGGGCGACTACGTCGTCGAGCGGATCGTGCCGCGGCTGCTGAAGTCGGTCACCCGCGACGATCCCGAGCAGATGGCGACCGAGCTGGTCGCCTACCTCCAGGCCGGCGCCGACTACACGGTCGCCTACGACGCCGTCTACGGCTACCGGGCCGCCGAGCGGCTGTCGCTGGTCAGCACGCCCACCTGGTGCGCGGTCGGGCTGGACGAGGGCGAGCCGATGGTCCGCTGGACCCGGCTGGCCGCCGAGCTGGTGCCGGGCGCGTCCTTCACCGGCATCCCCGGGGCCGGCTGCGAGCTCGCGTTCGAGGAGCCGGCCGCGGTGGCCGACCTGGTCGGCTCGGTGCTCGCCGAGCTGCGCGGAATGGCTCCGGGCGACGCGGCTGCCCGGCCGACAGGCGCGAGCTGACGGCATCGTCCCAGGTCAGGGGCGGTGCCGCTACGGCCTGCGGCGGCGTAATCAAGGTGATCGGCGGCGCTAGACCTCCCGAAATCCCGAGCGGGTCTGCTGGTCCTCGTCGCACAACCCCACAGGTCAGTTAGGAAGGTCTCGGCGTGATCCACTCACCGGTCACCGTGGTGGCAGGCAACCCGAAGCCCGGCTCCCGCACCCTCGACGCGGCCCGGCTGCTCGCGGAGCGGCTCGCGGGCCGCCCCGTCGACCACGCCGTCGACGTGGTCGACCTCGGACCGGGGCTGCTCGGCTGGGGCGACCCGGCCGTCGCGGCCGCTCGCGACCTGGTCGCCTCGTCCGGGCTGGTCGTCGTGGCGAGCCCGACGTTCAAGGCCAGCTACACCGGGCTGCTGAAGCTGTTCCTCGACCAGTTCGACGGGGGCACCGGCCTGCGCGGCGCGGTCGTCGTACCGCTGATGCTCGGTGGGGGACCCGTGCACGCCCTGGCACCCGAGGTGCACCTGCGTCCGGTGCTCGCCGAGCTCGGCGCCACCATCCCCGCCCCGGGGCTCTACCTGATCGACCGCACCTACACCGAGGACGGCCGGATCGACGACTACGTCGACGTCTGGGGACCCGTGCTGCGGCACGCGGCCACCGTCCCTGCGCCCGAGGAGGCACTCGCATGACCCTGCAGGCCGTCAAGAGCACCAGCACCAGCACCAGGAGCAGCAGCCTCGCCCACCTCGTCGAGGTCGACGGCGTCGCGATCGAGTCGGCCCCCGAGCGGGGCCGCGCGCTGCGCGACACCTTCGGCTGCTTCCCGTCCGGCGTGACGGCGGTCTGCGCCGAGCTCCCGGACGGCGAGCGGGTCGGCATGGCCGTCAGCTCGTTCACCTCGGTCTCGCTCGACCCGCCCCTGGTGTCGGTGTGCATCGACCTGCAGTCGACGACCTGGGAGCGGCTGCGCCCGGCGCCGCGGCTCGGGGTCTCGGTGCTCGCCGCCGAGCACGCCGGTGCCGCCCGCCGACTCGCGTCCCGCTCGGGGGACCGGTTCGCCGACCTGCCCGTCGAGCCCACCGAGGACGGCGCGCTCTTCCTGCACGGCGCCAGCGCCTGGTTCGACTGCAGCGTGGAGGCCGAGCTGCCCGCCGGTGACCACCTGATCGTGCTGCTGCGGGTCCACCGCCACCACGCGGGCGTCGACGCGGCCCCGCTGGTCTTCCACCGCAGCTCCTTCGGGTCCCTGGCCTGATGGGTCCCGCGGCCGCCACGATGCCCAACGGCCTCGACCTGCATGCCGTACGACGGCTGGTCGCGGACGGGCGCGCCGGCCTGCCGGCGGGGGCTGCGGTGGCGTCGGTGCACGACCTGACCACCCCGGAATCCGGGGTCCGGGTGCGGGTCTACGAGCCGGTCGGCGCGACGCCCGGCCTGCCGCCGGTCGTCTACCTGCACGGCGGCGGCTGGGTGCTCTGCGACATCGAGGACTTCGACCCGCTGTGCCGCGCGCTGGCGGCCGGCGCGGGGGCGACGGTGGTCAACGTCGGCTACCGCCTCGCTCCCGAGCACCCGTTCCCCGCGCCGCTCGACGATGCGTGGGAGGCGGTGCGCTGGGCGGCCGGGTCGGTCTCCGGCACCGGTGAGCTGGTGCTGATGGGCGACAGCGCGGGGGGCAACCTCGCCGCGGTCTGCGCCCGGCGGGCCCGCGACGCCGGGGGACCGGCCGTCGTCGCCCAGGTGCTCGCCTACCCGATGCTGGACCACCGGCTCGACCGGCCCAGCCACGAGGCGCACGCGGACGTCGCGGCGCTCACGACCGCCGACGTCGGCTGGTACTGGGACCAGTACCTGCCCGACCCGGCCGCGCGGGACGACCCCGACGCGGCCCCGCTGCTCGCTCCCGACCTGGCCGGCCTGCCGCCGGCGTACCTGCTGCTGGCGTCGGACGACCCGCTGGTCGACGAGGGCCTCGCGTACGCCGAGGCGCTCCGCGCCGCCGGGGTCGACGCGACCGCGGTCGCGCAGCCCGGCACGACCCACGGGTTCCTCTCGCGGGTCGGGACCCCGGCGGCCGCCGCCGGCCTGCGGACGGTCCTCGACCACCTGGCGACCCTGACCCCCTGACCCCCCACGGAAGACGAGAACCGCGCATGACCAGCAGCACCAGCCCGGAGCCCGACCTGCTCGACCTGCTCGTCGTGGGCGGCGGCATGGGCGGCATCGCGGCGGTCCACGAGGCAGTCGCCCACGGCCTGAGCGTCCGCGGACTCGAGGGCGGCTCCGGCCTCGGCGGAGTGTGGTTCTGGAACCGATACCCGGGCGCGCGGTGCGACACCGAGAGCCTGGACTACTCGTTCTCCTTCTCGCCCGAGCTCGACCAGGAGTGGTCCTGGACCGAGCGCTACCCGACCCAGCCCGAGCTGGAGGACTACCTCAACCACGTCGTCGACCGGTTCGACCTGCGCCGGCACTTCCAGCTGGAGACCCTGGTGACCGAGCTGGAGTGGGAGGAGCAGGCCCTGCGGTGGCGGGTCACCACCTCCCGCGGGATGTACCTGGCCCGCCACGTCACCCTCGCGACCGGGATGCTGCACCACCGGGTGCTGCCCGACTATCCCGGCATGGAGACCTTCGCGGGGGAGTCGTTCCACACCGCCGCCTGGCCCGCGGACCTCGACCTGACGGGGAAGCGGGTCGCCGTCGTCGGCACCGGCTCCTCGGGCATCCAGGTCGTCGGCCCGGTGGCCGAGGTCGCCGCCGAGCTGCACGTCTTCCAGCGCTCAGCGAACTACATCATCCCCGCGCAGCAGGGCCGGCTCGACCCCGACGAGTACGCCGAGGTCAAGCGCACCTACCCCGAGCGCCGGAAGCAGTTGCGGCACGCGAACGGCGGTGGGCTGTGGCTCTCCGGCACCGGTCGCTCCGCGCTCGACGACACCCCCGAGCAGCGCGAGCTCGAGTACGGCCGGGCCTGGGGCAAGGGCGGCTTCCACTTCCTGGTGACCTACGACGATCTCACGACGAACCAGGCCGCCAACGACACCGCGGGGGAGTTCCTCCGCCGGAAGCTCCCGTCGCTGGTCGGGAAGCCCGAGCTGCTCCCGCTGCTCACCCCGAAGCCCGACGTCAGCGTCGGGATCAAGCGGATCGGCGTCGACGTCGGCTTCTACGCCGCCTTCGACCACGACCACGTGCACCTGGTCGACGCCCGGGCCACCCCGATCACCGGGATCACGCCGACCGGGATCTCCACCACCGACCGGGACATCGACGTCGACGTGATCGTCTATGCCACCGGCTTCGACGCCTTCACCGGCTCGATCAACCAGATCACGATCCGCGGCACCGGCGGACGCCTGCTGACGGACGCCTGGGCCGACGGCCCGCGCACCTGGCACGGGATGATGGTCGCCGGCTTCCCCAACCTGTTCATGATCTGCGGTCCTGGCGGACCCAACATCACCGCCAACGTCCCGGCGCTCAGCGAGCTGGAGGCCCGCTGGATCTCCGACCTCGTCGTCGCCGTCCGCGCCGAGGGCGCGCACGCGGTCGACGCCGACGCGGACGAGCAGGAGCGTTGGACCGCCCAGGTCGAGGCCGACGCGCGGCAGACCCTCTACGCCAGCCACGACACCTGGTTCAACGGCGCCAACGTGGCCGGCAAGGCGCGGGTCTACCCGACGTACACCCGCGGCGCGACCCGCTACTACGACCTGATCGAGGACCTCGCGGCCGCCGGCTATCCCGGGCTGCACCGGCTCGCGGCCGTCGTACCGGCCGACGCGCGAGCGTCCTGATCCGCCCCACCCACCGAAGGAGCACCCATGAGCCCGCTCGTCGTCGGAGGCCTCGGCACCACCGAGCTCCTCATCATCCTGGCCGTCATCGTGTTCATCTTCGGCGCCACCAAGCTGCCCGAGCTCGCCCGCGGCAGCGGCCGGGCGCTGCGCATCTTCAAGGCCGAGACCCGAGGCCTCGTCGAGGACGAGGACGCCGCCGCGCGTCCGGTGGCGTCCGGAGACTGACCGGTGCGTGCCGCACACTGGAGCGATGCGTGCGGTGAGGGCGGGTGCGGTGACGTGGGGGGCGATGCTCCTCGGCCTGGTGACGCTGACGGCGCCTCAGGCGGCTGGGGCACCGGACGTCGCGGCTGACCGTTCGGTCGAGGCGCCCCGCACGTGGCGGGTCGGTCCGGGCCGCCGGCTGGCCACCCCCAGCGCCGCCGCGGCCGTCGCCCGGGACGGCGACACGGTGCTCATCGACGCCGGCACCTACACCGGCGACGTGGCGACCTGGACCCAGGACGACCTCACCCTGCGCGGCGTCGGGGGACGGGCCCACCTGCGGGCCGGCGGGCGGAGCGCGCAGGGCAAGGCGATCTGGGTCGTGGCCGGCGACCGCACCCGGGTCGACCGCCTCGAGTTCAGCGGCGCGACCGTGCCGGACGGCAACGGTGCCGGCATCCGCCAGGAGGGCACCGGGCTGACCCTCACCCGCAGCTGGTTCCACGACAACCAGAACGGTCTCCTCACCGGCGCCGACCCGCGCAGCGACGTCGTCGTACGCCGCTCGCGGTTCGTCCGCAACGGCGCCGGGGACGGCTACACCCACCACCTGTACGTCGGCGCCGTCCGCTCCCTGACCGTGTCCGGCAGCTACCTGCGCGGGGCCTCGGTCGGCCACGAGCTGAAGTCCCGGGCGGCGCGCAACACCATCGTCGGGAACCGGATCACCGACGCCCGCGCCACCGCCAGCTACTCGATCGACCTGCCGAACGGCGGCCGGTCGCTGGTCGCGGGCAACGTGATCGTCCAGGGCCCGCGGTCGGAGAACCCGGCCCTGGTCTCGTACGGCGCCGAGGGGCTCACCGGCAGCCGTCTCCTCTGGGTCGTCAACAACACCTTCGTGAACCGCCGCTCCTCCGGCACCTACGTCGCCCTCGCCCCGGGCAGTCGGGCCCGACTGCGCAACAACCTGCTGGTCGGCCCGGGCGAGCTCGTCACCGGTGCCCGAGCGTCCGTGCGGGCCAACCGCCGGGTGGGGCTGAGGGGCTTCGTGAATCCCCGGGCGGACGACTTCCGGCTGCGGGCCGGGTCGCCGGCCCTCGGCCGCGGGGCCGCCGTGCCCCGGCGGTGGCGGGCGCGCTGGGAGTACCGCCACCCCACCCGCCTGGTCCGGCGCCCGGTCTCCGGCCGGGTCGACCTGGGCGCGTTCGAGCGGAGGCGATGACCGGTCAGCGCATCGCGGTCATCACGACCGACCCGAGCACGCTGGTGATGACGAAGTACGGCGCGTTGATCACGCCGTAGAGGAGCGGGCGCGGGAAGTTCGGGTTGATCGCGATCTGGAAGGTCATCGCCGTCAGGTAGCCGACCCCGACGACCAACCCGAACACGACGGCGTCGCCGGTCGCGCTGATGTCCAGCGCCTCCACCAGGACCGCGGTGGTCAGGGTGGTGACGACCACGCAGACCAGCGGACCCACGGCGGAGACGACGCTCGGCTCCGGGGCCGGCTGGCCGACCCGGCCCAGCGCCACGGCGTACGGCTTGACGATGACGACGGCGAACCAGAGGCCGGCCAGCACGATCGAGGCGACCGCGACGATCACGACGGCGAGCCAGTTGAGGTCGCCCAGGACGTTGAACAAGGGAGTGCTCCTTCGGCGGCGGCCGCTCTGACCGCCTCGTGCGAAACTGTCGCGGAGGTACAGGACAGGTTGTGTCCTGTACGTCGGGCATGCTCGGTGTCGTGCCCACCACCTCGTCCCGGCTGCTCGCGCTGCTCTCCCTCCTGCAGACCCGCCGCGACTGGTCCGGGGACCTGCTCGCCGACCGCCTCGACGTCAGCGTCCGGACCGTGCGCCGCGACGTCGACCGGCTGCGCGAGCTCGGCTACCGGATCGAGACGGCCAGGGGCCCGTACGGCGGCTACCGCCTCGACGCCGGCTCCGACCTCCCGCCGCTGCTCTTCGACGACGAGCAGGCTGTCGCCCTCGCCGTGTCCCTGGAGCTCACCGCCGCCGGCGGTGCCGGCCTCGGCGACGGGGTGGCCGACGCCGCCCTCCGCGCCCTGACCACCCTGCGCCGCGTCCTGCCGTCCCGCCTCCGCCACCGCCTGGAGGCGCTCCCGCTGACCGTCGTCCGCCCACCTGCCCCTCCCTCCGACGTCGGCAGCGGGGTCCTCGTCGCGATCGGCGCCGCGGTCCACGCCCGCGAGGTCCTCCGCTTCGACTACGCCTCCGGCCCCGCCGATGCCCCACCCCGCTGCGTCGAGCCCCACCACCTCGTCACCTGGCGCGGCCGCTGGTACGTCGTCGCCTGGGACCTGGACCGAGACGACTGGCGCACCTACCGCGCCGACCGGATGACCCCGCGCACCCCCACCGGCCCCCGCTTCGCACCCCGCGACCTCCACGGTGGCGCCGACGTCTCGTCGTACCTGGTCAGCCGGTTCCGCGGCCGCGAGGGCACCGACGTCGCCCCGACCTGGCCGTGCGAGGGCACCGTCGTCCTCGCCCTCCCGCTCGCCGAGGTGCTCCCGTACGTCGGCGACGGGATGGTGGAAGCGGTCGACGAGCGGCGCACCCGGCTCACGCTGGGGGCATGGTCGTTCCCCGCGCTGGCGGCCTCGCTGCTGAGGTTCGACGCCGACCTGGAGGTCATCGGCCCGGACGAGCTCCGAGTCGCCTTCGGGCTCCTGGCCGATCGGTGCGCCCGGGCCTCCTGAGCAGGTGGTCGGCTGCCCGCGCTGCACCGAGTGCGTCGCGGCACGGTGGCGGGATCGAGGGATGGTTGAATGCGGCGCGTGAGATCACTGCGCGTTCTCGGCGCCCTGACGGTCCTGCTCCTCACCACCTCGGTCCTGTCCGCCGGGGCGGCCCCCGGCCGGTCGCCCGGGCCTCGACCCGGACCGGCCGGGCCGTCGCTGGTCCTCGACCGGGATGCCGCCTACTTCCGCTTCGACGCGGCCACCGACGCCCGCGGGACGACGTACGTCGGCTGGTTGAGCTCGCGCTCGGGCGACGAGCCGGGGGCCGAGGTGCACCTGTGCGTGCTGCCGGTCGGCAACACCCGGTGCGCCGGAGGGGTGCAGACGATCGATGCCCTGGAGCGGCTGAGCGCCGAGCAGCTCTTCGTGGTCGCGTCCGGTGACCGCGCCACCCTGGTCTGGCACCACCGCAACGGCCCGGACGCGACGGGGGACCCGATGCAGGACCGGATCGCGACCGCCCAGGTGGTCGGTGGGGTCCTGCGTCCGGCGGTGGACGTCGCCCAGGTCCGCAGCGAGACCACCCTGCTGGCGGTGGCCGCCGGGCCGCGGGGGATCGGCGCGGTGCTCGTCTCCGGCCCCGACGACGACGCGCGCACGCTCTACCACTACGACACCTTGGCCGCGGCACCCTCCACGGTGCGGGCGCCGTACCCGGTCGGCAACGTCGAGATGGTCGACGACGGCCGCTCGACCGTGATGTTGATCGGCGAGTACGCCGCCGATGCCGATCCGGTCCGCGTCGCCTGGAAGCCGTCCGGCTCGGGCTCCTGGGGCGCGTTCCGGGCGGTGGCGGGGACCGAGACCGATCACGGCACCGCGCGGCTGGCCGCCACCCGACGTGGGATCCGCCTCCTGGCCACCGCACGGGATCGGAAGAAGGGTGGGGACCGCTCGGTCGTCGCCAGCTGGGACCCGTCGCGGCACGCCTTCCGACGTCCGGTGGCCGGCCTCCCGGGCCAGTCCTGCGCGACCGGCGGCAGGGACCTGCACACGGACGCCAGTGGCCGGTTCGCCTCGGTCGCGATCGGCTGCGACCGGCTCGCGGTCGGCAATCACCAGACGGCGGGTGTGGGCGCCCTGAAGGAGTTCCCGGTCGGACTGACGACGACCGACGTCGACGCGCGCATCGCGACCGCCCCGAGCGGGCGCGGGTGGGTGGTCTGGGTCGCCACCGACCGCAGCTCGCTCGTCGCCCGGCCGATCCGGCTGCCCGCCCTGACCCGGACCGTCACCTCGAGGGTGCCGTTCGGGAGGGTCCGGCTCACGGTCCCCGTGTCCTGCCTGCCGGCGGTCAGCGCTCCCGCCGGAGTGAAGGTCCGAGCGGCCCGTGGGTGGCGGGTGAAGCGAACCTCCCTGCGTCTCGGCCGCGTCAAGGTGGGCCGCGCGATCAACGGGGCCGCTCTCCGGCCGGGTCGGAAGTACGTGCTGAAGGTCGACGTCCGCGTCGCCCGCGGCCAGGCCCGCCGCGCCTGGAGCACCCGCGTGCGCTTCACGACCTGCGGGCGGCCCTAGGCGTCGACCCGCGCCGGGCCGTCCGACGCGAGGGGGGAGGGCCCTCGGCGGGGACGGTTCCGGCGGTGGCGACGCCCTAGCCGAGGATGGCGCGGGTGACCGCGACCTGCTCGGTCAGGACGCCGCCGATGACCTCCTGGGTCTGGTTGATCTGCTCGACGACGTGACCGATCTCGCCGAGCGACGCGATCACCCGACCCACCTGGTCCTGGATGGTGGAGATGGTCTCGGAGACCGTGGTGGTGGCCGTCGCGGTCTCGCTCGCGAGCTCCTTCACCTCGCCGGCGACGACGGCGAAGCCACGGCCCGCATCACCGGCCCGGGCGGCCTCGATGGTCGCGTTCAGCGCCAGCAGGTTGGTCTGGGCGGCGATGCCCTCGATGACCTTGACGACCTCCCCGATCCGGGTGCTGGCCGCCCCGAGGGCGGCGACGTCGCGGTTGGCGTCGTCCGCGAGACGACTCCCGTCCTGGGCCACGGTCGTGGCGGCCAGGACGTTCCGCTCGACCTCCTCGATCGACACGACGAGCTCCCGGCCGGCCGTGTCGAGACGGGCCGCGTTCTCGAACCGCTCGAGTGCCTGACCGATCAGCAGCGCGGTGTTCTGCAGAGCGCTGCGGCGTCCGGCGGAGAGGGTGAGGGTCCGGTTCGCGAAGAAGTCCAGGGTGCCGACGACGACGCCGCCGATCATGATGGGCAGGCAGACCCCGGACTTCACCCCCGCTCGTCGGGCAGCGGGCGCCCGGACGCAGTCGGTGACCTCGGCGAGGTCCTCCACGAAGATCAGCTCGCGTGCCTTCCACGCACGGCCCGACAGGCCGACGCCCTCGGCGAACGACGCGGACCGGGTCACCCGGCGGAACTCCTCGCCTGCGTCGCCGGACTCCTGGCTGAACCGCAGGCACCGCTCGCCCTCGTCGATCCTCCACACGGAGCCGTAGGTCCAGTCGAAGCCGGTCCGGATCGAGTCGAGCGCTGCCGAGAGGGCCGCCTCGGGGCTCTGGGCCGCCGTGACCTCCTGCAGCACCCGGGTGACCGCGGCGATGTCCTGTGCGGCCCGTTCCTGGACCGCGGCCGACGCCAGTCTCCTGACGGTCTGCGAGATGAGGACCCCGATGGCCCGGAGCGACGCGAGCCGCTCCTGCGACAGGTCGACGGACTCGGTGGAGAAGAAGTCCATGGTGCCGGTGACCTCGCCGTTCTCGACGATGGGGAAGCACACGCCGCTGCGGACGCCGGCGCGCTGGGCGGCGGGCGCCCGCACGCAGTCGGTGAGCTCGCCCAGGTCGGGCACGAACACGAGGTCCCGGGTCCGCCAGGCCCGGCCCGAGAGCCCGACGCCCTCGGCGAAGGACGCCGTACGGGTCACGCGGTGGAACTCCTCGCCCGCCTCTCCGGACTCGCGGACGAAGACGAGTGCGCCGGCGTCCGGGTCGACCTTCCAGTAGGAGCCGTAGACCCATCCGTAACGGTCCCGCACGGTCTCCAGCGCGCAGGTGACTGCCTCGTCGAGGGTCGTGGCGTCGCTGACGGCGGACACGACGGCGGCGACCGCTTGGGCGTCGGCTCGGGCCTGCTCGTAGCGCGGAGCCTCCTCGGTCCTCGCTCGTGCGGACCAGGACTTCCAGGACATGACGATTCCCCTCTGTTCGAGCAACGTGGGTGGGCCGACGCGGTGAGCGGGCCCGCCGATGGCACGCCGCTGCGCTGATGGGTCGATCGGCCCCGCGTGGGTCGCCCTGAGGAGAATCCACCCCTTAACGCAAGGTGAACCTGCAATAAGGTGAGGGTCGGATCCACGAGGGGGAGGGATCGCGCCATGGATGTCGCGCCACGGAGGCCGGCCGATGACGGGCTCAGGGCCTACCGCGAGGAGGTCGTCGCCCGGCTCGAGGCGGTCATCACTGCCCTGACGGACGCGGCCCGGCTCCAACGTCCACGGACCGGCGCGGACGACGAGGCCGAGTGGACCGACTGGGCCGAGCTCGTCGCGGTCGCGCTGGCCGGTGCGGCCGCCAACGTCGGCGGCGTCGAGGCGGTGCTGGCGGGCAGTCGCGACTCCTGGGAGGCCCGGGCCATCCGCCGCCTGCTGCGCGGGACCATCGGCCCGGCCGATGCGGCGGACCACGCGGGCGAGGAGCTGGCCCTGCGCGGGCGCGAGGAGGAGCGAGGCCTGTGGGAGCACCGCACGGAGCCGGTGGCGATCACCGTCGACGTCGAGCAGATCCTCGCCCGACGTTCCGGGAGGGGTCCCGGTGCCGGGCCGGACGAGCGACGTCGTCGCGAGTGGGCGGAGTACGGCGACGCGCTGAAGGCCCGGATCGAGTCGGAGGCCGCAGCGGTGCCGGGCCTGTCCGTGCCCGTGCTGGTGTTCGTGGACCTCCGGGGTGTCGGCGCTCGGCGACCCAGGGCAGACCCTCGGTCGCTGGAGCACCGTCTGCTCGAGGCCGCGATCCGCGCCGTACCGGCTCCCGGCGAGGCGGCGGGCGCTGCGGGCGGAGCGGCGGAGAGGGAGTAGGCCCGAGGCGTCGCTCGGGTCACCCGGCGGCGAAGGCCAGGAGCACGCGGTCGGTGTGTCGGGCGGGGGAGAAGCCGTCCAGCGACAGACCGGCGCCGATGCGGAAGTAGACGGGACCGACGAGCAGCTCGACGAGCTCCATGGCGACGGTGTCCGCAGGCAGGGCTCCGTCCTCGACGGCACGCCGGATGATGGCGGCCGAGATCTCGAACCGGGTGGCCCAGAACGCGTCCCGCGCTCGAGCGATGCGCTCGTCCTCGGCGAGGACGATGATGGATCCGAGGATGCCGGTCATGCCCGGGACCGAGAAGATCGCGGTGATCTGCTCCAGCAGGTTGACGAGGTCGTCGCGGAGGTCGCCGGTCGGTTGCCCCGGGACGGAGTTCGCGACCAGCTCGGTCATCGCCTCGGCGGCCAGGTGGATCGGATCCCCCCACCGCCGGTAGATCGTCGACTCGGCGACCCCGGCCTCCACCGCGACCTGCGGGATCGACAAGCCCTCGGTCCCGCCGGCCAGCAGGCACCGCACGGTGGCGTCCATGACCGCGCGGCGCACTCGCTCGCTGCGGCCCCCCGGGCGCTTGCGCTGGCCCTCGGGCGAATCGGACATGGGCCGAATCCTAGGCAGCCTGATGAGCTTTTGCTGCTGAGGGGCTCCAGGGGCTCCAGGGGCTCCAGGGGCTCCGGGGGCTCCAGGGGCTCCGGGGGCTGTCGGTGCGGAGACCGCCAGCGTCCGGCCTCTGACCGGGACGGTCGGTTGATCGACACGGTCACGGTGCCTAGGTTCGCCTTCCCGATGCCCCGCTCGAGGGTGCCGGCCGGGCGGAGGGGTGCCAGTGGTGTCGGAGCTGAACGAACGCGAGCGCGAGGCGCTGGACGCCTACCGGGCCTACGTGGCCCAGCGTGAGCGGTGCGTCGCGGGGGAGGCCGACTGGTCGACCATCGCCGCCTGGTTCACCGAGGACGTGGTGTTCATCGACCCGGCCTGGGGGCGGGTGGAGGGTCGCGACGCCCTCACCAGGTTCTTCGACATGTCGATGGCCGGGCTGGAGGGCTGGAGCTTCCCCGAGGAGTGGACCCTCGTCGAGGGCGACCGCGTCGTGACGTTCTGGTGGAACCGTCTGCCCGGCACCTGGGAGGACGGTCGGCCCTACCAGGCGCCGGCCTTCTCGGTCCTGCACTATGCGGGCGACGGCCTGTTCGACTACGAGATGGACCTGATGAACCTGGCCGAGGTCGGCGACCTCCTGGGCCGCACCTCCTGGGTCCCGGGAGCGGGGATGTCCGCCCCCGGACCGAGCCCCGACCGCAACGTCACGCCGCCGCGCCTCCCGTCCCCGTGAGCCCCCCCCGGGTCGTCATCGCCGGCCTGGGCGACATCGGCGTCCTGACCGCCATCCACCTGGCCCGGCACGTCGACGTGGTCGGGATCTCCTCGAAGCCCGAGGTCGTGAGCGGCCAGGAGCTCGGCGTCCGCCTCGCGCGGCCCGACGACTGGGCGGCGGACAACCGGGTCGACTTCTCCCGCTACCGGCGCCTCGACGGCGTACGACGCGTGCACGGCTCCCTGACCGGTCTCGACCCCGACGCGCGCGAGGTCCGGGTGCGGCTCGCCGGCGGCAGCGAGTCCGTCGAGCCGTACGACGTCCTGGTCGTCTCGACCGGCGTCACCAACGGCTTCTGGCGCACGTCCGCGCTGCTGACCAGCGAGCAGGTCGACGAGCAGGTCCGGACGCACCACGAGCGGGTCGCGGCGGCCGGGTCGGTCGCGGTGATCGGCGGGGGAGCGGCCGCCCTCAGCGTGGCCGCCAACCTGCGGATCCGCTGGCCGGAGCACCGGGTGGACCTCTACTTCCCGGGCGAGCGCGCCCTGGCCGCCCACCACCCGCGTGCCTGGTCGGAGGTCCGCCGCCGTCTCGTCGACCTGGGGGTCGGGCTGCACCCGGGCCACCGCGCCGTCGTACCGGACGGCTTCGCCGGCGATGCGATCACCGACGCGCCGGTGGCCTGGCAGGGCGGGCAGCCGCCGACCTCCGCCGAGGCCGTCGTCTGGGCGATCGGCCGGGTCCGTCCCAACACCGGGTGGCTCCCGGCGTACCTGCTCGACGAGCGGGGCTTCGTCGCGGTGACCCCCACCCTGCAGTCGGAACACCACCCGGAGATCTTCGCCGTCGGCGACGTCGCCGCCACCGACCCGCAGCGCTCGAGCGCCCGCAACCGCGCCGACCGGCTCCTGGCCGCCAACATCCGCGCCCACCTGGCGGGTCGGCCGTTGGCGCCGTACCGGGCGACCCGGTCGCGCTGGGGGTCGGTCCTCGGCGTCCAGGACGACGGCCTGCTGTTCCTGACCGCCGACGGCCGCGCGATCCAGCTGCCGCGCTGGCTGATCGAACGCGTCCTGCTGCCCTGGGTGGTCCGGCGCGGCTTCTACGGCGGCGTACGACGCAAGCCGAGCGCGTAGCCGCTCAGGTCTGTCGGGGCTCCAGCGGCGGCACCGGGATCTGCACGGCGGGGATGGTGGACCCGCCGTCGACGTTCACCACGGTCCCGGTCACCCACGCCGAGGCGGGCGACGCCAGGTAGAGCGCCGCGCACGCGACGTCCTCCGGATCGCCCGCGCGCCCCATCGGGGTCCGCTCCACCAGGTCGGCGTGCATCTGCTCGTCCTCCATGACGGTCGACAGCGACCGGGTCGCGATCGCCCCGACCCCGATGGCGTTCACGCGGACGGCGGGCGCCAGCTCGGCCGCGACGTTCTTCGTCAGGTGCGTCAGCGCGGCCTTGCCCACCCCGTGGGCCACGAACGAGGTCAGCACCATGTCGGCGACCCGGGAGGAGATGTTGACGACGCTCCCGCCGCCGGCCGTGTCGACCATCGCCTGCGCGGCGAGCTTCGTGAGGACGAACGGCGCGATGGCGTTGAAGTGCAGCGCGTGGTGCAGGTAGCGCTCCGAGGTCGTCATCGCCGGCCGCGGCGCCGTCCCACCCGCGTTGTTGACCAGGATGTCGAGCCGCCCGAAGACCCGCAGCGTCTCCGCCACCAGGTGCTCGAGCTGCTCGGTCTCCATCACGTCCGTCGGTACGGCGAGCGCCCGCCGCCCCGTCTCCTCGACCCGGGCGACGACCTCGTCGAGATCGGCCTTCGTCCGCGCGGCCACGACCACGTCGGCGCCCGCCTCCGCCAGCGCGATCGCGATGCTGCGCCCGATGCCGAGCCCCGCGCCGGTCACGATCGCCACCTGGTCGGTCACGGCGAACCTGTCGAGGATCACGGCTCGGCCCGGTCGAGCTGGGGACGGGGACGCGAGGTGGCGGTGACGAGTGAGGGCACAGCCGTAGCATGCGGCGACCTGCCGCTAGATGAATCGGTAGAGGCTCACTGAGCGGGCCAGAAGTGTGCGGACGGGCTGGCCGGTAGGCCGGGAACGATCCCCGAGGGGACGGTTGCTGCTGGTTGTGAGTGAATCCAGCCGCTGACCTGCGCAAACCGGACGATGGCCGGTGGGGAGTGACGGCCACGGACGACATTCGCTGCCGCACTAGAGCCACAGGAGACGTGGCCGATGTTCCCTGATCCTCCTGCTTGCTGGTGGTGCGGCGTCGCGGTGCCTCGCCGCTGCAGGGACCAGAGTCTCTGGGCACAGATCCAGTGGTCGTGACGCTGGACCACGAGCTCCGGCCGCCTCACGGCCAGCTCAAGGACGGCGCAGTGGCCCGCTGAACCGTCGTACCCTCCGGTGGAGGACGGCCGCGCGGGCGGCGTTCATGCCGGGGGCGCCGTGCACGCCACCGCCGGGGTGCGCCGAGGCGGAGGCGAGGTAGAGGCTTCGGACGCCGGTCTCGGAGCGACCGAGTCCGGGGACCGGTCGGAAGATGAGCTCCTGGTGCAGCTGGGAGGTGCCGCCGTTGATGCCGCCACCGACGAGGTTGGCGTCGCGGGCCTCGAGCTCGCGGGGTCCGAGGACGCGGCGGGCCGTGATCCGGGAACCGAAGCCGGGGGCGAGCTGCTCGATCCGGTCCTGCATCCGGTCGGCGAAGCGCTGGCAGTCGTCGTGGTCCCACGTGCCGCGGACCGTCCCATCCCCGGCGTCGGCGCTGATCTGCTGCGGGACGTGGGTGTAGGCCCACAGGGACTCGGTGCCGGCGGGGGAGCGGGTGGGGTCGGAGGTCGTCATCTGGCCGGCGAGCATGAAGGGACGGCCCGGGATGGTCTGCGACGTGACCTGGTGCATCGCCTCGGCCATCTGCTCGACGGAGTCCGCGACGTGGAAGGTGCCGGGGGCGTGGGGCGGGTCGTGGCGCCACGGCACCTCGCCGTCCAGCGCCCAGTCGACCTTCACCGTGCCGGGGTCCATCTCGAAGGAGCGCATGGCCCGGACGGTCCGGGCGGGCAGGTCGTCGGTGCGAACGAGGCCGCCGTACAGGTTCGGGGCGACGACGTCGGCGACGACAGCGTGCCGGGCGGCGAAGCGCTCGCCGTGGACGGTGCGTACGGCGGTCGCGCGTCCTCGGTCGACCTCGATCCGGTCGACCTCGCTGCCGCACCGGATCTCGCCACCGAGGGAGCGGACCCGCGCGGCCATGGCCTGGGTGAGCATCCCGGCCCCGCCCTCGGGGACGGGGAACCCGACGGTCTGGCCGAGCATGGTCATCAGGATCCCCATCAGCCCGGAGCCCGGTGCGTTGAGGGGGATGTCAGCGTGACCGGCGTTGCCGGCCAGCAGGATCCGCGGCGAGACGCCGCCGAAGCGGTGGCGCCCCACGTCGGCGACCGGGGTGAGCAGGGTCCGCACGAAGTCCAGGCCGCCCACCCGGCGCAGTCGGGCCAAGGCGCCGAGGCCGGCCCGGACCGGCGGGAACGGCGTCAGCAGCGCCTCGATGATCGAGTCGCCGATGACATCCCACTCCTCGCACAGGGTGAGCCAGGCCTCGCCGTCGCCGGGGTGCTGATGGTCCATGAGGTCGGCAGTGATCGTGCGGTCGCGGTGCAGCAGTGCCCACTCGCCCGACGGCAGGGGGTGGCCGAGGACGGCGGGCGCGTGTCGCCAGACCAGACCGTGGCGCTCCAGCTCGAACGACCTGATCGTGGCGGAGGTGGCGGCGAGGGGGTAGAACGCGCTGAAGGTGTCGTGGACGAAGTCGGGGTGGACCTCACGGTCGCTGCGGACGGCGCCGCCGACATCCGGCTGGGCCTCGAGGACCAGGACCGACCAGCCGGAGTCGAGCAGGTGGTTGGCGGCGACGAGCCCGTTCGGGCCGGCGCCGACGACGACCGCGTCGTACGTCGTCATCGGCCCAGCACCCGGCGGGTGTGGAGCATCAGGTTGCGCCCGAGGCCGAGGAGCGCGTTGCCCTGGTCGCCGTGCAGGGCATGGCGCTGCGGCTGCGGGGCCAGCACGTTGCCCGTGCCGGGTCCGACCGGGCGGGCGAGATCGGTGGCCGCCACCGTGAAGAGCGGGGTGACGAGGGCGTCGTACACGGCGGGGAGGACGGTGTGGCCGAAGCGGATCACCTCGTTGGCCAGGCTCAGCTGCGAGCGCCGGTGGTGCCGCTCGACCCGGGCCAGGACCTGGCGCGCGGTGCGCTCGGGCGAGGCGACGGGGAACGGGGGCCGTCCCTCGTGGCCGGCGTAGTTGCCGGCCTGCTGGTAGACGGGGGTGTCGACCCCGCCGGGGGAGACGTACTCGATCCGGACACCGGGCAGGTCGCGGTTCTCGACCCGCAGCTGACGGGCGAGGGCACGCACGCCGGCCTTGCTGAGGACGTAGGGGCTCATGGTCGGCACGGTGATGTGACCGATGACCGACCCGACGAGCACGAGCACGCCCTGGCCCCGGTCGCGCATGACGGGGAGCACGTGGCGGGCCACGTTGACCGACCCGGTGAGGTTCGTGCGGATGACTCCGTCGAACACCTCGGCGGGCACGTCCTCGGTCCGTCCGTAGCTGACGACACCGGCGCTGTGGACCACGGCGTCCAGGCGATCGTGCCGGCCCAGCGCGGTGCGGACGGCAGCGGCGACCGCCTCGTCGTCACCGACGTCGGTGGGGAACGAGAGGACGGAGCCGGCTCCCGCCGCGCGGCACCGGTCGGCGGCTCCGTCGAGTGCTGCGGTGTCGCGGGCGAGCAGCACCAGATGGTCGCCGGCGGCGCCGGCCCGCAGGGCGGTGGCCAGCCCGATGCCGCTCGAGGCTCCGGTGATGAGGAGGACGCGATCGCTCATGAGCGGGATCGGTCGGGGCGCAGGCAGTGGTCCATGACTCGCGGTACCCCGTCGCCGACCGGTCGTCCTGGCCGCGGGGCCCTCCCTAGGGGTGACGGGGTCCGAGGGGTGGGGCGGGTACCGCTCCGGCACCGACCCGAGGAGCTCCCGTGCCATCTGTCCAGCCCCGAGAGGCGGCATCGGCTGCGCGCCGGGCCCTTCGCTCGGCGGTCCGCTCCGGCAGTTCGACGTTCCACCGCCTCGCCCGCCGGCCCGACGAGGTGGAGGGGGACCGGGTGCTCACCGTCGGGCGCGGGGTCGACGAGCTCCGGGACCTGTGGAGCGACCCGGTGCGCCTGGGGCGCGTCCTGGCAGAGCCCTACACCGGCCATCCCTCGGCCTGGCGATCGGAGTCCGTCGAGGTCGTGGCGGGACGCGTCCTCTTCCGAGCGCGCTCGGGTCACGTCGTCGATCCGATGCGGGTGTCGGGTGCGGTCTCGTTCGTCGCCGCGCCGCAGGACCTGGGCACCGAGGTCACGCTGACCCTCGTGCTGGAGGACCCGATGCCCGGAGGCGGCGATCTCGCCGTGGGGGCGATGGCCCACAAGGCGCTGCGCCGGGCCAAGGCCCTCGCGGAGACCGGGGAGATCCCGACGCTCGACCACAACCCCTCGGCCCGCCACGACCCGACCGGTCAGGACTCCTGAGATGCGCGCACTGACCTGGCAGGGCGTCAACCGGCTCAGCGTCGAGACCGTCCCCGACCCGATCATCGTCAACCCCGGCGACGCCGTGGTCCGGGTACGACGGAGTGCGGTCTGTGGGTCGGACCTGCACTTCATCGGCGGCTACATCCCCACGATGCGCGCCGGCGACGTCATCGGCCACGAGTTCATGGGCGAGGTCGTCGAGGTCGGCCCCGGGGTGGAGGGACTCGCGGTCGGGGACCGCGTGGTCGTGCCGTCGTTCATCGGCTGCGGCCGGTGCTGGCACTGCACTCACGACGAGTGGTCCCTGTGCGACAACTCCCACCCGAAGCCGGAGCTGCCGGAGGTGGCCCTCGGCTACCCGACCGGCGGCATCTACGGCTACACGCACGCGTTCGGCGGGTACGCCGGGTCGCACGCCGAGTACGTCCGCGTCCCGTACGCCTCCGTCAACTGCTTCCCCGTCCCGGACGGGGTGACCGACGACCAGGCGGTCTTCGTCTCCGATGCCGCGCCGACGGGCTGGATGGGCGCCGACTTCGCCGCGATCCGGCCCGGCGACACGGTCGCCGTGTGGGGGTGCGGCGCCGTCGGCCTGATGGCCCAGAACGCCGCCCGCATCATGGGCGCGGGCAGGGTCATCGGGATCGACCTGCTGCCCGAACGGCTGGCCCTCGCGCGCGAGATCGGGTCCGAGGTCATCGACGTCGGCGCTGTCGACTCGCTCCACGAGACCTTGCGAGACACCACGGGCGGTCGAGGACCGGACTCGTGCATCGAGGCGGTCGGCATGGAGGCGCAGGGCCGGGGACTGCAGGGCTCCTACGACCGGGTCAAGCAGGCGCTCCGCCTCGAGACCGACCGGGCGACGCCGCTCCGCGAGGCGATCATGGCCTGCCGCAAGGGCGGGACGGTGTCGGTGATCGGGGTGTGGGGCGTGACGGACAAGTTCCCCATGGGGGCGGTCATGAACAAGGGCCTCACGCTCCGGTCCGCCCAGCAGCACGGTCAGGCCTACGTCCCGACCCTGTTGGAGCACGTTGCCTCGGGCGCCCTGCGCACCGATCTCCTCGCGACCCACGTCCTCCCGCTCGAGGAGGGCGTCGAAGGCTACGAGCTGTTCAAGGACAAGGCCGACGGCTGCGTCCGGGCCTCTTTCGTTCCCTGATTCCTCACCATTGCCGGCGCCACCGACGTACGACGAGAAGGCCCTCATGACCCTCGATCCCGACCAGCACGCGCGCTCCCTCGGGCGCACCGGAGCAAGTACCGGGGACCGGACCGCCCGCACCCTCGCCCTCGTCGTAGGCGCCACCTTCCTCCTGGTGGGGGTGCTCGGCTTCGTCCCGGGGATCACGACCGGGTACGACGACCTCGGGTTCGCCGGTCACCACAGCGAGGCGAAGCTCCTCGGCCTCTTCCAGGTCTCGGTCCTCCACAACCTCCTGCACCTGGCGCTCGGCCTCGCGGGCGTGCTGCTCGCCCGGCGCGCGGACACCGCGGTCCGGTACCTGGTCGGCGGCGGCGTCGCCTACCTGGGTCTCTGGGTCTACGGGCTGGCGGTCGACCACCACAGCGACGCCAACGTGATCCCGTTGAACGACGCCGACAACTGGCTGCACCTCGTGCTCGGGGTGGGGATGGTCGCTCTCGGCGTCCTGGCCCATCGCGCCCTGCGCGGGGGCATCGGCAGCCAGACCCCGATGTAGCAGGTCGAGGCGGAGGTGGTGACCGTGGCAGCGGACGTGCGGGTCGACGGGGACGAGCGCCCGTCCCGTGCACCCGGGCTCATGTACGGCGTCGGGCTCGGAGGCTTCGTCGACGGGATCGTGCTGCACCAGCTCCTGCAGTGGCACCACCTGCTGAGCGACACCGGCCGCGATCCCCGGACCCTGGCCGGGCTGGAGGTCAACACGATGGCCGACGGGTTCTTCCACGTCGTCACGTGGTTCGTCGTGGTGGGTGCGTCGGTGGTGACCGTGGCCCAGTGGCGACAGGGGCGGCTGGCTCCCTCGTGGCGGTTCCACCTCGGCGGCGTGCTGCTGGGCTGGGGACTGTTCAACCTCGCGGAGGGCCTCGTGGACCACCACCTGCTGGGCGTACACCACGTGCGCGACGACCTCGGCGGGCCGTTGGCGTGGGACCTCGCGTTCCTGGCCGTCGGAGCGTCGCTGGTCGTGCTCGGCTGGGCCGACCAGCGAGGGGTAAGACGATGACCGCCCCGCGACCGACCCTGGAGTTCGTGGGCACGGCGACGACGGTCCTGCGTCTCGGCCCGTTCACGTTGCTGACTGACCCGAACTTCCTGCACCGCGGACAGCGGGCCTACCTCGGCAAGGGGCTGTTCTCGCGCCGGCTGACCGAGCCGTCGCTGCATCCCGCCGAGCTCCCGGCCCTCGACGCGGTCGTGCTCTCGCACCTGCACGGCGACCACTTCGACCGGCTCGCCCGGGCCGAGCTGGACCGGCGCCTCCCGATCCTGACGACCACGGCCGCCGCCGACCGGCTGCACGGCTGGGGCTTCGAGGCCGCCCAGGCGCTCGCCACCTGGGCGAGCACCGTCCTGCGGAGGGACGGCTGGACGCTCACGGTGACGGCGGTGCCCGGAGTCCACGCACCGGCGCCGGTGCGCCGGTTGATGCCGCCGGTGATGGGGACGGTCCTGACGTTGCAGGCCCCGGACGCCGGCGTGTTCCGGCTCTACCTGAGCGGCGACACGCTCTTCCGCCCGTGGCTGGGCGAGATCACCGACCGCACGGGGCCGCTCGACGCAGCGGTGGTCCACCTCGGCGGCACCCGGGTGCTGGGACTGCTGGTGACGATGGACGGCGAGCAGGGCGCGGACCTGGTGGAGCTCCTCGCGCCCGGCGTCACCGTCCCGGTCCACCATGACGACTACACCGTCTTCCGCTCGCCGCTCTCGGACTTCTTGGACGCCTGCGCGCGCCGCGGACTGCCCTCGGAGGTCCGGGCCGTCGACCGGGGGGACGTCGTACCGCTGGACCGGCCGGTGGTCCCGGGGAATCGCGGGCACTAGGGAGCATGGCTGAGGGCAGGACGGACGGGATTCACACGGTGGACGGCTGGGGGGTGCAGCGGGAGTGGGTCGACGCGGACGGGCGTCGGCAGGAGGTGGACGAGCGCACGGTCACCCTGCTGCACGACGCGATCGGGACGGCGCCGGATGACCTGGAGGAGCGGGCGCCGCTGGTGACCCGCCGCGGCCGCGACCTCGGTCCCGGCGAGGTCCGGGTCCGTTGCGAGGACGGGGCGGAGCGGAGCTTCGAGGGCGTGGTGCCCGACGACCTGCCGTTCGGCTACCACCGGATGCGGATCGCGGGGGGACCCGAGCGGCTGCTGGTCGTCTCGCCTGGCCGCTGCTGGCTGCCCGAGCGCCGTACCTGGGGCTGGGCCGTCCAGCTGTACGGCGCCCGCTCGTCGGCCAGTTGGGGCATCGGCGACCTGGGCGACCTCCGCACGCTGCGCACCTGGACCGAAGGCGCCGGTGGCGGGTTCCTGCTGGTCAACCCGCTGCACGCGGTGGCGCCGACCATCCCGCAGGAGGCGAGCCCCTATCTCCCCGCGACCCGCCGCTTCCGCAACCCTGTCTATCTCCGGGTCGAGGAGACACCCGGGTGGTCACCGGAGCACGTCGACCCCGGGGTCGTCCGCCGAGTGGCGGGTTCCGCCCTCGTGGACCGTGACGCGGTCTGGGACCTGAAGCGGGGCGCGCTGTTCGCGGCGTACGGTCGCTCGCGCACGACCCCCGCGTTCACCACCTGGTGTGACGAGCAGGGCGAGGAACTCGACGGCTTCGCCACCTGGTGCGCGCTCGCGGAGGAGCACGGTGCCGACTGGCGGACCTGGCCCGAGGACCTCCGCAGCCCCGGGTCCGACCCGGTCGCGGCCTTCCGGGACATGCACCACGAGGAGATCGGGTTCCACCGCTGGCTGCAGTGGCAGCTCGAGGTGCAGTTGGCAGCCGCTGCCGGTGACTTCACGATCATCCAGGACCTCCCCATCGGGGTCTCGGGCGGAGGAGCGGACGCCTGGTCCTGGCAGGACGTGCTGGCCACCGGCGTGACGGTGGGCGCTCCGCCCGACGCCCTCAACGGCCTCGGACAGGACTGGGGATCCCCACCGCTGGTGCCGTGGCGGCTGCGGGCGGCCGACTACGAGCCGTTCATCCAGTCCGTGCGCCGGACGATCGCCGGTGCCGGCGGGCTCCGCATCGACCACGTGATGGGCTTGTTCCGCCTGTGGTGGATCCCTCAGGGCGCGATGGCGACGGAAGGTGCCTACGTGCGCTACCCGAGCGATGACCTGCTCGACATCGTGGCCCTGGAGTCGCACCGGGCGCGTGCCGTCGTGGTGGGCGAGGACCTCGGCACCGTCGAGCCCGGGGTGCCCGAGGCACTCGCCGAGCGAGACCTGCTGTCGTACAGGGTCCTGATGTTCGAGGACCAGGATCCCGCCAACTGGTCGCGGGCAGCCCTGGCGACGGTCACCACCCACGACCTGCCGACCGTCGCCGGGCTGTGGACCGGGTCCGACGCGGCCGACCAGGTCCGCTCGACCGGGATGGCGGAGGAGGACGTGCGCGACGCACGCGAGGCGCTGTTGAGCAAGGTGACGGCGGACGGCCTGCCGAGCACGGCCACGGCCGCCGAGGCCGTCGCCGCCGCGTACACGCGCGTGGCGCGAGCCCCGTCGCTGCTCGTGTCGCTGACCCTGGAGGACGCCGTGCTCGAGGAGCGGCGACCCAACGTGCCAGGGACCACCGATCGGGACAACTGGTGCCTTCCCCTGCCCGTGCTGCTCGATCAGCTGACGACGGACCCTCGGGCGGGCGATCTGCCCCGGCTGGTCGCCTCGGAGGGCTGACGCCGGTCCGCCCGCCTCAGGTCGCGTAGCGCAGGTAGGTGAGCAACGCGATCACGGCGGCAACGCGCACGACCAGGGCGACGACGCCGAGGACGGGCGTCAGCAGCGGTCGTCGCTCGCCGTGGAGGGGGTGGTTCGTGCTCGGTCGGTCGTGCTCGTCCGTCATGGCTGTCCGGTGTCCCTCGTCTCCGTGGCCCACGCCGCCCGCAGGGGTGACCCGTCCGGTGGGATCCCGCGGCGTTCGCCCTGAGGTGTCCACGAGGTCGGATGCGGATGGGCTGGCCTGTAGGCCGGGTTCTGTCCTCGGGCCTCTTGCGAGGATCCCGATGGGCGACCATCCATCTAGGACGACCGTTGCCGGTCGCCTCCAGCGATCTACCCGCGTGCTCGGGCGAGCAGCCCTCGGACGCACGCTGTCTGACCTTGCTCCAGGTGGGGTTTACCGAGCCGACCCGGTCGCCCGGGTCGCTGGTGGTCTCTTGCACCACCGTTTCACCCTTACCTGCCTCCCTGTCGCCAGGGGAGCAGGCGGTCTGTTCTCTGTGGCACTGTCCCGCGGGTTGCCCCGGGTGGGTGTTACCCACCACCTTGCCCTGTGGAGCCCGGACCTTCCTCGGCGTCCTCCCGAGGGAGTACGACGCGGTCGCCCGGCCAGCCCATCCGCGTGAGCAGGGTATCGGATCGGACCCGAGGCCCCCCAGCTCTTCGGGTCCGATCCGTTGAAACGATCAACGCAGCGGCCGCGCGGAGGTTACGGGGCGATCGCCGGAGTCGGCAGGAGCGAGCCCAGGAGGGCCAGCTTCTCGGCGCTGTCAGTGCCCGGCTCGGGGTGGTAGATCGCGAGGATCTGCCCGTCGGCACCCTCGACCGCCAGCTTCGACTGGGCCAGCGAGAGCTCGCCGACCTGGGGGTGGTCCAGCCGGATCACCTTGCTCTGCAGCGGCTTGACGTCGTGGCGGGCCCAGCCGCGGCGGAACTCGTCGCTGCCCACGGACAGCTCGCCGACCAGCTGGACGAAGCGCGGGTCGTCGATGTCGGAGCCGATCCGCTTGCGCAGCCCGGCGATCATCCGCGGGGCGAGGGTCTCCCAGTCGAGGAACAGCGCCCGCTCGGCGGGGTCGAGGAAGAGGGAGCGCAGCCGGTTCTCGCCGACCTGCACGCTCGGCATCAACGCGGTCATCAGCCGGTTCGCGGCCAGGATGTCGAGGAACCGACCCTCCACGAACGCCGGCAGGCCGATCACCTCGAGCAGCTGGGCGATCTGCGGCGGCACCGTCTCGCGGCGCGGCCGGCGGGTGCGCGAGCGGGGCCGGGGCGAGCCGAGTCCGAGGAGGTAGTCGGTCGCCGTCGCGTCGAGCTGCAGCACCCGGGCCAGCGCCTCCAGCACCTGCACCGACGGGTTGCGGTCGCGGCCCTGCTCCAGGCGCAGGTAGTAGTCGGAGCTGATCCCCGCCAGCAGCGCGACCTCCTCGCGCCGCAGGCCCGCGACCCGTCGTACGCCGTGGACGGGGAGCCCGACCATCTCGGGGGTCACCTGCTCGCGACGGGCGCGGAGGTGGTCGCCGAGGAGGTTGTCGTCGCTCACGTCCGCCAACCTAGCCCGGCTCCCGGGGGCGTCCCTGGTCCTGCCACTCCCAGGATCGGCAGGGAACTGGGTCGCCCGCGAGGGACGACGCACGCTGGAGCCATGACCACCAGCACCCTGACCCCCGGCGGCACCTACGCACTCGGCGACCTCACCGTCTCCCGGCTCGGGTACGGCGCCATGCAGCTCGCCGGCCCGCACGTCTTCGGTCCGCCCGCCGACCGCGACGCCGCGGTCGCCGTCCTGCGGGAGGCGCTCGCGCTCGGCGTCGACCACGTCGACACCAGCGACTTCTACGGCCCGCACGTCACCAACCAGATCATCAAGGAGGCTCTGCACCCGTACGCCGACGGCCTGGTCATCGTCACGAAGGTCGGCGGCCGTCGCGACGGCGAGGGCGCCTGGCTCCCCGCCCAGTCGCCGGCCGAGCTGCGCCAGGGCGTCCTCGACAACCTCGACAACCTCGGCCTCGACGCCCTGGACGTCGTCAACCTGCGGATCATGGACGAGCCCGACGCCTCGATCGGCGCGCGGATGGAGGAGTTGGCCCGACTCCAGCAGGAGGGCCTGGTCCGGCACATCGGCCTGTCGACGGTGTCGGCGACGCAGGTCGCCGAGGCGCAGGCGATCGCGCCGGTGGTGTGCGTGCAGAACGAGTACAACCTCGCCCACCGCGGCGACGACGCGTTGATCGACAGCCTCGCCGAGCAGGGCATCGCCTACGTGCCCTACTTCCCGCTCGGCGGCTTCAGCCCGCTGCAGTCCGCGGCCCTCGACGGCGTCGCGACTCGCCTCGGGGCGAGCAAGATGGCCGTCGCCATCGCCTGGCTGCTGCAGCGCTCGCCCAACATCCTGCTCATCCCGGGCACCTCGTCGGTCGGCCACCTGCGCGAGAACGTCGCGGCCGCCGACCTGCACCTGCCCGCGGACGCGGTCGCCGAGCTGGACGCGATCGCGGGCTAGTCGTCGACCGGCTCCGGCCACCGGTCCAGCTCGACCCGCAGGCTGCTGAGGTCGGCGATCAGGTCGTGGACGTCGCTGTAGGCGGCGCGCTCCTCGGGGTCGTCGGAGGTCCGCAGGGCGTCCAGCGCGAGGAGCGCGTGGCACGCGTGGCGCGCTGCCTCGTCGACCCGGACGCGGAACCTGTCGAACTGTGCCCTGTCCATCTGCTCTCCTCTCCTCATCGGGTCACCATGACGCCGGGACATCTCCGGGTGGGTAACAGGGCGTGCTCGGGCGATCCACAAGTCGGAACCTCCGCCGGGTTCAATGGGCGGGTGCTACCCGACGGCTACGCGATCCAGGAGCTGACCACCGACCACGCGGCTGCGCTCGCCGCGGCCTACGACCGCAACCGCGAGCACCTCGCTCCCTGGGACCCGGTCCGCCCGCCGGCGTTCTTCTCGCCGGCGGGCCAGGCGGCCGACGTGGTGGCCCGTCTCGACGTCGTACGACGGGGGCTCGGCGCGTCCTGGGTGCTCCTGAGCGGGGACGAGCTGGTCGGCCGGGTCAACCTCAACAACGTCGTGCGCGGCGTCTTCCAGAGCAGCAGCGTCGGCTACTGGGTCGACCGCGACCACCTCGGCCGTGGCCTCGCGACCGCCGCGGTCGGTCACGCCGTCGAGCAGGCGATCGCCCTCGGGCTGCACCGGCTGGAGGCCGGGACGCTGGTCCACAACACCGCTTCGCAGGGGGTGCTGCGGCGCAGCGCGTTCATCGAGTACGGGCGGGCGGCGTCGTACCTCTTCATCGCGGGGGAGTGGCAGGACCACCTGCTCTTCCAGCGGATCCTGCACGACCGACCGGCCGGGAATCCTGTCGCCTGATCCGCGGTTGACGCACCATGGACGTCATGGACCCTCGGGACGAGCAGGAGCTGTACGAGCTGACCGCGCCGCCGGTCGTGTTCCCGGGCCAGGCCGGCCCCGAGTCGGCCTACCGGGTCGCCCACGACCTGCTGGCCCGCCGCGGCGCCGTCGAGGCGCTCGAGGTGCTGGAGCCGGCCCTCGCGGAGGACCCGACCAACACCGGCCTGCGCACGCTGCGGGCCTGGGCCTACCTGATCCGCGTCCAGCTGAAGAAGGCCGAGGACGAGCTGCGGGCCCTGGTCGAGGAGACCCCCGACGACGTCTGGTCCCGCCACGCGCTCGGACGTGCGCTGGAGCGCCAGTCGCGCCTGGAGGAGGCCCTGCCTCACCTGCGTCTGGCCTTCGCGATGAGCGGCGACCTCGAGCACGAGCTCGCGGTGCTCCGGGTCGAGCGCCAGCTCATGGACGTCGACTGACGCCGCACCCCCGCCCGCGCCCGGTCGTTGAGGAGGTCGCGTAGCGACCGTCTCGAAACCTGGTGGGCCGACGGTCGGTCTCGATCGGGGCCGATTGTCGGCAAGACGGGTTTCGAGGCTCGCTTCGCTCGCACCTCAACCAGCGTGTGCTGGTCGCAACCGGTGGTTGAGGAGGTCGCGTAGCGACCGTCTCGAAACCTGGTGGGCCGACGGTCGGTCTCGATCGGGGCCGACTGTCGGCAAGACGGGTTTCGAGGCTCGCTTCGCTCGCACCTCAACCAGCGTGTGCTGGTCGCAACCGGTGGTTGAGG